>JBAZWV010000007.1:0-16014 GCA_041660225.1 Patescibacteria group bacterium | reverse complement strand
TTCGCCGAGTACATTGTTGAGACAGTCGCAAACTCGTTATGCCATTCGTGCGGGTCGGAACTCACCCGACAAGGAATTTCGCTACCTTAGGACGATTATAGTTATCGCCGGCGTTCATCAGCGCTTGGCTTCAAGGCTGCCCCACCGAAGTGGATGACCTCTCCGCTTGACGTTCTGACACTGGCCAGGCATCACTCTCTATACATCACCTTGCGGTTTAGCAGAGAGCTGTGTTTTTGGTAAACAGTCGGTTTGCGTCTTTTGTTGAAGGCTGTATTGCTACAGCCAGGCCTTATCCCGAAGTTACGGCCGTTGTATTGCAGAGTTCCTAAACAATGTTTCTCTCGTACACCTTGGCACACTTACGCCCACCCACCTGTGTCGGTTTACGGTACGGTTACCATAGAGTTGGCTCTAGAAGGTTTTCTTGGTACCCCATTCTCTTCTCTCGCCCGACTTGCGTCAGGCTCGCGATCACGGCGAGGCTTATGCGATGCGGATTTGCCAACATCACACCCCTCCGCGCCCAAAGGATCATTCCGGGATCCTCAGAAGATGCAAGAATACGTCACTCCATCGAAACTCTACGGTAGCGCAGGAATATTCACCTGCTATCCATCGGTTACGCCTTTCGGCCTGGCCTTAGGACCGGCTAACCCAGGGACGATTCGCGTTGCCCTGGAAACCTTGGGTTTACGGTGGACAGGATTTTCACCTGTCTTTTTGCTACTTATGCCGACATTCTCTCTTCGCAACGCTCCACGATGGCTCACGCCTTTCGCTTCTGCGCAGTTGCGAATGCTCCCTTACCGATCCAGTCTTCCGAAGAAGACTCGGATCCCGCGACTTCGGTAGTATGCTTGAGCCCCGGTAAGTTTTCGGCGCAGGGCAGCTTGACCAGTGAGCTATTACGCTTTCTTTAAAGGATTGCTGCTTCTAAGCAAACCTCCTGGTTGTATAAGCCGCCCGACCACCTTTGACACTTAGCATACATTTAGGGACCTTAGTCTGCGATCAAGGGCTGTTTCCCTTTTGTCACATGGAGCTTAGCCCCCATGGACTTACTGTTGGGAACACATAGCGGTATTCGGAGTTTGGTTAGAACATGTAGACTTGCGTCCCATGTTCCATTCAGTGCTCTACCCCCGCTATGCTATGAACCAACGCTAGACCAAAATCTATTTCAGGGAGAACCAGCTATCACCCAGCTCGATTGGAATTTCACCGCTAGCCACAACTCATCCCCGAGTGTTGCACGGCTCGTGGGTTCGGACCTCCATCCCGCTTTCGCGGGACTTCATCCTGGTCATGGCTAGATCGCCGGGTTTCGGGTCGATTCGATGCTACAAACGCCCTGTTCAGGCTCGCTTTCACTGTGGCTACGTTCCCGCAGGAACTTAACCGAGCAACATCGGAATCACTCGTCGGCTCATTCTTCAATAGGAACGCTGTCACGGACTTGCGCCCGCTCCAACTCCTTGTAAGCGTACGGTTTCAGATACTATTTCATCGCCCTTCCGGGCTGCTTTTCAGCTTTCCATCACTGTACTTGTTCACTATCGGTCAGGAGGAGTATTTAGTCTTGCCACATCGTCGTGGCTGCTTCCGGCGGGGTTTCTCGAGCCCCGTCGTACTTTGGATCTGAGACACATGCGGATATATTCCATTTCGTCTACCGGGCTATCACCGTCTTTGGCCGATCTTTCCAGATCGTTCAACTATGGATATCTGCTCACATGCCATCCTCTTGAGGGGATGACGTCTCGTCCGCAACACCATCTTTTGCGACAGCTCAAGCTCGTCGTTATCACCCGCGGTCAAACTTGCGTCCAACTCGGTACAATAACTTGCAAAAAAGGTTTAGACTCGTCCGCGTTCGCTCGCCGCTACTAACGGAATCGAGCAGACATCTTGTCCCGAAACGACTCTTGCGAATCATCCAGGACAAGAAGTCTGCATACTGTTGTTTTCTTTTCCACTGGGTACTGAGATGTTTCACTTCCCCAGGTGCCTTCCATACGACCTATGTATTCAGTCGTAGGTAATTGCGCTTCACGCAATTGGGTTGCCCCATTCGGAAATTCCCGGATCAAAGGTTGCTTGCCACCTCCCCGAGACTTATCGCAGGCTGCTACGTCCTTCATCAGCTCCTCGCTACCAAGCCATCCACCGTACGCCCTTACGTGCTTCGGCCATCCGGGATCATGAAACGAATGAGAGTCTCATGTCTGATCGAATGGCAATTTAAGGTGTACTGCGCCCCCTCGTCCGCGGCGAAGCGGATTTGGGAGCGTGCTTACAATTGGAATCTTATGCCTTGTACGTATGACGTTCTATCGTCATCGTTACAAATTTCGAATCTCATCATCAACGACGTTTCCTCCCTACGGAGTACTGTCGTCTGGCTGGATTAGAATGCAGTTGTCGAGGTCCAGTCCGGCGTCTCCGGGATGGAGAGAGACGGACACGGACGGGCGTCGATTCCTCCTCGCGAGAGATCGACTCCTGTCTGTGTCCAGCTCTGAAAGATGTGTAGAGAAAGAAAAACCGTTTGGCGGGCTGCCAAACGGTTCCATATATGGAGGTCCGTTTAGCTTAGCCGATGGGCGAGAACTTGCTCGCAGTCAGGGTTTGGCGCATAGCGGTCTCCAGAGCTCCTCACTGCCAGAATCGGGCCGTGTCTACTTGAGGAGGTGGTGTTGAAGTGTCGCCATAGTAGTAGAACTCAAACCCCTTGTCAAGTCCCAGAAATAAGCCAAAAGATGGGACGAAAAAAATAAAGAAAAAGACCCTGCCCAGCACACGAATCCAAGTTGAGGATATCGTGCACCGGACAGAGTCTAGAGCAAATGGCCCAAGTGCCCCAGGGCCCTTTTTAAGGGCTGAGTGCCCGAGAGCCTAGGGTCTCCTTGCGAACGAACAGGAATCGGAAGTCGGAGCGCCATTTGTTATCGAACCAACTGCAGCCGGCGACACGCATCGAGCCAAGGCCATGGAGCACCGCGACGCAAGGGCCCCCACCAAGCGGGGCGAACGAGCCGGGTGCAACGATCCAGAATTGACGCTGCAGTTCGGGGTTCGCCTTCTGGAAGGCGTATCCCTCGATGTGGGTCGCGGGGCGATAGCCCAGCTTGTCCATCTCGGCGATAGCATCCTCAAGCTCGACCTCACGGTTGAAGTGCTTCACGAGGAAAATCTTGTCGCTGTGGCTCTCTTCAAGGTTCGCACACGAAGCGTGCTTCTGGAACGAGCGACCGTCGAACAGATTCGAGACGTTGCCCTTCCCGAACTCCTTCTCGAGCTCGGTGAAGGACGGGAGCGCAGTATAGTCGACCGGAACGAGGTATTCCTTCTCGTCGTGCGGACGCTCTCCAGCCGAGCCGACCGAGACGACGAGGTCCGCGATCTGCCACTGGAGCGTGGGCTCCTTCACGATCCGGCGGAGGTGCTGCATGTTGCCACCCTTCGCCATGACCGCATGCGCGATCACCTTGAGCAACTCGAATGCGAACCCAAAACTGCTCACCACATCACTGATCACTTGATCCTTCTTGTTCTGTCGCATGGTCGTTTCTCCGTTTCTCTGGCTCACCACTTAATCCCGCACCCTGCAGGACCATAAGGCTTGCCTATCTGTGACCGAAGCTATGTAGACACTAACAATGTAAGGTTCGGCACCGTAATCTGGATAAAATAAGATATCACAAAAAATCATTCTGTCAAGTGTCTTTGACAGAGCCCGAAAGATGGGCCAAAATAGGGGCATGCAAAAGATCATCCTCCGGGCGATTGGAAAGGCTTCCGAAGATTGGCATGCCGAGGCGATTCGGATGTACTTGGAACGACTAAAACCGCTCGCCTCGCTCGACCTGATCGAGCTCCCCGAAGGTCATGGCGGGTCGGCGAAACCCGACCTCGCAAAGACACGACGAATCGAGGCAGAGTCGCTCATGAAAGGCGTCCCGGACGGAGCGTTCGTAATCGCACTCGATGAAACCGGAAAACAATTCGACTCAACAACCTTCAGCAAGAAGATGGAGACGTGGAGCGAGGGCGGACGGGCGCTCGTTTTTCTGATCGGAGGATCGTGGGGTTTGGATGAGACGGTACGGCAAAAAGCGGACGCGATTTTTTCGCTCGGCTCGATCACACTCCCCCACCAACTCGCTCGCATCGTGCTTCTCGAACAACTCTATCGCGCCACGATGATCGAACGCGGAACGCCATACCATAAATAAAAAACCCGACAGCGTGTCGGGTTAAACGATGGACCATTCGATGGTTTCACCGGCGAGGAATGGGATGACGTTTCCGATCTGGGCGGGAACGATCCAGGGTTCGCGCGCGAGCTCGATGAGACCTTCGTTCAGGGGCAGATTGTAGAACCGCGCACCGAACTCGGAGATGAAGGGTTCCAGTTTATCGAGGGCGTCATGCTCGTCGAAGAGCTGTACGAGTCGTTGTAGCGCGACCGGGGCCGTGAAGATGCCGGCACATCCCTCTGCGCATTCCTTTGTGCCGCGATCGTGCGGTGCGCTGTCGGAGCCGAAAAAGAATTTCGGATTTCCAGAGAGAGCCGCGTCGAGAAGCGCGTCACGGTCTTTCGGACGTTTCGCAATCGGCTTACAAAAGTTATGAGGCTTCAATGAACCGCCTACGACGTCGTCAAGCGTAAGCAACAGATGATGCAACGTGATCGTCGCAGCGACGGTCGACGGCAGCCTGCGAACATATTCAACGGCCCCCGCCGTACTCACATGTTCAACGACGATTCTCAGTCTCGGAAACACTCGTGCAATGCGTCCGACGGAAGGCAGATATTCGACCTCACGATTGATGCAAAACGCGTCTGGCATCTCTGCGTGGATGCACAGAACGATCTTGCACGACTCCATTTTCTGAAAAACGGGATACATGGCTTCGAGATCAAAAATACCGTCTGCCGCATTCGTCGTGACGCCGCGCGGGTAGAGCTTCGCAGCAACGACTCCTCCATGAAAGGCCTTTACGATCGTCTCGGGATCCGTGTGCGGAAGCAACTTGATCGTCATGAGCGACATGAACGGTAAACCGCTTGTAGCCGTCTTGATCCGCTCGCGATATTTCGAGGCATCCTGTGCAGATGCGACGGGCGGCGTCAGGTTTGGCATGACGAGCGCGCGGGCAAACGACTTCGCGGTGTACGGAGCGACGAGCCGAAGCATGTCTCCGTCACGAAAATGTACGTGCAAATCGTCTCCTCTGCGGAGACGCGCTCTGTGTTTTGAAATGAACATGTTTCCTCCGACGGATGGATTACCATATCCCTTGCGCTTCCGCTACCATCCTTTTCGATATGTCCGGATCCATCACTTTTTTCACCGGCCCCATGGCCTGCGGCAAGACGCTCGAACTCGTTCGTCATTTGCAGATCTATGCTGAGCAACGCGTGTCGACGATTTGTCTGCGTCCTGCATTAGACACAAGAAGCGCGCGCATCGAATCGCGTTCCGGTTTGGCATACGACGGACTCACCGTTCCGGAACAAGACCTCGAAGCAATCAAGCTCGCGATGGAACCGTATCGCGTCATCGGTTTGGATGAGATGCAATTTTTTACTCCCGAGATCGTTCCCCTTCTTCATGAAGCAATGAAACAAGGAAAGACGATTTTGATTTCTGGACTCGATGCGGACTTTCGAGGCGCGGTGTTTCCGACTGCCCTCGCGCTGATGGCGTTGCCAGAAACGATCGTGCAACGTTCACGTGCCGTGTGCAGTGTCTGCCGCGAACACAATGCGACACGCACCCAACGCCTCCGAAATGGTGAACCCGTACACAAGAATGATCCGGTCGTGACCGTCGAACATGAAGGTGAAGCTGTGACATACGAACCACGCTGCGTCGCACACCATGTCGTGATTGAATAAAAAACCTCAATTGTTCCTTTTCTCCTCCTCCGATACGCTGTGGGAGATATGATCCGTAATCCGTTTGAAAAACAGCCGCATCCTTCGATCTCTTCCGAACGGCAAAAAGAAAAAACTCCCTCATCGCCATCGCCCGAAACACCGCACGACGAACAATCCCTGGATGTCGTTCCGGCGAAAAACGTTCCGGGATTCACCGGACTGGAAGTCGCGTACACGCTCGAAAAAAAACACGTGCAAGGGAAGCCGCGTCCGTCGCATAACGAGGATTCCGCACTCGCCGATCCGGCAACCGGACTCATGGGGGTTTTCGACGGTTTGGGTGGCGGTCCGGGCGGCGCCAAAGCGAGCGCGATGGCGTCGCATGTGTTGCCGGATTTTTTCTTGGAAGAACGGACGCGCCAGGCATTGCGCGCACCCGAAGAAGTTCGAGGTGATCTCCGAGCGTATCTTCAGAAACAAACGAACGAATACATCAAACTTCGACCCGACCCCTCTGCGTTCCCCCAAGAGATCTCCGCGCTCAATGCGGATCGTCAGCGCATGCTTGCCGTCCTTGAACAGGACACGGAGCTCTCGGAAAAAACACTCGCGCTGCTTTCAACGTTTAAAGAAATGGGTCTCAGCGTAGAAATCACCGGCGGACAAACGACCGCGTGTACCGGGTTCGTTCACCAGAGCGCCGACGGAACGCATTATGCCGTCATCGCCAATGTCGGCGACAGCGCCGCGCTCGTTCTTGATTCGGACGGACGCATCGAGCAAATCACGCACGACGACTCGCTTTTGAACGGCCTTCTCGAATCACGCGGCCTTTCGCCCGAAAAGCTTCTCGAAATGAAACGCGATCCGGCGAAGCAACATAACCTGCCGACGTTCCGTGACGGCATACTCCGCATGAAATTGAGCCCCATATCGTATTACCAGCTCAGCGTCACAACGATGCGGACGGTCGGCGGTGAAGGACATCCGTCACTCACGATCCGCGAACTCTCCCCGGGCGACACGTTGATCTTCTGTACCGATGGCGTGATCGACAAGTATGAGACAATGCCGACGGATCAAACGACGGCGGACGATGCCATCAGCAAGATGACGGATCTCGATGAACTCGCAAGCACCTTCCGGTCCGATGCGCCCTTCAAATCCCGCGTGAACGAACTCCGTCTTGAGGCATCGTTCCGACAGTCCTATAAACTCACGGACGATATCGCCATCGTTGCAGCGAGACTCAAAGAGGAGTAGGCTCGGCCGAGATCGATCTCTGGCACAGGTGGCGGAACTGGCATACGCACCAGGCTTAGAACCTGGCGCCCGCAAGGGCTTGTGGGTTCAACTCCCACCCTGTGCACCAAACAAGAAACTCCCAAACGGGAGTTTTTTGTTTGAATCTTTTCCGACCAAAGGTATGCTGTGTCTGATATGGATGTCCATGTGCGAAATCGAAAGGTGATTCGAGCGCTCCTCATCGTCTGTGTGGTGTATCCGCTCTGGGTGATCGGCATCGAGCTTGGTGTTCAGAAATGGTATTTCACGCCGATGTGTGAATCGTATGCAAAGACGCATGAGCTGACGTTTCGAACATACGCCCGTGGAGGAAGATCCTCGCCGCCTTCCTGCGTGATGGTTCAGCGTACGGTTCCCGTGAAAGAGATCGGTGGCACGACGGCTCGCGTCGTGTACATCAGTACGGATATTGTGGCCGTTCTTTTTCCGTTCGCCCTTCTCCTTGTTTTATAATTTCGAACTTCCTCTCGTCTGGTGCGTCATAGAAAACCTCCCTTCGCCAGGAGGTTTTCTGTTCCCGCTCACAAAAGGCTATACTGCCGTCATATGAAACGCCTTCTCTCTGTCTTTCTTGCTGCAAGCACTGCTCTTGCCGCCCTCTCTCCCCTCGCCGTCCATGCCGCAGCATCCAACGGCGCGCTCATCAAAGGCTCAACGAGCACCAGCGTCTACTACCTCGATGGAGGCAAGCGCTACGCGTTTCCGAATGAACGTGTGTTCTTCAGCTGGTACGGAGATTTCTCCGGCGTCGTGACGGTTCCGGACACCGAACTTGCAAGCTACCAGCTTGCCGGCAACGTAACGTATCGCCCGGGCGTGAAGCTCGTAAAAATCACGACGGATCCAAAAGTATATGCCGTGTCGCGATATGGCGTGCTGCGCTGGGTCACGAGTGAGAATCTTGCATCGCTCCTCTACGGACAAAACTGGAATACAAAAGTGGATGATGTCGCTGACACATTTTTCACGAATTATCTGATCGGCACTTCCGTCGAACCCGGAAATGCATTCCAGGTCGCCGAAGAACTTACGGCCGCGACGGCGATCTCCGCGAACATCCGTCCGGTTGGCTATGTTCCACCGGGCGTGACTCCAACACCGTCTCCGTCTCCGACTCCGACATCTGAAACGCTTTTCGTTACGATCAGCTCTTCGCAGGCGACGCTCAACCAGATGCTTCTTGTCTTTGCGAGCATCCAAAATACCCCGTCGGCCATCACGAAAATCGAAATCTATAACGACCTGCAGACCTCTCCGCTCGTGACGTGTCTCGCTTCAACGTCTTGCAGCCTTTCCTACACGGTCAGCCAATCGCCGATCCAAACACGCTTCCGCGCCGTCGCTTTTGACGGCACCGGAAAACGATACGAGACGGAATACGGCAATCAGGCCGCACTGACCGTGTCCGCTGTTTCATCCGACATTCAAATGAGCGTTCAGCCGCTCGGTGTCGGCGTCGGATCGCGCGCGGCGTTCACATCAAACGCACAAGCGTTCCCGGACCGGACCAGCCACAAGGTGTATGCGCACATTCCGGGCGAACCAAATCCGGTTCTTTGGAAAGACTGTGGAATCCAGGAAGCCTGCACGGGATCCACACCCTTCTATCGCACGACCCAGCTCTACTCCAAAGTCACGGTCGGTGGCCAGGCGTACGTTTCCGCATCCGTGACCGTAACGGTCTCGGGCGGCGAACCTCCGAAGCCCGTTCTCACGCTTCTTTCAAAACCACAGTCGAACCAGGCGATCCTGAAACTCGATGCGCCGTCGGGTGAAACGATGGGCTGGTCTACAATCGTCGAGGGTACCGACCCCGACAACAATGCGATCGCGCTCTGTGAATACTCGAGTTGCGAAATAACGGTGCAATTCAGCAAAACGACGACCTACACCGGCTTCACCGATGTCGGTGGAAAACTGGAAGGATCAAACAGCATCACGGTCAGCCCATAAATCGACAACGGCTACATGCAACGGCGGACCTCGTGTCCGCCGTTTTTTTGCATAAAAAAATCCCCGACAAGCGTCGGGGGGTACGTCGTTTACGAAAGGATTGGGTCGAACAGATCGTAGAGGGTGCGTGCGCCGTGGACCGATCGATCAATGCATTTCTGCCACTTCTCCGTCGTGTCAGCCGGCTTCTTCATCGTCTTCAGCATGATACCGCTGTGTTCGATGTCGACCTTCGAATGATGGTCGAAGAAGAATGCCTCGTCTTCGGAGACGATCCGACTCTTCAGGAGTCCCGTGTAGATTCCTCCGCAGATGTAGGGAAACACCGCTTCGAAACCGTGCATGAGGGCAAGCGCTTCGTATTCCGTGGGCTCGTTGCTCACGGCCAGAAACGCATTGATCGTTCGTTCGCTCGGACTTCCCGGTTCCGCCGTACATCTCCGCGGGTCCACATCGACGGCGCGCATGAACCGTTCGAACATCGCGACGTGAGAGTCCTCGCGGTTCCCTCGGCCGACTTCATCATAGATGTTTTCGACCAACGGATAGTAGAGATCCGGATCCCACACCTTGGACAGACCCGCACCCATGATCTGAAGCGACGCCGCATTGCAGGGACCGTAGCCTCTCGCGATCTTCTGCGCGATCGGAAGAGACATACCCTCTTCAAGAATCTTCCGCAGCCCCGGATGCGTGCGCATGCAAAACGGTTCCAGCGCCTGTTTCATCTCTTCATCGCGATTCATGCCGCACCTGCCTCTCGGACAATCGTTTCGAGTCGCTGGTAGACGTATTGAGGCAGCGGCTGAAGCGGCAGGCGCGGAACGCCGACCCATCGACCCTGAATCTCGAGCGCGGCTTTTACGGCCGCGACCGGATGCGCAGTTCCACCCCACACGAAATTGACGCACGGAGCCAGACGCATCCATACATCCTTCTGTTCGTGACTCGTTCCGCTCTGAAGCTGCTTTGCGAGCCGGGGAAAGACGTTCGGAAACAACGAGAACCACCCGTACGCGCCCTCATTGAGAGCCATCGTCGGCTGAATGTCATGTCCGTAGTAGGAACAGAGCTTCGCTCGTGCCGACGTCAGTTTGATCGTCGGCTCGACTTCTCCTTGAGAGGACTTCACTCCATTCACCACACCTTCGTCGAAGAGCGACACGATGTCGTCGTGTGCGAGCTCGACGCCGGTGGTTGCCGGATTATTGTAGAGGATGATGGGAAGATCGGTGTTCCGCCGTACGGCGCGAAAGTGCTCCATGATCGCATGTCGATCCGGTTTCATGTAGTACGGAACGATTACCATCACGCCCGCAGCGCCAGCCTTTTCGGCGTGCCGCGTGAGCTCGATCGTATCACGCGTGCCGTAGCGACCGACGGCCGGGTACACCGGAACGCGTTTCTTCGCAACGCTGATTGCGATGTCGAAGATCTGCTTCGCCTCGTCCATGCGGAGCGCGGGGAACTCCCCCGAACTTCCGGCGGGGACGATGGCGTCGGCGCCGTTCGAGATCAGCCAATCGACGTGATCACCGGTACGGTGTTCATCGAGCGTTTGATCCTCGTCCTGTTTGAAAACCGTGATGCTCGGAATGATGATGCCTTTCGCGAGCGTGTTGGCCTTGTACGGCCCATCCCCAGACAACATTGGAACCCTCCTTCTTACGAGTAGAACGTGCAACGTAGCGGGTCGTACCCTATGCCGTTTCTGGACGATTGTCAATGGGCCGCACGCGAGAAAAAGAAAAACCCTCCGATGTGTTCGGAGGGTGTGATGACGCGCATCATGGGCCTCTCCGCGGAATGACCTGATGCTCGCGCCGTCTACTGCGTCGCTTCTTTCGTATCCGGAGATAGTGAACGAGCAAAACGATCCCCAAAATAAAAACGGCAAACCCTGTGACACCGACCGTGATAGAAAGAACTTCTTCCAACATTCCCATCCTCCCTCCGAGCAGAATCCTACTGCCATCGCCCTAAAAAAGGAAAGCCCTGTGAGCGCTGAGGCGGACAAACCCTTGACATCCTGCCTCTTTTTTGCTTTCCTGCAGAGCGGAAGGAGTTCTTGTATGGACGAAATCAAGATGCTGCAGCTTGCCAACGAGAGCGATGCTGCCTTTGGGAAACGGATGGATCGGTACTTTCCACCTTTCAACGAAGAGGTGTTCAAAGGCGTGGTGGAGGATGAATCCGAAGACATCATCGTGACGACGCAACGCGTCCTCATGAGCCAGGCTCGCCCGCCGACGCCGGAACATCTCTACCCGCCGCGACCGGAGCGCACCGAGGATGGGCCCGGAAAAGTTCAACGATCGAACGCGCTCATGCAGCGCTACTACGCGCGCGTGCGCTGATCTCCAAGACGTCATCTGACGTCTTTTTTCTTTATCTTTGGATTGACAGAAACGACATTTTGCTACATCATCGCAAAGCTCTTTCTAAAAACAATCCCTCTCACGTCGCGATATGGGTGTTCCACATCCCTATGCGCGTAGAAAGCGTCCGATGCGTCCGCTCATCCTGATTCAGCGTCGAATCTTTTTTCTCGTACTGACACTGATCGCCTGCCTTTCTCTCGATTGCAGCGGCCCCGCTGGGACGCCCTGCGACGTCGATGACGATTGTTGCGTCGATGGACCGGCGTTTCTCTGTCAGCTCGGTGAATGCACATTCAACCCATTCGTTGCGAACAATTCGGCTGTCTTGAATGCTCGCATACAAATCTGTAACGGCGAGGATCCAACAACGTCGTCGACCGGAAACAGTATGCCTCCGCCCAGCCAATGCGTTGGCGATCCCGAGATTCTCGGAACGCAGGAGCTCGCGGAAACGACGATCGACCGTGACGCGTGCGAGTTCCCGCAACAAGACGAGATCGCGATCTGCCAACAGCAGGATCAACAGGGCGTGAATCAAATCCCGTACTCGGACATCTTCCAGCCCGCTATCGAGACCCTCCGAAACCGCGCAGGCATCTCCTCGAGCGTTCCGATCTACGCGGTCGTTGATCTCCAAAGCATCGTGTCGATCGGCGGAGGAGTGACCGGACATGGTCTCGTCCTCGTGGATGGAAAGTTCCTGGAAATCCTCTTCGAGGTCGCAAGCTATATCGCGATGTTCAACGCCGGTGAAACCGCAGACGATTACATTACCGCATACGACTCGATCGTCTCGTATCACAACTCCTATCCCGGACAAACCATGCTTCTGGGCATGTACTACACTGAATCCCAGGCGGTCATGGCGGAGACGAACGAGCTTTTCTATATGCTCGCCGGTGCAATCCTGTATCACGAGTACGCACACTACTGGTCCTGGGTCTGCATCGATCAGTTGCGGGCTCAGCTCAATGGCGGTGGGATCCTCAATTATTGGCCCTCGAAATTCGAGGACGACGCCGATATCATTGCGGGCGTCCTTACGGGCAAAGCCGGCCATCCAGTCGTCTACGCCATGCTGACGATGGATCTCATGGCGTTCTACTACCTGCAGCGCCAAGGCTACGCGCAGAGCTTTGCTCGCATCGAGTCGGATTACAACCAGTACATGCAATCCTCGCCGAACTACTCCTCTCTCGCCACGCGCAAGAACCTGATCCAACGCGGCTGGGATGACTGGGCGCAGTACGGCAATCCCTGAACGGGGAAATCCTCAAACAAATATCCCTCGGAACTCCGAGGGATTTTTTCTATACAAGAATCTGTTTACGCGCGTTCCACGTACTCTCCCGTATCCGTGTTCACGACGATTTCTTCTCCTTCTTTCATGAAGATCGGAACGCGAACCGTGAATCCTTCTTCGACCTTCGCTTCTTTCGTGACGTTGCCGCTTGCGGTGTCGCCTTTGACGGCGGGCATCGTTTCGATAATTTTGAAATTCATTTTGCGCGGGAGCTGGATCGCGATCGGTTGGCCTTCGTACATCGTGAGTGTGAGCTCAAGACCTTCGCGGAGATATTTTCCCTGATCACCGACGATGTCGTCCGCCATCGTAGACTGCTCGTACGTGCCGGAGTCCATAAAGGTGTAGCCTGTCGCATCGTGATAGAGGTACTGCATGTTGCGGTACTCCACGTCGACGATCGTGATCGTTTCCGACATCTTGAACGTCTGTTCGAGCGTCCGGCCGTTTTTCAAATTCTTGATGCGCGTGCGCACGAAGGCAGCGCCCTTGCCCGGGTTGATGTGCTGAAATTCAGTCACGACCCACGGATCGCCGTTCTGGAGCACGACCACGCCTTTCTTGATATCAGAGGGAGAACCCATAGTTTCCGGATTTTGCCCAAAATATGGATTTCCGTCAACCCTCTCCAAAAGAAAAGACCGACGAGTGTCGGTCAGATGAATCCTCTGAGATAGACTTCGAGATACCCTCCTCTCCCCGTTCCCCACACCGTGGTTTCGCTTTGCGCGTCGCTCGGCGGCATCGTCGCGGTCGTCAGGATGGTGTACTCCCCGAGGTAGTGCGTTGAGACGCTTCCGAAATTCGCGGATGTGATCGGGCACGCTTCGCTCCATACGGGCGCAAGCATTTCGCATGTCCGACCTCTCCATTCATACCAGATCCGGATTTCGATGGTTCCGGGCTGACCTTCGACGGCTTGCATGAACCCGTCTTTCTCTTTCACGAGATCACCGGCCACGCTTCCGCTTGGATGGCGATCCATGTTGAAAAAACGGATATCGAAATGTGCTTTTTCAACGGGCACCGGCGGCACCCATTTCAGTTTGAGATGCGTCGGCATCACGCTCTGACGTGCGGAACCGGTAGAAACGGACGAAGGCGTCGAGACGTCCTTCACCACGATCGTGAGCCCCGTTGCCTCCGTCGGCGGGTTGGCAGGCAATGCCTCTCGCGTGTGCAATAGGAATATGATCGCGATACCGACCACAACTCCCGTCGCGACGCACAGCGCGAGATGTCGAATCGATATATCCGTCTTCATTGCGATTCTTCCTCCAAATGAACGTGTGGCGAGGATATCAAAAAAGAATGTTTTGTCAACCGATCCGCATAAAAGAAAAAGCCCCGTTCAGAGGGGGCGTTTGAAGAGAAAACAGCAGTTCTGAGACCAGTACGGAATGCCGCATACAGGCATGAATCCATAGTGAGGCAGGGCTGCCGTGAACCCGTGATCACTGCGAACGATGATGGGATCTTCCCATTCTTTCAGATCGGGCCGAAGGGCAAGAAACGTTTCGAGATCATTGCGATCTGCGAGAACGGCGTTTGGAACCGGCGGTTCCATCTCCGCGATCTTCACGAACTGCCGATAGGTCACGAACCAGAGGAGATGCGGCGCACCTCCGAGATCCATCGTCTGCGGATCAAAGAGCGTCTTTGGTTGTACCATGTGCTCCGTAGACTTTGCCGCTTGGACGTGAGGCCGTCAACTTAGGGGTTGAATCGTTCGCGTGCCGAAAATGGAATCACCTCGTTGATCGATGTTGCGCCCGTGAACAACATTACGAGACGATCAATACCAAATGCGATGCCGGCAGCATTTCCCATTTTCGGAAGTTCTGTCAGAAATTTTTCATCGAACTCCCATGTCTTTTTTCCAAGCTTCGTGCGAAGTTCCCGTTCTTCTTCAAAGCGCGCACGCTGCTCGACGGGATCAGAAAGTTCCGCGAATCCATTTGCGAGTTCGAGCCCGTCTATGTACAGCTCAACACGGTCGGCGTAGCGCGGATCATCTTTGGAACGGCGCGCGAGTGCCGCCATGCAGGCGGGATATTTGTATAAAAATGTCGGCTGTTCGATGCCGAGTTTTGGTTCGATGTGGGTCAAAAAGATTTTGAAGAAGAGATCGTCCCACGAATCCTCGTCCGTCACGGTTTGTCCGAGCGAGACGGCGAGCTTCGCGATCGCATCGTGGTTTTCCAAAAGCGGCGTGAGCTCGACGTTCAGATATTCCTTGAACGCTTCTTCGACGGTGATGCGGCGCCACGATCGCATGATCGACGCGGGCTCCACCCGGAATTCGCGCGCCACGTTCATCACGAGATTTTCCGTATCATCCATGAGATCCGAAAGCTCGGCATCGCGGCGATACCACTCGAGCATCAAAAATTCCGGATCATGCGTTCCGTCCCACGGTTCGTTGTTGCGGAAACACGGGCCAAGATCGTACGCTTTCTCCATGCCTGACGCGACAAGACGTTTCATTGCGTATTCCGGCGATGTGATGAGTGCGGCGGGATGAGAGGTACCGTTCGCTTCGACGACCTCGGTCCAAAACGGCTCGAGATGCGGCTCCTGTCCCGGAACGCCGACGAGTCGCGCCGTGTGCATCTCAACGAACCCTCGTTCATGGAACCAGGCTCTGATCAGACGGACGATTTCGGCGCGTGCGCGGAGATTTAGGATGTTCATGGCTGGATACAAAACGATCCGCCGAGGCGGATCATCTTGTGCTTACACTACGTATGGGAGAAGACCCATGAATCGCGCGCGCTTGATGGCGTTCGCGAGTTTGCGCTGGTGCCAGACGCAGACGCCGGAGCGCTTGCGAGACACGATCTTTCCGAACGAGGAGAGAAAGCGCTTGAGGGTGTTCGTATCCTTGTAGTTGATGGCATCGACGTTCGCCTGGCAGAAGATGCACTGGCGGTCGGTTTTCTTTGTGGGAGGCATAGGTGTTTTCTAACCCCGAATATTATCGGGGAGGGGTCGGTACAGCCGGAGTGAATAATTTTTTAAAACGGGATGTCTTCGATCTTGATTTCTTCTTCGCCCATTCCCTTGTCGACCGTCGGAGTGACGGTCGGTTCATTGGCGGGACGATTCAGAGGAGCGCCTGCTTCTTTGCGATCGAGCATGATCATGTTCTCGGCCACGATTTCGGTGCGGTTCCGTTTGGA
>JBAZWV010000006.1:0-27865 GCA_041660225.1 Patescibacteria group bacterium | reverse complement strand
AGAAAACACGGGTATACATGGGGCCGCGGGGACTGTTTCACTGATTACGTCTGGCTTCACGGCTTTTTCCTGTAATTCCAGTCTATGTTCAACCGTTGTCTCAATCCAACCATCAACAAATAACTCAGCATCTTTGGGCACGCCTGCCTTAAGTTTTAGGGATGTCTATGTAAGCAGCACGCTGAGTGCGAGAGGTATCGAGTTCAGAAACGCGACAGGCAGTGTGCTGAATCTGAACGAGGTCAACAATGCGACCATTAAATCAAGCGTTCCGATTTCTTCCGGAGCGTGGGCTTCCGCCGTGTCCGGTCGGTATGCGTATGTTGGAGGAGGATTCGGGACATCGAGTCTTACGATCATTGATATTGCCGATCCGTCGTTCCCGAAGAGCGTAACGACCGTGACGATGGGGGCAAGAGTTACCGGTGTGGCGGTGGCTGGAAAATATGTGTATGTCGCCGCAACATCGAGCTTCCAGATTTGGGATGTTTCGGATCACACAACGCCTCGCAGAACATTTACGGAAACTATTTCGGGCGGGATCGCTGACGTCTTTGTCTCCGGTCGATATGCCTACGTCGTGGGAGGTACCGGACTCCGTGTGTTCGACATTTCTACCGCCGGTTCGGCAACGACCGTCTCATCAGCAATTACTCCGGGGGAAGCGTTCTCGAAGGTCTACGTCAATCGAAATTACGCGTATATTACGGATACCCTTTCCGGAACAAAGATCGTTGATGTATCCGATCCTCGAAATCCATTAACCGTTGGGACGATTTCGGTGGGGAATGGCTCCAGCAACGGCGTCTACGTTTCCGGCCGCTATGCATATCTTGCACACGGAAGTGATGGGCTCCGGATTTACGATGTTTCAGATCCGGACACGCCGGTTCTAAAAAGCCAGCTTGGTATGAGTGGAGACACTCAAAATGTCTACGTTTCCGGCCGCTATGCGTACGTTGCCGGTACGGCCAGTTTGGCCATTATCGATGTGTCCAGCTCAACACGACCCGTCCAGGTTGCCACAACGACGATCGCAAATGCATATGGCGTGACCGTTGCTGGCAAGTACGCCTATGTGAGCGTTTCGAGCGTAGGCTTCTCGATCGTGGATATTCAGGGCGCAGACATTTCGAGTGCACATATCGGGAACATCTGGACAAACGATATTACGGTTCTGGAATCGATCAGTATTGGAAACACCGCCGACATCCGCGGTGGATTGACGGTCGGTGATCAGGGGATCATGACCAACGGACCGATCGGAGCTTCGGCTCTCAGCGCGATTCAGCTTGATTCCTCCACCTCAGCCGCAGGGTATTTCATGAGAGGATTCAACCAGTACGCCAGTTCGAGTGGAGCCGTGGCTGTTGCTGGGTACGTAACGACTGGGACCGTAGGGTTGACGATTCCCCCATTGTTCGAAGTAACGCTTTACGATGAAAAAGCAATGGATAGCGCCGCAGGGTATTTTGTGAACGGTATCATTACGAGATCCGCAACGAGCTCCGCTGCCCTCGTTGCCTACGACATGTCGAGCTCCACATACGGGGGTGCGATTCTCGGTAAACGGAATTGTGGAACGTCCTCCGTTGCTCGCATTATGAATTTGGGAACGGATACGGACGGTAAGCGTTTTTCCGTCGACTGTACCGGCAAAATTTGGTCCGATAACGGATCAGTTGGTACACCGGGTGACTACGCGGAATATTTCCCGACAGACGATGTGACGATTACAGATGGGGAGGTTGTCGCGCTCAAGGGTGAAAATACGTCGTCGGTTAAGCGTGCGATGGCAACGGATCGTGAACACGTGGTCGGTGTCATCTCTCTCCATCCGCTCATCCTCGGAAACGCCGGTCCGGATGGTGCATACGAAGGTAAACCGAACTACAAGATCGTTGGTCTGTTGGGTCAGTTGCCGATCAGGGTATCGACGGTGAATGGTCCGATCACAGCCGGTGACAAACTTATGGCAGGTGATGACGGATACGCCGTGAAAGCATCCGGCGTCGGTATGATTATTGGTCGGGCGCTCGAGACCCTCACGACATCCACAGGTATGATCATGGCGTACGTTAATCCGAGCTGGTCTGGCGACGGCATTCTCGAAGCCGCCACGAGTACAACCAACATCAAGGCGCAGGGGATTGCGACGACGTCGACAGCTGCCATGGATTCCTACGGCCTTACGTTCCAGGGTTCTGCGTGGAATACGAGCGTAGGAACGGCGATCACATCCAACTTCACACTTATCAATGATGTCATCAACGCTTCAAGCTCACTCTTTACGATCAAGAATGCGGCCAATGCTTCACTCCTTACGATCAGTGATGCGGGGGATGTGACGGTTTCGGGCGATCTCACGGTCGGTCGCCGGTTGTTCCTGGGTTCCAAGACGGCCGGTGCCGGTTCGACCTCCACATACGTGTTCGTGGATGATACTCAGGCTCCGAGCTCTACCTATATTGCAACCAACGCCGATGGCTGGTCCACATCGTCTACCTATGATTATGCCGAACGCTTCGCATCCGCTGAACATCTCGAAGCCGGTGACGTCGTGACGGCCGATATCATAGGTGTGAATCAGGTGAAACGTTCCACGAATCCGAACGAAGTCATTCTCGGTATCGTTTCAACGAAACCTGGATTCATCACCGGCGGCTATGCGTCGGGGACGTATCCGATCGCGCTCGCCGGTCGTGTGCCGACGCGTGTTTCGACGGCGGGCGGCGCGATCGTTGCCGGTGACCAGCTTGCAGCGTCGGATGTGCCGGGCGTCGCGATCAAGGCGATCGGATCCGGTCCGGTCGTCGGTGTCGCTCTCGAATCCTATGATGCGCCGACCGAAGGCAAGATCAGTGTGTTCGTCCAGCCGGGCTGGAAGGGTGGAGAGATCATGCAGACGGAAGGAGCGGGCGCTTCGACCATCGTGTATCAGAGTCCGGTGTTTGATCCGGGGATCTCGCCGCGTGCCGGTCTTGCGCGCATCGCTGCCGGTTCGACCGAAGTGAACGTCGCGTTCCCGAGCCTCAACTCCTATCCGCTTGTGACGGTCACGCCATACGGTGTGCCGACATCGAAGTGGGGTCTCATGAACGTCACCGATCACGGGTTCACGATCACGCTCTCATCTCCGGAAAACTTTGACCTCATTCTTTCATGGAAGGCGGAACCGTCAGGGGAGGGCGGAGTTATGTCATTCTCCGATGGCACCTCAGCCACCTACGATCCGTTGACCGGTCAGCCGGTCATGGGAACGGCGACGACCTCGTCTGCACCGTCGACGATCATCTCCGCAACATCCACCGAAGAAACGACGAGTACAAGTCCGTAACACGCAAAACGTCCCGAATGTATCGGGACGTTTTTTGTTAAAATTATTCTCACGTGCAGATGTGGTATACTTTTTTCGAATCTTTTTCATCAACCTTTACCTCACCGTATGGATATTCGTTTCGACACCGTGAATCGCACGATCGACCGCATGGTCGAAGCCCCGCGCGTTGCTCTGTGGCTTGGGCGCATTGTTGACGCCTGCCTCTACATCGCCGTCGCTCTCATCCCGCTATTTTTTCTTCCGTTCACCCTCGACGTCCTCGAGCTCGGCAAGCAGACGTTGCTTGCGATCGTGTGCGGCGTGGGAGTGATCGCCTGGCTTGGTCAGGCAATGGCGTCACGAACCGTGGCCATCACGCGTTCATGGATGCATCTCGTGGTCGCCGCGTTTACGGTCGGCTATGCACTCACGGCGATTTTTTCGCAGGACCGGTACATGTCGTTCGTCGGCAACTTCGGACAGATGCAGTGGGCCATGGCCTCGATCGTGTCATTCGCAGTGTTTTATTTCCTCGTCGTGAACACGGTGAAGGGGACGACACAGCTCTACCATCTCTTGCTCGCGTTCCTCGCATCGTCGACGCTCGCCGGATTCCTGGGCTTCCTTCATATGACGGGGACGTTCCCGCTCGGACTCTTCGGTGATTTTGCAAAGTCGAATGCGTTCAATACGGTCGGTACCATCAACTCGCTCGGTGTATTCATGACCTTGCCGCTCGTTCTTGCCGCATCGCTCACCGTTCTCGTGTGCAAGGACAAAGCGTGCGTTCTGGGTCAGGAAGGGAAAAAGAGCACGGCCGCCAAAGCGCTCGTATGGGTCGCGCTCGTGATCTCGACACTTGTTGCCGTTGCCGTGGATTATTGGGTGGTGTGGGCCGCGATTTTGTTCGGCACGCTGCTCGTCGTCGGTATTCCGATGGTTCGCGCCCGCCGCGTCGATCGCTCGATGAAGCTGATCGTTCCGGGAGCGCTCGCGGTGATTGCCATCTGCCTCCTCTTGTTCCGCACTCCACTCAACCTCAACCTTCCGTCCGAAGTTTCTCCGTCATCCGGCGCGTCCTGGATGATCGCGCGTCAGACGCTTCAGGAAATGCCGCTCTTCGGTTCGGGTCCGGGAACGTGGATTTTCGACTACGCCAAGTATCGCCAGGTGGCCGTCAACATGTCGCAATTCTGGACCATCCGGTTTGAGCGCGGCATTTCGACCTTCCTCACGCTTCCGGCCATGATCGGCCTCGTGGGAATGGCGCTGTGGCTGATCCTCTTGATTTCAGCCGTAGCAAAGAGTGCGAGCCATCTCGTGCTTGAGAAAAACGATGATGAATGGCAGGCCTATCTGACAGTCTTCGCCGTGTGGGCAACGTCCGTTTTCATCGCCCTCTTCTACAACTACAACTTCACCCATCATTTCGTTTTCTGGTTCATGCTGGCCTTGCTCGGCTCGCTCGTCGCCCGCGGATCGTTTACGTGGGACGTCCGCAAGTCGGCTCTGAGTTCTTCGGTTCTTTCGATCGTATTCCTGCTCGCCTGTGTGGCCATGATCTCTGGCATGTGGCTCGCCGGTCAACGCTTGGTTGCCGATGCGAAGTATGCAAGCGCCGTCGCATCGTTCCGCACGGGGAGCCCGATCCAGCAATCCATCGATATGCTTGAAGAAGCATCCACGTTGAACCGATGGAACGATGGATATTATCGCAACTTGTCGCAGGCCTATCTTATCCGCGCAAGCCAGGAGATTCAGGGTCCGGCGGATGCGGAACGCTCCAAGAAAGTGAACGCTTCGGTGAGCGCCGCCGTTGAACGCGCCAAGAAAGCCACAGAAGTTTCTCCGGCTAACGTCGATAACTTTGCGAACTTCGCCATCGTTCTTCAAGCGATCGCATCGTTTACCCGCGGTGCCGACGAACGCGCCATCGACATGTATATGGAAGCGATGAAGCGCGAACCGAATAACCCCGCCTTCATGACGGAAGTTGGAAAACTCAACGTCTTGCGTTCCGACGCGTATCGCCAGCTGCTTCAATCGCAGGATGAAAACGTCCGCAAGGATGCCGAAACCAACGTTCGCGCCGAACTCGATAAGGCCGCCGATGCGTTGAACCAGGCGATTGTCGCCAAACCGGATTATGCTCCGGCCCACTATATCCTCGGCTTGGTGTACGAACGCCAGGGTCGCGTACAGGATGCGATCACGAAGCTCGAACAGGTGCTCTCCGTTGATAACAAGAATGTCGGTGTCGCCTTCCAGCTCGGTATTCTCTACTATCGAAACAACGAAAAGGACAAGTCACAGAACGTCTTCGAGCAGCTCGTGGCCTTTGATCCGAATTACGCCAACGCCCGCTGGTACCTCTCGGCGATTTATGAGGAACGCGGTCGCTACGATGATGCCATCGCTCAGGTTGAAAAAGTGAAGGAATCGAACGCGGACAATGCCGTCGTCGAAGAACGTCTCACGTATCTCAAGGGACTTCGTGACACCAACGCGCGTCCTGGCACGAAGCCGCTCCCCGAACCGGTGACAGAAACCGTAAACAGTCCGTCAGAGCAGAACCCGGTCAGGACGCAGTAATGCCTCATGCCACGCTCATGGATTGAACGCCTTAGACGGTGGTTCCATACGGACTCACCGTCTTCGGCTTCGTTCGATCCAAAAACCTTTGAGCGACTTTGCAAAGAAGATCCCGCCTCGGCTCGCGAGGTGCTCGTTGCCGACCAACACGCGCTTGCTGAAGAGCTTGAGCGCACATACGCGGCCTACGACGAACGTCTCGAAGGGCTTGCCGAGCGGTTGTCTTCGATGAAACCCGAAGATGTCGAACGCGAAGCACGCGTGCTTCGCGAGGCGCAGGACAGTCTTCGTCGCATGTTGCGTCGTATCGATGCTTCCGCGCAAACGGCTCGCCAACTCGAGCGCGAGCTTGGAGATTGGGAGGCGAGGGGAGATCAGGAAGGTCCGTGGCACGCCGATCATCCGAATGTCCGCGCCGAAATCATCCGCTCCGAACTCGCGGCCCGCGACGGCTTCCGTGGCCCCGTCGCCATCGCGCCAGAACAGTCACCATTCCGCATCACCGAATCGGTCAGTATTGATGTAGGGACGAATCCCGGGCTCGCCCTCCCCGCAGTCTCGTCCTCGGCCGAAGAAGAACCGTTCGAATCACTCCACGACGGAAATCCCGAACAGATTCTTCAGCTGATTCGTATGGAAACCCGCGAAGCCGAACGCTGGCACGGCCAGCCGACACACGATCAAGATGCGATCGAACAGGTAAAAACCGTGAAACATCTCCACGCTATTTTGAAACGCCTCGATCGCGAACAAGGTATCCGTCGCGACCGTCTCGTTTTCGCAATCCATACACGGGACCTGCATTGACGCCCCGCAAAAGCTGTGGCATCCTCTCGACGCTGAAGGAAAAAGAACAGGGGCCCTTAGCTCAGCTGGTAGAGCGCTTCCATGGCATGGAAGAGGTCAACGGTTCGATCCCGTTAGGGTCCACCAACACATCCCGTCCGAGCGACGGGATTTGTTTTTGTCTCTTTTTCGTATCCGTGAAACACTACTCTCCTATGAGCGATTTCAAACTATGAACATTCGACAGATTGATCGTCGCATCATCAACGCCTTCCGGCTTGTCTCGCCGATCGTTTCGAAACTGGCTTTTTTTCTCGTTTTCTTTTGGTTCGGCGTGCTAAAGGTTTTGGATTTGAGTCCTGCACATCCGATGGTGGGGTCTCTCCTCGCAAAAACCATGCCGTTCATGCAGCTTGAACCGTTCATGGTTCTATTCGGTCTTTTTGAAATGTTGATCGGTCTTTTATTTTTGATCCCTCGCGCCGAACGCGTTGTCTTTCCGCTCCTGGCTTTTCATTTGATCACGACGCTGATGCCGCTTGTCCTCCTTCCATCCGTTGCGTGGTCCGCGCCGTTCACCCCGACGCTCGAAGGACAGTACATGATCAAGAATATCGTCATCATCGCGCTCGCCATGGCAATGGTCGCGGATATGAAGCCGCTGCCGCGCCCGTCCTCCCGGAGTTGATCGTTTCCCCATTTTCCTGTAGCCTCCGGTCATTATGCCGCTTCAGATTGGAATCGTTGGGCTGCCGAACGTGGGGAAATCCACGTTGTTTTCTGCCATCACAAAGAAGGCGGTTGATTGTGCGAACTTTCCGTTCTGTACGATTGATCCGAATGTGGGTGTCGTGGAGGTTCCGGATGAACGCCTGGGCAAGCTCGCCGAGGTTTCGAACGCTCGGAAGATTATTCCAACGGTGATCGAGTTCGTGGATATCGCAGGGCTCGTGAAAGGTGCGGCAGATGGGGAGGGGCTGGGAAACGCCTTCCTTTCGCATATCCGCGAATGTGATGCGATCGCGCAGGTGCTCCGTGCATTTCAGGATCCGAATGTGATCCACGTTGATGGTTCCATTGATCCAATGCGTGATACCGAGACGATTGGCGTTGAGCTTGCGCTTGCAGATCTCGCAACGGTCACGAAGCGCGCGCAGAATATCGAAAAGCAGATGAAGAGCGGGAAAACGAAGGAACTCGAAGTTGAATTGCCTGTTGTTCAGCGTGCGAAAGATGAGCTTGAAAAGGGGACGATGCTTCGTTCGCTCGAATGGACGGACGATGAACGCAAGATGCTCAAGGGTTTGTCGCTTCTGACGATGAAACCGATGCTTTACGTCGTGAACGTGAGTGAAGAGCAGCTTCAAGATGGTTCATGGAAGGGGACCGTTGCTCCGCTGTTGGATCGCACGGGCGTTTCCGTGGTGTGCGTGTGCGTCAAAATGGAAGCGGAGTTTCTGTCGATGAACGATACGGAAAAGAAAGAGTATCTCGAGGTCATGGGCCAGACGGAGTCCGGTCTTGATCGTCTGATCGTCGAAGCGTATCGCACGCTTGGGCTTATTACGTTTCTGACATCGGGGGAAATTGAAACACGCGCTTGGACCGTGACCGTCGGAACGAAGGCGCCGCAAGCTGCGGGCGTGATCCATAGCGATTTTGAAAAGAATTTTATCCGCGTTGAAGTCACGAACTGGAAAGATTTTGTGGAATACGGCGGCGAATCAAAGTGTCGTGAAAAAGGATTGGTTCGTATCGAAGGAAAGGAGTACGTCATGCAGGATGGAGATGTTTGTTATTTTAGAGTTGGGTGACGGGTTGGAGTGTTATTCGTTCGCTGCGGAACTCGCTCAACGCTTCGTCGCGTCGAACGCGACTGCGCTAGATCGCTCTAGCAGTCCTCGCCAAACGAATAACACTCCAACCCTCTTTTCCTGCAAGGGGAGGAAGAGAGAGAAGGGGTGCTATACTCTCAAAATATATGCCTCAAAAAGTCCGCAAAGTTATCATCCCGGTTGCGGGATATGGAACGCGTTTCTTGCCGGCCACGAAAGCGATGCCGAAAGAGATGCTGCCAATCATCGATAAGCCGGTGATTCAGTATGTGGTTGAAGAAGCGGTTGCCGCGGGAATTGAGGACGTTATTTTGGTAACGAGTCATGCGAAGCGTCCGGTCGAGGATCATTTTGATGATAATCAGGAGCTGGAAGCCTGGCTCAAAAAGACAGGGAAGGATGCGCAGCTCAAAGAGATCCAGGCGATCGGGAAGCTCGCGAATTTTGTGTATGTTCGTCAAAAAGGACCGTATGGCAGCACGACACCGGTGAAGAATGCGAAGCATTTGCTTGGTGACGAACCGTTTGCGGTTCTGTTCGGTGATGAACTGTTTACGGGCAAGGTGCCGCGTCTCAAGCAGATGATCGATGTGTACGAAAAGTATGGCGATCCGGTGCTCGGTGTGATTCCGGTGAATGCGGAAGCGACGAAGCGGTACGGAATTATCGATCCGGCAGCGCAAGTGGAGAAAGGGACGTACCAGGTCAACGGAATCGTCGAGAAACCCGGGCCGGAAAAAGCGCCCTCGCATCTCGCGGCGATCGGGGCCTACATTCTCACACCGGATATTTTCCAAGCGATGGAAAAGACGAAGAAGGGACATGGTGGAGAGATGGTTTTGGTGGATGCAATCTCCGTTTTGATGAAAACGCGACCGGTGTATGCGAAGCTGTTGGAAGGGGAGTACCACGATACGGGAAATAAGATCGGGTGGCTCTCGGCGAATATCGCGATGGCGCTCCAACGCCCGGATATGGCGGCGGATGCGAAGAAACTCCTCAAAGGATTTGCGAAAAAATAAAAAACTCCTCGCAAAGACGATTGTGGGCTACAATAGGCGTCGTATGTTACGACGCCGTTTGTTTTCCTTTTTTTCCGTCCTCACCCTTTGTTCCGTTTTGTTCGGCCAAGGGTGTACCCGCGGGCCCGATGCGGCGACGGCTTCTGCCTCGAAGCGTGTTGAGATCAACATGTGGGGCGTCATTGATGATGTGGACGTGTATAACGATATTCTCAAGGAGTATCACGCGCTTCATCCAAACGTGACCATCAACTTTCGTCGTCTGCGTCTCGAAGAATACGAGGACGAACTCTTGAACGCGCTTGCCGAAGACAAGGGACCGGACGTGTTTATGGTGCACAACAGCTGGGTGTCGAAATATGAAAGTAAGATCGCACCGATGCCACTCACAACGAAGGTCGCAGTGCAGCGCGTCGTCGGGACGGTGAAAAAAGAGACGGTGTATGTGCTCGAAAACCAGCCGACGATTTCCGTCCGAAAATATAAGGACGCATATCCCGAAGCCGTGGCCGCAGACACCATCCGTACGGTGAACGTTTCGACGATTGTCGATGAACGCAAGCTTGAACAGCGCGTCATGGCGATGCCGCTCTCGGTTGATACGCTTGGGTTGTATGTAAATAAAGACCTGTTGAATGCGGCGGGGATCGCGACCGTGCCGCGTACGTGGGACGCGTTTCAGACAACCGTGCCGCGTCTCGTGAAACAGGACTCGCAGGGAGAGTTGATCCAATCGGCGGCTTCGTTTGGTACCGGATACAACGTTGAACGCGAACCCGATATCGTGGCCGCGCTTATGATGCAGAACGGAACCGAAATGGTGGCAGAGGACGGCTCACCAACGTTCGCTCTGCTCCCACCCGCGCTCTCAAGTCAGCGCGAAGAACCCCCGGCCTTCCAGGCATTATCGTTCTATACCGATTTTGCGAATCCTGCGAAGTCCGTCTATAGCTGGAACGACAAGCAGCCGAACTCCCTTGATTCATTTATCCAGGGCCGCTCCGCCTATTTCCTTGGCTACAGCTATCATCTCCCCGTTATCCGTTCCCGCGCCCCCAAACTCAACCTTGGCATCTCGTCACTCCCGCAGATCGATGGAAATCCGATCGTGAACTACGCGAATTACTGGAACTGGACGGTATCGAAGAAAACGAAGAGCACTGAGATCGCATGGAACCTGATTAACTTCATGATCCAACCCGATCAGGCCAAAAAGTATCTCGATGCTGCCGGTCGTCCGGCTGCGGACAAGTCTTTGCTCGAAGCGCAACTCGAAGATGAAGAAGTCGGTGTGTTTGCCTCGCAAGTCCTGACGGCAAAATCATGGTATCGCGGACAAGATCCGCAGGCGATGGAAGATGCGTTTCAGGCCATGGTCGATAACGTTCTGAAGGGTGTCGAAGAGATCCCGACCGCAGTTCGAAACGCACAATCCAAGGTTTCACAGACGGTTCGGTTCAATTTTTGAGGTCATGCTATGATTCCCGCGATGATACCGTTGATGCGTCGCTCTCTCAGCTTTGCCCTCGTCGTGCTCGGCGTTGCGGTTTCGGTTCCTGCGTATGCGCAGTCCGCCGCCGTCACCTGCGAAAGTCAGAATGCCGCCTGCAAGCTTTCGTGTGAATCCGGTGAGCAGAGCATCGGTCAGTACAGCTGTCTCTCGGGGTATTTGTGCTGTAAAAATGCGGGTCTTGTCCAACCAGGCGGGGGCAGTGGCGGCACATTGCCTGTTCCCACGACCGGTGCGGCAGCGAAACCGGTTTCGCAGGCACAATCACCGGACCGGCTCGTGCTGCCTTCGTGTACAAAAGATGGAAACTGCACCGTGGAAGATATTGTTCAGACAGGCGTGAACTTCGCGACGTTTGTCATGGGGCTCTCCGGTGCATTATTTTTCGCCGTCTTTATTTATGGCGGCGCGCTGTATCTCACATCGTTCGGAGACAAGGGTCGCGTCACGAAAGGGAAGGAAGCGATTAAGGGAGCGGTGATCGGAATGATCTTCGTGCTCGGCGCGTGGACGATCGTGAACACGCTTGTGAAAGGACTCAAGGGACAAACTGACGGGACGAGCGGAGGGAGTACAACGGTCGATCGATGCGCCGTGCAAGGAACGGGATATAGCTGTACGACGCTGAACGGGGCCACGGGCCAGCAAGCGCTTGCCGATGGATCCTCCAAAGGCTACACGTGTCTCACGGGTCTCTGCCCGGGAGCGGTCAACGTGCTCTGCTGTAAACTCAAGTGATATGCGTATCACGCGAAGACAGATCTCTTTGATGCCTCTCGCGGTGATCGGATTTTTTTTGGCGACGTTTCTTTTTTCGACCCCGGCATCCGCGGCTTCGTGCACGGTTGCTGCGATCAGTACTCCGGGAACCTGTAAAACGGAGTGTGGAGCAGGGGAGCAGTCCTGGGGATCGTGTACCGATGACAATGGGGGAAACGGACAGTGTTGTATCGGAAACGCGTCGACGAGCTGCAAAGGACAGGACGGCGGAAAAGAGGTAACGGGATTTTGTCAGAAATCCTGTGACCCGACGAAGGACATCAAACTTGGTTCGTGTGACGGCGGCATCTGTTGTTATCCCATCAGCCATCAGCTGCAGGCAAAGGGTTCATCGGTGAAAATCGAAAACCCGCTTGGAGCCGGTACAACGCTGTACACCATCATCAACCGCATCATCCGAGCGTTCCTCGGCATGGTCGGCGCACTCGCGTTTGCCGTCTTCGTCTACGCGGGCATCGTCTGGATGACGGCCGGTTCGTCAGAGCGTGTGCAGCATGCCAAGGACGCGATGAAATATGCCGTCATCGGGTTACTCATGATCGGATTCTCGTTTGCGATTACGAATTTTATTATTGATGCGTTGGTACGACAGCCGACGACAAACAGCCAAGATCAGGGATTCCAGCCGCCGACGGATTTTGAGCTTGCTCCATAAATATGAAGCTTTTTTCCGTTCCATTTCGCAGCGGTGTCGTGGCATGTGTCGTGCTGTGCGGGATCGGATTTTTTGCGATGGATGCTTCGGCCAAGCTCTGCCAGGATGTCGCAAAAGAAACGTATGGAGTTGGAAAGTATACGTCGTCCGGATGCATGGCCAAACAAAAGAGCTGCGACGATGCGAAGGGCGTTGTCTTAAAGGGCGCGGAAGATGACTGTACGGGCACGGCAGTCTGCTGCGTCCAAGGTGTTGCGGCGCCTGCGGCCGGAACGATCGGTGCAGAAGGCAAGCCGTCTCCTGGAGCGGCTCCGGCGCTTATTGATCCCCTGGGAGCCGGTACAACGCTGTACACCATCATCAACCGTATCATCCGTGCATTCCTCGGCATGGTCGGCGCACTCGCGTTTGCTGTCTTCGTATATTCGGGCATCGTCTGGATGACGGCAGGATCATCGGAACGGGTTCAACACGCGAAGGATGCGATGAAGTATGCCGTTATCGGACTCCTCATGATCGGATTCTCGTTTGCGATTACGAATTTCATTATTGATGCGTTGGTACGACAGCCTACGGCCGTTGAGACTCCTGTGCAGGAAGCGGTTCCGCTGGGGGAGTGATATGATGAAGCATATGTATCGACGTTTTGGTTTTCTCGTCTGTCTTCTGTTGGTCGGCATGTTGTTTTCTACCGCCGTGGCTCATGCGGCTCCGTACGGTTTTCCGGATCCGCTCAATAACGCCGACGTTCCTACGCTCGTGAACCGTATTGTTTCATCCGTTCTCGGGATCGTAGGCGCTCTCTTTTTTGTGATGTTTTTGTGGGGCGGGTTTCGGTATATGACCGCCGGTGGAGAAGCGAAGAGCGTCATGAGTGCGCGACGTATTCTGGTGAACGCCGTTATCGGGATCACGATTGTCGCGGCGTCGTATGCCATCACGTCGAGTTTGCTCGGATGGGTCGCGGGAACGGGGAGCACGCAGTCCAGCCAGCCAGAAAGCGCCGCTCCCGCCGGTGGAAGCGGGGGTTCACAGGATCTCTTCAGCGAACCGGGCTTCTACGATCCGGATGCGTTTAGCACGCCGCAATGATCCGGCCTGCGAGCTTTTCCGTCTTCTCGACGTGCCGGACACCGACTGCTATCCTACGGCCATCTATAGGTATGAAAGGAGGTGACGCATAACATGACGCTTTCTAAAAAGTCATTCGCACGCGCTGCGACGACTCTGGGTCTTTCTCTCTCGCTCGCGCTGCCGTCGGTTGCGTTCGCGCAGTCCGATAGTTTGAACGTGAACGATCTCGGCGTCGGTGCCGTCCAGTCCTCCATCAAATTGGGTTCTGGCGACGTTCGACAAACAGCCGCGCGTATTATCAACGTGGCTCTCGGCTTCCTCGGTATCATTGCCGTGGTAATCGTTCTTCTCGGTGGATTCAAGTATATGATCGCCGGTGGAAACGAAGAGAAGACCGCCGAAGCCAAGAAACTGATCGTTTCTGGAATCATCGGTCTCGCTATCATTCTTTCCGCTTGGGCCATTACGAGTTTCGTAATTTCCCGCCTCGTATCCGCTACGCAGGATGTGTAATTCCCTGATATGTTGAATCTCAAACGACTTCGCGCGTTTGTCGCGCCGCTTTCGCTCGCTCTCACCCTCGGTATTTCCGCGGCTCCGGTCGCGGTGTATGCCCAGGCTGCTCAGCAGCAATCCGGCCTCGGAGGAGCTCTTTCCGGCGGCTTGCAAAAGGCCGCTCCGAAAGAGTTGCAAGGAGCAACCGACCTGAACGCCATCATCGGCAACCTCATTAGTGCCGTGATCGGTTTTCTGGGAGTCATTCTCTTCGTGTATATGCTGTACGGCGGTTTCCTCTGGATGACCGCTGCCGGCGATTCGAAGAAGGTTTCAGAGGCGACGATGGTCATTCGAAATGCCATCATCGGTCTCGTGATTATCGCTTCGGCCTATGCGATCGCGACATTCGTGATCACACAGCTCGGAACTGCGGTTGGCGGAGCTGGTGCAGGCCAAGGAACGCCTTCGGCCACACCGTAAACGCGAAGCATCCGTAGAGACAACTTATTTACTCACCACATTGGACGTTATGAAGCATGTAAAAACCTTGTGGCGTACGGCGGTGACGACGGCTCTTCTCGCAGCTCCCTCTCTGGCTGCTGCGCAGACGGCCGGCAACCCGTTCGAACGTGCCGCCAACATGGCCAGTGAAGTGGGGAGCAACGCGGGTCTTGGTGAACCCAAGCCGCTGACCCAGATCATTGGATCGATCATCAACATCGCCCTTGGCTTCTTGGGCATCGTGCTCCTGTTCTACCTCTTGTACGCAGGTTTCCTGTGGATGACAGCAGGTGGAGACGAAGGAAAGGTGAAGACGGCTCGCACCATGATTTCGCAGGCCATCATTGGTCTCATCATCATCGTCGCGGCCTTTGCCATCTCGACATTCGTTCTCGGATCTCTCGTCAACGCGACGACAGGCTAAGAGCGTTCGCTGCGCAACGAACTCCAAAACCCCGGATCTGTTCCGGGGTTTTGGTTTTTAGGCGGTGTGCTAACCTTCTTTCATGTTGCGGGCCTTCGGGGTGTTTCTGCTGGGCGTGGCTTTTTCGGCCGTGATGATTTCGTGGTCGTCGTTTGTCGATCCGGATGCGTTTTATCATGCGAAGATTTCGCAGATTGTTTGGGAAGGCGGAGCACTTCGTGCATTTCCCTGGCTCGACCTCACGTCGTTCTCTACGAACTTTGCGGACCATCATTATCTTTTTCATCTGCTCGAAGCACCGTTCGTGAATGCCTTCGGACTTCATAATGGTGCGCGGATTCTTGCGATCGTTCTCGTCGGTCTTTTCTTTGCCGTTGCGTATTCCGTCTTACGTTGGCTATCCATTCGTCATCCGTTCGCGTGGACCGTTCTTCTCGCGCTTTCTTCTCCGTTGGTATTTCGATTGCTTCTCGCAAAAGCATCGCCGCTCGCACTCATCTGGTTTCTTGTCGGTCTCGCCGCTGCATGGAAACGTAAACCGTGGATCGTGTTTGCCGCTACAGCGCTTTTTGCCCTCTCGCATGGTGGATGGATCTATCTCATCGGCTCGATCGTGCTGCTTGGGATCGGAAGTGTTTTGTATGATGGGTTCGTTGAAGGGAAGAGGATTCATGTTTCATTCTTGAAAGAGGTTGTTGCATCGATTGTCGGTGCCGGCGCCGGTCTCATGTTCCATCCCAATTTTCCAGAAAATCTTTCGTTCCTCTGGATCCAAGTGGTGAAGATCGGACTCGCGACGCCCTTCGAACACGTGATCCTCGGTAGCGAATGGCAACCTGCAGAACCGATGTGGGTCTTCGCCGCGCTTGCGCCTTGGTTGATGCTGCTCAGCGCGGGAGTCTACGGTGTCTTCGCCGCACGACACGAGCAGGTCGATCGAGGTGCCATGCGTGCCTCTATCGCCTTTGCGTTGCCTGTAGCGGTTCTTTTGGCGCTGACGCTGAAGAGTCGCAGAAGCGTGGAATACCTGATTCCTGCGCTGTTTTTGTGGGTTCCATGGCTTTGGAACATGGTAGACACAGCGCGTCTTCGTGAGCGGTTTCAAGAGGCATTTGCGCCTCGACCACGTCTGTTCGTTTCTGCTGCTCTTCTCCTTGTGGCGATCCTTCTGGTCGGGAAAAATCTTCAGAGCTCGTATACGTCTCTTCACGACGGACGATATCCGGACCGTGTGTACGCGGATGCCTTTGGTGAAATTTCGAAGCGCGCATTTCCCGGTGACCGTGTGTTCCATTCCGATTGGGACGAGTTTCCGATTCTGTGGAGTCTCGATGATCGATTGAAATATGTTGCGGGTCTTGATCCAACGTTTTTATACAATGCGAATCCGGAACTCTCGAATGCCTATCGTGATGTGACATGGGGGAAGACAACGACGACAAAAGAGGACGTGTGGGATCTTGTTCACGATCGTCTCAACGCGAAATTTATTTTTATTGATCCGCGCGATCACAAAAAACTTCTCGACGTCGTGAAGAGTGACGATCGATACGAACTTCTGCGTGAGACGGAAGATGCGGTGACGTTTTTTGTTCGAACGCTATGAGTCGAATCCTCATCACGGTGCCAACATGGAACGAGTCGGTCGTGATCGAGCGCAATCTTTTGACGCTCTCGGAGGCGATACAACGACTCCTCCCTGAGCATCACGTGACGATCGAGGTTGCGGATAATGCCAGTACAGACGATACGCGCACCATTGTTCATCGCGTAAAAACGGGCCTTTCCAATGTTCTGCTTCTCGAACTCAATGAACAAGGAAAAGGATTGGCCATTCGGAGGTCGTGGGAAAGACATTTTGATGATGCGGATGTTTTAGTGTTCATGGACGCCGATCTTGCCGCGGACCTCGAAGCGCTTCCGCGACTCGTCGCGCCGATCATCGAAGGTCATACGGATCTTGTGTGCGGTTCCCGTTTTCTTCCCGGTGCGCAGATCAAGCGTGACGTGCTCCGCGAAGTTGCATCGAGAACGTATCACGCACTGCAAAAAATTCTGTTAGACCTTCCGGTGAAAGATGCACAGTGCGGATTCAAAGCAATGTCGGTCACAGCCGCAAAAGAAATTCTTTCGCACTGTGAAGAGAGAGGATGGATGTTTGATACGGAACTCATCGCCTTCACGCACAAAAAGAATTATCTCGTATATGAGATTCCCGTCGATTGGATCGAGTCTCGTAATCCGGATCGTCGTAGCGCCCTTCGTTTGTTCCACCATGGGTGGGGGTTTTTGAGCGGACTTTTGAGGGTCAAAAGAAGGCTTAGAAACGTGGCTCAATAGAGCCTAAAAAGAGGTCTTATTTCGCCTGTAAAGCATGGTTGACAAATGGGCCATTTTGTGCTATATTCTTTTGTCCCTGCTGAAATAGGTCAGCAGGTAAAAACGAACGAAACACCCACAAAACCCGCTGTTTACAGCAAAACGTCCGCCCCAGAAGGCGGAAGAAAGTGAGGCCATAGTGGCCAATCAGAATGTACGTCGGATCAATCCTCTTGAGGTTGGAATCGACCTCATCATTAACATCGTTGAGTCCTTCAGCGAGGACATGGAGAAGAAGGCGGGATGGGACGTCAGTGGTCTCAAACTGCTTGGCGATGGTGTAAAAACCAAAACGCTCTCGTTTTTGAACGAGAACCAGTCATTGATGCCGTTTTTCGAAACGGGTCTCAAGACGATGATATTCGCAGCAATGCCGAGTATTGGAATCGAGGGAAAAACCGCAGTGAACGCGCTTCTAGACCTCTACACGGACGGCGTTAGAAAAGCGATGAGCGAGCAGGACGACAACAGGTCCGAGGCGATCATTGCGCAGTCTGGCGCGAGCTTCAAGTCAGGAATGACGAAGACGCTCGACGAGGCCGCGAAGCATCGGAAAGCGAAGCCCTCGTACGCAGCGATCGTCCAGCAGCTAGAGGATCATGAGAAGAATCATCTTCTTCTCTGGGTAGGCTGGATGGATCGAGAAGCCAAGGATCACTACAAAACGTGGAGCGAGTACAAGGGTCAGATCGCTTCGATCGAAGAACTTCGTTACCTGCTCTCGATCATGAGGACCTGGCTCGAAGACACAACGGTGGCTCGACTCGACTATCTCCGGATGGTTTATGGGAAAGAGTCGAATCTCGCGGAGAGTGTCCAAGACTCGCTGAGGCGCATCGCGAATGGGGAGGAAACTCCCCAGACGAAAGCGATTCAGAAAAAGATCGACAGTGTCCACACGTCGTTGGTACGCGACCGCCATGAAACAGAGGCGATGCTCGCGGCACAACAACGGATGTATGGCACTGGGCGTCCTCGCACGAGGCGTACGGTTCCTACAGCCGCAACTCCGGCGCCGACCGCGCAACAGCGTGGTTGGCTTGCCCGTACGTTCCCACGGTTATTCCGCTAGACTCGCGATTCGCGAGCAAGGAGATGTGAGATGGATCTATTCCTCTTTCTGACGACGCTGTACGCCTTCATCATGAACGCCGTCGGCGTTCGTAGTCTCTCTGGAGAAGCGCTTGCCACCGCTCGCGTGCGGTTCCGAAAGAGCATCTCGGACTTCATGGTCTGGATGTCTCGGAACATCGCGCGACCGATGAGCACGTTCATTTGGACGTGCTGTGTCGGTCTTACCGGTGTGGTCGCACTCGCGTCTTACGTGCACTTCTCGGTCATCGAGAAGGGCGTCGGGGACGGAAAATACCTGTTCTTCCTCGTAACGAGCACGGTATCCATTGTTGTGGGCTCGGTCTGGGCGTTTTACCAGCGTCGCTGGGGGAACGAACAGCCCCTTCTCGATGGAGACGGGAATCCGGTCATGGAAGACGTCTTCCTGCCGGCCCCGAACGGAGAAGGGCCGCCTGAACGCATTGGCCAGCTGCCCGTTACGAATCCGGATTACCGCCCGAACAAGGTTTCCTTCTTCGTGAGCGGCGGCATCCTGACCTTCGCCATGCTGGCCGTGAGCATTTCGCTCAGCTTGCATGCACTCTCGGTCGAGAGTCGCGCGCTGTGGCTCATCTCAATGATGACTCGCTATGCAGGGTTCGTGGTCATTGCCGGCGTCTTGTCGGTGTTGGCCTGGATCGTGCGACGAGGCGGTGGTTTTCTGGAGCGCTCGCTTCAGATCGCCATCGAAACCTTCGCGCCACTCCTTGGCGGTATCACGTACGCAAACGTTCGCGAGCGCCTCTTTCCGAACGGGCTCAACCTGCTCGAAGAGGTCGAAGACGCGATCAAGATCGCCGCCATCACGGTAGGTCTCTACATCGTCGTCGCCCCATTCGACATCCTCATCTTCTTCAACCCGACGAACGATTGGACCGTGGTGATCGGTGCGCCGTATCTGGTGACGTTGATCCTCGGCCAAGCACTTCGCTTCGTTCCGCATCTTCGTGGAACGGTAGACGAAGCGCGCGATCGGTTCCTGAAGCTGATGTTCAAGTTGGGATGGATCATCACACTCATCATCATGGTGATGACGGTCTATCTCACCAACACGCGACTCGGTATTGCGATTTTACGACGACTCGTCGAGAGCTACAACTGGCTCGTGAGCATCGTTGATGGCAATACCTATCTCATCGAGAATCACGGCTTCTGGACGCCGTTCACGTTGTTCTTCATCGCACTCGGCGCAGCTCTCCTCGCGCGTTCGGTGGTTCCTGCGGGGATGTATCTGCGGAAGCTTGCCATCGGCATTCCCGCGACGCTTGTCGTGTGGTGTCTCGCATGGATGGCCGTCGCAGTCACAGGTAAACCGGGCTGGACGCCGTTTCCGACCACCGAAGCCCAAGAGGCGATGATGGAAAAAGACGCGCCAAAGCCGCGAGATCATTTTGATCTCAACCTGAACATCAACAAGAAGTCATCGACGTCACCAGCGACAACCACGACGGTGATCGTCAATCCACCGACGGTCACAACGATCGTCGTCAAACAACCTCCTCGCACGCCTCCCTCGCGGGTGGCCAAGAGCGACGCTGAAGTCCGAAAGGATTTCGATGAGCTCGCAGAGGATCTGAACGTCGAATAGCACCTTTTTCTTTCTTCTCTTAAAGCCCTCCACGTTGTCGTAAGACAGTGTGGGGGGCTTGATTTTTTTTCAGAAATTTGCTACAAGCTGGGAGGAGGTACGGATGAAGTTCTTTTTGATGATCGTGACGTTCGTGCTCGTAACGGGCTGCGGTATGTCGGTTCACACGTCTCGGGTCGAGAATGGCCGCACCGTGAGCGATACGACGACCCAGGTGGGCTACAGAGCGGTCGAGAGCAAGACCGTCGAGTCGAATCCCATCATGGAGACCTGCCTCGCCGAGATCGGCAACGTTCCGCCCATGACGGACCGGGATGGCAACGTGGTGATGACCGCCGAAACGATCTGCCAACGGCGGGTCCTGAAGGAGGAGGACCTCCGTGAACGGCAGCGAGAACAGCGCTACTATTACTATCCGAACGCCTACGCGAACGGCTGGTAACCCCGATATTGTCGGGGTTTTTCTTTATTTGGCTAATTTTAGCCAAATCGGAGAGTCTTCATGTTAAGGCTTTTTTGCTCCATTGAGCCATTTTTGAATGTGAAGTAGGGTTGACAAAAGGGGTAAAAGGTGCTATATTATGCGGTCAAGAAAGACTCCTTCTTTCCGACATGTTCCTTGAAAACTGGAGATCATACAGCATGCAAAAGCTCATTTTTGTCGGGTTTGCTTTGGCTCTTGTCAGTGGATGTGCGGCTCACAGCGAGTCGTACCACAGCAAGAGTCCGTACACGGAAGTCGATCAGAAACGATACAGGACGGGGAATGGCTCGACGCACGTCGAGACCAATATCCGGTCCGAAGGCGACGGGTACTACGACGGGGGATACGGTCAAAGCTACGGCTATGGTCGTGGCTTCCCTGCCGGTATTCCCATCGAGCATCCGCCGATGATCCTCGGTCCGAGGACGTACGACACGACCGAAGCCCAGCGCAACAACGAGCGCGTCGGCTCCGGCATCATGATCCTGCATGAAGTCATGCCAGGACAGGAATACGCCACGCGCGGCGATCTCACGAAGGTCGTCCGTGAAGTGAAGCGGCAACAGAAGCAGGTCGACAAGGCAACGAAGAAGACCGGCGCATCCACGAAGGATCAGCCGTCTTCGAAGATCGAGGCGGCTGGGAAGTAATCATGAACAAGGAGATTCCCATGCACAAGCTCTCGTTCGTCATCATCTCGATTCTGTTCTTCGCTTCCGCCTGCGCTTCGTCGCAGAAAGGAGCGTCCGCTCCCCAGAGCGGTCCGTGTTCCACGCTCGAAGGCGACAGCTATGTCACCTGCATCGAGAAGGAGAACAAGGAATACAAGCGCGCCTTGTTCGACAAGGCGGGTGACGACACCGCGTCCACGCCTGACGGCGAGACGGAGGATGTCGCTCAGCCGAAGAAGACCACGAAGCCTGTTCGCGAGATCGCACCGTCGGATCTCTTCGATCCGCCGGCCGGTCGCACGGACGAGCCGACGAAACCGGGCGCGTTTCCGCCGGGAGCCATGATGATCCGACCCAAGTTCCGGATCGAAAAGGCTCCGAACGGGAATCATGGTTGCCAACCTGGAAGAAACCTCTCGGTCCACAATGACGGAGATAGCACCTACGTCGAAGTTCGCGGAGACAATCTGCGGATCTGCGGCGGAAGTGGCATCGCGCAAATGTGGGTCTCGGCGAAGAACGGATCCGTTCGTCTTGCGAACGTGATTCCGCCGGGCGCGATCGGTACCTTCTACTTCCTCTCGAAGCGCGACCTTCATGGTCATCCCGTTTCGACCGGAGCCACTCAACGGTACGACATCGACTTCTACGATGCCGATGGCGGGTTTCAGCAAAGCGATCCGATGCCCGCTCAAGGTGTCTGCCGCTGGGAAACCAACCTCAACCTCAACAAGAGCACGTGGAAGAAAGTCTTCGTCCACGACAACACCCTCAACGAAAAACCAGGATGCAGATCCTGATGATCTCCCCTCACGTCTCCGACACTCTGTCGTGAGCCGAAACCCCCTTGAACCAGACTGGTTTGAGGGGTGTTTTGTTTCTATACGAAAAACCGTCGAGCGAACTCAACGGTTTTCCTCCTGTCGCACTTCGCCGCCAAGCATGGGGACGGTGAAGCTGGTGTATTTTTCGCACGCGCCACGATCCCCGTCAATACGACACTGTGGATTACTTTATTCCGCGTCAGGCCAAAAGCCCGTATCGCGCAGTGTTTTCTCTGCTAAGTCTTCGGCTGCATCGATGTCCATCATCTCATCCAAAATCAGATGATTGATGATCGCAGCGCGGCATTCGTTCTTGGGTTTCGGCGAGCCGGCCTCGTCGAGACACAGGCCGTGCAGGATTTGCGGATCTGCCATATGTCGGAAAGCATAGGCGGGAATGCGAATGGAGGCAAGAAGGGCGTTAGGCGTCCTTCCCGTTGTACGGATTGATCGTGAGCGTCGAAAGATCTACGCCGTCCATACAGCGGAGGTTCACAGCGGCCATCGGCGCATCGTTTTTGCCCACGCCACGACCAAACGAACCGACACCGCAGATCGAGCAGAAGAGGTGATGAATGATTTTTTTGTTGAATTGGTAATCCGTAAGTTTTTCTTCGCCGGAAAGGAGCGTGAACTGATCTGCCGGAACGAACGCGAGAATGTTTCCGCGTTTAAAACAGAGCGAGCAATTACATTCAATGACGTAATTCAAATCCGTCTTCACTTCATAGCGCACGGCACCGCAGTGGCATCCGCCGGTATAGGTCTTCATGTCAGGCATAGTGAGATCAATCTAGCAGACGATCCGGAATCTTCACAATCTCCCTGATTCGGTTTACCATCCGCGCATATGGAATCCGACGAGATTCGTTCCGCGAACTACCTATTTGAAATCGGTATTCATGCGAAGACGCCCCGGAGCGGATTTTGGTTCTTGGGATCGGGCGAACAAAGTCTCGCAGAGCATGAGCATCGAATCGTGCATGTCGGACTCGCGCTTGCATCGCTCGCCGGAGATGTCGATGTCGCGAAGGTGATGCAGATGTGTTTGTTCCACGATATCGCCGAAGGACGCACAAGCGATTTGAACTACGTTCATCAACTTTACGCGACAGCGAACGAAGATGCGGCGATAAATGACATCGTCGCGTCCGTTCCGTTTGGCGGATACATGAAACCCATCATCGACGAATATAAAGAGCGTGTTTCAAAAGAATCGTTGCTCGCGAAGGACGCGGATAATATCGAACTTCTTCTTTCACTCAAAGAACAGGCGGACATTGGGAATACGCGCACAGAACTTTGGATTACGGTCGCGAAAGCTCGTGTGAAAACAGAAGAGGGAAAGAGGCTTGCAGACGCAATTTTGGCGACGGATTCGATGGATTGGTGGCGGAAAGATAAGGATGTTCAGGAATACTGGATTGATCGAAAGCATCACGGCGGTCACGACGGCAGAAAGGATTGACGAATCCGCTCAATTTCGATACGCTCCGGCGCACAATCCAAGGAGAGGTGGCAGAGTGGTCGAATGCGCCACACTCGAAATGTGGTGTCCCTTTACGGGGACCGTGAGTTCGAATCTCACCCTCTCCGCCAAACAAAAAAGATCGGCACGCGCCGGTCTTTTTGTATTATGACGTTCGCTTGGGAAGAGGATGCGTCGTCAGAATAATCATCATCCAAAACGCGATGGCGAGATCGTTTTTGAAGTAGGGGACATCGACGAGACCGTGGACGAGGATCACGGTGATGATGGGGAGCGCGTCGAAGCGGCCGTGGCGGATCCAGGTGACGAGAATCCATCCGAACGCGAGGACGCCGAGGAGACCGGTTTCGCTCCAGAGATTCAAAAGGATGTTGTGCGGGTACTGGAAGATCTCCATCCATGTGGCTTTGTGATACGGCTTGATGGCGTTTGGAAAATTACCGAGGCCTGCACCTTGGATCGGACGATCGAATAGCATCGTTTTTGTTTCTCCCCACATCACGAGACGTACTTTGCCGGACCATTCTTTGAAGAAGAGTTGTTTTGTCGCAATGTCGCGCGTCGTTGGGATCACTGCAATCACGATTGTTCCAAGAATCGCCGCGATAATGGCATATCGTCGTGTTTCTTTTTTGATGACGAGTGAAATGAATGCTGCGGCGGCAAGCGCGATGAGTCCGCCGTCACTTTTTGCGAGAGCTGCGGCGACGAGTCCGCATCCAAAGGCAGCGAACAGAGCGGCACGGTTCAAAAGCGGTTTATCTTTGAGTGCGAAATGGAAACAGAGCGCGGCGAGCGGAACGGCAAAGAGCGCGAGTGCGTTTGGAAAGGGGAATGGACCTGTGGCGCGGAGACCTTGCGGCGCGACGTTCCACGGAGACGGGATCGGAAGGAGTCCGGCCATCTGGAGAATCGCCCAAGCTGTGATGATCGCGAGGACTGCGCAGATGGATCGAAGGATCGCGCGCTTGTCGTCATCCGTTTTGAGGAGATCCGAGAGCATCATGAAGATGATGGCGGGTTCTAAAAAGTATGCGCGCCAGAGTCCGAACGCGGCCACGTGATTCTCAGCGACAAACACGCTGATGAGACCGGCGAGGAGCCAGAGTCCAAGCGGCCAGAACCATTCATTTTTTGTCATTCCCGCGAAGGCGGGAACCCAGCCCAGACGGTCGAGGCTGGATCCCTGCCTTCGCAGGGATGACAGACGTAGTCGGGATGACAGCCAGACGGAGAAGAGGATAATCAAAGCGACTTCAAGCAGTGTTGTGGGCAGAGGTCCGATCCGAAAACGCACCACGTACAATGGGAGAATGAGTGGGAGAAGCGTCAGGATGAGACGAGGGATCATGCGAGCGGCGGTTCGGGCGGGACGGCGTCAGGGTGACGGGTAGGGAGGAGTTCTTTGAGCGTGGCTTTTGACACAGCGCCGGTTATAAAGACGAGTCCAACGTATACAACGGCGCCGAGAACAACCGGAATGAGGAGAAACATATTCCGGAGCGGCCAGATCACGAGTCCCATTCCGGCGGCGGCAACGAGTGCCTTGAGAGAAACGATCGGATTCCAGCGCGTTCCGGAGAGCTTCAAACTCATCGCCGTGGCTCCGAAGGCGACGCAGAATTCAGAAAAGACCGTGAGCCACGCGGCTGCCCAGATGCCGTAGGTCGGAATGAACAGCGCGTAGCCGATCAGAGCGAGAACGGCGGTTCCGAAATAGATCCACAGCATTTTGCGTTGTGCGTCCAAAGCGACAATCGCGTACGACGAGATCGTCCCGAAGAAAATCATGCCAACGGCGAGAATAAGAATACGAAGGATATCGCCGGACTCGGCAAAATCTTCACCCGCGACCAGAATCATCGCGTGGGTTGCGACGACAAACGTCCCGGCAACGAGTGGCGCGGCGAGCAGCGTCATCGCATCGAACGAATGTCCGAGAAGTTTTCCAAAACGTTCACGTTGTCCCGTGACCCAGGCTTTTGCGATGACCGGCAAGAGCACGCCTGCGTACATGAACGGCACCGTCACAAGAATTTCAAGAACGCGATATGCAGCTCCGTAGATGCCGACTTCGTTTTGCGGACGGACGAGAGACAAAATGAGCGTGTCCGCCTTGAAATAGATGAGGTTGAACAAAATCGAAAGTCCAATGGGCCAACTTCGGCCGAGAAGCGTTTTCCAAAACGGGAAGTCGATGTTCCAGCGGAACGAAGCGTAGCGACGCGCAATAAAGAAGTTGATGAAGAAATTCACGGTGCTGCCAATCGAAACGATCAGTACGATCGGGACGAGACCCCAGCCGAGGAAGCCGGCCGCAAGAACACCGATCAAGAGTACGAGACGACCCACGATCTCTCCGGCTGCGACGACGCCCATCTTGAGGTGTCGCTGTTGCACGCCGATAATGATCTGGTTGAGAGCCGTGGTGAAAAACGATGCCCACAGGGCGAAGATCGCGACCTTGAGTTCCCATGGATAGGGGAATGCAAGAGCAATGATGGGAGCAATGCCTAAAAAGACGAGAGCGGAGAGGGTTCGGAGCGTGAATGTCGCGCTCACGGCGCGGTCTTCATACTCTTTATCACCAGCATGTTCGCCCAACAGCTGAACGACCATCACGTTCAAACCCAAATCCAGCATGATCGCGAAGAATTGGAGGAAGGCGTTGGCCGTCGAATACATCCCAAACCCCTCTTGGCCAAGGTGTCGGGTCATGAGACCGACCACGAGGACGCCAAGAACGGTTGAAACGATTTTGCCGGCGACTTGTATACCGGTATTGAAGGCAAGTGCGCGGGCCAAAGACATGAGGTCATTTTGGCACGTAGCGACCGAAATGTCATATCGAGCCTTTCTTCAGCCAAGAAATCCTTTTGTCTCAAATATGTGTTCAGAAATATTGACAACCTAGCCAAAAAATGCTATTCTGGCTTTGTTGGCTAAAGAAAGGCAAAAACAAATAAAAACGTTCCAATTCATATGTTTACGTTTTCAGCCCGCCCCGGCTCTTCGTGGGCCGTGGCCGGAAAACTGAAGATTCAGCGAAAAAACAAGGTTCGGCAGCGAATCGCTCGCTTAGCGATGGCTCTCGTACCTTGTTTTTTGATGCTCAACGTAGCGGTTTTGCCGGCAAGTGCGGCAACCGAACCGTATCAAGCTCAGGTTTCGTCCGGTGCCGTCACTCTCGCGCCCGGTCAAAGCAAGCTGATCACCCTCAAGTTTAAGAATAGTGGCTCAAAGACTTGGACGGCAGGGAAATCCGCCACCGCCGTCTATTTATATGGGAAGTCCTCCATTTTCGGACATCCAACGTGGCTCAAAGACGATCAACCCGCCATTATTAAAGAAGCGAAAGTCGCACCCGGAGCCATGGCGAGTGCATCTTTTTATGTAAAAGCGCCTTCAACGCCCGGAACGTATTCCGAGCGTTTTCTTCTTTCATATGCATCGAACGCTTGGATAAAGGGTTCTGTCGTGACCGTGACGTTTACCGTTGCGAATGCCGCTCCCGTCCCTGTGACGCCCACGCCAGCCCCCATGTCGTCTGCGAGTGATGTGATTCCGTCGTCCAACGAATGGAAAGCGGAACTTGTCGATAAAGGCGGGATTGAATGGCAGATCATGCCGCTCGATCATTCACTTGTGAGCGTGACGTTTAAAAATACCGGTACCAAGACGTGGAAACGCGAAGGCGCGGGATACGTGTCGATGTACACGTGGTCTCCGAAGTATCGTCAAAGTGCATTCAAGGATTCTGCATGGAAAAGCGATACGCAAGCTGCGACGCTGGTTGAAGCCGAGGTGAAACCGGGTCAGATCGGTACATTCCGTCTTGAGCTTCGTGCTCCCGAAGTTCCAGGGAAATATCAAGAAACATTTCAACTTGCCGCAGAAGACTCCGCTTGGCTTTCAGGTGGGAGCGTGACCTTTCCGGTCGCTGTCGGCACGCCTGACAGTTACATCGCAAAAGGAACGACGTCTGGCGCCACAAATACGAATGGGAGTTACAGTACGGTCTTGCTCCTCGCGTCTCATAAAATCGTCACGCTGTCCGGTAATGGACGCTTGCAGCTCACGAATGGATTTAAGAATGCCGGAACGGCCGTGTGGAACACGCGATCGCTTCAGCTCGTTGATGTGACGCCGGCTCTTGGCAACGCAGCACTCGTTCGTGATGAATCCTGGCCATCGTCCAACGAAGCGGTGAACGCGTCGGGCGCAACAGCTCCTGGAGAAATCGGTTTTATTACGTATACGATCAAAGCTCCTGCGAAAAAGGGAGATTACGTTGCGCGTTTTAAACTCGTTGCCGAGATCG
>JBAZWV010000005.1:0-33016 GCA_041660225.1 Patescibacteria group bacterium | reverse complement strand
TCCGATCTTGAAATGCTGGCGGGTTGGCATGAAGTGACGCCGTTTTCGAAGGCGCTGCGTGATGAGCTTGAGAAGCGCGTGCCGTGGGATTCGCTGACGCCGGGGCGTGTTTTGGAGTCCTCGAACAAGGATACGGTGAAGATGTTGTTTTCAACGCACGACAACAAGAAGCTCGAAACGGTACTCATGCGTCACGAAGGTGGACGCAATACGGTGTGCATCTCCTCGCAGGTTGGGTGTGCCATGGGGTGCACGTTTTGTGCGACGGGAACGATGGGGTTGGTTCGCAACCTGACGTCTGAAGAGATTGTCGAACAGGTCGTGCACATCGCGCGTCTTTTGAAGAAAGAGAACGCGCATGTGACGAACGTCGTTTTTATGGGGATGGGAGAGCCGCTGCACAACTATGATGAAGTGATGAAGGCTGTCCGCACGTTGAATGATCAGGACGGATTTTGTCTTGGCGCGCGTCACATCACGATCTCCACGTGTGGCATCGTTCCTGGAATTCAAAAACTGACGAACGAACCGCTTCAGGTGAACCTCGCGATCTCCCTTCACTCCGCTCTCGATTCTACGCGAGGAAAAATTATGCCGGTCAACAAGGCATTCCCCGTCAAGAAGTTGATGGAAGCTGTCGACGCGTATGCCGACAAGACGAATCGCAAAGTTTTTTTTGAATATCTCCTCTTGAAAGGTGTGAATGATACGCAGGCAGAAGCGGAAGCCGTCGTGCGTCTCCTTGAACACAACAAGCGTTTGTTTCATGTGAATTTGATCAAATATCACGACACGGATTTGTTTGTCGGCACGCAGAAAGATGCGCGTACGTCGTTCATGCACAAACTCATGCGGCTTGGGATGCCGGTCACGCATCGCGTTTCGTTCGGTGAAGATATTGATGCTGCCTGCGGCCAACTCGCGGTGAACGACGCAACAGGTGCTATCGTCACGCAAGGAAAATCTGCAATTCGCGCGAATCGCGTCAAGAAACCAGCGTCCAAAGAAGCGCTCGAAGTCCGTGCGGGACAGCGTTAAACGGCGGTATGGAACAGAAGAAAAAAGTCCTCGTCGGCATGTCCGGGGGCGTTGACTCGAGCGTCAGCGCCGCTCTTTTGATAGAGCAAGGATATGACGTGACCGGAGGTTTTATCAAAAACTGGTCAGATTCAAAGGATCTGTGGACCGGTGAGTGTCAGTGGCGTGGTGAGCGTCGTGATGCGTTGCGCGTTGCTGCGAAGCTTGGGATTCCGCTTCTCACATTTGATTTTGAATCGGCGTATCGTGAACGGGTCGTGAATGATTTGTTCCGCGGCTACGAAGCCGGAGAAACTCCGAATCCGGATGTTCTCTGCAATGAAGCGATTAAGTTCGGTTTGTTTTTCGAAGAAGCAATGCGTCTCGGTTTTGATTACATCGCGATGGGACATTATGCCCGTGTTGAACGCGATGGAAATAGCGCGAAGCTTCTACGCGGTTTGGATTCTGATAAAGATCAATCGTATTTTTTGTACCGTGTTTCACAAAATGTTTTGCGACGCACGCTCTTGCCGATCGGTGAGTTTAAAAAAGCGGATGTCCGTGAAAAAGCACGGGCCTTTGATCTTCCTGTTGCGGATAAACCCGATAGTCAGGGGATTTGTTTTATTGGCAAGCTTGATATGGCGGAATTTCTTCGAAAGAAGATTCCGTCAAAGCCTGGAGAGATTGTGGATCCAGAAGGAAATGTTCTTGGTCAACACGAAGGGCTTGATGCGTACACGATCGGACAACGACAGGGGATTAAAATTTCTGAAGGAGGACATGCCTGGTACGTCGCGAAGAAAGATCTCGATGCGAATCGTCTTGTGATTGTTCCGAACGATGAGCATCCACTTTTGTATGCGAGCGAGCTGACGCTTCATGATCTTCATTGGACGCGAGGCGAGGCTCTGTCCGTTCCGTTCGATCTCGAAGTGCAAGCGCGTTATCGACAAGTGCCGGTAAAGGCGACATTGGAGCGTTTCGAGGATGGAATAGTATATCTTCAGTTGAAAGAACCGATTAAGGCTGCGGCGGCGGGACAATCAGCGGTTTTGTATCTGGGAGAAGAGTGTTTGGGAGGAGGGATTATCCGCTAATATAAGGCATTTTTAGTGTGGATGAATTGTCTCGCCAAATAGGTGCGAGCGGGCTACACTCGGGCCATGCAATCCCGGACGCTGATCCGCCTGGAGTGGATTTCTCTTGTATACCTGGCGCTTTTTGTGCTCGCGGTCCTGTCACCGTCGCTTGTTACGCGAGGCTTTCTCGGAATTGATGAACGACATGTTGAAGAGTTTTTGATTTTCCTCTTCGGCATCGTGGGTCTTGCAACATTTTCGATCTATCAACGCATCATGGAACGAAAGGAAAAGGAACATGAGGATGCAAAAACCGAGTATGAACGAGCAAAACGCGAACTCGTTGAATCATACAAATACATCGGCGCGATCAACCGACAGATTGAAGTGTTGAAGCGCGTGACAAATCAAACGTCGCTCAATATCGTCGGGAGTGATCATTTTAATAAGGACCTTCTCACCTCACTTCTCGCCAATGCGGCGGCGTGTGTTGGCGCAAAGACAGCGCTCATCCGCTACGTCGAACTGGAGAAGTTACGAACGAATCACGAAGTCCTTCATTCGTTGGATGGAACGCATGCATTCAAAGTTCCGAATCGCGAGCTCAAAAAATTACACGATGCCGGTGCATCGCATGCGTTTATCCGTTCTGATGACGGCCAAGAGATTCTCGTCATTCCTTCCGATCACGAAGCGGCCGCGGTGAAAGCGTTTTTGTTGATTGTGCCAGACGCACAACATGCTTCGGCAGCAGATACGACGCTTCTCAAAGTTTTTGCCAACCAGGCGCAGCTGTTGCATTACACGCTTGAAGGACAATCGAAGACACCGCAGAATCCGTTGGAGCTTGTAAAGGAAACGAAGCGGCAGGTCGTGGGAGAAGTGTCGTAGGCTTTACGAGTTACCCATTTTTGTCTAATCTTTCATCCATGACCGTTGCAGACACACGTCAAAAGTTTCTTGATTTTTTCAAGGAAAAAGGCCACGCCATTATTCCGTCGGCGTCTCTTTTGCCTGAAAACGATCCGACGGTTTTGTTTACGACGGCGGGGATGCATCCGCTTGTTCCGTATCTGTTGGGGCAGACGCATCCGATGGGAACACGTCTCGCGAACTCACAGAAGTGTTTGCGAACGGACGATATCGAAGAAGTCGGTGATAATCGTCACCTCACGTTTTTTGAAATGCTGGGTAACTGGTCACTCGGCGATTATTTCAAGCAAGAAGCAATCAGCTGGTCATTTGAGTTTCTAACGGACTCGAAATGGCTCGCGATTGATCCGAAGCGATTGTATGTGACGGTGTTTGAGGGTGATGCGGACGCGGGACGCGATGAGGAATCAATCGGAATTTGGCAGGCAAGATTTGAAGTGATGGGGATTGCGGCGAATGTCGGTGGCGCGGAACGGGACGAACCAACACGCGAAGCGGTCGGTCCGCGGATTTATGCATATCCCAAAAAGAAAAACTGGTGGGGACCTGCGGGGATCACCGGGCCGTGCGGACCGGACACCGAGATTTTTTACGACACGGGAAGAGAGCATGATCCGGCTTTCGGAAACGTTTGTCATCCGAATTGTGATTGCGGACGTTTCGTAGAGATTTGGAATAACGTCTTCATGCAATATGAGAAGCATGCGGATGGATCATTCACACCGCTTGCACAGAAAAACGTCGATACGGGAATGGGCTTGGAGCGTATCGCCGCGATGCTTCAGAACAAGGAAACGGTATTTGACGTAGAAACCTTCCAAGGAATTTTTTCCGAGCTGACTGCGCTCTCGGGAAAAACGTACGGATCAGATGAGATGATGGATCGATCGTTCCGCATTATCGCGGATCATTTGCGTGCTGCGACGTTTGTCATTGGCGATGAGCGGGGAGTGGCGCCGTCGAATGTCGGACAGGGATACATCGTGCGTCGCCTTGTTCGCCGCGCGATTCGCGAAGGACGCAAGATCGGGATCGTTGATTCGTTTGCGGATAAGATCGCAAACGTTGTGATTGGTGAATTCGGAGGACATTTTGGAGAACTCGCGTCGAATCGCGATCACGTTATTAATGAATTGAAGAAAGAAGAAGAGAAATTTGGGAAAACGTTGGAAAAGGGGATGAAGGAACTCGAAAAAATGATTGCCAAAGGCCCGCTCACAGGAACGGATGCGTTCATGTTGTTTTCGACCTACGGGTTTCCGCTTGAACTAACGGAAGAGATTTTGCGCGAAAAGAGTGTTGTGATTGATCACGCGGCATACGCCGAAGAGTTTAAGAAGCACCAGGACCTCTCACGCACTGCGTCCGCAGGCACATTCAAGGGCGGACTCGCAGATCACTCCGAAGAAACGACGCGATTGCACACGGCAACGCATCTTTTGCATCAAGCGTTGCGGACGGTGCTTGGCGATCACGTCGTGCAGAAAGGATCAAACATTACGGCGGAACGTCTTCGTTTTGATTTTCCGAATCCGGAAAAGATGACGGCGGAACAAATCAAAGAAGTAGAAGATTTGGTGAACGATGCGATCAAGCGCGATATTCCGATCCACGCGGAAGAACTGACAACGGACGAAGCAAAGGCGAGAGGCGCGATCGGTCTCTTTGAAGATAAGTACGCTCAAATGGGCGGCAAGATCAATGTGTATTTTATGGGTGATGATGAGCACGGATTTTTTAGCAAGGAAATTTGCGGTGGTCCGCACGTGACGCACACGGGAGAACTTGGAACCTTCAAGATTCAAAAAGAAGAAGCCGTGTCTGCAGGCGTACGTCGCATCAAGGCGACGGTGACGGGACCGTTGACCTAACGACAAAAAAATTGGTATAGATACTCACGTCCTGAACGGATTGCTCTGACAATCTTGTTGGAGAAGGTCGTTTTTGACGCTTCTATCGGCGGGAGATCTTCGGATCGGACTCGCAGTCAGGAGGAGATATGTTGTTGGATCGTCTTGGACCTTGCGAACATTGTATAGAGGTAAGGGATTTACGCGGACCCATCTCACGAAGAAGTATTTTGTGGTATGGGCTCTCGCTGGCAATCCTGACCGCGCTCATTGCGGGACTGACTCCTTGGTACATGCTCGGTCCTGTGCTCGCCGCCGTCGTCATCGTTCTCGTTGTTCCGGCTTTTTGTCTGTTTATAAAACGGAATGTAATCGGACGGTACGTCTGGGCCTATCAGGATAGGTCTGGGAATGTGCACGTTCACCGTCTTCACCCTTTGGGGCTTACGAGAAGCGACAATAAAGAGACATACTTCCGTCTTCGTCTTGGCGGTTGGTGGAAGGAATGCCGTATACGATGTTGCGCGCATCCTCGGTGGGAGCTGGAAGGGTGGAATGGTAGGGATCTCGTTCTTCGAGATAGCGCGGCTGCTGGTATCACGCTTGATGCATTCTCGCACCTTTTTTGGATCGTTAATAACACCTCGAGCGTATTCAATTTGGTGATTGCGATGGATCGCGACAAGATGGAGAAAGAACTCCATCAGGCCGTTGATCAAGCGAAGCTCCTCCACAGACAGTGGGATGGTCTGGGTGTTGGCATCCAGAAGCTCGTGATCTTCATCGAGGCGTCGAAAGAAACGATGGGGAAGTCGCGTCACGCGCAAGAGATCCGGGAACGGATTGAAAAACTCATGGAAGGTGAAGCGTCGAAGCGCGTTGCGGCGTGGAGGAAAGCGGCTGAAGAGGAGCTAGCAAAAGAGGCGCAGCCTGCCGAAGTCATCAAATCGTCAGTGTCCTAGACGGGTCTCGCTCTGCATCATTGCGGAGCTTTTTTATAGATTGACCTAAACGGAGCGTATTGGTACACCGGAGCCGTCATACAGAGGAGGAGAGGAGTGCACTTTACAAACAAGGATTGCGTTGAGTGTTCTGAAGAGACCGTAGGAACGGGGCCGATTCGGAAAGGACGGACGGTTTTCGTTATTGTTCTTTTGAGCGGGTGTGCGCTGGGGGCATGGAGGATCTTGGTCGGATCACTGGATGCATCAGCGAGGAGTATCAATATGATGCTGCTCTGTGCATTCTTCGTACTGGCTTCACTCGCCGTAGGAGCGCCATTTGTCTATTCGTTTTTCAAACGGAATATCGTAGGACGATATGTGTGGGTCTACCGTGATGACAGAAGCTTGTTGCATGTCCATGCTGATCCGTTGGGATTTCCCATCGGATATCGCGATAACGATCGTTGCGTGGTTCGCCTTCGCATCGGAGGATGGTTTCGTACAAACGATATCTCGCGTGCGATTCCGCAACTGTTCACGCAGCAGAGCCGATGGCAGATACGGGGGTGGGACGGCACGCGGTTCATTCTGCGCGATTCCAGCGGGGGATTCATCGGAGTTGTCGGACTCTATTGTCTGATGCGGACCGTTGAGAGCTGCCGCACTGTTCCGGATCTTGTGGATCAGTTCAGACGCGTCGAGAAAAGCCAGCGTGATGATCAAGCGTCTGGCGGACGAGACGCGGAACGGGAGGATGAGAAACGAGTTCTCGCGCAGCGCGATTTGCTTGGTATCGAAATTCGCCGTTTTCAAGAAATGGCGCAAAATGCGAGGACGGGGGGCGAAGCGCGTTTGTTTGTTAACATCTTTCGGCAACGAATGGCGAAGCTCATCAAGCGCATTCCCGAACCCGTCGTGAAGCAATGGACGGAAAAGGCCAAAAAGGACGAAAACGATTCGGATCCGCCATTCACGGCGGATCCGCTCAACTAGCCCATCGTGCGAAACGATGGGTTTTTCTTTCCCATTGCATATCAGTAAAATGCCTGATATTATTGGCCTACTTACCCTGTGGATAAATTATACTCCCGTTTCATGCAGACCTATCTCCTCTCCTATGGCCGCTAACGCCCCTTCCGCGAACAAGGATTTTATCGTGGTAAAGGGTGTCGTTGAGGAGAACCTGCCTGCCGCGACATTCCGGGTAAAACTGGACAACGGACACACGATTTTGTGTCATTTGGCTGGAAAATTGCGCATGTACCGTATCCGGTTAACCCCCGGTGATGAGGTCCAGGTGGAGCTCAGCCCCTACGATTTGACAAAGGGCCGGATTACATATAGATTATAGCCCACTTGACGATAGGCTAGGTTTAATGTTTTAGCGAAATATATGAAGGTTCGTGCCTCTGTGAAACCCATGTGTCGAGATTGCCAGGTCGTCCGCCGTAAGGGGCGCGTCGTTGTAATCTGTACAAAAAGTCCCAAGCATAAACAGCGCCAGGGGTAATCGAGTCACGCTCGAAAAATCTCCCGGCTGAATTGTCCCACCACTTCATCACACCCTATGGCTCGTATCGCAGGCGTCACCCTCCCAGCAAACAAGCGCGTTGATATCGCGCTTACTTATATTTACGGCGTTGGAACCGTCACCGCAAAAAAGATTATCGCTGAATCGGGAATCGATGCGACGATCCGCGTGAAAGATCTTTCCGAAGCACAGGCAAACATGCTGCGCGACATCGTTGAAAAGAAGCATCGCGTCGAGGGTGAACTCAAGCGTGAAGTGTTGGCCAACATCAAACGCCTCAAAGAGATCGGTAGCTTCCGCGGCTCGCGCCACGTGAAGAATCTTCCGGTTCGCGGTCAGCGCACGAAGACAAATTCCCGAACCATTCGTGGAAACGTCCGCCGCACGATGGGATCCGGCAAGCGTAAGCTCGAAAAGACCTAATTCCTTTGACGACGATATCTATGGAAGAAGAAGTGAAACAGCAGGACGTTGTCGCTGAAGGGACGACGGACGGCAAGAGCAAGAAGAAGGCTCCCAAAGCGGCCAAAGGGAAGCGTAAGACGAAAGCCAAAGCCAAGGCGCAGATTTCGCATGGCAAGGCGTTCATCCAGGCGACCTACAACAACACGATCGTCACGCTCGCGGATTTGAATGGAAACGTGCTCGCATGGTCGAGCGCCGGATCGTCCGGTTTCAAGGGCCCGAAGAAGGCCACTCCGTATGCCGCATCGATCGTTGTGAAGAACGCGCTCGATAAAGCTGCTGAGCACGCGCTCAAGGAAGTGAACCTCTACATCTCCGGCGTCGGTCAGGGTCGCGAAGGTGCGATTCGCGCGTTCAACGCCAACAACGTGGCCGTCCTTTCGATCAAGGATGTCACGCCGATCCCGCATAACGGCTGCCGCGCTCCGCGCCCCCGTCGCGTCTAATATTACCAACGACCTATGAGACTCCGAGTTACTGCAAAACGCGTTCGCCGCGAGGGAATCAACCTCGATGGCCGCGATAAGATGGCGCGGGTGCTGCAAAAGCGCCCGTATCCGCCTGGCGTACACGGTCCGACCGGCAACGGCCGTCAGACCGATTACGGCAAGCAGCTTCGTGAAAAGCAGCGCGCGAAGCTCGTCTTCGGCGTGATGGAACGTCAGTTCCGCAATTATTTTGAAAAAGCTGTCGGTATGAAGGGTGACTCGGGTCAGGCACTCGTTCAGATGCTCGAAATGCGTCTTGATAACGCCTTGTTCCGCGCCGGTTTCGCGAAGACGCGTGCCGCTGCCCGCCAAGCAATTTCTCACAAGCATGTTGAGGTCAACGGCAAGATTGTGAACGTGGCCTCGTACCAGGTCCGCCCGGGCGAAGTTATCAAGATTCGCAACACCAAACGTGAGAAGGGTCTGTGGAAGGCGATGGCCGAAAACATGCCCAAAGTGGAAGTGCCGTCCTGGATCTCCGCTGATCCGAAAGAGATGGAGGCGAAAATTACGAGCAAGCCGGCCGGCGAAGAGTTGAAACAGCTCTTCGACACCAAGCTGATCATCGAATTTTACTCGCGCTAACGCGTCGAACCTTTTTTACGTATGGAGTCCATCCTTCTTCCTTCCAAGATCCGATTCACCAAAGGTGAACGGCCTAATGAAGGTATTCTCACGGTCGAGCCCTGCACGCAGGGATACGGCACGACGCTCGGCAATGCAATGCGCCGCGTGCTCTTGTCATCCCTTCCGGGCGCTGCCGTGACCGCCGTTAAAATCAAGGGTGTCGATCATGAATTTTCTACGCTCCAGCACGTGAAGGAAGATGCGCTCGAAATGATCCTGAACCTCAAAGCACTTCGCTTGAAGCTGCACAGCGAAGAACCCGTCAAGCTTCGTCTTTCCGTGAAAGGGGAGAAGGTCGTGACGGCGGCAGACTTTGAAAAAAATGCAGATGTTGAGATCGTGAACGCCGACAAGGTGCTTGCGACGCTCACAGACAAGACCGCGACGTTTGAAATGGAAATCACGGTTGCTCCGGGTCGCGGCTACCGCTCGACAGAAGAGCGCGGCAAGGAAAAACTTGAGCTCGGAACGATCGCGATCGACGCGCTCTACAGCCCAGTGTTCAATGTCTCGTACAAAGTCGAGGCCACACGCGTCGGCGAAAAGACCGACTACGACAAGCTCGTGCTCAATATCGAAACCGATGGAACGATGGATCCGCTTGATGCAGCGAATAGCGCGGTCGCGGTGTTGCTCGACCACTTCAATTTGCTGACAAATATCCAGTATGAATCATAACCGCAAAGGCACCGTCCTCGGCCGAGAAAAGGGACACCGCAAAGCCCTGCTGCGCAACCTCGCGCAGTCGGTGATTTTGTATGAAACGGTCAACACGACCCTCGCCAAGGCGAAAGCCGTGCGTCCGCTCGTCGAGAAGTTGATCACAACGGGTCGAACCAAGACCCTCGTGACGCGCCGCAAGCTTGCGAGCGTGCTCTTCATCGAAAGCGCGGTGAACAAGGTTCTCGAAGAACTCGGACCTCGCTACGCGAAGCGTGAGGGCGGGTACACCCGTATCATCAAGCTTGGAACCCGCGCCGGTGATGGTGCGGAAATCGCTCAGCTTCAGCTCATCAAGGAATAATATGCCATGGAAGAAACAGGTTGGAATGCCCAAAGTGACCCGCAAGGTTCACGAGATCGACGCGACCGATAAGGTCGTTGGACGTCTCGCGACGCGGATCGCAACGATCCTCATCGGCAAACACCGAGCGAGCTATGTTCCGCATATCGACAGCGGTGACATTGTGAAAGTGTCGAACGTCAACAAGATTGCCTTCACCGGAAAGAAGTGGGAGCAGAAAGTGCACTATCGCACCTCGAACCGTCCGGGTGGTTTGAAGATGACGCCGGTCTCGAAGCTCCGCGACGAGAATCCGGGTGAAGTGCTTCGTCACGCCGTGAAGTACATGTTGCCGAAGAATCGCACCCAAGCGCTTCGCATGAAGCGTCTCATCATTGTCTAATCCTATGCCTACGACACCGAAAAAGAAAGACAGTGAGAAAGAAGTGGTGAAGAAAGCTCCACGCAAGAAAGCCGTCAAAAAAGAGGACGACGCTGTTGTCGCGGAAGCTGAAGAAGTGAACGCTGCCGAATTGGCGAAGGGCGGTTCATTTATTCCGGCGATCGGACGTCGCAAGACGTCGGTGGCACGCGTCCGTCTGATCAAGAACGGCAAGGGGACGATCACCGTCAACGGCAAGAAAATGGAAGCGTATTTTTCAACGTTTGATCTTCGCGAACAGGTTGCTTCGCCCATGAAGACTGTCGGTCAGGACACGACGGTCGATATCAGCGCGAAGGTTGAAGGCGGAGGTATTCGTGGCCAGGCCCAGGCAATTCGCCAAGGGATCTCCCGCGCCCTCATCGAACTCAATCCGACGTATCGCACAGCTCTCAAGAAGCTCGGGTATCTCACCCGCGACTCACGCAAGCGTGAACGCAAGAAGTTCGGGAAGAAGTCGGCTCGCCGATCGCCGCAGTGGTCAAAGCGTTAAACGTAGAATGTCGGTTGAATCCTGCTTTAGAAGCCGGGTACAAAAAGGCCTCCATCTCTGGAGGCTTTTTTGTATGTTATGGGAACTGTTTCTTTACCTGATTGTACGCTTCTTCAGAAATTTCCTTGATCGCGAGGGGGAGCTCGTCGGGATTTTCCCCACGGCTCATTATACAGAGGAGATACGGATGATTGGGATAATAGATGATTCCGCAGTCGTGGAGTTGATACTCTGCTCCCACGGTTCCACTTTCTCCAAATTTATGCGCAACGATGATATTTGACGGGACACCGGCACGAAGACCCTGTTTGAATTCTACACCGTTGAGCAGGGTGAGGACCTGTTCCGAATAGTCGCGGTTCAAGAACGACGCGTTGAAGAGAATTCGGAAAAATCTTGAATAATCTCGTACGGAGAGTTTTTCTTTTTCAGCGCTCATGATGGAATCAAGGTAGGCGAGATCGTTATTGAGGCTGATTGGAGCATTTCCCATGAAGCCCTTTTGCTGTAATTGGGGAATGGCTACCAGAAGCAAAAGTTCCGTTGCCTGATTATCCGAATAAATGAGGGAGGCGCGTAGGAGTTCTTCGATGCTGTAATCCTTTCCGGCCTCGATTTCCTGGCTCGGTGGATACGTCTGCACGAATCCTGGAAAGTCGTATTTTTGTTTTAGCACCACTCTCTCCTGAAGAATTTCTGGGCGTGATTCTGCCAATTTATAAAGGCTTAGAGCGAGAGGTAGCTTGAGTAAACTCGCGGGAAGAAACTCATCTTTTTCGTTAATTCCGAACCAGGGGCCATTGTTCATATCGCGAAAATAGACTGCGGCTTCCGTTATCTCCCTGTTGCGAATTTTTGATTGAATGATATTTTCTACGGACTCCTTAAAGGGTTCCAATTGTGTGTTGATTCTTCCTTCAGCAATCTCACATTCAAGAAGGGGGTTGATAAAAGCGTAGCCATTCTGTCTGATGGCTTCTCCCGCATCCTCTACGGCAGGCTCTGGGGTCGGGGGAGGAGAAGAAGAGCGCGCAGTATGAAAACCAAGCGCAAAGACGGCTGCGGCTCCGCAGGCTATAAGAAGCCCCTTTATAAGGAAACCTTGTCCGGAGCGCTTTTGTGATTCAGCCATGACAGAGCAATTTATAGCACACGGCTCTAAAAAAAACTTAAAGCGTTGTGAACCGTACCCCTTGATTTTTCTCTACTTTTTTGCTAGCTTGCCCACAGGTCATTTATCAACCCTATTCAAGGAACGTTCATGGTCGACACCAAACGACGTCTGGAATTCGAGATCGCGGCTCCCTTTTTGAGGCAAAATCGTCTTCCGACGGGCTGGGAGGAGTGGGAAAATCGACGCTTCGTTTTTTACGAGAAGGGCCGCAGGACAGCCCTTTGCTCCGGGTGTGTCTCTCATCTTGAGTTCGAATGGGCGGAAACCGCGAGCGTTCGATCACTTGTCACGATCACCGTGAAAGCCAAGGATACGGTTGTTACCGCAGAAGGAACCTTGAATGGTATTGTGCTGACCCTGGAGGACCATGTATGGACGGCTGTATTCAACAAAACGGGTGGAGGTTTTTCTGCCCCGATTGGCTCCTTCGCTCTCGTACCGCTCTCGTGAGCGCCCCGATTCACCCGGGGCTTTTTTTATTGCAGAACGGAGCCAAACCCGCTACCATCCAATCATGTCATACGGGGCCAAGATCGCCAGGAACGCCGCGTTTTTGATGATGGCGACGGCCGGGCAAAAGGTGATCGCATTCGCTTCGTTTATTTTTGTCGCCCGCTTGTCGGGGACCGAAATTACGGGAGCGTATTTTTATGCGATTTCGATTACGTCGATTTTTGTTACGTTCGCGGATCTTGGGATGACGCCGGTTGTGATTCGGGCGATTGCGGGAAAAACTGAAGAAGGCGCGCGTCTGCTTGGCGCCGCGATCCGCGCAAAGATGTATCTTGCACCGGCTGCAGCTTTGGCAGCCATGGGCTATGCCTTGCTCGGTGGAGCGGATGCGACGATCCTGTTGACCGTTGCCGTGGCGTGCCTCGTCATGACGGCAGATACAATCCATCTCGTATTGTATGGAGCGTTGCGTGGTCGGCAGAATCTCAAGCCGGAAGCGATCGGAATGTTTGTCGGGCAGCTTCTCACGGCAACAACGGCAATTGCCGCTGCATGGTACAAAACCGGACCGATTGGACTTGCCGTCTCGCTCCTTATCGCAAGCGGGTGGAATGTCGTATGGAGTTTGATTCAGATTCGAAAGAGCGGCTTTCACGCACTGACGCCACATCCTTCTGATATTCGACTTCTTATTCGTGAAGCGCTTCCGTTTGGGATCGCGGGCATTTCTGTGAAAGTGTATTCATATGTCGATACGCTCTTCATCAAAATGTATCACGGGTTTGATGCTGTTGGAGCCTACGCCGTTGCATATAAACTCACATACGCGCTTCAGTTTTTGCCGTTGACGTTTGTCGCCGCCCTGTATCCTGCGCTCGCTGCCGCATTTGCAAATAAAGAGCATGATCAGTTACGCAATACGTTCATCGGATCACTTCGTCTCATGGCAGCCATGGGGTTTGCATTGTCAGCCGGACTTTCCGCGCTTGCTCCACGGATCATCCCATTTGTGTACGGGCAAGAATTTATAGCAGCCGTTCCGGCCTTTCGTATTTTACCGTGGGTTTTGCTGCCGATTTTCCTTGATTTTCCGATCGGTTCGCTCTTGAACGCAACTCGACGTGCGCACTTGAAGACGACGGCGATGGTCATCACGATGGTTATTAATATTGCGCTGAATGCGGTTTTGGTTCCTGTTTGGGGGCCTGTTGGCGCGGCATGGGCCGGAGTTATCAGTTTCTGGATCCTTTTCATTATTGGTGTCGGATTTACAGCTGAGCAGGCCGGAGGATGGGGCAGAATGTTGTGGCTGACGGGACGCGGTCTTATCGCTGCGGCTGTTTCGTGGATTGCGTGGGACGCCATTGGTCAGCATATGGATTTTTTGGCGGCGATGGTGTTTGGCACTGCCGTGGCTATTGCGATGGCATTTGTCGTACGGTTTGTCACCGTTGATGACGTATACGGATTCATCCGGCGGTTTCGTTCTGCACCGGAAAAAGTGGAAGCGATTCATGACTGAACCTCGCGTCACACTCATCACCGTTGATTATCCACCAGCACGAGGAGGTGTTGCGCGGTATTTGTATGAGCTTGTGAAGGCATCAAACGGAGCGATTCGCGTTGTCGTTCCGGAACATCATCCCGCAGCGGATCTCGAAGGTGTCGATTCTGTGCGGATGGTCGGTTCTGTATGGCCAAAATGGTGGCCGATGATCGGTGTCAGTCGACGTGAGGGGAAACGTGCGAAGGTTTTGCTCGTGAGTCATGTGTTTCCCGTGGGCACGGCGGCATGGATTTCAAAAATCTTTGGCGGTCCGGAGTATGTCGTCGTGTTGCACGGTTTGGATGTGCGCATGGCGCATGGCGCATGGAAGCTCTGGCTTTTAGGACGAGTATGCCGCGCGGCGAAGACAGTGGTCGTCAACAGTGAATCAACGCGACGCGATATTCTCGCGCGCGTGGCAGGCCTTTCAACGGTTGTTCTGACACCGGGCGTCGAAGACGTTTCATACCCGACACGGGAAGAAGCGCGAGGACGATTGGGGATCGATCGCGACACGGAACTTGTAGTATCGGTGGCGCGGCTCGTCCCTCGAAAAGGAATTGATTTTTCGTTGCGAGCGATTTCGCGATTACAATCCACACGAACAGTCATGTATGTCGTGGTCGGTGATGGATCGGATGCGGAACGACTTGAAGAAGTGGCACGAGAGGCGAGAACGCGTGTGACGTGGGTACGGAATGCGGACGAAGAAGAGAAGCGATGTTGGCTTGCTGCGGCGGATATTTTTTTGCTTCCTGTTCGGGAAGATGAAACGGACGTTGAAGGGTTTGGGATCGTTTACCTAGAGGCGGCACTTGCGGGCATTCCTGCGATTGCTGGACGAAGCGGCGGGGCTGGCGAGGCCGTGACCCACGAGAAAACAGGGCTTTTGATCAATCCCAACCGGATCGATGAAATGAGTGTGGCAATCACACGATTGTTGGATAACGAAGAGGAGCGAGCGCAGATGGGGAGCGCGGCAAAAGAGAGGGCGTTGCGGGATTTTCAATGGGAGGAACGATGGGGTAAGCTCGCCCAGATCCTGAATATACAACCGTAAATGACGACCCACGAGGACATCGCGGTGGTTATCCCGTGTTATAACCATGCTAACATTTTACGACGCACGCTAGAGGCTCTTTGCCGAGAAACGGTAAAACCTGTTGAGGTTGTTGTTGTCGACGATGCTTCGCAGGATGACCCTGGAAGCATCGTGCGTGAGTTTGAGGAAATGCTTCCGATCCGGTTCGTACGTTTGGATTCACATGGAGGAGCTCCAAAAGCACGCAACGAAGGTGCGGGGCGAACAACCGCTCCGCTTCTTTTATTTTTAGATGCGGATGCGCAACTTGTCCCTGAAGCGCTAGAAGAGATGCGAAACCTCCTAGAGAAGCATCCGGAAGCATCGTTTGCATATTCGAATTTTTTGTGGGGAGCGAAACGCTTTCGCGGAAGAATATTTGATCGCGAAGCACTCAGACAACAAAACTATATCCACACATCATCGTTATTACGACGCGCGGATTTTCCAGGTTTTGACGAAACGCTGACGAAGTTTCAGGATTGGGATCTGTGGTTAACGATGGCAGAGAACGGCAAAATAGGAGTGTGGATTGATCGCGACTTATATCGGATCCAACCGCGGGAACAGGGGATGAGCAAGTGGATGCCGAAAATCGCGTACATGATTCCATGGCAGAAGCTGGGCTTTCAACCGAAAGAAGTCGGACGGTATCGAGAGGCGGAAGCCATCGTCAAAAAAAAACATGGGATATGAATTATCAATCATCGGTGGAGCGGTTGCGCGAAGTATTGGAGCTGTTGCGAAAGAATTGATCCATCGGCATGTGGATCGTAATAACAAACGCATGAAAGATCTTCGTATCGTTATCGTCTCATGGAACGTCGAGAAGCTGCTTGACCGTTGTTTGCGTTCGTTGCCAGAGGCATGTCGCGGATTGACTTGGGATGTCGTCGTCGTTGATAACGCGTCGGCAGATGGGTCGGTGAATCGCGCGCGAAAGATTGCGCAGGAAACGGGAATGTCGCTTACGATTATCGCAAATGAAGATAATCGTGGTTTTGCGAAGGCGTGCAATCAAGGGATGGAAGGACGAAATGCGAGATACGTTCTCCTTTTGAATCCTGATACGGAGTGCCCGAGAGAATCACTTGCGAAGCTTGTTCGCGAAGCGGATCGACATCCGAAGGCCGGAATTTTTGGTCCGAAGCTTTCATATCCGGACGGACGGTTTCAGGAAAGTGTGCGACGTTTTCCGAACGTTTGGAATCAGCTTCTTATCCTTCTGAAGTTGCATCATGTCTTTTCGTGGCTTCCGAGTTTGAAGAAGTATTTCGCACGAGATCTCGATCCGAAGAACGAAGCGGATGTCGATCAGGTGATGGGCGCGTGTTTTTTGATTCGAGGCGATGTCGTTGAGAAGATCGGCGGTCTTGATGAGCGTTACTTCATCTGGTTCGAGGAAGTTGATTATTGTCGAATGGTGCGTGAAGCCGGTTGGACGGTTCGATATCTCCCGAGCGTGACGATTGTCCATCACGGTGGTCAATCATTTGCGCAGGTTTTTTCGACGAAGAAACAGGGAATGTTCAACGATAGTTTGAAAAAATATTTCGCGAAGTGGCATCCTGGCTGGCGGTCTTTGTTGATTCGATTGTTTGCGCCGCTTTCCATCTTCGAGGCAAGGCTGATTGAATACGTACAGAAGCCGAACGGAGGATGGGTGTTGTGGCTGCTTGGAATTATTGCGTTTGAAATCTTGTCACTCGCTACGGTGTTTGGACCGGTGCCGAGAACGGTTGCGACGATTCTTGTTGCGACGATCGTTGGTTTTGTTGCAACGCGTCGACCGTCGTTCGCCCTCGCGCTGCTCATGACGGAGCTCATGATCGGGTCAAAGGGCGCGATGCTGAAGATAACGGAAGGATCGATGGTGGACGGCGGAACATCGCTGCGCATCTGTCTTACGATGGCGTTTGGCATTGGTTGGATGGTGAATGCCGGACGATATTGGATTCCGCGACGCGAGAAATTGTTGAATACGGCACGAACAATCCTTCGCGGACGAAGCGCATGGCTTGCGCTTGGCGTTCTCGTCGTTTACGGAGCGGCTCTCGGAATCCTCCGTCGCAATGCTGCGTTCATGCAGGATGCGAACGCGTGGGCATATCTTGCGATGATCGTTCCGGTCCTCGATGTCGCGATGCGAGACGGAGAAGCGTTGATGCGCCATGGACGGAATGCGGCGTTCGCTTCACTCATCTGGTTACCGATCAAAACGCTCGCGTTGCTTTATATTTTTTCGCACGGAATAAAAGCATGGTCGCAAGATGTCTATCTGTGGCTGCGACGTACCGGGGTTGGCGAAGCGACGCTCGTGACCGGGAATCTGTTCCGCGTGTTTATCCAATCACAAATCTACGCGATTTTTTCCGCGTTGATCGCTGCGGCACTATTCGCGCGAGAAAAAAGGGAACGATCCGCTTGGATGATTGCGATTGCTGCGTGGCTTTCGTTGCTGTTAAGTCTTTCGCGTAGTTTCTGGATCGGCGCGTTTGCAGGATTCGTCGTGCTTGCGATTTCGTTGATGCGGCTCGCTGGTGTGAAAGGATTTTTCCGCTCTGCACTTCGTTCCGCCGGCGCGATGATCGCTGCGGTTGGGATTATTGCTGCCACGGTTTTCTTCCCGTTTCCACAGGTTGATGTCGGGTCGCTAAAAGAATTATTTGGTTCTCGCGGATCTGCGACGGATGCGGCTGCTCTCAGCCGGTGGAATCTGCTCACTGTTCTTGAAAAGAAAATCAAAGAAGCTCCCATCATGGGTTCTGGTTTTGGCGCAACGGTGACGTATCAAAGCCGCGATCCACGCATCCTGGCAAAGAATCCGGACGGTTGGTACACGACGCCCGCGTTCGAATGGGGCTGGATCGAGCATTGGATCAAATTCGGCATCCTCGGAATTCCGGTCATGGCGTGGCTCCTTGTCTCGATCGCGCTTCGTATATGGAAAAGCGGCGAAGATCGTTTGATCCGCGCCGCATTGGTTTCATCGGTTGTTGCGCTTGCTGCGCTACACGTGTTTACGCCGTATTTGAACCATCCATTGGGATTTGGATTTTTGCTTGCAATGGAAGCGTGGATTGAGACAAAGCGATTGCCCGCCGTATCTTAGGCTTTGTTGCCGCGGATGTAGTCCAGGCTCGACATTCCTTTTTTTCCTTCGGGTTGGACGGTGAGGAGTTCAAGGATCGTTCCATCCGCACAATCGAGATAGAGGGCATCTGGTATTTTTTCTGATGCGACGCGTACATCGAGAATCTTCACGCGTTTTTCGTCGAGTTCGATCCATGTGCCGGGCCAGGGATAAAAAGCTCGGACGAGCCGCGCGAGTTCTTCGGCTGTCTTCGTCGTCGGATCGAGCTTTCCATCATCGCGCGTTAAAATCTTGCAGTACGTCGCCTTTGAATGATCCTGTTCGACGGGCTGGATCTTTTCTTCAAGATAATCTGCGAGCGTGTCCGGCAGAAGTTTTGCTCCGAGTTCGGCAAGACGATCGTGGAGTGAGCCAGCCGTGTCCGTGTCGAGAATGGGTTCTTCTGCGATTGCGAGAATCGGACCGTGATCCATCTCCGCGTCGAGTTTCATGATGCTAACGCCACTCTTCGTATCACCACTCGCGATGGCTCCGTGGATGGGGGATGCGCCGCGATGGCGAGGAAGAATTGAACCGTGAACGTTTACGCAGCCGTGTTTCGGAATATCAAGGAACCATTGCGGAAGAATTTTTCCGTAAGAGACAACGACGAAAACATCTGGACGATCCGAAACGAGGGATTGAAAGGTGGGATCGTTTTGAAGTTCTTTGATTTTTTCCGGTTGCAAGACAGGGAGTCCGAGTTCTTGCGCAGCGACTTTTATTGCCGGAGGTGTGATCGTTGCATGGCGTCCGACGGGACGATCCGGTTGCGTGATAACGGCTGTGATGGAAAAACGAGAGTCTGTTGCAAGTGCACGCAAAGACGGGACAGCAAAATCTGAAGTACCGAGAAAAAGAATTTTATGAGACATGTGTGCCGCGCGTGAACTCCTTCACTTTATCAATAAAGAGTGTGCCGTCGATGTGATCGATTTCGTGTTGGAATATGACGGCTTCAAGGGCTTTCGCATCAAGCGTGACACGACGACCATGACGATCAAGAGCTTGGACCGTGACCTTCTTTGCGCGTTCAACGAGACCCCAGACGCCAGGGACGCTCAAGCAACCTTCTTCGTCGGTGACAGTGGCTTCGGATCGCTTCGTAATTTCTGGATTGATGTAGACGATAGCTTCACCCTTTTTCGTGATGACGATAATGCGCTCATTGCGGCCGACCTGTGGAGAGGCGAGTCCGACGCCGTCTTCTTTCCACATCGTCTCGATAAGCACCTCCAAATACGCCTGGAAATCAGGCGTTCCAATCACCGCCGGATCGACCTCTTTTGAGCGGACTCGAAGCGAGGGCGTGGGGTGGGTAACGATGGGAAGCGTTTTCATGTCTGACGGCCCAATCTAGCTGAAAAAGGCGATTGGGTCAAGATCTATAATAGCTTCCTTGGCGAATGGTTCCAAGGCGGCATGCACGTCTTCACCCTCCGGTGGCAGAAGGTGGAGAACATGACGCTCTGAACGGGTTTTAGAGCGATATGCGACGGGGTAGGGGCCCTCGACGATCCAAGTCTCACCCAGCCCAGTTTTGACCTTCTCTGCGAAGATTTCGGCCTTTGTCGCATCTCCATCGATCAAGAGCTTGATACGGGACTTCGCGGGCGGATAACGGAAGCTTTCACGTTCTTTCCACTCCTCTTTCCAGGTTTTTATGAAGGTTTCGTTCGCGAGCCAGTTTCGAGCATCGGCGAGTGCATTTTCCGGACCGAGGGCGTACAGCTCACCTCCAACGCTCGCGACAGACGCCGCGAGACGGCGCCACGAGATGACGAGACGTTCGCGACGGCGAATATCTTCGACGTAGCCCCCGATGAGAGAAAGATCCGTCAGAACGACGAGAGATCCGGCGGCGACACGGAGGCGATGCCATTCTGGAAGATCTGCGACAACGATATCGTTTCCAAAACGTGCTGCGATATCCGTCGCAAGACGATCTTTTCCGATCCGACTCGCATTCAGATCCGTTCCACCGCACGACGGACATGCTTCCGGAAGATCAGCTGTTCGACCGCAGCGCTGACAACGGACATTCGCCGTTTGAGCCGTGACGGGGAATGCGCACGACGCACAGAGCATCGTCCAACTGCAATCACGACAGTGGATGCGCGATCTGTCTCCGCGAACAGGATGCAGAATGATGATCGGTTTTTTTTCTTCGATCGCCGATTCGATTCGATCAACAGCCGCACCGGAAAGTCCTGCGAGGCCCGACCGCGAACCGCGTTGCCAAGGTTCGAGGGTGAGGGGGAGTTCAATGGAAGGCGTTGTTGGATCCGGGTTCGCAGAAAGAATCGGTGTTGTTGAGACGCGGATGAGAGATCGCGATGGTCGAATGGAAGAAGCTGTTTCCGCAATCCAACGACCATCGAATCGCGGAGCAAGTTCGTCTTGTTTGAAGTCATCATTTTCAGATTCGTCGATGATGACTGTGTCCGCGACACACGCGAGCCACGCACCGATGCGCGTTGCGGCGAGAATGGAAGATGTTGATGTGGTAAACGACGATAACGCGGTCCACGCTGCGCCGTCAGCAAGATCTGCATGAAGCGTAACGGCATCGAGTTGTTTTGCGATCATCTCTGCGCGTTGCTTCCACGGAGTGAGGATCAGTACGCGTCCTTTTGCTGCACGCGCTTGTTCGAGGACAGCTTGGATTCTTGTTGTCGTATACATCGTCTTGTCATTCCGAGCGGAGTCCGACGGAGTCGAGGGATCTGTTTGTTTTTTGAGTTCCGTCGTTTTTGCTCGGACCGGAACGTTTCGAATCCAGGAAGCGAAACGGTAGGCTGTGAACAAAAGGTGTGACGAGATGTCTCCGCCAGGAGTTTTGCACTATCAGATCCAAGACGGAGTAGCGGCTGCGCTTCGACGGACATCGCAAGGTTCGCGTACGCGCTTTCAGTTCCAATACGAATGATGAGAGCCGGAAGAACACGCTTCCGAAAAGGAACGCGGATGAGATCGCCGATGGCAACGTCGGATTCATCCGCAACGCGATAATCAAAAACATCGACTCCAAACGGAGTCCGGATGGCGGGAACAACAGAAATGAAGGGCATTCTCTACTGCACGTCGTAGCGTGCTGTGAGATAGCCTACGCCGAAGGGAGCTTCGTAACAAAGGGTCTTTTGTGTGATGTTCATTCCTTGCAGCGCACCGAGGAGCGTTGTGATCGGACGGAACGCGCATTGGCCTGCATTTTCCACGATATTCAAATCGAGGTTCACGAGCGACATCGGATCTTTCCCCGCAATGCCATCACGAATCGCTTGATCAAACTTCGGTCCTTCCGGTGACGCGCCCCCAGGAGATTCCGGCGTGAGCTTGTGTGAAAGATCAGCGCTCGCGATCACAACGACGCGTTGTGATTCTGCGTGAAGGACGCGTTTGAGTTGAGCGCCAAAATCATAATGCGCTTTTCCATCGAGCATCGAAGGTGAGACCGGAATCAGTTTCCAGTTTTGGAGATGGCTCGTGAGCAACAACAGGGGAACGGCGAAACCGTAATCCAGTTCTTCATTCGACGTGAGCGTAAACGGCACACCTTCGCTCCGAAGTTTGCGTTGAACGCGATCAATCAACAGATAGTCGCTTTTTGCTTCGACCGTTGTGGCGTGATCGCCAAAGGCTTTCAGATTGCCGACGTACTTGCTCGCGAGGTTGATGCTGAAGGCGTCAGGATATCGGACGCCGTGTGGAGCAATGATGCAGATGGAATCCGGTCGGGAGGTGTAGATCGCTTCTTCAATTTCTTTGACCGCAGCAAGCGTTGTGGCCAATTTTTCACGATGCTCTTTTCCGATGGACGGAATCAAAAGCGGAGAGTGGGGGACGATGCCTGCGAAAACGATCATAGGGATGTGGCCGCAAGTTCCGCGTGTTCCCCGTTGGGATTCAACGGTTCGCCTAATTCATGAGCGGCAATAAGGCGATCTGGAACGGTGACAACGTTATGCCATTTCCAGCCGACAGACTCGAAAATATCACCGGACGGAATGGGACGGAGTTTTGCATTTTCAACAACGTACACGGTCGGTGCTTCATTCGATTTTACGAGTTCACCATCGTGGAGGAGATACGGCGTTGATGTCGCGATCGCGGCAAGCGTTTCATCGTATACCGTTTTGACACGACGACCGCTGAAATAGAGCTTCAAGAGCGAGCCGTCTAGAAGCGGTTGTCGTTTTCCATCCTCCACGTACCAGACGCCTGGAGCAGAGGCGATCTTCATCAATAGTCCCTGTGGAAACTGTGTTTCGACGGTGATTTTTGTTCCGTCCGGATACGGAACGAGATCTGCGCTTTCGACGTCCTCGACTTCGTCCGAGTTAAATCCGAATTTTTGGAAAGCGGCTTGGTTTGCAATGTGACGCTTCATGCCACCTGCGAGCAGGAAGATGCGTCCTTCCGGATCACGAAGAAGCGCGTACTCCGGAAATTTAATCGGTGTTCCGTCGGGATAATTTGCGAGATCCGTATCTTGGACGACGACGACTTTCTCCGGATCAACCATTGTTGTGATGACGGACTTCGAGGCGAACGGTCGCTTTTCACCAAAGCGAAGCATGTAGGTCTTTCCACTGGTTGCCGCGCGAACGATGGTCCCTTCCGGAAATTTCACGCTGAACCAACGCTTCCAAATTCTCCAGAGCGTCAGGTTACCGTGAATGTGCGGCGTATAACTGTAGAGCATCGCCGTCGCATTATTCGCCGGAGTCACCTTCATTCCGTCGATCGTGACGGTTTTTCCGAGACCTTGTCCGCCAATCGTAAGACCGCGCGTCAAAAGTTGCATCAGGTATTTTTCACGGTGTTGTTTCGCGGCCCATTCCAATTGCGCGGCGAATCCTTTGAAGTCTTGAATCGAAGGATCATCTTTCGCACATGAATCACAGACTCCATATCCTGCGGCCCAATCAAACTGACGTTGTGACGGATTTGAGTGTTCGACGAGTGACTGCTCTTTCTGAATCAAGGCAATCAAGTATTTCGGGTTGATCTTATAGGTCTGCGATACGCGCCAGATGATCTGTGGAACCGGTTTCAATTGACCGTCAATATCGAGTTGCGCGGCGGTTGCAAGCGTTCCCTTCGTCATCAGAAAACGCACCATCCGGTCGTATGGGAACGCATTGGCATCAAAAATGTCGTTATCCGAGAGAATCGCATCGGGATTGAAGCCAGGATCCAACTCGACCTCTGCGTGGGTCGCAAGCGGAAAAGAAATGGCGAGTGTCAGCAAAAATGCTGCAAACACGAAAGAATGACGAGTTTTTTGCATACATGCGATTTTAGCACATTGCCCGCGAAGACCGTAGCCATGATATGGCCTACGGCCATCCCCGTCGTCGTCACTCGGAAGTATACAAACGGGGTTGTCTACTTCACTCGCTCCTAGACGTGGTAGGATATTGCTCAATGAAGCGGAGTTGGTTGCTTATTGCGGGCCTTGTCACCCTCGTTGCTCTGTTGGGGACGACTTTTCTGTTTCTCCCGTCAGTCGGTGCACGGATCTTTTTGAGTCCGGATGAAACGGCTGTTGCCGCGTCGGTGCGAAGTTTTGTTGAAACGAAATCTTTTTCAATCATCGACCCGATTTTTTTCAGTACGCCATGGGCGCATCCGCGGAGTTTTGTTGTGACGGAGAATCGGATGGTTCCGGTCGGGTTTCTCGGCATGCCTGCGCTTCTCGTGATTCCGTATCGTGCGCTTGGTGGATACGCGTTCATGCTCTTCACGCCGCTCCTCGCGCTTCTTACCGTCATTCCGCTTCTTTCGTTTACAAAAAAATGGGGACGCCTCGGACAATTGGCAACGATCGTGGGATGGATGACGTTTCCGCTCGTGATCCTGTACGCAAACCGTGGGTTGTTTCCGAATCTTCCCGTCATATGTTTGACGATATGGGCGGCGTGGATCATCTGGAGATCAGAAGACCATGCCGAGCTTGTGATCGCCGGAATCCTCGCGGGCATGGCGCTTCTCATTCGGCCGATTGAGGCGGTTTGGGTTCTTCCGTGGGTCGCCTACGCCTTTATTGACAGGGAACGCGGAACGAAACAGCTCCAACGATGGAACGCGGCATTGTATATCATCGTTCCGCTCTTCATCGTTTGTCTTGTCGGAGCGTGGATCGGAAAAGAGACATACGGACAGTGGTTGATTTCCGGATATCAATTGCGTGATCCGATCATCAATGCGGGCGCAGAAGTGACGACCGTCGCACCTGCGGCGTCGAAATCCTGGTTTGAGTCGTGGCCGTTCGGTTTTCATCCGCGAAACGTGTTGTTCAACGTGCGAGCGTATCTGATGGGGTATCTTTTTCCGTGGTTTTTGTTGATGGTTGGAACCGTTTTATTGTTGTGGCGCGAGAAGACCTCGCGACGATTCATCTTGCTTGCCGCCTATACAATCGGTGTCTTGAGTCTTATCTACGGACAGGCGCTGTATCAGGATCATGTTCGAATCAATCATGTTTCGCTTGCAAATTCCTTTTTGCGATATCTATTGCCGGTTTCTGTCTTCGCCGCGCTGTCACTCGGATGGTTCGTCTCCCTAGTGCGTCGTTCGTTTCCTCGTTATGGAATGGTATTCGCGTTGATTGTAACGACATCAATGGGACTATTTGGTTGGTGGACCGCGTTTGCGCGTGATGACGAGGGTCTCATTCAAAATCGAATCGAACTTTTGAAATATACAGAGGTGCGTCGAGAGGCGGCAAGTGCGCTTGATCCGCTCACGATCGTTTTTTCGGAGCGTAGCGATAAACTCTTTTTTCCGATCTGGCGCGCGGTATCACCGATGCCGACGAAGGAACGACTTCATGAACTTCTGGAGAGCGGAAAAACACCTGTCGCATTTTTTCTCCGTACCGCAATGCCGGAACAGATAGAATCATGGCGCGTCTACGGATTTAAGCTCGAGCCGGTCTTTGAAGCAGGAAATGAGACGCTCTATCGCGTGACGATCCTATGAAGATGCCACGCATCATTGCGATTCCGATTTTTCTTCTTCCGTGGATTGTCGCTATCTGCGTTGTTGGATGGATTGTCTTGAATCGCTTTCCACCGAATGGACATTTTGTCGCCGTCACGACGTTCGCAAAGTCGAACGCGTTTATCAATCCATTTTTACCATCGGAGCGAGTTAGCGTTCCAGGCAAGCAACCAGATGGATGGACGGGACAACGGATTACGGGCGACCCGACATACATGACGGCACGGGTTCCCGGTCCGTATGAACGTGTCGATGTCGAGCTGGAGTTTCGAGCAGTACATCAACCGTTGATTGAATTCGGGATCGTGAAAGACGCGGAAGGAAAAGACTTGGATTTGGAACCGTTATTTTTTGAAGGGTTGATGACGGATGAGTGGAAGAAAACGAACGGGGGATATGTTCGCAATGCGATGAACGCAACACGGCTCTTGAGCGGCGCTCCTGAAGGAATTGCGACATGGGACGCAACGGCGACCGTCGCACTCCTGGAAGATCCGGGAGGAGACGCGCGCGAAACAAAGGTTTCATTGCGAGGTGCGCATGACGTCTACGTGGTTCCCGCAGGTGGAAATATCGATGTTACGTTTGGACTCCAGGATGTGAATCGCAAGCGGGGGAATACCACGGCGGTATTTCGTGTCTTTCGAGGCGACGAAGAGATTTTTCGCGAAGCACTTGGAACGAGCGGAAGTCGGGATACGCGCATGGGAGAAGTGTTCGAGTTTCGTGTGTTCATCCCCAAGGTTCGTCCGGGAGCCTATCGCATTTCGTTTCAATCAGACGATGACGTCTTTATTCGGAGCATCAAGACGACGAGTCGTCGTTGGGTTGTCGGTCCGCGCTTGAATTTTGGTGACGTCGTCGGATATGCGACATCGACGATGGCAGGACATGCGTGGACAACGAGTCGTCATATCGTTGCGGAAACATTTCATACGGAAGGATTGCAAACGTTGACGCTCGGACCTGCGTCCGTACGTGTGACCAAGACGCACGAAACGTATCGTCTCGATCGAACGGATGCGGAAACGCGTCCGATCGAACTTGTCGCACCGCAGGGCGATCTTCGAATCGTCGGAGATGGATGGTTTGCGCTGCGAGTAGATGCATTTTTTGAACCGAAACCAAAACGGCTGACGGATGGAACGAATGTGGATCTTGAGCGCGTCGACGGTGTGATCACGGACTTTGAAAAACCTGAACCGATCGGTGAAGGATGGTATCGGTCGCAAAAAACATTCATGATCGATCCGTCTCTGGATCGGTTGCGCTTCGTCCTGTCCGCTCCCGGAATCATGAGCCGTGCCGGTGGCGTTGATATCCGTCGCATCAAGCTTACGTACCGTCGCGATCCAATAACGCTTTCAGGTTGGACGATGTTGCTCAAGCAGGAATTGATCAATGCATGGCGGCGTTTGTAATATGAACACGTCTCTCTTTTTCCGAACGCTTCTTCTCCATGTGACCTGTGCGGCCACGACATTATTCGTGGTCCTTCTCGTTGGAGAGTTTTTTGTTCCGGGCGTTGTTTTGCCGTTTGTGAATGTCATCGATCTGTCATTTCCGCTTCTGGTTCTGCTTGGGCTCTGCGTGCGGTTTCCGCCCCGTACTTCGTAGGCTTGCCGGACCCCTCTAGCTGTGTTGAAATAGCATTTCAAGGCTATGAAACTGCTTATTACGGGGGGTGCCGGGTTTATTGGTAGCAACTTCGTGTATCACGTGCTTCGGACACATCCGGAGGATCACGTGACGGTTTTGGATGCGCTGACGTATGCCGGAAACATGGAGAATTTGAAGCCGCTTGAAAACGATCCACGATTTCGATTTGTGAAGGGTGATATTTGCGATCGCGATCTCGTTTTTGATCTCGTCAAAGGCATGGATGCCGTCGTGCATTTTGCTGCGGAGACGCATGTGGACCGCTCCATCAGCGATCCGGGGAATTTTGTCCGGACGAACGTGATGGGAACGCAGACGTTACTCGACGCGTGCCGCGCGAATGGGAACGTGCGCTTTCACCACATCTCAACGGATGAAGTGTTTGGTTCGCTTGGTCCGTCTGGTTTCTTCAGCGAAACAACCTCCTATGATCCGCGCAGTCCATACAGTGCGTCGAAAGCCGCGTCGGATCATCTCGTTCGCGCCGCGTGGCATACCTACGGACTTCCGATCACGATTTCAAATTGTTCAAACAACTACGGACCGTATTGTTTTCCGGAAAAAATCATCCCGCTCTTCATCACGAATCTGCTTGAAGGAAAAAAAGTTCCGCTCTATGGCGATGGGATGAACGTGCGAGACTGGATTTATGTCGAGGATCATTGCAAAGGCGTTGACCTCGTTCTTCGAAAGGGAACGCTTGGCGAAACGTATTGTCTTGGTGGACGGAGTGAACGCGCGAACATCGAACTTACGCAGACCATTTTGTTTGAAATGGGTCACGGAAAAGAAATGATCCAACCGGTAGAGGATCGTGCCGGGCATGACCGCCGGTATGCGATCGATTTCAGCAAGGCCGAACGGGAGTTGGGTTGGTATCCGGAAACGCCTTTTTTGCACGGAATTCGGAAAACAATCACCTGGTACACAACGAACCAGGATTGGTGGAAACGCATCAAAAATGGCAGCTATCGCGAGTATTACGAGGGTCAGTACGGATCCAATGGCGCGACGAAGCCCGTGGCTTGATCAAGAGACCAAATTCCGCTAAGGTAGAGCCGACATGAAAGCGCTTTTGACGGCCGGTGGTCGCGCGACGCGAATGCGTCCGATCACGCATACGCTGAACAAACACATCATTCCATTGGCGAACAAGCCAATGCTTTGGTATGCGCTCGAAAAGATCGCGGAGTGCGGGATCACCGAAGTCGTGATCAATGTGAATCCGGGAGAACAGGAGCTCCAAAAATCGTGCGGAGACGGATCGCAGTGGGGACTTAAGCTGACGTATCTCGAACAAGAAGGAGGACCGAAGGGTCTTGCGCATATTATTAAGAATGCGCAGCCGCATATCGGAAACGAACCGTTTTTGTTTTATCTCGGAGACAACATCATTCTCGGATCGATCAAGGATTTTGTGAAGGAGTTCGAAGAGAAAAAACTGGACTGCATGTTGGCGCTTTCGAAAGTGCGTGATCCGCAACGTTTCGGTGTTCCGACGATCGAGAACGGTCGCATTACGAAAGTTACGGAAAAACCGGCAGCACCGCAAAGTGATTTTGCGGTGACGGGAATCTACGTGTATTCGCCGAAGATTTTTGAAGCTGCGAACGCGATCGCCCCCTCCGATCGTGGTGAATACGAAATTTCAGACGCACACAGCTGGATCATCGATAACGGTGGTGCGGTTGGATACAAAGAAATTACCGGTTGGTGGAAGGATACGGGCAAGCCGGAAGATTTGCTCGAAGGAAATGCGTTGCTTTTGAGCGAGATGCTCCAACACCACGCGCCGCAAGAAGGAACCATCGACCCGTCCGCGACGATTCAGGGTCGAGTGAAAATTGGAAAAGGAACGGTTATCGGACCAAAGTGTCTGATCCGTGGACCGGTTGTCATTGGTGAAAACTGTGTGATCGAAAATAGCTTTATTGGACCGTACACGTCGGTTGGGAATGGCGTGAAGATCGCGAATACGGAAATCGAACATTCGATCATTTTTGATGAGGCATCAATCGATTGCGGGAAGCGCGTTGTGGATGCGCTGATTGGATACAAAGCAAAAATTTCTGCATCACACGAAACGTTGCCGAGAGGAAACAAATTGATTGTCGGTGATAACGCGGTGGTGGAATTGTAAAAAGACGAATCGTTTCTATTCGATCTCAAGCGACCAGATGGCCGTTTGTTCGTTTTTGTCTCCGCTGACGATCAATTGCTGTTTTAACAATGCGGCGTCTTGAAGACGGTCAAACGTTGTGAGTTGTGTTTGAAGTCGTCCATCACGCGGATCAAGATCAAGGATAGAAACATTCGTTTCTGTTGCCACGATGATGCTGCGGCCGCTTTCATGCCACATGGCTTCGATGATCGGCTGGCTTTGACGAAGAAGCAGTTCGGGTTCGAGCGCAGGGTCCCACAACCAGAGTTCGCCGCCGTTTACAAGAAGATAACTTGTTTTTTGGCGCGTCACGTACGGGCGGAGACGGTCGCCGAACACGCGATGGACGCTCGGCGCGGTGTCATCGGGATTCAGGCTGATCCATTCGTTGCCCGTTTTCAACATGATGTGATTGTTGATGACGTTTGCAAAACGCCAATCGCCGGCGGGCAAGATCAGGCCCCGTGAAGGTGTGTTTTCTTGAAAGATCACGAGCGCATCCGTCCCCGTCGTTGTTTTGAGAATCATGTCGCCATATCGATCGACGGCTCCTCCTGGGAGAGGCGTCCGCGTAAATGATCCGTCTTCGATGTTGATCGCGATACGGCTTTTTTCCGATACACCACGAATCGAAGATCCGTCCCACAGATATGATCCGCGAGGAAGAACCGTTGGTCCGACACCGGTTCGTACGTTTATAAACCACGCGTTGGTTCCGGTCGCTGCATCATGCTCGACGAGAAGTGCGCGAGAATCCGCAGACCAGGTCAGATGAATGCTGCGGGGTAGTCGGTTCGTGAACGAAAAACGATCACGTTCACTTCCGTCCGCATTCCACACGAGAAGCTCGGATGACGAGGCGGCTTCGGTCATGCCGGCGATAAACGATGCGTTCGGTGAGGGTTCAATGTGCGATGCGGCTTGCCGAATAAAGGCGACAGGATCGCTGATGCGCCAGAGAAAGACCGTGTTCGCAAACGTGACAAACTCCGGATACACCTCCAGACGTTTTTGCCACGGGTGATATCCATCCCGTTCCATGCGGATGACGTAACTTCCAGGTGTGACGTTTTGCAATGTGACGGGTGTTGTCTCTTCTGAATCACGTCCGTTCAAGAGAACGCGCGCGGCAGGTGGTTCCGAGTCGAGAATGAGCGTTCCGTTGCGCTCGATTTTGTCTTTTTTTCCGTTCCAGCGGTAACCGGCGGTGTAGAAGACGAGCGCCGGAGCGGAGACGAGAAAGACGAGTGCAAAAATCCAGGGAAGGATGCGACGGTGGAAGGGAGCACGGTACATGCGCACAGAATATCACGATTGACGAAAGGTGAGCGGGAGGCTAATCTAGCGCACATGCCTGCAGAGTTTCCGAAACGCCCTTTGCATACGCGAGCCTGGATCGCCATTGTGATTCTCGTCGCGCTTTCGGGGTATGGAATCGGTGCTCACTACGGCTCCGCCAAGACGGGCGATGGTTCATCGCAGTCAGCCTCGACGTCCATTTTTGGAAACGTTCGCGGCGTCGGAAGTGCTCCTCCGACATCCGTTGCAAAAACGGTTGACTTCGAGCAGTTTTGGGATCTCTGGCAGATCCTCAAGACGAAGTACTACAAGCAGCCGCTCGACGAACAAAAAATGCTGTATGGGGCCATGGCCGGTCTGACCGCGTCCACGGAAGATCCATATACGGTGTTTTTCGAGCCCGTCGTTGCGAAAGAGTTCAGTCAGTCGTTGGAGGGAAAATTTGAAGGAATCGGTGCAGAAATCGGCATCAAGCAGGATCAACTTCAGATCATTGCGCCCTTGCCTGATTCACCGTCGGAAAAAGCGGGTGTGTTGGCGGGAGATGCCATCCTCGCAATCAACAGTACCTCGACCGAAGGAATGACCGTCGAGCAAGCGGTCTCACTGATCCGTGGCAAGAAAGGAACGAACGTGACGTTGAGTCTCGGGCGTTTCAAAGATGCCGAAAAGAAAAATCCGGAACGTTTCGATGTCACGATCGCTCGCGACACCATCGTCGTAAAGAGCGTTCGTGTCACGTATCTGAAAAATGGAATCGCCCATGTTCAGATGACGAATTTCAACGTGGATACGACGGATGCATTTTCGAAGGTTATTGATGAGATGCTTTCGAAGAATACGAAAGGAGTTATTCTCGACATGCGTAATAACCCCGGAGGCTTCCTTGACCGAGCAACGGCTGTTGCTGGTGAATGGGTTGGAAGCGACATTGTCGTGCTTGAACGTCGTCAAGGCGTCGTGGTTGATGAATTCCACGGAACGGGGCGAGGTCGTCTCAAGGGAATGCCGACGATCATCCTTGTGAACGAAGGTTCTGCTTCCGCGTCTGAAATCGTCGCCGGCGCACTTCAGGATTACGGCGTTGCGAAACTTGTCGGAAAGAAGACGTTTGGAAAAGGATCCGTGCAGGATTACACGGAATTGAAGGATGGAACGGCTGTGAAGGTGACAGTGGCTGAATGGACCACTCCGAAAGGACGCTTTATCAATGAAATCGGTATCGACCCCGATGTCGCGGTTGAACGAACCGAAGAAGACTACCATGCAGATCGTGACCCCCAACTCGAAAAAGCCATCGAACTCCTCGGCGGAAGCACAACGACCGCGACGCCGTAGACCAGGGCGAGGAATAAAATTGCAAAACCTGCGGCGCGAAGTTTCGGCCGGAGGAATTATTTATCGTCGTAAGAACGGTGTTCTTGAGTTTTTCTTCATTCGAGATCCGTACGGCAAGTGGACGTTTCCAAAAGGACACCAGGAACTCGGCGAAACAATGGCGGAAACAGCGATTCGTGAGATCAAGGAAGAAACGGGATTGTTTGGTTTGAAATACATCACGTCGCTCGGACGAACGAGTTTTCGTTTTCGACGCGATAAAAGTGTGATTGAAAAAACGGTTCATCTCTTTTTATTCGAAGCGCATCCGGAATTAAAGGAAGCGTTACCGGGAACGGAGGGCATTACGAAAGCGGCATGGTTCCGCGCAGACAAAGCTCTTTCAATGTCCGGTTACCGCAACCTTGATCGCTTGTTTGCACGTGCCCTTGCGCTTACGGCGAACAACACGCCGCCTGATCCACAGGAGCCGTCAAGAAAACCTAAAACGGACGTGCTATAGTTCGGCGATCTATGCCGAAAAAGCGCTCCTCACGCAGACGACGGTGTTACGTGTTCGTGACCGGCGGAGTGATGAGCGGGGTGGGAAAGGGTGTTGCGACAGCATCCATTGGCGCGATTTTGAAAGCGCGAGGCCTCAATGTGACGGCCGTTAAAATTGATCCGTATTTGAACGTTGATCCGGGGACGTTGAATCCCATCGAGCACGGAGAGGTGTTTGTGACGAAAGACGGACTCGAGACGGATCAGGACATCGGAAACTACGAGCGTTTTTTGGATGAAGATTTGCATCGTGTGAACTGCATGACGGCGGGCAGCGTTTTTCAGTCCGTCATCAACCGCGAGCGCGCGCTGGGATATGGAGGAAAAACGGTTGAGTGGGTTCCGCACATTCCGCTCGAAGTGATTGATCGCATCAAAACCGCAAGCAAACTTGCGAATGCGGATGTGACGTTGATTGAAATTGGAGGAACGGTGGGGGAATATCAAAATATCATTTTCCTTGAGGCGTGCCGCATGATGCGCATCGAAACACCGAAGGATATTCTTGTCGTCATCGTGAGTTATATGCCGGTGCCAGGAAGCGTTGGAGAGATGAAGTCGAAACCGACGCAATATGCCGTTCGTACGTTGAACGCTGCCGGATTGCAGCCGGACATGATCGTGTGCCGTTCGACGCATCCGATCGATGAGATGCGCAAAAAGAAGTTGAGCGTCAGCTGCAATGTGGAACCGGAAGACGTTATCGCAGCGCCGGATGTTTCATCCATCTACGAGGTTCCGCA
>JBAZWV010000004.1:0-72152 GCA_041660225.1 Patescibacteria group bacterium | reverse complement strand
TATCCTTGTTCGAGGACTCCAAAACACGCCCCGGCGTCAGCGAATCCCACGGCACGCGCTTCTCAAGCTCATCACGCAGCGCCTTCGAAAACGGCGTCACTTCATGCCAACCCGCCAGCATTTCAACATAAAACGCCCGCTTGGCCTGTGCCAACCGGAACGCGGGCTGCCCCATTTCTTTCATCACCTCACTCAAAACCGAAAGATTCATGGATGCTGTATACCAAAAAAATCCTCTTTTATCAACCCCTCCCCCTTTCTTCCTCCTCGCAGTGAAAAAAAGACGTGGACTTCGTGAGCTGAGGACAGTTGAACATCTCCTGAACGTGAATCCGCAAGCCACGAAGTCCACGTCATTTTTTTACCATTTATATGCCTTCCACGCCCAATTCGCTAAAGATGTCGCGCTCTTAAAACTCGCTTCTCTCGTTTGAGAACCAAACACCACAACCATAAGCGAACGCTCCGCCGTTTTTTCGCCGGTCGGTTTTACACGCAGCGCAAGGTTATACATTGATTCATAGAGAAACCCCGTTTTCCCGCCCGTCACATAAAATGGATCGTACACCGGCTTGGTCAAGATATCGTTGGTATTCGTGAGCTCCTTTCGTTGGCCGGTGTTGCGAATCGTAAATGTGTAGCTCCCCGTGGTTGAAGGTTTTCGAATGGCTTCGGTGTTGAACGCCATCGACGCGAGTTTCGCCATATCACGCGCCGTCGTGACATTTTTCGGATCCATGCCGGACGCATCAACGAACGTACTATTCTCCAGTCCAAGTGCTTTCGCTTTTACATTCATCGCTTTGACGAACCCCGCCTGACCCAACCCGCTGATCCGTGCGAGCGCCATTGCCGCATTATTCGCGCTTGCCGTAATACTGGAATACAGCAGATCAACGACACGCAACGTCGCGCCGGACGACACACGAAGCCGTCCACCGCCAACCTCGTCTTGCGCACGGATGTCCACGATCTTATTCCAGCTGAGGCCCTGATCCATAAACACCAACGCTCCCATCAGCTTTGTAAGCGACGCGGCAGACCATGCCGTATCCGGCTTGTATTCATAGAGAACTTCTCCGCTTTTTTGGTCGATCACGATGGCCGACGCGAATTCTTTGTCAGAACGCGAATAATCCATTGCGTTCACATGCTTCGTCGGTCCGCTCGTCGACGCAGATCCGACCTGCGGCAAAAGCAGGATAACGGCCGTCACGATCGCCCCGACAAATTTCTTCATACTGTTTGCGTCGCCTCTTTGAGGAAATCCGCCACCCGATCCATCAATTCGGGTTTACTGGTAAACATGTTCGTTCCGTGTCCGGCATTCTTGAGCGGCAAAAACATCTTTCGTTCGGAGAACAGCGCATCATACGTCTCTTTCGAAGATTCAAACGCCTCCTGATCATCCCCTTCGGACGCGGCGATCCACACGGATTGATGCGACAGGATCGCACCCGCATCGCTCACGGAGTTCAGCCCATGATAATTCCTGCCTGGCGACAACAAAAAGCCGCCACGCAATCGTGGTTCTTCACCCAGCATTTGAACGGCGAGATTCGCGCCAATGGATGCGCCTCCGACTGTGACGTGATCCGCATCAATTCCACGGCGTAACAGCCACTCATACGCGGCAATGACGTCATACAGGGAACTCTGATGTTCGCCCTCACCAAACGATTTAAAATCGATACGCGACTCTTCCGGACCCTGAACGCTCTCTCCGTGTCCGCGCAAGTCGATCGAAAGAGAGGCTAAACCGCGTTTTGCAAGAATCGGCTGGAGTGGAGCCCACGAACGACGGTTGACGCTCATCGCGTGCAAGAGAATAACGGCTCCGACCGTGGTTGGAGCTGCCATCCAATCGCCAACAATCGTAACTCCATCAGACGTCGAAAAGGTGACACGTTCGGCCATATACGGCCAGAATATCACCTCAGGAATCAAACGTCACACGCTCCCCTGGCTCAAGTGGTTTTGGCCCATTTCCTGACGATTGCGGCCGCACGGAAGAGACGGTGGATCGGAACACGGTCGCACTGCGCGGCTCACCTGTTGCTGGCATCACAGGACGCGCAGCTTGGGGCTTCGGAACAGCGGGTGGTTCTTCTTTCTTCTGTTCTTTTCGTTCCGGTTTTTCATCACGATACTCGTGCGTTTCGCCTCGCGCCTGACCTTCCAATTTTTTCTTATTCGTTTCGATCGGCTTTCCTTTTGCACGTTCCAACTCTTCAAGCAGACTCAACCGAATCGGTTTCTCATCACGAACGATTGTAATATTTCCCTTCTGCGGAACGGGAGCAGACGCAGGCAACGGACGGCGCTCTCCGGTAAGACGTGGTTTGTTTACAGGCGGGTGCCGCGGTGCGATATCCGGATCCAAGACAGCCTTTAGTTTTTTTGTCGCTGTTTCATTCGCTGGACCTGATGCGTCAACAATCACCGAAGATCCGTCATCCGCCGTCAACGCTTCGGACATCGCGGACTTCATGACCGTTTTCTTGATCTTCTTTTCATCACGCACGATCGGCAAACATTCCGCGCAGTAAATCGGTCGCGAGGTATCAAGCTGGATCGGCATGTCCCATGTCTTTCCGCATCGCGTACAGGTATGCGGAAATTTCGGTTTTTCTTTCTTTGCCTGCTGCTGCGGCGGCTTCACGATTGCAGACAGTCGTTCCGGCGAAATCCGAAGATATTCTCCGGACCCTTGAGAGGCTGATGATCCTCCTAGGGCATCGTAATCCCTGTCCGGTCTTGGCGGTGCAGGCGTTAACACGACGCGTGCGTCTTCCTGCCTCTCCCGCTCATCTTGCGTCAAAATATCTGGATACGTGATCCCTGTCGGCGCACCCAGCGCTTCCATTCCGCTCCAGCGGAGAATTTTTTCTTCCATCACGGACCGATGCTCGGCATAGCGTTCACGCGACACCGCAATCACTTTTTCTTCACTCGACGTACGTTGGGCGATCGGAGGCAATGTCGACGCAGAGAACGGCTGCGTCGAAACGCCGTCCACCATGAGCTTGAGATACATCTGAAACTTCGGCAAGTTTACCAAATCTTCCGGCAAATAGGTCGGCGTGAATTCCTGTTCCATGAAGGTCGCGTCTTCGGCACCGACACGCATCACGATGAGCGTTCCCACGTTGCCGAACACCGCTTTGGCGACTTCCTCTTCAAGCTGCGCGATATATTGGTGTGCGACGACGAGGTTCAAACGGTACTTACGCGCTTCGGACAAGATGTTGGCAAACGATTCGTTCGCGAAATTCTGGAATTCATCGACGTACAGATAAAAATCGCGTCGTTCAACTTCGTGTTTGATATCGACGCGCTCCATCGCCGCGAGCTGAATTTTTGTCACGATCATCCCGCCCAAGAGCCGCATGTTGTCTTCACCGATTTTTCCCTTGGACAGGTTCACGATCAAAATCTTTCCTTCGTCCATGATCTGACGCGGATTGATGGTGGATTTTACCTGCGCAACGATGTTGCGGATGATCGAAGCAGACAAAAATTGCCCGACCTTGTTCTGTACCGGAGCGATGGCTTCCGTCGCATACTTTTCAGACCATGATGTAAACTCTGCAACCCAAAAGGTTTTGACGATTGGATTACGGATCTTGTCGATCACACGCTGACGATATTCCTTGTCGACAAGCAAACGGTTGATGCCAAGAAGCGTCGCGCCCGGATAATCCAGCAACGCAAGGACGCAGTTCAGGAGAATGTACTCCATGCGCGGACTCCACACGTCCGGCCAGATTTTTTTGAACACGCCCATGAGACCGGACGCGACCAAATGCTTTTGCTCCTCTTTTGTCGTTTCAAGAATATTGAAGCCGACTGGAAAATCCAAATCCGCAGGATTGAAATACACGACATCGTTGATGCGATGCGACGGAATATAATCCAACATCTTCTCGGCCGTGTCACCGTGCGGATCAATGTAACAAACACCGTGCCCTGCCATGATGTCGGAAAGCACCATGTTTTCGAGCAAGGTTGTCTTTCCCATGCCCGTTTTTCCGATCACATAGATGTGGCGGCGACGGTCATCCGTCTTAATGCCAAAACGCCGCATTTGATTGCGGAAGTTCGTCGCGCCGAAGAGCGTGATCTCGTTTTCGTGATCGTGGTTGTATTCGATGGGCATAGCCCGAGAAGGTAAGGAACTGACGAAAGAACGATTCTGATCGGACACTTACATATACGGAAGATTCATCGGAGGTTCTGAGCGTTTTGATTCTGTCTTTTTCAGTTGCGGCGAACGGACCTGCATCGAGATGGGGAAGTGCCAGAGCGTTGCGAGTTCCTCGATGTTCAGATAGTAATTCTCTGTCCCTGCCCAGTTCGATCTTCCGGCGAACATGTGCATGAAATGGTTTCTCCGCTCGTTATTGCGACGCTCCTTAAAAAACCAGAGCGTGTTATTCATTCCAACATGCTTGCTTTCCGGTTTCAAGGCAAGCATGTCGTTCGTGTTGTACTGCTTGATAAAACCGATAAACGGATGAACGAAGCGTGACTTCTTCATCAGCTCCTTCTTGGCAACCAACATGAAACGAACCTTGCAGGAATAGGCGATTTTCGACATTTTATTCTCGACCGCCTCCACCACTTTACGCTCTCCGGGCGTCATCGTCCACATGCGGCTGTTCAGCGGATTTGACTCGGGTTTTTTTGCAGCTGTTCCGGCAATAATCCCGGTTGTTTCAAGAACCATGTTCATCGCCGTGAGCGGAAATTCGAGCGCTTTATCCGCAAATCCCTTATGCGTCTCAACTTTCTGTCCCGTCAATTTCTTGATAAGATTCTCCCCCTTCTTCCGAAAATCCACTTGATCAATCGGCGTCAAAACAATCTGATACCACGCCTGCTCTCCCGGTCCGAGACGCGATAAGTTTTCGAGCAACACGGCAAGCGGATCTTTAAATTCTCCCGAGACCTTGTCTTCGAATTCGGGATACGTCCGAAGCGGATACAAGTCCAAACCGTGCTTGGCCGGAATCATTTCCGTTCCAAAAATATCCCATTCCTTGTCTGGAAAATGATGCGGGACTTTTTTGACGTAATCCTCGACTTCCACGATTTCCGCGTCCGGATACTGGGCATAAATCGACGCCTCGATAAGATCGCGAAGGTTTCTCGTCGTGCGAACGATAAATTGAACCTGGCCCTCGATCGAGATCATCTCAACCGAAATCGTGTCCTGACTTCTGCCGTCAAACCATTTTTCCTTCCATGAATTTGGGCTATGCGCACCGGCCCAGTGGGCAAAAATATTTTCAACGGCACGCGGCGTTTGCTCGGTCAGCCTGGGAATATCGATCGCAAGAACCATCCATTGCTTGGCGGCCGCGTACTTCATCTGTCGGTTCCCCAACCACATTTGTGAAGCCACAAACCACGCCATCCAAAAGAAGATGAGGAATCCCCCATGCGTGAACAAAAACCACATTGCGGCGAACGGATTGTCACCGAACGCCACGAGGAACGAGGCGATATCGAAGCCTCCAATGGGATTACCGAATTCGTCCATGAATATGCACAGTATAACACATGAGCTCCCTCAGGAGCTCATGGAAACGGTTATTTCTTGTTCTTTCGTTTACGACTCCATTCGTCAATGGTGACGAGGGTCGGCGCGGAGATGAAGATCGAGGAATACGTTCCGACCGCGATACCGATGATGAGCGCGAGTGTGAAGTCGTGCAAGCTCGGCCCACCAAAGAAGAAGATCGCAAACAGCGTGAGGAGCGTCGCCATCGAGGTGTTGAACGATCGAAGCAGTGTTTGATGGATCGACAATTCGACGATCGATTCAAACGTCCCTGATTTCCGCTGAAGGTTTTCGCGAATACGATCCATGACCACGATACAGTCGGTAATTGTATATCCGACAACGGTCAGAATGGCCGCAATGAACGGAGTGCCGACTTCGACGCCGTAGAAATGACCGAGGAAGGCAAACACGCCGATCGGAATCATCGCATCACGGAACGCCTGCATGATCGTGACGATGCCATACTTCCACGATTCAACCGGAGCGGAAACCTTGCGGAACGCCCAGGCGATATATGCAAGAATCGCAAGGAACGTCACGATGATCGCGTAAATGGATTTTTCACGCAGCTCTTTTCCGACGGTCGGTCCGATGGAGTTGAATTGCAGTTCTGTCGTCGTACCGTATGCTCCCGACAAGGAAGACAGAATGTTCTGGTGGGTATCTTCGTCAACGGTCTGAAGACGGAACGTCATGTCCATATCTCCCACCGGCTGAACGGTCATGGTCCCAAGATCCAGGCTTTCAAGCGCACGCTGCGCATCGACCGGATTCGGACGATTCTCAAAACGCACGGTCAGAAGCGAGCCTCCGGTAAACTCGATCCCCTGTTTCAACCCCCACATGGCGGTAAACACGACAGATAAAACCACAGCGGTCATCGAGATCCCGAACCAGAGCGGACGAAGTTTGACGATGTTGATGCTCATACGTTTTTCTTGAGGAACAGCCAGCCAAATTTCGCGACGCCCGTGCCGGCCAAGTAGCGCAGCATCGTGCGGCTCGAGAAGACCGCGGTGAATAACGAAATAATGGTACCGATGGCAAGTGTCACGGCGAATCCGCGAATAACGGACGACGAGAACCAGTACAAGACGGTACAAGAGATAAGCACGGTTACGTGTCCGTCACGGATGGAGGGCCATGCGCGCTTGAACGCTTCTTCGAGGGCATTCGGAATCATTTTCCCTTCGCCCAACTCTTCTTTCAAGCGTTCGTACACCAGCACGTTTGCATCGACCGCGATGCCGATCGAAAGGATGAATCCGGCAATCCCGGACAGCGTCAACGTCACCGGAATAAACTTGAAGATTGTTGCGGTTACCGCTGCGTAGAGCACGAGCGCGACGATCGAGATGAATCCCGGCAAGCGATAGAGCAAGGTCATGAAGAATGCCACGAGCGCGAATCCGACGAGTGCCGCGAAGAGCGAGGAATCAACGGAAGCCTGTCCGAGCGTAGGACCAACGGTCTGCTGCGCGATGAGCGCGATCGGCACCGGCAACGCACCGGCGTTCATACGCTGCGCGAGCAACTTCGCTTCGGTAATGCTGAACGTTCCGCTGATGACGGCTTGTCCGCCGGTGATCTCTTGATTCACGGTCGGAACGGAAATCGCTTCACCATCGAGGTAGATCGCAAGCGGTTTACCGATATTCCGCTTCGTAATTTCCGCGAACAATTTTCCCCCTTCATCGTCAAAGACCAGAGAAACTTGCGCCGAGCCGTTGTTCGGATCGAAATCAAGCTGTGCGCGCTTGAGATTCTTGCCCGTGAGCTCCGTGTTCTTAAAAGGTTCTACCGCCGGAATAATGTCGGATTCAAGAACGCGCTTGAAGAAACTCGCACGCACGCGAACGTCCTTGAGTGGTCGTTCATCCGCCTTATAAATCACATGATAACCGAATTGCGTCTCAACGATTTCAGAAATCTGCCCCTTCGTGAGCGCAAAGGCATGTCCCTCAAAGGATTCAACCATTACGCCTTTCCCAAACCACCCAAGATCCCCTCCCGTTTCGCCCGCGCCAGGTTCTTGAGAGTACTTCTTGGCGAGCTCGATGAAATTTTGAGGAGTGACCTGTTTCTTCACATCTTCGATCTGGCGACGAGCTTCGTCTTTCGTCGCGGTGGATGTGGAGTTGGTTGCGCCTGCAAACGGAATCAGAATGTGAAACGCGTTGATTTCGGTTCCCGCGTCTTTCTCTTCTTCCACCTTGGCAACGATGCTGTAGCGCGGCGTCGTAATGACCGTTGGATGCACCGTTCCGACAGCGTCATTTTTTACCGCATCGTAAATCTCGAGATAGGCTTCCTTCTCCTTGATGAATCCGAGATCGCCGGATGTCGCCTTGGTTTCTTCAAGCTGGGTCGTTTCACGGGCAATCGTTTCAAAAGCTCCCGGATCCTTCTTTGCGCGTTCGAGCGCGTCGAGAGCCGCTTTGTCCGATGCGGCGTTATCCGCATCCATCTTCTTCCGCTCTTCGTCCGTCATCTGACGAGCCGGATCGGTGTTCTGTTCCTTGAATTCAAGAATTGGCGTTTCACCGATAAGCTTCACAGCCTGATTCACGTCGCGAATACCGGCGAGTTCCACGGTCACGCGCCAGGAGTCTCCCGCCTTCGCAGTTTGGACGAGCGGCTCGGATACGCCGATCGAGTTCACGCGACGCTCAATAACATCGCGTACGCCCTCCATCGCGGCGGGTTGCTCGGCCGGATCGATATGCGAAAGATCCGCTTCGTACTCAAGACGCGTACCGCCCTGGAGATCAAGGCCAAGAACGAACGGCATATTGATCTGCGGGATGCTGATGCCCGCAAGACCATTCACCTTGGCGATCACCCAATTCGTGGGCGTCGGATAGGCAATGGAACCAGCGAGCAAAAACAACGCGACAAGCATCGCCGCGCGGCGCTTTACGGACTTCCGGCTCATTCCGGACGAGGCAGTGGAGTGTTTTGACATAGGGACAATCGCGCAAAGTCTAGCGGAATCCCCCCTGCCTTGCAAGGGCCATGTCTAGCCCGCAATCCGATTCACGATCGCGCCCGCCCCCACGCCAACACCGATCGCAATTCCGCCGATCACCGCCATGCGCAACGCACTCCGCAAAATATTCGCTTTTGATACCGCCCCTCCCCACGCACCAAGCGCGAAGAGCGCCACAATCGACAAAGAAATTGAAAGCGGAAACGCACGCTCCGTTACAATCACCATATACGGAAACAACGGAACGAATCCGGACACAAAATACGATCCAAACATCACGAGTCCACGACGCACGGATGGACCGACGGGTGTCGCTTTCTGTTTCACATATCCTTCCGCCGACGATTCGGATAAAAACGTTCCCGCCGCCATGGAAAACGCTTCCACAAAAATCAACACAACGCCCGTAAGCAGAATCGTTTTTCGGTCGACACCTGCAATCGCAACACCGGACAATAATCCGACCGTCGACACAAGACTGTCTTCAACACCGAAAATAAAATTCCGAATATACGATGCGGACTGACGACGATGTTCGGTAGAAGATGTCATGGCCGGAGTATATCACTCTGACCGTTACGGCGTATCCAGAATGATTCGATTCTTAAAAATTCCACGCTCATCCGCTTTCCGTTCGCGGACCTTTTTGATTTCTTCACGATCAAACCCTTTGAACTCCGCGACAGCGTCAAGAATCTCCAACACATCCGCCATCTCTTCCACATTCTCGGCTTCAAGAAATTCGTCCACTTCTTCCTGTAACTTTTCTTTCAATCGTTGACGATACTCAGCCTCATCAGCGATATGCGTGACAGGCTCTCGACCTTCCGCACGAATAATAGAAGGAATCTTGTCACGAACAAGTTTCGAAGGCATGTCTAGGCCCCGTGACACTTCTTGAATTTCTTTCCGCTTCCACACGGACACAGATCGTTGCGCCCCACATCCTTATATTTCGGATCAACGTTCGACGTTGTTGGTTTTGATCCAGCCTCCGCTTCTTCCATCGTCTTCGCCGGTCCTTGGAGTTGAATCGATTTTCCGCTGGCGCGCTGTTCTTCCTGTGCGATCTGGCGCGCGAGTTGCATGCGGAAAATTGCGTGAGCGACTTGCTTGTCGACAAGTGCAAGAAGTTCGTGGAACAAGCGATAGGCTTCGCGTTTGTATTCGACGAGCGGATCGCGTTGACCGTAGCCTTGGAGACTGATGCCTTTGCGGAGGTGGTCAATCGCGTCGAGGTGCTCGATCCACAAATCATCCGTTGCGCGGATCAGAATCGCTTTTTCAATTTCCGCCATCATCGCGACATCACCGATATCTTCCTCCGTCTTCGCATACGCGCCACGCGCAAGACCCATAAAACCCTCGATCATGGCCGTGCGCTTCGTTGCAACGTCCGCTTTTCCTTCCACATCCGTTGTTACAAGAACGACGTCCTCCATGCGTGACGCATCGAGCGAAAGCAATGTCGCGATCGCCTTGCGGATATCTTCGAGATTCCATTCCGACGGCTCTTCGGCCGCCGTGTAATAGGTCACAAGATGCTCGATCTCGTGTTCCACCGCTTCAAGTACCATCGCTTTGAGCGGACGCTCCCCTTCCTTGGTCGCCTCGCGTGACAATTCCAAAATCTCGCGGCGCTTTTTATAAATCACGCTGCGATGTTTGTTGAGCACGTCGTCGTATTCGAGAAGATGTTTACGGATGTCGAAGTTGTGTCCTTCCACTTTTCGCTGTGCGGATTCAAGTGCTTTCGACAATAATTTATTCTCGATTGCTTCATCATCCGGAACTTTCAAAAATTCCATGCGCGCTTTCATGCGCTCCGATCCGAAGATGCGCATCAGGTCATCATCCATTGATACGTAGAACTGCGTCGAACCAAGATCGCCTTGGCGACCGGCACGTCCGCGAAGCTGGTTATCAATACGACGCGACTCGTGACGTTCCGTTCCCAGAACATGCAACCCGCCAAGAGCACGGACTTCTTCCGCTTCTTTCGCATCCGGCGGATTTCCACCGAGCAAAATGTCGACACCGCGTCCGGCCATGTTCGTCGCGATCGTGACCGCTCCTTTCCGTCCGGCCTGCGCGATGATTTCACCTTCACGCTCGTGATTCTTCGCGTTCAAGAGATTGAACGGCACGCCTTCCATGCGAAGCAATTCACCGAGAATTTCGTTCTTTTCAATCGAAACCGTACCCACGAGAATCGGCTGGCCCTTTGCGTTCCGCTCCTTGATCTCGCGCACAGCCGCCTTGAACTTCCCAAGTTCATTTTTATAGACGCGATCCGACAAGTCCGCACGGCGCGTCGTTTTGTTCGTCGGAATCGACAACACTTCAAGCTTGTAGATTTTGTGGAATTCTTCCGCTTCGGTCACCGCCGTTCCCGTCATGCCCGCGAGCTTCGTATACAAACGGAAATAGTTTTGGAAGGTAATCGTCGCCATCGTGACCGATTCACGCTGAATCGTAACGCGTTCTTTCGCCTCGATCGCCTGATGCAATCCTTCTGAATACCGACGGCCGATCATCAAACGACCCGTGAATTCATCAACGATAATAACTTCGTTCGCTTTGACGACGTAATCACGATCGATCTTGTAGAGCGCGTGTGCGCGCAACGCCTGTTCAAGGTGATGCACCATCTTCATTCCACCCTGAACGTAAAGGTTTTCGATGTTGAGCCATTGCTCCATTTTTCCAATGCCGGACTCCGTCAGCGTTGCGGCACGCAATTTTTCATCGACAAGATAATCCGTCTTCTCTTCGAGTTTCGGGACCAGTTCCGCAAAACGATAATACAACTGTGTCGGTTCTTCGGCCGGAGCACTGATAATAAGCGGTGTGCGCGCTTCGTCGATCAAGATCGAGTCGACTTCGTCAACGATCGCGAAGTTGAGTTCGCGTTGCACCATGTCTTCGACGCGCGACATCATGTTGTCACGCAAATAATCGAAACCGAACTCGTTGTTTGTTCCGTAGGTGATGTCTGCCGAATACGCTTCTTGTCGGCTCGACGGACGCAAATAATCGGTGTCCACGCGGAACGATCCCGTTTCATCACGAGATTCATCGTGCTGCGGTTCTGCTTTGAACGACGGATCATATCGGAATCCTCCTTCGTGCTGGATACACCCAACCGTGAGGCCGAGCGTGTGATACACCTGTCCCATCCACACCGTATCGCGACGTGCGAGATAATCGTTGACGGTTACGACGTGCACGCCCTTGCCGGTCAGGGCGTTCAAATACACGGCGGCGACAGCGGTCAATGTCTTTCCTTCACCCGTTCGCATTTCCGCAATCGTTCCCTTGTGCAACGCAAGACCGCCCATGAGCTGAACGTCGTACTGGCGCTGTTTCAACACACGACGCGATGCATCACGCGCAACCGCAAACGCTTCCGGCAACATCGCATCCAATTCTTCGCCCTTCGCGAGACGATCACGAAACTCAATCGTCTTCGCCGCAAGCGCTTCATCCGTCAGCGTCTGAATCGAAGGCTCGAGCGCGCTGATCTGTGCGATCATCGGCTTCATCTTGTCGATTTCCCGTTGGTTAGCATCGCCAAAAAGGCGTCCCAGAATGCTCATAATAGTAGGACGATCTTAGCCGAAACTGCGTATTTGAGCAATGGGTTAGCCTTCGCGACGCTCATCGATCATCTTCTCCTTGCGTTGAGCCAGTGTTTCACGCAAATGATCTCGAACTTTATCGATCGCCTTATACAAGTCCTCGGCATTGCGCTCGACACGAAGAAGATCGCCCTTAAGCTCGACGTTGATCGCACACGTATAAATACTCCCCTTTTGATGATGTGTGGTTTCCATGCCAACCACCGCATCGATCAAGATGATGTCGCCCGCATATTTTTCGAGCGTATTCATCTTATCTTCCACATACTGTCGGATCGCAGGGCTGAGCTCCATTCCTGTTGCGCGGATATTGATGGTCATATGCTTCTATCGTAACGCTCCCGCATCGCAGGGACAAGTCTAAAATCCCACGTACTGCACCTCATCCTCCAACATCACACCCAACTCATCGCGTACTTTCATTTTGACGAAACTCGAAAGCTGCAACACATCATCGGCCGTCGCGCCGCCAAGATTCACGAGAAAGTTTCCGTGTACCGGTGACACTTGTGCCTTACCGATTGTTTTTCCCTTGAGACCGAGTTTATCGATCAGCCATCCTGCGGGAATCCGTTTCACTGTGAGCATTTCCGATGGAATCTCAAATTCTCGTTTTGTAATTTCAAGATCCGATTCGTTTTGAGATTCAAAATTCTTAAAGAGGCATCCCGCCGTAAACGCACCTTGCGGTTGCGTGTCTTTGCGTTTGCTCATGATCTCTTCCAATTTCTTTTGCGCTTCCGCCGCATCACCGACTTTCAGTGTCATCGTCGTTTCAAGAATCACATGTGCCTCATGTTTGAATCGACTCTCTCGATACGCGAACCCGCACTCTGCATTCGAGTAATTCACTTCACGATCATTCGCAATGTCGTACGCACGAACATTCGAGACAACATCCTTCATCTCTCCTCCAAAACATCCCGCATTCCCATACGTTGCACCGCCGACCGTCCCGGGCACGCCGATTCCCCATTCAAATCCCGTCAGTCCTGCTTTCGCGACATCACGAGCCAGCATTCCACAAAACACACCAGCTTCCGCGGTGACGGATGTCTCTTCGATGCGATACCCGCGACTTCCCGTCTGAATAAAAACACCTTCAAAGCCGGCATCAGAAACAAGAATATTGGAACCGCCTCCAAAAACATAAAACGGAATTCCAACGCTCTTTGCCGCTTTCACCATGGCGAGAAGTTCGTCCGACGAAGAAGCGACGACAAACAACCGCGCGACTCCACCGATTTTGAGATATGTCTTCGGTGCGATCGGTTCTTCACGTTTCGCTGACGGGACAAGCGCGAGGTATGCGTCGATCTGTTGTTGGGTGAGTTGGGTCATACGATCGCTTTGCGTATCGCGTTATCAATATCGCCGGCTCCCATACAAATCACGATATCGTCAGGCTTCGCCATTTCAAGAACGCGCTTCACCGCTTCTTCCGGATTCGCGGCGTATTCAACCGTTCGTGTGATCCCTCGATCCGCGTCGTGACGAATGATGGCATCAACAAGATCGTGTGATGAGACATCCGCATCATCCGTTGCATCGCGACCTGCGACATCGTAAATCTCACAAAGGACCAATTCATCCGCACCATCGAATGACGGAATGAATTCGAGAAAAAGGCTCTTCGTGCGATTGCGATGATGCGGCTGAAAACAGAGCAACACGCGCCGTTCCGGAAATGATTCGTTCGCCGCTTTGAGCGTCGCCGCCACAGCCGTCGGATGATGACCGTAGTCGGAGTAGATTAGCATCTCGTTTTTTTCACCAAGAAATTCGAAGCGGCGCCAAATTCCCTTGAACGATTCGAATGCGGGTCCGAGGTCCGCATATGCAACGCCGAGCTCACGCGCAAGAAGACACGCTCCTGCCGCATTCATCGCATTGAAGTGTCCGGGAATCGAAAGATTGAAGCGATATGTCACACCGGGCTTCTCGATCGAGACGACGCGATAATCACCGTCTTGTTTGCTTGAAACGCGCCACACGTCTTCGCCGACATTCTGATCTCCAAACGCGATCACGCGAATACGACGCGCTGTCACCGTTTCGATTTCCGTTTCAATAAGCCGCTTCAGTCGTTCGTCCGAAACGTTATATACAATGACGCCGTCCTCTTTCACCTGACTCACGAGTTCGTGAAACGACTCGATCAATGCATCGATATTGCGAAAGACATCCGTGTGATCAAGTTCCAAATTATTCAAAATCACGCCGTCGGGATGGAATTCCAAAAAATGACGCGCGTACTCATCGCCTTCGACGACAAAGAGATCCGGTTTTCCGAGACGGAGATTTCCATCAGCGAATCCCGGAACCTTGCTGCCGACAACAACCGTCGGATCCATCTTGCCGCGTTCGAGCGCAAGACCAAGCATCGCGGTCGTCGTGCTCTTTCCGTGCGTCCCTGTCACGACGTACGTCTTCGCATCCGAAAACCAATCGCCTAAAAACGCGAAGTTCGTCATCTCCGGGATCTTCCGCTCGGCCGCCGCCATCCGTTCCTTGTTTGTGACGGGAGCAGCAGACGTATAAATGACGACATCGCAATCCGCCGGGATATGATCCGCTGATTCCCCGATCGAAATCACAGCACCACGCTCCGTGAGGAGTTTCGTCTGTTCGCTTTCAACGACATCGGAACCGGAAACCTTCACGCCCGCCGCAAGCAACAATTTGCCGACAGCACTCATGTTGATTCCCCCGGCGCCAATCAAGTGGGCCGATTTCACATCATTCACGTTCATGGACGCTAGATTACGCGAATATTGTCAATCAGCCAACCCACACGTACCATCTCGGCATGCCGACATTCGACCACCTGCGATCTCAAGATCCTGAGATCCTCACATTGCTCGACGAAGAAACCGCACGCCAACGTGACGGCCTCGAGCTGATCCCGTCCGAAAATCACACCTCCGCCGCCGTGCTCGAAGCACTTGCGTCAACGTTGAGTGATAAATACGCGGAAGGATATCCCGGCCGCCGCTACTACACCGGCAACGAAGTCGCGGACAAAGTTGAAACGCTTGTCCAAGAACGCGCAAAGAAATTATTCGGCGTTCCATACGTGAACGTGCAGCCGTATTCCGGAAGTCCCGCCAACCTCGCAGTCTATCTCGCGTTGCTTGAGCCAGGAGAAACATTCATGGGATTGGATCTTCTCGCGGGCGGACATCTCACGCACGGCTGGAAACACAATGCGACGGCAAAACTCTGGAAGAGCGTTCCGTATCCGTTGAACGCAGACGGATCATTCAATTTCGAAGAGATCAAGAAACTCGCACTCGAACACAAACCGAAATTGATCTGGTGCGGAGGCACGGCAGTTCCTCGCGCGATTCCGTTCGCGGAGTTCGCAAAGGTTGCGGATGAAGTTGGCGCGTATCTCGTCGCGGATATTTCACACATCGCGGGTCTTGTCGCAGGCGGCGCACACGAAAGTCCCGTTCCGCATGTCCATCTCGTCACAACAACGACACACAAAACGCTTCGTGGTCCGCGCGGCGCAATGATCATGGCAACGGAAAAAGGAATCGCAAAAGATCCGGACATCGCATCCAAAATCGATAAAGCAATCATCCCGGGTCTTCAGGGCGGTCCTCACCTCAATACGATTGCCGGAATCGGCGTTGCGCTTGCAGAAGCTGCTTCACCCTCATTCAAAACGTACGCGGCGAGTGTTGTCACGAATGCAAAAGCTCTTGCCGATGCGCTGACATCTCACGGGTTCAGTCTCGTCTCAAACGGAACGGACAATCACTTGCTGCTTTTGGACTTCACTGCGACAGGCGCTGGACGCGGAAAGTTTTTCCATCTTGCGCTCGAACGTATCGGTCTCTACGCGAACATGAACACCGTTCCAAACGATCAAGGTTCGGCACTCTATCCATCCGGATTGCGTATCGGTACGCCCGCGGCGACGACACGCGGCATGGGCACGGAAGACATGAAAACCATTGCGAACTGGATTCACCAGGTTGCAGAACATATAAAGGATAAACAAATGTCGACGGAGAAAGAAGCGCGCATCGCCTTGATGAAAGAATTCACCTCATCACTTGCATCCGATCCATTCTACACGACACTTCGCGAAGAAGTACGCACGCTCTGCAATCGCTTCCCGATTCCTGGAGCATAACGAAAAGACGCTGATGAGCGTCTTGGAAGAAAGGTTCATTGTCCAAACCAAGGAGTGGAGCATTGCGTCCGGCTCTGTTGCTGCTGGACGCGACGGGATCCGCTGCCGCCTGCTCTGTCCCTGGAACCACCTCATCCCTGGAGGTAAAAGGATGAGAATGGTTTTTGCGGACCTATTAAGTTCTCCATTTCCGAAGAAACGTTGCGATGAAGATATCGAGGAACGTATGGATTGTCAAGATATCCAGTCCGCGGTATCCTCTCGCGCATGAACCTCATCGACGGAAAATCGCTTGCGTCTTCCATTCGCGAAAACGTGAAACGCGATATCGAAAATACCGGCATCGTCGCACGACTCGGTGTGCTTCTTGTTGGCGATGATCCGGCCTCGCACACCTATGTCAGCTTGAAAGAAAAAGCGTGCGCGGACGTCGGAATCGAAACGGACATTCGTCGCGTTCCTGCGAGCATGGCCGACGAAGAACTTCTTGGCATCATCGAGGAATGGAATGGTGATGAAGAAGTGGATGCCATCCTGATCCAGCTCCCTCTTCCCGACGGACACGACGCGGATGCGCTCATCGCCGCAATGGATATGCGCAAAGACGCTGACGGCTTTCACCCGGATAACGCGGATGCAATTCTCGCCGGAGCCGGAACACTCTTCCCACCGGTTCACGAGAGCATCCTGCGTCTCATCGGTGCGACACCGGTTGATTTGCGTTCCGCCGGAGCCGTCATCATCGCCAATTCGGAAAATTTCAGTGACCCGCTTGAACGCTTGCTCAAGGTCGCTGGCTGTAACGTCGAAGTATACGGACCGAACGATCTCGATCCATCCGTTGTGAAAGATGCCGACATCATCGTAGTTGCTGTCGGCAAACCGAAATTTCTCACACGTGATCTCATCAAATCAAATGCGTGCGTCATCGATGTCGGCACCAACCGCCTCCCCGACGGAAAACTCGTCGGCGATGTCGATGCGGAAAATACTTCTGACATCCCCGGCTGGCTCTCCCCAGTCCCCGGCGGCGTGGGACCGATGACCGTTGCGCTGCTATTAAAAAACGTTGTGACGCTCGCTAAGCGACGTCGGGGTATCAGCGTTTAGATCATTCTTCCTTCCCCCAACATCGACTGCAGCTTTCTCCGTCGCAAATGGTACGCCGCGAGCAAGATCGCAATCACTTCGAGCACGAGTTGAATGACGAGTTCCAATGAAACGATGACGCCGACGCCGCGATCCGAAATCAATATTCCGTATAAGGCGTAGATGAGAAGAAAAAACGCGATATGAAATACAACCAGCATCAGCGCGTCTTTTCGATCAGGAATTTTTTTTGAAAACGCCCAGTGTGAAAAAATGAACGCGAACGCGAATCCGATCATCCACCCGACGGCTTGCAACAGGAGCGACGGGCTATCCGTGGGCAAAATGTACGCCAGCAAGATGACGAGCGTCAGGAGCCCCATCACGAGGTTCAAAAATGAAATAACGAGATAACGAAGCCACATATGCTCGTCAGTGTACACCAGATGTGGCTACACGTTGAAGGATCACAAAAAGGAAAAGCGCAGCAGCGGCTAACGGAACCAGGGTTCGCCACCAAAACGGAACGCGCTTTTTAGAACGACGCATCAGCACGAATGCCACGAGGGTAATCAAGAGCGCGTTTGTGCCGCTAAAGATAGCGCCGACAACGTCGATGGTCGTAAAGAAATTTCGAGTTGTAAAAAATAACAAGGCGAACGGAGTTCCAAGTGCCAGAAGAGACGCGACCGACGAGCGCCATTTGAGATCGTACACGCACATCGCCCGTAAATCGAAGGCCGTGGTGAGATACGAGGTGGCGACCGCAAAGAATCCGAAAAATGGAATCAACCAACCGATCCCGGGAGGCAAAATCAACGCGATCTCCGCAGCAGTGCCCAGCTCCCGTCCACCCGCAGCCAGATACATACCGATACCGAACAACCATGTCAGCAGCGCGGTAAGCGCAGTAGATGCGATCGTCACTCTTCGCGTCAGACCGATACGACGACCCGTGAGCTCATAGACCTCCGGCATCACGCTCAATCCGGAAAGGGCGAACAAAAAAACGCCGAGACCGACCGTTGCCTGCGACCAGTCAAGCGAAACCGTGACGGGATATTTGATGAAAAAAAATGCCAGACCTGCGATGAGTGCCATCGATGAAATCTCGATCCACGCCATGAACGATTCGACGCGTGTCATCACGTGAATGCCCGCAAGAACCGTTACGGCACCCCCCACCCAAAAAACCGTCTGCCAACCGATCACGTGCACATTCGGCAAAACGGACGCTGTGAGTACGGCTAAAAACTCTCCTCCTAAGATCAAATACGCAAGGTTCGATCCGATCAAATGAAACGAATGACTGATAACCGCCGCATGCTCTGCCCAACGCCCTAACACATTGCCAACATAGCCCGGTAATCGTCGTTGCTTGCCGTCTCGAGCGATGACTTCAGCAAACAACAGGTGCGATGCTAACACCAACAATGCCACGCCCCAAAACGCAAGACTCCCGACGAGAAGACCCATGCGGGAGAACACGAGGGGGACGCCGAAGACACCGGCGCCGATGATCGTTCCGACGAGGACGAGAAACGCTGAAAGAAACGGCGACCGTGTGCGCAACATGCGGAAAAGTATAGCACTTTTGCGCCTTGCCGCCTGAACGACGGAGCGATAAGGTCCGACCAATATGAGCACCGTCGAGAAACTCACACCTCAAAACCTTGAGGCCGAGCAATCGCTTATCGGCGCGTTATTGCTCGATAAAGATGCGATCATTAAAGTTGGCGACCGCATTAACGCCGAAGATTTTTACGCGGATAAGCATCGCGCCATTTTCGAGGCGATGTCGGAGCTGTACCGCAAACACGAACCGGTCGATCTGCTCTCACTTGCCAACCGTCTGGGAGAAAAAAACGAACTCGAACGCATCGGCGGTCGCGCGTATCTCATCCAGCTTTCGAACAGCGTGCCGACGGCGAGCCACGTCGTCAATTACGCAGATATCGTGCAGAAGAAAGCGACGCTGCGTCGTCTCTTGAATGCGGCTTCGGATATTTCCGCACTCGGATACGAACAAGCCGAAGATGTTGAAGTCGTTCTTGATCTCGCCGAACAAAAACTCTTCAACGTTTCGCGCCGTTTCCTCAAAGCCGGCTTCACGCCGATTCACGACATTCTTGATACCGCGTTCGAGCGCATTGACGAAGTCCACCGCGAAAAAGGAAAACTTCGCGGTGTCGCGACTGGCTACACGGATTTGGATAATCTTTTGTCCGGATTGCAGCGCAGCGACCTCGTCATTCTCGCCGCCCGTCCCGCCTGTGGAAAGACGTCGTTCGCGCTTGATATCGCCCGCCACGCTGCCGTCAAAGGCAAAGTGCCTGTTGGCGTGTTCTCACTGGAAATGAGCAAAGATCAGCTCGTCGACCGCATGCTGTGTTCGGAAGCAGGCGTGGACTTGTGGCGTATGCGCTCTGGCCACCTCTCTGACGACGGCACGAACGACGACTTCTCACGTATCAGCCACGCGCTCGGCGTCCTCTCCGAAGCACCGATCTACATTGACGATTCAGCCAGCGCGAATATCATGGAAATCCGTACGAAAGCGCGACGCTTACAGATGGAACACGGCCTCGGGCTTCTCGTCATTGACTACTTGCAGCTCATGGAATCGCGCAGTGGAGGTAATTCAGACAACCGCGTGCAAGAAGTCACCGAAATCACGCGTGGCCTCAAAGCGATGGCCCGCGAGCTCAACGTGCCCATCCTCGCGCTCTCACAGCTTTCGCGTCAGGTGGAATTGCAAAAACCGGCAATCCCGCGTCTCGCCCACCTCCGTGAATCAGGTTCCATCGAACAAGACGCCGACATCGTGCTCTTCATCTACCGCAAAGCCGCGGATCGAAACTATCGTCTTGAGGATCTTTCGCCCGACGAACGCAATATCGCAGAAATCCACATCGCCAAACACCGCAACGGACCCACCGGTCTCGTCAAACTCTACTTCGACGCGTCGCGCGCGAGCTTCCGCAACCTCTCCAAAGGCCAAGGCGGCGCGCCCCAACTCCCGCCAGGCCACGAAGCTCCCGCGCTCGCCGGCGGCTACGAAGCTCCCCCGTCGTTTGACCCGAACACTCCGATCACCTCTTCAAATCCGATCTAAAAGTCTGTACCCTCTCTCTATCTATGTTTTCCAAACTCAAACAATTCAAAGACCTTCGCGACAAAGCCAAATCCATTCAATCGGTGCTCGCAGACGAGCGTATCGAAGGATCATCGGGGTGGGGCAAGGTAAAAATCGTGATGGATGGCAATCAGAAAGTCAGCTCCGTGACGATTGATCAAGAACTGATGAGTGACAAAACCCGTCTCGAGGGTCTTGTAAAAGAAGCCGTCAACGACAGCGTTGAAAAGGTGCAAAAGGTCATGGCATCAAAGCTCAAAGATCTTGGCGGCCTTGATCTCGCCGGTGAAATGCAGGGTTTGATGAAAAAATGAGTCGCGTTCCCCCGGCCATCCACGATGCTGCCGCCGAATTCGACGGACTCCCCGGTGTCGGTCCCCGGGCCGCGTTACGCTACGCCTATTGGCTTGTCACGCTTCCAAAAGAACGCATCCGTCGCTTTGCACAGGCACTCATGGCGCTTGCGGACCAGGTCGTTCGTTGCAACGTGTGTGGTCGATGGACCGATACCTCCGTCTGTTCGATCTGCGCGGATCCTGCACGTGACAAAGATGTCCTCTGTGTTGTCGCAACCAATCAGGATCTTCAGGTCATCGAAGATTCAGGCGTGTTCAAGGGTCTCTATCACGTCCTCGGTGGACTTCTGGACCCGATCGAAGGACGCACGCCCGAAACACTTGCGATTGCCGATCTCTTAAAACGCGTACGCACTGACGGCTCAGAGATCCGCGAGTTGATTCTTGCGTTTGATCCGGATATCAACGGCGACACAACCGCTCTCTATTTGATGAATCAGATCAAAGGACTTCCGCTTTCGATCTCGCGCCTTGCCCGCGGTCTTCCCTCCGGTGCCCAGATCGAATATGCTGACGGAGCAACGGTGGCTGATGCTCTCACCAACCGCCGCAAATCTTCGTAGCTCTTTCTTTTGATACGACAACCAAACATTGGAGGTCACCATGGATGCGTATTGTCCGGATTGCAGAATGCTATTAGCCGAGGATCGTGGCTGCCAATCACCGGAATGTCTCGCCAGACGCAAAGGCGGCATGCGACGTGTCTTGCGCACGTCACACACCGCGTCTCTTCTCAGACGGAACTTGAGCCCACCACCGTTCAAACGAACGGACGAAGCCATTTCCGAACCCGTCACTAAGGACGAAGAATGACCCATTCCCCCTCCTAGCTCCTCGACACATGTCGGGGAGTTAAACTATATAGACAAGAAAAAACCGCCCTTAGGCGATCTTTCCGATTTTCACTTTGGTGAACGGTTGGCGGTGACCGACGCGTCGGCGATAGCGGCTCTTGGCCTTATACTTCACGACTTCGATTTTCTTGGCACGGCCGTGCGCGACGACTTCGGCCTCGATGGTCTTTGAAAGCATCGGCTCTCCGAGATCCACCTTCGATCCGTCGGCTTCTGCCATGAGCAGGACATCGAATGAAACCTTGGCGCCTTGTTCGGCAGCCAACATTTCAACGGTCAAAACGTCGCCTTCTTGGACGACATACTGCTTCCCTCCGGTCTTGATGACGGCAATCATAGTGCGGGGAGGATACAGAAATCCCAGGATTCTGTCAAACCCATGCGATCAACGAGTCATGGCTTTACAAATAAGGCGTTTAGGTATATGAGTGAGCATGGTTCTTTGATAAGACTTGCGATTGGTCATAGCGAAAAGTGGCTTAAAACTTGGCCATTTCTCGCTATGACCACGCGGGCCATGGTTCCTCCTCGGATAAGAGGAAACGAAGCGGGCAAATGAGCCCAAGGGGATACAATCATGCGCGCAAAATTCGCATCCGCCGGCCTCACCGCCGGCCAACTCAACGCCATCGTCAAGAAGCTCGGTGGCCACGACGCGGCGCTCCGTTTTCTCCGCGGCGAAATCTCGGCTTCCGAACCGACCCGTTCGTGGCGCGAGGAAGATGATGTCATCTACTTCAGCCTCACCTCTGACGGATCGACCGGCGAGGACTGGATCACCCGGCTCGAGGGCAAAGGCTTCCGCATGACGGACAGCACCAAAGAGGTACTCCGTTCGCCGGACTTCAAGCCGACGAACGGCGTGACGACCGAAGTCGCCGTTCTCAAGGGCTTGCTCTTCGAGGAGGACGACGACCGGATCACGAAAAATATCCGTGCCGAGGCCTTCAAGCGCGAGCTACACAAGCCGAACGCCGAGCTCGCCTGCCTCATCCGTGAGAAGTTCGCGGATGAGGAGATTAAAACAATGGGTCTACACTACATCGTTGCCATGCACGAAAGCATCAACGACTCCCGTGGCGTTCCATACTTGCTGCACACGAGCTGTAACGACGGTGGTCGCCGGTTCGACGCTAAGGGCATCCATTCTGGCCAACACTGGTTTCGTGGCTTTGGATTCGCATTCGCTGTGTCGCGAGTCAGCCCCCAATCTTAGATCCTCGGGACTTCGGTCCCTTTGAACGTAGCCTCTAGGTCAGACGGATCTCACACCGCATCACTCGATGCGGTTTTTTATTAGGGCAAAACGACCATCACCCCTTTTTCGATGCCCAGCGCCTTGGCGCGGCCGGCATTGATTTCGAGGACGGTATCGGCTTTTCCGGACGGGACGTGGGTCGCCGGGAGAAGTTCTCCGGAAGCTGGTGCAGGAAGGGTCGCGACATCCACAACGCGCCCATCATCGAGCCAGATGATATCAATCGCAAACGTCATATCCTTCATCCAGAACGGATACACCCCGTCTTCTGCAAACAAAAAGAGCATTCCCTCTTCTTGGGCGAGCGGCTCGTGTCCGCTCAGTCCTTGGCGCCGCGCTTCGTCCGTTTCGGCAACTTCGAGGCGGAATCTGGAGAGATCAATCGTTCTTGTCTCTTGCGAAGAAACCGGCGTCGAAAGATCCCACACCGAGGCTCCGATCAGAATGGAAAAACCGACAACCACCGCAGCCATGGCAAACCAACGGCTCCGACGCTCAATCTTGGCGTGATGGGAAGGTGAACGTGATGTACGACGCGGCATAGCTAGGTCACACGACGGCTTCCGATCCGCTTGGCAAACCAAGATGCGAGGACCGTAAACACCGCGAGTGCGACAACGAGGAATAGTTTACCACGAGTTTGCAAAGTGAGCGCGATGAGCCCGGCAGCGAACGAAACGCCCCACAGCAACAAAACAACGCGACGATGCGGAATACCTGCTTTGAGCAGACGGAAATGCAAATGCGTATCATCCCCTTTCCATGGAGCTGTTCCGCGAGCCATTCGACCAACGATGACGATCGCGGCATCCATAACGGGAATCGCAAGAACAGCGAGCGCGATGGCAATCTTTGCGCTTGATACGATCGCAAGGACGCCAAGTAGAAATCCCGCAACGGTACTCCCCGCTTCACCAAGAAATTGTCGTGCAGGATGAACGTTATGCGGCAAGAATCCCGCAAATCCACCTCCCATGACAGACGCAAGCAAGGCAACGGCCGGCTGATAGAAGGTCGGCGACAACGTGAGCGCTCCAACCATCGCGGATCCGATCACGGCCATTCCGGAAACAAGTCCGTCGAGGCCATCAAGAAATTTTGTTGCGTACGTCGCAGCAAGAAGCCATCCAAGCGTGATGAGATCCGCCGGCAATGAAAGGGAACCGATCTTCCACCATGCGAGTGAAAACCCTCCGCCATTCAACGGATCAGTGATCTGAACGATTCCCGTTCCCGTTACAATCACAATGACGGAAGCGATCATCGGAAATAAAAGCTGAACAATCGGCGGAAGCGGACGACGATCATCGATGAGTCCTCCGATCGCAAGAATCAAGACAGCCGCGCAGATGCCGAGAAGCTGCGCTGATCGTAGAGCATAAAATCCATCCACCAATGCAAGAAGACCCATCCCCAAAAGAATGCTGACAGCAATTCCAACGCCTCCCCACAACGGAATCGCATTCTTGTGAATCTTTCGTCCTCCGACCGGCGTGTCGATGGCTCCAAACTTCTTCGCCAGCTTCGCGCTGATAAAACCGAACAGATACGAAAATGTCGCCGTAATGAGCACGGCGGCAATGCAATAGAGAACCAAACTGTCACGCGACATGATTAAACGGGTGGAGCTTTTTCGACGCGGAGCGTTCCATCCGCCTGTAAGACCACGGTATCACGCCGCCCGATTTCATCCTTCAGCAGCAAGTCCGCGAGGGCATTATCAACACGATCCTGAATGACGCGACGGAGTGGGCGGGCGCCGAACTGCGGATCGTATCCGGCCTTCGCCAGCACTTCGACCGCCTCATCCTCGGCCCGGAATTGAATTCCTTTCTTTTCGAGCTGCGCACCGACGCCGTTGATCATGAGCCACGCGATCTGTGTCACATCTTCCATCGAAAGCGGCTTAAAGACGATAATGCCATCGAAACGGTTCAAGAATTCAGGGCGGAAGATTCCTTTGAGTTCGCGTTCGATCAGTGTCGTTTTGATGACGTCCGTCGAAATTCCTTCTTTGACAGCCTCCTGGATAAACGGCGTGCCGGCATTCGACGTCATGATGACAACGGCATTCGTAAAATCAACCGTACGTCCGACACCATCCGTGAGACGACCGTCGTCCATAACCTGGAGGAACAGGTTCAAGATATCTGGATGTGCCTTTTCGATTTCATCCAACAACACGATCGTGTACGGCGTTTTGCGCACCGCTTCGGTCAACAATCCTCCGCGCTGATCCCCTGCGGCTCCGATCATGCGCGCGACGGAGGACGAATCCTGATACTCCGACATATCGAGGCGCGTCATCGATGCTTCGGAATTGAAATATTCTACGGCGAGCGTCTTTGCGAGTTCCGTTTTTCCGACACCCGTCGGTCCGAGGAACAAAAAGTTCGCGATCGGACGACGGCCTTCGCGAAGTTCCGCACGTGCGCGACGCATCGCTTGCGAAACCGCCGTCACCGCTTCTTCCTGACCGATCACGCGTCCATGCATCTTCTCTTCAAGATTCAAAAGCTTGGCGCGTTCATCTTGCGTGACGGACTCAAGCGGAATACCGGTCTTCTCACGAATCACGTGCGCCACATCCTCGGCCGTAACGAGCGTTTTTTCGCCGCGTTCTTTTCGCGCATATACAGCAGCCTCGCGGATCACATCAAGCGCGTTCTCCGGAGATGCGACATCGTGGATATACCGTGTCGCGAGCGACGATGCTTTATCAAGCGCCGCATACGAGAAAAACACCTTGTTCTGATATTCGATCAAACGACTCTTCGCCATGAGGACCTTGAGCGCGCCTTCGATATCAAGCGCCGGTACCGCCACCTTCACAAGTTTCGCGCCAAGCGTTCGACGTTCGAGATATTGCGTCCAGGCAGACGGAGTTGTTGTTGCAATCGCGATAAAATATCCCTTCGAGAGTTCGCTCGCAAACGCTTCCGCCAAATCCATCGGTCCGCTCCCGCCTCCGACAAGCGATTCGATTCCTTGCACGGCGAGAATCACGTTTCCGGACATCGCAATTTCGTGAAGCATCGCAAGCAACCGTTCGGCGGCGAGACCCGGTTCACCTGCGGCAACAACCTGCGCGATATTCACGGAGACCAAACGTCGATCAAATAATTCTGGTGGAACGTCTTCTTCAACCATGCGTCGTGCCATTTCTTCGATCAATGCTGATTTTCCGGAACCTGTTTCTCCAACGAGCACGACGGATCGTCGTCCGCTCTCAATCGCTTGAAGCAACGATTGCATCTCGCGTTCGCGCCCGACAAGCGGTGCTAAATACCCGTTCCGCGCCGCAATCGTGAGATCCTCGCTAAATCGGTCCAAAAGCGGCGTTTGCTGTGCCGTCATTGCACGGTTCATGACGGATGACGGTTTGAGCATGGCGAGCGCCACGAACCGGCGATGGTCATCGCGCATCTTCTCTTGCAATCGAATCCACTCCGTCACGCGAATGATGTGCTCGGCTGGAAATCCAAGTTGATCCAGCACTTCCTGCAAACGCGGACTGTCTTTGAACGCTTGTAAAAAAATCTCCATCACCTCGACATTCTTGCGTCGCTCAACGCGCGACGTCGCATACGCAAGCGCGAGCGTGCGCTTCGTTTCTTTTGAAAGGAGAATCGGTCCGTCTCCAGGCGGCGCCTCGGACATCAGGCGTGCAAGCGGTCCTTTCACTTTGTCGAACGGCATCCCAAGGCGCGTCATAAAGAGTCCGCCAGAGCCGGTCGTGAGCGCTGCCGCAAAGAGCATCGACGGTTCGACGGATGATCGCTTCAAATCCTGGGCGACCTGATATGCGGCATTGACGACGGAAAGAGCTTCCTCGGAAAAAAACGGCTCAATCTCAAAACGATGATTCGCTTTTTCTGCCGACTTCGCATCCATCTGCTCCGCATCACGTACGGACATTCCCCAATTCGGCAGATTCTTCCGATCGCTCGTGTATTCAAACAGACGGAAGATGAGGAAACACGCAAGAAAACAACTGATCCAGAGCCACGTGAGCGCCGGATGTCCCGACGTCCAAAATGTCAGCGAGGATAATGACGAAAGATCCTCGAGTTGCAGCAGGTGAAAGAGAAAGAATCCCAATCCCGCCAAACACGCGATCATGAGCGAGACATGAACGACCGCATTCACTTTGACCGTGAGCTTTCGGAACGCAATCGTAAACGCATCGACACGCTGACTCCACACCAAAAATCCATCCGGTGAGGCCACGCCAATCCCCGCACCTCCACAAATTTTACAGGTCAGCGAACGCTGCGGATCCCCTCCGCAGGCAGAACACACGATTGCAACGGGTGGCGGAAGTTGCTTCATACAAGTCCGCTCACGCCGCGAACGACGCTTGTAAATGCCATGAGAAGAAAGAGTGCCGGTGCGAGTCCCCACGCGACAATACCGACGAAATAGACGATCGCTTCTACGACGAGCGCGATAGCTCGTGCGATGAGGACAAAGAAACGCATTACGACGCTGACGAGTTTTCCCGTGATGTCATATTGCCCGTACATCGGCACAAAAAAATTACGAATCCAAATTCTGAATCCGTAACTCTGCACGCGATAATGTAGCGCGCCCCATGACGCGTTCACGACCTTCATCAGCCCTTTCGTATACCACCACACAGGGAACCACGCGACGCTTCCTAAAAGGTCGATAAAGAGAAGGCGCGCCACCGCACCAACACGTGATTGCATGGCTAAATAATACCACAAAACAAAATCCTCCGGACACGCACTGCCGGAGAATTTTGCGGGTGATCTGCATTATCATCCTGAGAATGGCAGGGAACCGTTTCCCTACACATCTCAAGTGACAATTTATTTGAGGGCGTACGAGCGGGATGCGGGGTTCACGAACTCAAGACGTTCAACCGTCACGAAGCCGAGTTGTACGGCGCGATCCGTCATCGCTTGCACGGACGAGAGCGTTGCCGTTTTATCTTCGAGTGCGACGACTTCGGTCTTCAGCGTGTCGACTTTGCGTTCGACGTCGCGGAGCGTGAAGGCGCGCGATGCCGCCAAATTCACCTGAAAAATGTAGGCCACCATGAACGCAATGGACGCACCCGCGACAAGCAGATTCCAACCGACGATTCCCTGCGGAAGACGTCGGCCGAGCGGCTGTCGAAGGCCGAGGCGTTCATGTGGACGTGTCATAGCGAGCGCGAGCGTGCGGGACATATTTTTTGTCTTTTTTTTCGGCGACCCGTAATTTGGCGGATCGCGATCGTTGGTTGTGTGTTATTTCGTCGTCGGTTGGTACCAACGGTCGTTTTGTGACGATGTCGAGATCATCGGCTTCCTTGAAGGCAAGCTTGACGATCCGATCTTCCAGCGAGTGGAAGCTGATGATGACGAGCCGTCCGCCGGGCGCGAGAATCTTTCGTGCTCCGACAATGGCTTCTTTCAACGCTGCGAATTCGTCGTTGACCGCGATACGAAGCGCCTGGAAGGTTCGCGTGGCCGGATGAATCCGTCCCCGTTCGTACCCTTTTGGCACTGCCAGCTTGATCGCATCCGCGAGATCGAGCGTGCGCTCGAATTTCTTCTGTTTGCGTCGCAGAACGATGGCTTCGGCGATCCGATGCGCCATATTCTCTTCGCCGTACTCGCGGAAAAGCTCTTCGAGCTCACGCATCGTCCAGCGATTGACGATCCCTGCTGCGGTCAGTCCATCTTCGTTGGAAGACGCACCAAGCCGCATATCAAGCGGACCATCAACTTGGAACGAGAGTCCGTGTTCCGGATTTGCCAGCTCATCCGAGGAAAACCCCAGATCAAGCAGGATACCGTCACACGGCGCGAATCCTTCGCGTTCTGCGATATCAGGAAGATTGCGGAAGTTTCCTTCAACGCCCTTCCAGCGCTTCCCGTAGGCCTTGAGACGGGCGTTGGCTCGCTTCAGAGCTTCCGGATCGACATCGAGCGAGAGGACCTTTCCATCGGGAGCAGACGCTTTCAGAATTTCTTCTGTGTGCGTTCCACCGCCCAACGTGCCATCGACATAGATCCCTCCGGCCTTTGGCCGCAGGGCTGCGATGACCTCGTCGACCATGACAGCGACGTGTTGTGTCGTATTCGTCATAGATCAAACGATGTTTCCTAAACGCTCAGCGATATCGTTCGAGTCGCGTTCGGTCTTCGAGGCGTATTCCTTCCACGCTGTTTCATCCCAGACCTCCAATCGATCGAACAGTCCGGTCACGACCACATCCTTCGTCAGTCCAGCGTAGTGCCGGAGGTATTCAGGTACCGTGACGCGACCGGACTTATCGATCTCCACTTCCATTGCGCCCGCAAGCATGAGCCGGGCGAACGCGCGAGTGTCGGCTTGTCCAAGGGGAAGGGCGGCAAGCTTTGAAGCCAGCACTTCCCACTCCTCTTTCGGATAAAGAAACAGCGAACGGTCGAGGCCCCGCGTGACCACTGCGCCAGCCGCAAGGTCAATACGAAACTTCACCGGAATCGCCAGCCGCCCTTTGTCATCAAGTGTGTGATGAAACTCACCGATAAACATAAGGCAGCCAAATCTTTGTTCCCCACTCGTCCCCACTAGAAGCCATTCTATGCCACTTGGACCTTCACGTCAAAGGTTATAGGATAGCAAAAATAGCTCTCTACATAGCCAAAATAGTGTTCTTTTTTCGTTCCAATGTGTATAAGTAAAATCCCACTTCACTCCCCTTTCACGATTGACAAAGCAAGCATTTTGAGATAGGAAGCGCGTACAGAAAGAAAAGAGGTGAAGATGTCCCTTAACACAGAACTCCTAGGCCTGAAGCTGCAACCGGACACAAAAGTTTCCCTGGCCATTGACCCCTCCGAAGCTGATGGAGGAACCGCGCGTGTTGGAATTCGATTCCTCACGCCATGCGGTCCAGAGACAAAACAAGAGAATATTCTCTGGTTCAATGAGACGTTTCCTCTTTCGGTGCTCATTGAGGGAGTCTCTCCCACGGGGCTACATATCTTTTTGAAGATCGGCGAAATGACCTTCGCCAACAGCAACATTCGCCTTACCGACCTCACCGACCATCTCGTCATCAAAGAGCGTCCTCGGTTGCCGGTTCGGAAAAATCTCGGCGGCAAAAAACGGAAACAAAAATGGGTCGCTCTCGTTCAGGCTCGACACCTTATCTCCAACTAACCTCCCTCTCGGAGGTTTTTTCTTATTCCCCTCCCAACATTCTTCGTGATCGCAGCTTTCGATGATACGCATTCGCAAAACGATGCGCTTCGTCACGCACGGCAACGAGGAGATTCTTATGACGTTCGCAGAGCGCGCAGATTTCAAGATTGTTCGGATCACAGATCAATTCATCTTTATCTCTCGCCGGTCCTTTGGCGAGTCCGACGACAGGAATCCCAAGATCAAACTCGTGAACGACTTGAATCGCCGCATTCACCTGCGGCCATCCCCCATCGATCAGGATCAGATCCGGATGTCGCCAATCATTTCGCAACCGACGCGCAATCGTCTCTTTCATCGAAGCAACATCATTCGATCCCGTCACCGTTTTAATCCGAAACTTGCGATATTCCGCTTTGGCTGGCGCTCCATTCTCAAAGACGACCATGGATGACACAGATGAAGTCCCTGAGATATTCGAGATGTCATATCCTTCAATACGCCCGAAAACATTGATCGGCGCTTCACCTTCGCGAATCTTATCCACATCCTCGTCTTCGCGCTTCAGGATCGCGACATCCTGAATATGCTCAAGGAAATAAATCTTGTTGCGAATCTGTGCGGCTTCTTCAAACTGCTTCTCTTTCGCCGCCGTTTTCATGTCCTTCTTGTATTGCTTTAAAAGGTCATCCTTCTTTCCATCGAAAAACTTGATCAGATCGCGAATGATCTTTGCATAATCCTGTTTCGAGATCGCGCCGATACAAACGCCGGGACAGAGCTTCAGATGATAATAGAAACAGGCTCGACTCTGACCGGATTCACACGTTGACCATGGAAACGCCTTGCGAATCAAATCCAGCGCCGCGCGAAGTGATTTTGGTGACGTATACGGACCGAACACCGCTTTATATTGCGACGACGCATCATCGCCAAGATCCGTTCCGCGAATAAGAAGCGGTTTTGGAAAATCTTCCTTCGTGATGACGAGGTAAAGAAAGCTCTTATTGTCTTTCTCTTTGATGTTGTAGTACGGAAAATAATACTTGATGAGATTCGCTTCCAAAATCAACGCCTCAATCGCCGTCGGCTTTTGAATGTAATCGATCTCGCGGATCTTCGAAACCATTTCCTGAATCCGCGTGTCATGCGGCCGTTGAAAATACGACGATACGCGTCGCTTCAGCGATGTCGCTTTTCCCACATAAATGATCTTCCCCTTCCCATCCTTCATCAAATACACTCCCGGCGTATCCGGCAGTTCATTATTTTTGACTTTGACGTCCTTTGGCGGCATGGAGGCACGGTAGCGCGGATTGACGGACCCGCCAAGATATGGTTTCGTGTCGGCGGGCTCATTTCAAAAAAGAAAGGAACACAATGGAAGAAGAAGCGGAGCATCACTCCCTCACAAGGCGGGATCGGGTTGCTCGTATACTGTCCCAAACGCTCGTCATTCCAAAGCATGAGGCGTACGGCCTTTTTGATCAAGGCAGACTCCGTTACGACGCAACCGCGTGGCTTGAGCGTGTGAGCACCTTGATCAAAAGTCTGGGAACTGCGCGAACGCTCACGATTCTTCGGAACGATTCCCGCAATATCCAGCGGAACATTCAGCGCATCGAGTCGCGACTCGATGCCTTCGTTATGGATCTCGGTCTGACGCTCGATGCTGCGAGTGACGTGATCGTGCGCTGCATGGATATTCTGGATATTCCGCCCGAGGAGTTTAACGCGAAGGTCGAGCACCTTCGCCGGATGCTCCCCGCTCCAGACGTGTGTCGCGATTTCATCATCGCGTATCCGAAATACTTCACGATCGATAGGCTGGCGCTCATGGAAGAAGCGCTCATGAATGTGAACCGTACGCCCGCCGACGTATGGAACGCCATCACACATGGCGAGGACGGTACCGTTCACTTCTCGGAGTACCTGTCGCCGATGCTCAAGCATAAACCGAAGCAGGCGTTGCGCTCGACACCGAGGACACAGCGCCTTCCAGGCGTGGACGCACTTCGAACGGTTCCAGCCACCAACGACACGCTCGTGACGAAACCGACGCTTGCGCTCGTCGTTTCGAACCCGGAACCAATCCCCAAAAAATGGGAAAAAGACCCCGGACTCGACGACGATTGTCGTTTTCCGCTCCATCAACAGACCGTGATGAGCGAAAAACCGGCAGTGATCGACGATGCGGGAGTGCAGCTCGTCAAACGGTTGGCGACGATCATGTCACATCCGCGCGGCGCTGGCATGAACCGTGACATGGCATACCAATTCGTCCTCCGACGTCCGTGGATGATCAAAAACGCCCACGCGATCGCAGAGGTTCTCGAGAGAATGCAGCTGGCGCGCATCCCCGGAGCGCGGATCTATGACGCGCTGCGGAAAAATACCGGCCTGCTGATCCTCGGAGAAGTGATCGGACATGCGTTGGACTATCTGCAGGTCCATTCCGAGGTGCGTCCACCGGAAGATCTGGACTGCCTCGCGATCCCGAAAAAACTCTTCGCAAGACGCTCCATGGAGCTCGAGTCGCGCAAGGTCTCTCCGCGGACACAACGGTTTGCAGATGCAATCTTCGCAAAAACCCAGCGCGAATACCTCACCATCCTCGACCGCCTCACATGACCTCGTCCATCGACGAGGTTTTTCTTTTCCGCTTGACGCGACTCCGCAACATTGATGGAGTGATGTTGCTCCAGAATGGAGGGGTGAATGGACACACTGATCGCTGATGTCATCGCGCTCATCAAGAAGGGACACAACCGCGTCCGCGTCGAAGCGAATGAGAAGACCACTCAGGTCGTCGTGAGCCACAGCTTGCACAGAACACCTGAGGAAAAGAAGACCATCGAGCGCCTCTATTCGGAGGTCGCGAATCCGCTCATGGACGCGCTCGAAAAGCTGGGTTGGGACGTTCGTCACAAAAAGACTAGCTTCCTTGCCCTTCGATTCGATTAGCACGTGCCTCTCGCAGGCAATCTCTCTCTATCCAGCTCAGCTGGATTTTTTCTTGACGCAACAACCGCGGCCATGGTTCTATCGCGGCGTACATCGACAACCTACCCGGGGAAACGAATGTCACGCAAAAAACGACCAATCGACGATGACGACGGCCTTGGAGCACCTCGTCCGCTGGATAAAAAAATACGCGATTTTCTCGTCCGTCGCGCGCATGATTGGACGAACCAAGACTGGGAAAAATTCGCGAACAAACACGCCTGGATGTGGCAAGAGGGACAGGCCGCAACCACGGAAACTGTATTGAACACCATTGCAAAGTGGATCGGTTTCCGCTCATTCGCACATCTGCACGAATCCGAACATTCGCCCGAAACGCTGCTCATGCGTGAGCTTCTTCTCAACTCCGATCTCCATGACATCCTCCGCGTGCCGGAAGAGTCGCTCGTGATGCGGCTGTGGATCATCCGCTCGATTCTCGAAAGAAATTTTCTCAAAAAACCCGCGTTCCTTCTTCATCCGTTCGAACACACGCCGCTCCTAACCCTCAAGATGCGCCGCTTCAAACTCGAAGCGCTCGGACGCGAAATCAAACAAAAAGGCATGTGGAGATTCTTTCTCCCCATGCCCGAGGATAAATTCAATGCTATCCTCGAACACGGCTCTCTCTTCCATCCAAAAGGGAAGCGCGCTCTCTGATCCAGAGAGCTTTTTTTTATTTCAATAGCTTCTTCAAATACTGCCCTGTCACACTCGCGGGATTCTTCGCCACATCTTCGGGCGTTCCCTGGGCGACGATGCGTCCTCCCCCATCCCCACCTTCTGGACCCATATCGATGATCCAATCGGCGTTCTTGATCACGTCGAGGTTGTGTTCGATAACAACAACGGTATTGCCACGCGAAACCAGACGATGAAGCACATCAAGCAATTTACGGATGTCATCAAAATGAAGACCCGTTGTCGGCTCATCCAGCAAGTAGAATGTTTTTCCTGTGTCACGACGCGCAAGTTCTGTCGCAAGCTTGATGCGCTGCGCTTCTCCTCCGGACAACGTTGTCGCAGCCTGACCCAGCTCAATATATCCAAGGCCGACTTCTGCGAGGATTCTCGTGCGATCGTAAATCGGAGGGAGATCGTGGAAAAATGAATTTGCTTCTTCAACCGTCATCGAGAGAACCTCGGCGACATTCTTATTGCGATATTTCACTTCGAGCGTTTCGCGATCAAAACGCTTGCCTTTGCAGACGTCGCACGGAACATACACGGTCGGCAAAAAGTGCATCTCGATCGCAATGCGGCCATTTCCCTCGCAATGCTCACAGCGTCCGCCCGGGACGTTGAACGAAAAGCGGCCGACTTTGTATCCGCGGGCACGCGCTTCCGCGGTCATCGAGAAAAGTTCGCGTACATGATTCCAAATTCCCGTATATGTCGCGGGGTTTGAGCGCGGTGTGCGTCCGATCGGCGACTGATCCACATCCACGATCTTATCGATCCAATCCATTCCTTCGATCTTTTCGTGCGCACCAGGTTTCGCCATCGATCCGTGCAAATGCTGCGCGATCGCGCGATACAGAATATCGATCATCAGCGTCGATTTTCCAGAGCCGGACACGCCCGTGATCGCAACGAATCGCTTGAGCGGAATCTTCACCGTCACGTTCTTCAAATTGTTCTCTGACGCTTTTCGAATCGTAATAAATTCCCCCGCTTCTCCGCGTCGTTTTTTGGGATACGGAATCGTTTTGTCTCCGCGCAAATATTCACACGTCAAACTCTTTTTATTCTGCAACACCTCCGGCATCGATCCTTCCGCAACGATTTCGCCGCCGTGTTTTCCTGCTCCTGGCCCAATATCCACAAGATGATCCGCTGCCGCGATCGTATCTTCGTCATGCTCAACGACGATGATCGTGTTCCCGGCATCACGCAGTTTCTCAAGCGTTTCGATCAGCTTCGCATTATCGCGTTGATGCAACCCGATCGTCGGTTCGTCGAGGACGTACAATGCTCCCACGAGTCTGGATCCGATCTGCGATGCCAAACGAATACGTTGCGCTTCGCCGCCGGAAAGCGAACCGGCCATGCGATTCAGCGTAATATAATGGAGACCGACGTCGAGCAAGAACTGCAAGCGCGCCAAAATCTCGCGCATGATCGGTTCCGCGATCTTCGCTTCGTTACTCGTCAGATCGAGCGATGCTAAAAACGCATGCGCCTTATCGATCGCCATCGTCGTCACGTCAACGATATTCTTGTCGTTCACGAGCACGAACATCGCCTCGGTACGAAGTCTCGCGCCATGACATGTGTCGCAAATTTCCTCAGAGAACAAAAACTTTGTTCCAAGTCCGTTACACGTTGGACACGCACCGTACGGAGAGTTGAACGAAAAAAGTCGCGGCTCGATTTCTGGAAACGCGAAATCATGTTCGGGACACGAGAATCGCGATGACATCAGATGTTCCGATCCGTCATCGAGAATCGCGATCATCGTATCTGTCGCGCGATCCAACGCGATCTCGATCGCTTCTGAAATACGTTGTCGAAGCGCCTTGTTGCCTTCGACCGGCCACGCAAGCGGAATGCGATCTACGACAAGCTCGATCGTGTGCTGCTGATAACGGCCCATGTTGATCTTGCCACGCAACGACTGCCACTTTCCATCTAAACGCACTTCAAGAAAACCACCTTCGTACAAATCCTGAAGCAGCTGGTGATATTCCCCTTTTCGTCCGCGGACAATCGGCGCAAGAATCACAATCTCATGGACGTCCGCGGATTTCTTTCGCTTCTTAATTTCTTCTGGCACGGAATGAATCTCAACCGTGCGTTTCAAAATCACGTCAACCATTTCTTCGACCGTCATCTTGCGGATCGGTTTCCCATCGATCGGACAGTGCGGATATCCGATGCGTGCAAATAACACGCGAAGATAATCGTAAATCTCCGTGATCGTCGCGACCGTTGATCGCGGATTGGAGCTGTGCGCTTTTTGATCGATCGAAATCGCCGGGGAGAGACCCTCGATCTCATCCACATCCGGCTTATCCATCTGTCCAAGGAATTGCCGCGCATATGCGGACAAAGACTCGACATATCGACGCTGTCCTTCCGCAAAAATGGTGTCGAATGCCAAACTCGACTTTCCCGATCCGGAAAGTCCCGTAAAGACGATCATTTTATTGCGCGGAAGCGTCAACGAAATGTTCTTGAGGTTGTGTTCGCGGGCTCCTTTGATGACAATGGAATCTTGCATAGAAACGAAATTCGCCGCGAAAAGCGGGCATGGAGGTAGGTTACATCATCTGCCGGATAAGAAAAAGACCCGCGAGAGCGGATCTGAGAAAGCCTATTCAGCACGGAGAAAACGAACGAACTCGCGTGCCGTTTGCTGGAATGATGCGATGTCGCGTTCCGGCACGACGAACGATCGGATGCGCTTGACCGCAGCGCGTGGATTTTGATGCGCCAAGGGACGGACGCGCAGCAATTGCCGTTTCATACGAAGCGCCGCTGGTCGAACTTCTTCGTCGAGCGTCGCGATCATCGTTCGCGCCTTGTTGTCCATGATGCGGCGCATCAGGTACGAATGGTTGAGCTTCGCCGCAACCATCAACCCGATGTACCGCTCGAACTTGAACTTCACCCGTCGTCCGTCATCGAACCGCGCTACGATTCCTTCACGGTTTTCAACGGAACGATCGCGCATGAGCGTGGTAAGCCCCTTGATCGTTCTCACATTGACGCGCGGCGAAACCTCCAAACTCAGAAGCTCTCCGAGCTCGTCGAGCGCATCGCCATAGATATCTTCGCCCGTTTGGCGATGAAACGCTCCGATCAGGACGAGCTTTGATGCTCCGCCATAATCCACGTGAACGCGCGTATTGGGATGAACGATCTCGACGAGCACCGTCAGGTGATGCGGGTACGCCGTGTTCCAGTGATGCTTCTTCGCGTGTCTCTGGACGAGATCCGTCCCCAGAAGCGCGCTCGGACTCGTGAACCGGCCTCGCGTGGTGAGATAAAACCGCTGCGCGAACGGAATGATAATGCCGAGATGACCGTCGAATTTTTCGCGCGCATCGACGATACGGGCTCTCTTGAACTCGCGCGTCTCCCGATGTTCTCCATAGTTGAAAAACTTCGGGAACGGAAGAGCGAGCAGCTCTCCCTGCGTGTCAAAGACGAGGCCGCGTGCCAGACGAATCGGATCGGACCACCCATCCTCGAACAGATGAAGCGTCATGTGGGCGACAGGCGTGTAGTTCCACATGACGAATCCATCCGGATGGAAATCGGGTCGGACCAGAGAACGGATGCTCGGCTTGCCGGGCGATGGAACGTAATCAAACGCGCGCTCCATCTCGTTCTCGTGATCTTTCACCCACGCCCGAAACCGATGGATCAATGTCTCGGGCTGATGCGGACATTCGTATCGGAAAAACAGCTTCGTGAATTTGCCGACGAGTTCGGCGGCGAACATGATTCTTTTCGTGTCCAATGAACGACCTCCTGTGCTTGTTTGTACCGCGATCCTTGCATAAAAAAGACGTCACGTCAATACTGGGACCATGTTCGGACTCACACCAAACGAGCTGAGGATCTTGAAACGACTGGATACGCCCATAAAAATCCAGAACGCGTTGGATGCCTTCACGTATAACTTCGAACCCGAAGGCGATACGTGTCTTTCGCCGCGTCGTGTCCTGGAAGAAAAACGCGCGCACTGCATCGAAGGCGCGATGCTCGCAGCTCTCGCGTTGCGACTTCAGGGCGAACGTCCGTTGCTCCTGGACCTCACCTCCGCGCCGCACGATTTTGATCACGTCGTCGCATTGTATCAACGGCATGGTTCCTGGGGCGCGATCTCAAAAACGAACCACGCCGTTCTTCGTTTTCGTGATCCCGTGTATCGGACAATACGCGAACTCGCGCTCTCCTACTTTCACGAATATACGGATGACGACGGACGTAAGACACTGCGATCCTATTCGCGGCCGATGAATCTTGCACGGTTTGATCATCTTGATTGGCCGACGAATAAAAATAACCTGTGGGACATCGCTGAAGCGCTTAATGATGTTCCGCACTATTCTCTCGTGACAAAAAAACAGATCTCCGCATTACGAAACGCCGACGCAACAGAACGTCGCGCCGGCGATATCGTGCAATGGAAAAAACCTAGGAAGACGACCTGACGGCGATCATCAAATCCGACACGTTCGCGCCCGTTATGCCTGTTTCGATCTGCGCGCCCGCTTTTTTGAAAAACGTATACGCATCATTCTTTGCGAGATAGGCACTCGCATCGAGACGCGCTCGTTTTGCAGCCGCTGTCGTGACCGCATCCGCAATCGCTCCGGCAACCGGTGTGTTGTCGATGCCATCAGATGCAAGCGACGCCACAAGAACATCATCTCCAACAAACGGTAATGCGCCGAGCGCCAGCTCCTGATTTCGTCCTCCTTTTCCCTTTCCATGAACCGTCACCGTCGTTTCGCCTCCCGCAATCACCATTTCACCCGCTTTCGGCAGCCCTGCAAGCATCTTTCCAACGTCCCGCGCCTCTCCCGTGAGCGCATTCGAGTACAGTTTCACACGATACCCGCGCTGTTCCCCTTCTTTTTTCATCGCATCGAGCGCGACCGAATTGCCGACGACGAGAACGTTCGTGACATTCCGAAAATAGATAGGATCTTTTGGTGTTTCGATCAGATTGCAGTTCGGAAGTTGGCACGTCTTGATGAGCTCGTATCGATCAATGATGCGTTTCGCGTCTTTCGCCGTTGTGAGATCAAGCATTGTCGGACCGGATGCGACCATCGCCATGTCATCGCCCGGAACATCTGAAAAAATCAAACCAATGACCGTCGCGGGATATGCCATGCGCGCAAACTGTCCACCTTGAATTTCTGAAAGATGTTTTCGCACGGTGTTGATCTCCTGAATCGTCGCTCCGTTCTTCATGAGCATTGCCGTGAGTCGTGTAAGCTCGTCACAATTCACTTCGTACGGCCAACACAGCAACGCCGATCCCCCGCCGGATACGACCGTGATCACGAGATCCTGCGGTGTCACATGTTTCAAAATCGCGATAATCTCTCCCGTTGCCTGCATATTCGGAAGCGAGGGAAACGGGTGTGATCCGGCAAGACTCTTGATCCGTTTGAGCGGACGCCGCTTCACGTCGAGCGCGATGCCGTCTGTAATCCGAGCTCCGAGAACCTTCTCTAGCGCAAAACACGCATCCGCCGCAGCTTTTCCGATGCCGATGACGTAGACGTTTTTATACGCATCCAGATCCCACGCATGCGACCCGATCCGAAGCGAGGATCCTTTGCGGGTGAGCTGATTCCTAATGGCATCTTCCGTACGAATCGCATGAAGTCCAGCTTCAAATACTGCGAGTGCATCGCGGCGTAATCGCGTCTTCGCAAGATATTTTTGATTCTGAATGATATTTTGAAGAGACGTTAGATATTGTCGGCCTGAACAAAAATCGGAATCGTGATGGTCTGCGAATCCTTCATGCCGCTCGGATTCTCTTCCGTAATCACGAGATCAAGCACTCCGCTCGGCGTCACGCCAGAAACCGGCGTGATCATTCCGTCGAACGAAACAGGACCGTCGGTCATCCACTCGCCTTTTGCCATGAGCAATCCGCTCGCAACAACCTTGCCGTCCGAATCTTTGACTTCCATGCTCGCCGCTTGAGCTTCAAACATCGTCCACGAGCAATCCTTGCGTTCTGCATTGTGAACAACGGCCTTTACCGTAAACGGGAACGTTACCGCGGTATTTGCGGCAGGTTCGCTCACAGTGATCGCCTTGGGTTCACATCCCGTCATTTTGACGTCGCGAGCCGCAACTTTCGCGTTCGCAGGCGGCTGCTCTGCAACGGGAGGTATCACTGGGGCTTCTTGCTTCGAAATCGAAACGCATCCGCCGCCGACCAAGGAAACCGCAACAAACGCCGTCATGAGAAGTGTCTGTGTGTATTTCATATATGGGGAATCATCGCAGGGAGGCACTGCATTTATTGTGAAGCCTCCGGAACATCAATAGTGATTGAAAACGTACGGACCGTTCCTGCGACATCCATCTGAACAAACATCGTATAACGCCCGGGGCTTGCAAAGGAAGCCATAAATTCAAGCTCCCCGTTGAGAGGCCCTTCGGATGGATGCGTATGTCGAAAGACGTTCAGATTATCCTGCTTCAGGATAATCAGATGACCGAACGCATCCAACCATCTACGGATATCCGCAAACGGTTTTCCATCCTTCGTCAGACGGAACCGTAATGGATATTCTTTTCCTGCCACGATGTCTGTCGTCAACAGTTCCAAACGAAACGGATTATCGATTGATGCGCGAGCTGGATCCGGCGTCGGATAGCTCGCACCTTTGGCCGGATCTTCGCCGATCACAAGAGGTTCGCGAAGAATGACACGCGGTTCGCCAAGCGGCGCAATATCGACATACGCGTAGTACCTGCCGTCATTCGGAACCTGCGCCCGCACGGTCCAAAGACCATCTTTCTCTTCGGGATGAAGGTGCTGAAACCCCGTCAGATCGTCACGGACGACGAGGAGGTGAAGGCGCTTATCATGTGCAACCTTCAGATCTTCCGCCGTGAACGCATGACCATCCTTGGCAAAAATATGAAAACGAATTTCGACATCTCTCGCGGTGCCAATCGGAAGATACGGAGTACCCTCGAACGTCACACGACCGTCAACGACGTTTCGTGAGTGTGTCATCGGATCATGATCCTCGTCCACCGCTTCCCATACGTCGATCGTCGAAGCTGTGTTATTCGCCGGGGTGGCGACGGGATCGGTTGCTGAAATGATCGTAGGACCGAAGACATAATTCACGACGAGCGCGCTACTCATCTGATGAACCAAACTTTCCCACATCGGACCATACAGCATCATCATGATGGATGAAGATATGAACGGTCGTAGGCTCCGATCAAAATCAACGGCAAAAATCCGTAACTCATTTCCGATCTGCGTGAGCACCCCGGGTCGGAGCGTGACGTTCTCTCCCAGCGGAATTTCCGCGACTTGATACCCTGCGACCGTTAAAATCTCGGTTCCATTGGAATACCAACTGCGATAAACATCTTTATTCGGAAACGCATGTCGCTTCAGATCACTCCCGAAAAAGTAAACGTCCGAGGTGGGGCTGCGAAACAATGTACCGGGGTGCGGGTGAGGAACGGCGTGAGATTCACACACTTGAGAATAGTTATTTAGGTCGACGATACGCATGCTGGTCGTCGCATCGATTCCATGAAGCCATACGGCGGCGTCATCAATCATTCCGCGATCAGCGGCATCCACACGAACCCGCACGTCGTATGCTTGGGATTCTTTCACGCGATCCACGTGGACGTTTGCCGTATGGCTGAGAAGCTCAACGTGAACGACGATATCATCAAAACTATTGTCACCGTTCGTTTCAAAAGCATATTGCGTTTCAACCGAAGAAAGCTGCACGACACGCACATACCGATCTCTCCATCCCAATGACTTCCCTGTCGCATCGACAAGATACGGCTCGACGGTTGCGTGCCCATAGTCCGAAAGACAGGCGGGTTGGACTTCAGGAGCCGTAATCGCTCCCTCTTCATCAACGATATGCGCATGTTCTTCTGGCGTGTGACACGCATTCTCTCTATCCACCACAACGCTCGCCGTGACGATCTCCGATAGCTCATCAAACGGGCTCTTGAATACGATATACACCGTCTTCTTTCCATCCCCTTCCAGCAGCTTCCAATCGATCAACGCGGCACGATCTACTCCCGCGGCATACTCCTGCCATTCCGCATCCGAAAGATCGGGAAGATTGCTTATTTTCACCTGCTTCGCATTATGCGCGTGCAACAGCAGGTGCACATCTTCATCCGTTGAACAGATTTCCGGAAGGATCGATGCACGAATTTCATTGGGAATCCGTGGGGCGCGATCCGGACTGCCGGATGGAGAAGCGTCGACCGCGTCATTCAACAGAATCGAAACGTCTTCGGATGTTACGTTTGCAACAATCAAATCCTGATACCCATCGTTATCCAAATCACCGAAGAACACGGAATACGGATTGACACCGACGGCATAATTTATGCCCGCAGCGAAGGTTCCGTTTCCATTGTTTTCGAAAACAGTAAGACTATCTTCATAATTTGCGGTTGCGACATCTTGATCTCCGTCGTTATCCAAATCGGCAGTCGCAATCCATAATGGGCTGGCTCCCGTACCGTATGCAATAGGAGAAGCAAACACGGCATTGCCGTTATTGAAGAGGACATTCATTACGTTTGCAGCATAATTCGCGGTTACAAGATCCACATCACCATCACCGTCAACATCTGCAGCCGAGACACTCGTCGGACCTACGGCGGTCGGATAATCTACCTTCGGTGCAAGTGCGCCGCTTCCATTGTTCAAAAAAATGGAAACGCTATCATCGGGAGAGGCGTTTACCACGACGACATCAGGATCGTTGTCACCATCCAGGTCGGATGCAATAACAAAATACGGTATGGTCCCGCTAACAGCATGCGTCGTCGTTACAGAATACGCGCCGCTCCCATTATTGATGAGGAGAGAAATATCGAGAGAGCCAGAATTCATCACGACAAGATCCTGATCTCCATCCCCATCTAGATCCGCTGCGGCAATCGATGCAGAATTGGTGCCACCAGCGGTATAGTCCGTCTTCGCTGAAAACGTGCCATCACCGTTGCCCTTGAGAATCGAAACAGTACCTACCCGTTCATTCGGAGTCGCTATATCCAAAATCCCATCCCCATCAACATCGACCGCAACCGCGGAATAGGGGCCGTCTCCCGTAAGGTAACTTACCGGTGCAGAAAAAATGCCATTCCCGTTATTCAAAAGAACGGAAATAGTATCCATTTGGTAATTCACCACAACAAGATCCTGATCCCCGTCCCTATCTACATCAAGAGGAATAGCCGGGCCTGGATCGTCTCCAGCAGGATAGTTCATCGCAGGCGAGAATGCCGCCGAAGCCGGCGAAGAGAGCAAAAACAGTCCCGCCGAGATAAAAATGAACGTGAAAGAAACTCTATGAAAAAAAGTGTTCACACGAGAAATGTAATTTATACAAAAGAGAGGGATGATGAGCGGAGTATAGCACTCTCCATGCGCTCCTGTCTTGCTGGGAAATCTGTCGCGAGATAGGATGTCGCATGCGTCGAATTGATTCCGAAAAAAACGGGTCGATCCTCCTTTCACGAAGCTTCTGGCGCGCCGTCGTCATGGTTGATGGGTACTACCAAACTGGTCCCTATATCAATACGATGTGGCGCAAAGCGCTCCGTCTCATTCCGCGGACAGCATCCATCAAACGCGTTTTATTATTAGGATACGGAGCTGGCGGTGCAAATCGGTTGATCCGAAAACGGTTTCCATCTGCAAGAATCACTGCCGTAGAATGGGATCCGGCGATGGTCGCGCTTGCAAAAGAGCTTAATCTGCACCGACCGGATGATCTGGCGGACTTGCGTGTTGGTGATGCGGCAGACGTTGTACAAGAGCTGACGGACACATTTGATCTGATTCTTTTTGATCTGTATCACGGCAAGGAACCGTCACCGTTGATCGAAGATCCGACATTTCTGATCCGTCTTCAAACGCTCCTCGCACGGGACGGCTATTTCTTGATCAACGTCTTCGGAAAACCCGAAGCAATGAAAACCGTCTCAATATATTTCAGCGGACATGGAGAATGGACCTATAAATGGAATCACGGCGGCCTTTTCCGTCCGTTCGGTTGTGGCCGAAAAGGAGATCCTCTTTCTCCGGGTTTTCTCCCCTATCACGCCGTACCCGCACTCGTAGAACGCGAAGTCACCGCACAACCGGAACAGTTGTTTCTCTCCGGCGAAGGATATGCCGGACGGCGTTGGCATGTGGGGGCGATGGGTTTCGAAATGTACTACGGGGATACCGAACCGGTTCTCGAGCGTCAAAAAGGATTTCGTCTCGTCTACTGGCAATCGCTCGCACGACTCGATACTCCCAAAGGATGGTTCCGCTCACCGACAATGCAAAATTTCCGCAAGACAGGATACGCGCCGGTCGGATCAACGGAGAATTATTGGAAAACCTGGGATCATCACGCGCAACGCCATCGAAAAAAGTGGCTCGCAAAACCTGATGCCGAAATCCGAAGCGTTGACCTCGAAACGTTTTGCGAGGCCTACCGCCACGGAACGCTTGATTGGATGACGAAGCGGATGTTCATCTGGATGCTCCATCGAAAACACGAGGCGCACAAAGACCTCGCGCACTATTGGCTTGCCGTTTCACCGGATGGCACCGCGATTGCCGGCCTCTCGACACTCGATATCCCCGAAGCAAAAACAGCGCTCCATCTGATCGCATTTTATCGAAAAGAAGCGCGGCACTCAGCGGTAAATTACGGTCTCGTCGATCACTGGTTTCGAGATGCCATCGCCAAAGGCTGGACCTATCTTGATTTCGACGTCTTTCGCGGTCCGGGAGAATCCAAAGCATGGGAAGGATTCAGCCGTTTCAAAACCCAATTCGGCACACGATTCATTCTGTACCCGAATCCGTTGATGAGATTCATAAAATAACAGTAGCCCCGCCCCTTGCCGAAACCCTCAAAATTTGGTATTATCTTCGCGACAAATAAACCCATAGGGGCGTCGTATAATGGTAGTACTACGGTCTCCAAAACCGTCTGCGTGGGTTCGATTCCCCCCGCCCCTGCCAATAGCCGACTTGGTGTGGAAGGACCGCTTTCCTATTAGGAAGGTGGACAAGAGTTCCGGGTGACCGGATTCCCAGCCAAGCCAGCTGCTGAAAATCCGTCATCGAAAGGTGGCGGTTTTTCAATATGAGGACTAATATTCTCGCATGAAGGACAAAGAAAAAATGATTGGAATTTTTCCAGGTTTTTACCTATGACACCAGCTTTCCTTACACACTTGAACTATATCAAGCGGATGAAGAGCTTATTCATCGGCTGCACTCTTACAGTTTGTTTCGGAGGAGGGACGCGTCCAAAGACAGAGATGAAGCGTTTTTGGAAGCTGTATGAGCTAACCTTAAAAAGCATTGAGAAAGATATTGAGCTCGCTCAAGAAGATTCCGCTTTCGCTGTCATTGCCGCACCTTGGTTTCCGGTAAAATGCTACTACGCTCTTTATTATTTGGAGAGTATTTTAATGTATTTGATTGATGGTGATCCGATGGGCTTTAGAAATGGTGGTCATACGGGTATACGAAGGAAGTTTTGTACGTTAGTAAATACTGGCGCGATCACATTTTCCGATACAGGGCTCAATCATATCTATTCTCTTACTCAGATACGCGGCTTGCCTGCGATTGCATCCGGACAAAACACCACAAGAAATTATTGGCAGAAAGCAGAGTGTACGGATTCGATCGCGAAGAAGTTAATGGAGTACAAATTGCACGACGCTGGGAAGAAATGGAATTTGCATACAAAGAAGGGTCAAGAAGAAAAGAAACAGTTTATTGCCGCAGGATCTCTCATGCTGACCGATCTCTTTTATTGGTACCGTATCAAGGCTAATTACCGAGACCTTGATTATATTGATTTCGAAAATGGAATAAGCGAAAACGAGGTCTTAGCGTACATAACGATCTACCGTGATGCGTTCGAGTGCTACCGCCTGTTGCTGGTTGGAGAAATTGGTCCCGTATTAACTACCTAGCTTTAAAATACGATCTTGAATCGTGATCGCATTCTGAAAATGCTCAAGAATCTCGCGTTTTTCCTCACGGGCTCCATGTGTGAGGATATAGCGAAGGGCGTCGACGAAGCATGTCCTAGAACGGAAATAGAACAAGTGATACGATGGATTAAACTAATTCCAATCTAGCTTGGCGGGAGAGGCGGGATCAGTTATCAAAAGTATGATGATCCAAGAGTACATAAATGTTTTTCCCAAAATTACCGAGAAGGGCAGGGCTCTTTCGCTTTTTATCGGAATTATTAACGAGTTGGATCCCGAAGAATTGCTTGATGTGTCTGCAAACATTCTTGATCAAGATATCTTCAAAAGAAAAGTTTTAATACGGAAAATAAAAGACAGCATAAATGGATGGTCAGCAGACAGAAAAGAGGAGCTTTACAAGAAGTTGGTCAGACTGCTTAAAACCGTTGAATCTTACCACAAGAAGGAATCGATTGCCGTGCTATTGGCTAGTATCTGTTCCAATTTTCCCATTGAACGGCAAAAGAGTTTGTTGCTGAATTTTCTTGTTTCTGAATATACGAATAATCGCAAAAGAGCATACGCCTATCTATTTGAGAACTGGTCACCAGATTTTTCGCATGCAATTGAAACAACGTGGAGTTCATATGAAGATGAAGACTGTCTGCCTCTATTAATTGAAAAGATGTCAGAAGAGTTCTTAATGAAGAATTTTACAAAAATTTCTGCATTCTTTGGGGAAGATCAAGTTACTTACGATTTTCGAGCGAGAGTTTTAAGAAATAAGCTTTATTCAAGAATCTTTGAAAAGATTCCTGATGTAATGAGCTCCTTAAGAGAGAATGATCCCATATCGTATCTATTTATTTTAAAAACAAAAAATGCAAAGGTAGATCTGGATTTTGTGGTTAATCTATACAAGCATAATCCAGATAAAAGTTTTTTGCCTCGGTGGATTGCAGATCTTAAGTTGTGGCATAAAATATTGGAATCCGGTTTTGATCCACTCACTCAAAATCAAGTTTAAGAATGTGCTCATCAGGCACTTCTTAATATTGTTTGGCTCCATATGCAGGAAGAAGATTTTTTGAAGAAAATTGAAAATCTAACCTTGAGCCAGGTTGCAAAGCAATTGAAATTGTCAAAAAGTTATATACGTAAATTAATTGATAAGAATTACATCAGAGCTTGGCCAACATTTAACGGCTCAGAAGAAATTTTACCAAGTGAAAGCATATACAGGCTGAGGGTTCTCGCAGAGCATCCAGAATATAAAGAAAAAGTATTAAACTGGAATCCCTCTTCTTACTACCTATATTCACCAGAGCTGATCGAATACTATCCTTTTCACGACTTTATCGATAGATACTGCTGGCTGATTAAACTTTTTTATGCAGAGAATAGCGAAATAAAGAAAGGTAGATATAGATTGGATAGGTTGTTTCAGAATTTTTTAAAACGGAACAGTATTTCTATCGAAAACATAAGCCAAGGAATAAAAAATGAAAAATCCGATGTAGATAAATCAATTTTTCATCTTCAAAAAGGCTGGTATAACGAAATAGCAAGATCCATTCCTCTTAATAAGGATTTCTTAAATGTTGGAACTAAAATTCCGGGACACATTGAAGATGCTACATCTGTAGCATGGAATATTACTCAGACTTACTACTCTGTTTACGAGTATACAAATGCTGTTGATTTTTTATTTTGTGATCAGCTAGATACAGTACGACATAAGAGTCCAACTTCTTATTTCGATAATATGGTTTTGGATAAAGTCCAGAAACTAACATTTCAATACCCGCTAGCTTTATCATCTAAGAAGAATCTTCCCAGGATTTTTCCGTCTTATACAAAATGGAAATACGCATCTTACCCGCGAGATAGATCTAAAAGAATTCAAGATATTGACAAGGATGTCGTCGCTGAATTTATTAAACTTGGAAATCGAAGCGGTGGTCGAAGAGTTTCATTGGTTGATTTCCTCCATGATTTTCGAGTTTGGGCTAACTACACCGGCATTGAAACAATAATCCAACTACAAAATGGTTATTTGTTGGATTATCTATATAGAAACCTCTGCCTTATTACTTTCTTTATCGCTGGCGCATCAGAAATTCTGATGATCGCTAAAATGGGTGAGATCGAATATAGAAAAGTTTTTGATAAATTTGTAAATGAATATATTTTTAAGCAGCCAAATTTAGAATCTGAAAGATTGTATATCCCGTTGTTGGTAAGGCATAGAATTTATCATCATATGGGCATTCTAAAGCAGGATATTCCCTATACGCTGCCTGATCACTCGGATCCCGTTTCCTTTCTGGATACTGAGCCTGTAGCGTCTCGAGAAAGACCCGATGCGAAGGAGGTTTCGGATCTAAAAACAATGAAAATTTGTGAAATTGCAAAACTAATTATTAAAGATTGGGAGAAGATAGATGAAGGTGCGAAACAATACTTAGAAGCCATGTTAGAAATGAACACTGTAGACGATCGGTATGGACTGGACTCAGGAAGTAGTATTATTTCCTATTTTTTATCTAACGCGAGGGGCTGGACCGGAGCGACGGCGAGGAGGGTGAAAAAAGAGCTTGCCAGTCTAGTCATGGGAAGCTGAGCTCCGTCTTGTGTTGGGTATACTTTACGTCAGTGATCCTAGTTCTTAGATAAGCTCAAAAAAATAAGCCCTTCGATTGTGTGCGATTTCAGGTCCCATTTTCCTTCAAAATGCCCATAACCGGAGTTCCTACATCATGAGTCTCAAATCCCAAAAAATTCCTTCAAATGCTTAGTTCCTGACCGTGCCGTCCTGCCAATAAAAATCTCCGCTATTCTGCGGAGATTTTTATATGCTGTGATGAAATCCGTTTCTGTTCACATTCTTGAAAACATCCGAGCGTTACAATAATACGAATTCCGGTAACGGGACTTCCCGGGCCGACGCATCGCATTTTTTCGATGTGCCTTTATATATTTACAGTATAAAGGTATGCTATTTTTTAATAAGTCATATTCAATCCAGCTCTTTCGCGCTCCTCAGGCCCATGCGCTCGATCGAAGCGCTCGTCTTCATCTGCCTATGCGTACACTCAATAAAAACATTTTTCAGGGCATCGCCGTTCTGTTCTGGCTTCTCTCCTGGCAATCGCTCGTCGTCCCTGTCGCGCACGCTGCTGACGGGTCCGGCACCAATACCGTTTCGCCAATCTCCGTGACTGCCGGTTCCGCGACGGCCGCGCTGACGTTTACGTTCACTGCCACCGAACTCATGAATAGCGGAGAGGTGGCTTTGACCGTGCCCGCAGGCTGGAGTGCTCCGCAGGGAATCACGGGCACGGCTGGATACACCACCGCCAGCAGCACCTCTGGAATGATCGGCACCGTTCTGGATGCTGCCGACAGCACGAGCAACTGGTCGGCCGGAACCGCTTGCACCAACGGATTGACGACGGACGGAACGACGAAATTCGAAGGAAATTTTTCCATCAAGTGCGCAAACGGAGATGCAGCGGGAACCGACAAGTTTTATAAGACGATTTCGTCGTCAAATTGGAGTTCGTATACCACGGTTTCGTTTTGGATTAGAACGAACGCTGATATTGCGGCGAACCGTCTCTTTTTTGGGCACGATGAATCATCGACCTTCTCTTCTCCGAATGACACCGCCGTTCCGGCATTGACGGCGAATACGTGGACATACGTCACGCACACACTGAGCGGATCGACCAGTGCACGAGATGCCGTACAAAGTTTTGGATTCATTTATAAAAACTCCGCGACGGCGTTTGACAATGTTGATATCTATATTGACGACCTTTTGATCGGCCCTGGCCTACCGACGTTTCCGGGAAGCGGCGTCATCAGTACCCGACTCATGCAATTAACAAGTCCGCAGACGGTGATCATCAACTACGGCTCCGGTGGTGGCGCGTCCAGTGCCGCAGCACCCGCATCCACGGAAATAAGCACGTTTACAACTCAAACGCGTACCTCTTCCGCAGGCACTGCAACAACGATTCTCTCTTCACCGACGGTCCTTGTCACAGATTCGGATGAGGATGCACTTTCGACCAGCGAATCGAGAATCGCACCGCTCATCAACGTAAAGAAAGTACCGAGTCCGCTTGCACTGCCGAATGGTCCTGGTTCGGTAACATATACGTACACCGTCACGAACCCCGGTCGAGTTACGATCACGCACGTCTCGCTTTATGACAGTCACTGCGAAAATGTAACGTTTATCTCGGGAGATACAAATACGAATACGTGGTTGGAAAACTCCGAAGCCTGGACGTATACATGTACTACCGACCTGAAGCAAACCACGATCAATTACGCCACGGCGCGGGGCGTCGCGAATGATATCGAAGCCCTTGATGTCGCGGTCGTCGAGGTCTTCGTGGGCGAAGCCGTCGTGCTGCCGTTGATTCATCTCATAAAAATCCCCAGGCCACTGAGACTCCCTTCTGGCGGCGGATCGGTCACCTATACGTACACGGTTACGAATCTGAGTATCGAACCGTTGAGCGATGTGAGCGTGGTCGGGGATGCCTGTACGGACGTAAAATATGTCAGCGGGGACAGAAACAAAAATTCGTTGCTCGAATCTACGGAAAAATGGGTGTACACATGCACAACGAGGCTTTCTGCGACAATCATCAGCACGGCAATTGCCACCGGGAGCGCCGGCCGGCATTTGGCGATCGATCCGGCCATTGCCATGGTCATCGTCAGCGATATACCTGTAACAACACTCGCTCCGTACGGTGTGGCGGATGCCCTTACCACCTCGCTAACGATTAACGAAGACAAGGGGCTCAAGTCTCCGGTCGAAGGTGCGCCGCCAGCACAGTGCGCGTCTGGATCACTCCTCAAACTGACGAGTGACAACGATGAGACAACGACGATTGATACGGTCGTGTATTACTGCGGTGCGGACGGGAAACGGTACGTCTTTCCGTATGAAGAAACGTATTACACGTGGTATGAAGATTTTTCCGAAGTCACGGAGATACACGATGCGGTAATGGAAGCCATCCCGATCGGCGGGATCGTCACCCATCGCCCCGGCACTCGCACGATCAAAGTTCCCTCCGATTCGAAGGTCTATGCCATTTCAAAGGGAGGCGCACTGCACTGGGTGACGGATGAGACGACGGCCCAAATCCTTTATGGTCAGGATTGGCCTACGCTCGTACGGGATATTCCCGAAACCATTTTTACGAACTATGTTGTCAATCCGTCTATTACGTTAGCGAATGCCCTTCCGTTAACAACGCTCATTAAATTCCCAAAAACAGGATCTCTGTCAAAACCAACACCTGCGCCCACACCTGCATGTACAACCGTCACAGCATTCACTCGATTCCTCTCTTTCGGAATGGCTGATGTGCACGTGCGCTCGCTCCAACAACTTCTCCAATGCCTAGGGTACCTCTCATCGGACGTCGTTCCGTCTGGCTACTACGGCGCAGCAACAAAGGACGCTGTACGAAAATTCCAAACCGCAAACGGGATTGAACCGTTGGGTCATGTCGGGCCAGCCACCCGAAGCGCACTCAACCGTTACGCAGGCAAACAATAACGATTTCGCGTCATCATCAATGCCCTCTCTCGCGAATGCTGTTGGCCGAAACATGCTACTATAAATAAGTACGCAACTTTTTTTATACTTTTGCCCCCTAATAATGCGAACACCTAAGCACGGCCTCTACGCACTCCTCGCAGTGGTCTTTCTCTTTGGTTTTGGCATAAAAAATGTTTTTGCCCAAGAAGTTCCCGCAAACGTATCGTACGTCCCTTTGATCGGTATCACCTCCGTCCCAGAACCCTTGGCGCTACCTGATGGAGCGGGAAGCGTCACCTACCACTATGCCGTTAAAAACTTTCTCCAAGAAGCTCCTTTGACGGATGTTGTCGTCGTTGATGAGACATGCGGCCAGGTCACCTATACAGAAGGCGATGACAATGGTGACGGCAGGCTTGATTACAGCGAGACCTGGAGGTACGCCTGCACAACAACCCTATCCGAAACGACCCAAAGCACAGCCACGGCCACAGGTAATGCGAACGACCTCACCGCAACACACACCGCGCACACGACCGTCGTCATCGGTTCCAAAAACCTGCCGCCGTTGGTCAGCATCATCAACGTCACCAAAGTCGCCTATCCGCTCTCCCTGCCCATTGACGGTGGAGACATTACGTTTACCTATAAAGTCAATAATCCAGGCCTCGTCCCGTTAAGCGGAGTTACCGCCACGGATGATAAGTGTCATGCGATGTCAGGCAAACTGGGCGACACGAACTACAATAGCCTTTTGGATATCAACGAGGTGTGGATTTACACCTGTACGGCATACCTCACACAAACAACCACCAACACAGTCAACGTCACCGCCTTTGCCAATGGCTTGAAGGCTGTTGCGTATGCCGCCATCACAGTGAAGGTTGAGTCTAAGGTTGAGTCCCCTGTCCCAAATTTTCCGGATTTGAGCCTTCCAAGCGTTCCAGAAGGAGCGATAAGCCCCCATCTAAAAATAGCTGTATGGGGCATGTTGTCGGCAGTCTTGGCAAGCTTTCTTATTTTTTTCTTTTTTACGCGGAAAAGCCACCCCCTGAAAAAATCACGAAAAAAGCGTCACAGCATGTTGAAAGGACTCCTTATTATGGTTTTGTCCGTAGGAGTACTCGGAGCTGGCATCTACTTCTTTAGCGTGTCTGACGAGTCGGCCGTGACTCCCTACTCCAACGACATTTTTGGCTGGAAATATCCTTCGGCGAAATTTCCCACAACCGGATCATACCAGCTCGCGTATTCTGACATTAGGGATCCTGGCGGTATCCCCCAGGGACTTCCTGTTCGCTTAAAAATTCCGGCCATTGGCGTGAATTCAGCCATCGAAGATGCCCTGATCACTCCTGACGGAAGAATGGATGTGCCGGCCGGCTCTAAAAACGTCGCGTGGTTTTCCCTTGGCCCTCATCCTGGGAAAGAGGGCAGCGCAGTGATCGGCGGACACTATGGTATTACGGATGGAGTGCCGTTTGTGTTCTATAAATTAGACCAGCTAAAAACAGGCGATAAAATCTACATTGAAGATGATAGCGGTAATACGCTCGCCTTTATCGTCAGATTCGTCCGCCTCTTTGACCGTGATGCGGATCCCACGACCGTTTTTACGTCTGACGACGGTCTTGCACACTTAAACCTGATTACATGTGAAGGCGTTTGGAACCGTGTGAATGACAGTTATCCTGACCGACGGGTGGTCTTCACCGACGCCATACCGACAGAAGGTGCCGTCACCGTGCCTAACGTCATCGCCGCCCCCTCACGATCCCTCGCTCTTGGGGCACGCGGCGCGGATGTCGTAGCGCTACAAACAGCCCTTGAACAAAAAGGGTTCCTCATCATGCCGCGCGGCGTCGCCAAAGGGTACTTTGGCACCCTGACACGGAGCGCCGTTATCAAATACCAAACGAGCGTCGGTTTGCCGCGGCTCGGTGTCTTCAACGCAGCCACGAAAGCAAAACTCATGCCGGTGCAACCTCCCGTAGCCGTGAAACCGATCTTGCCAACAACGGCCATAATACCCACCGAACCAACACCGGTTCCAACGTTCTCTCAGCAACTCCTGCGAACTGTAAAAAGCTTCTACGCAACTCCACTAGACGGACTCATCACTGCCCTCCTTGTCATTGGAACCTTGCTTGTCGCCCTCAAACTCCTCGGACGATACAAGAAAATTCCCAAGCCTCGGAAATAGACCCGTTCATACTGGACCGTGCATCAAACACCTGCTAGATTCCATCCGGACCTTTAAAAAGAGAGGAATGCATGGAAGCAGGGAATTTTTTCAGACGTGAAGACAGCCTCTGGCGGATTGATGCGGCGAGTCATGACCAAGTCACCGTCAGAAGACTCGAAGGATTCGAATTCGGTAAACCCTGGAGCCTGATCCTCAACTTCGACTGCGAGATCCTCTCGAAGACATCGATCCTCGATGAGATCCTGCCGAAGTTGATCGCTCAATCCTACAAGATCGAGGAAGGATCACGTGAAGGTATTCTCGAAGGGAATGACTTCTCCGGCAGCAGCTCTTACACGCCGAGCGTCATCGTGAAGAAGGAAAAATTCGCCAAAACTCTTTGTAGGATCAAACCTGAGGAGATCGACCTTCTCCTTGCATCATGGGGAGTCGATTTCGTCCGCGAGTTCTTCCTCCGACTCCCTACTCTCGGCGGATATTACGAAGCGCGGTGGGAGGAATTCGATCCGAGCCCAGGATGGTATAGCGGACCACTTTGCACCCGTGGTTCAGAAGACGAACGAAAACCGATTCGTAAACCCTACGTCCAAGGATCGCTACCCGACGAGTCGAAGTATCACGATCAGTCGAAACCGGAAATGGCCCTCCCCCATCTCCGTCGGCTCAAGGACAAAGCCGCGCTTGCGCTCATCGCACAGAAAGCGAAGTGCGAAGCCGTACGAATCGCTGCGAAGATAATCCTCTCCAAAAGCAAACGCGCCGCATGAAGCGGCGCGATCCTTCCCAAGCACCTGCTTGGGATTTTTTATTCTCTCTTCTTTCTAATACGTCGTCACACTCAGCAATTGTTGCATCGTGACATCATCGCCCGGCACCAAGGAGAATCCCGGTGAACCTCCGGAAAGCGGATTCGGATCCGCGTAGGAGTAGACTTCGGCTCCGTTGGCGAAGAGTTTGACGACTCCATCTGTGATCGACATTTTGAGCGTTGTGTCGAGATTCCAATCCACATTGATCGGAATGCTGTAGTTAATCACGCCGTTATCACTGCGAAGATCAATAGAGTTCGGAGACCATGTTGCGTAGTATTTTCCGGAAGAATAGTTTCCGTCATATCCAGCATGAAGCATCGTCGCGAAATTTCCTGCAAACGCACCTCCCTTGCGAACAATCTCGATACTCTGATTCGCGCTCGTGACGTTATTGCGGAAAGAATATTCTCCATAACTTCCCATTCCTGCAAGCACCTGAAGCGCTCCATTCATGACTTCAAAGTGACCCGTTCCTCCCCAATTGCTCGCGGTGTTGTTCACATTCGTCGCATTCGCGAAACTCGCAAAGCTGATGCTCGTCGTATTTCCGCTCGGTGGCACAGGCGTCGGAGTTGGCACAGGCGTCGGAGTTGGTGCCGGAGCTGGAGTTGGCTCAGGTGTCGGAGCGGGCGTGGGTGCCGGTGTCGGCGCAGGTGTTGGCGTCGGAACCGGAGTCGGAGCTGGTGATGGATTTCCCGTCGTGCACAGCGGTCCAGACGGGATCTGATGACCCAGATATTCCCAGATGTACTTCGTGAGCGACTGTGGTGATCCGTCTAAGCTGTTGCCCGCCGTAAAACCACGCTGGCCAGCACCGCCGGGGCCAGAGTAGCTTCCCATGTCAGTTTTGATGACGTCCTGGTTCGGATACGGCCAGAGACAGTTGCTGGTAAGAGTGTCATAGCCGGCTTCTCCCCAGAGAGTGCCCGAGACACCCCACATGTACTGTACGTCGGCGCCGATCTGCCCGCCGCCCGATCCCGCCGTCGCAAGAGCCGAACCCGCTTCGATGCGAGGCAGATGCTTCAGGCCAGCAGTCACGTTCGCTTGAAGATCGTGCATACCGCTCGCAGGCACGTTCAGCGCCCCACCATAATTGCCGGATGCGTTGTTCCAATAAGAGTTGTAGTCGCCCACGCCGTAGTCGGTCATTCCATAGGAATTGTTGTTCCACAGAATGGAGTTCGTGAGCGCGTTGGTGAACGTATTGCCCACCATCGCAAAGCCCACGCCCGCTGAACCCTGGCCATCAGCTGGATTTCCGTACGTTCCGGTGATCCCTCCAATGGTCATGCGCGTTGCGTTGATCGTTGCCGCATCGCCATGGATATAATCTCCGTACAATCCGCCATGTGAGTCCCAGATGATGTTGTCGGTATAGGTGTGCAGATTGCTCACATCGTAGTCATACATGCCGGAATAGAAGGCATCTACGTTCAGGACGATGTTTCCTCGGAAAGTCTCTCGCGTCGCGGTGCCGGACCACGTCGCATCAGGAACTTTGTTTTCGTTGAAGAATCCACCATAGAGGCGACCCGAGCAGTTGGCATCATCGGAATCAATGGAGATATTGTTTTGCCAGAGCGTGTCGTCGGCGTTGTAGTTCGTGAATCCGGCACACTGCAGCGATCCGTTCCAATAGTCATTGCGGGCCACGTTGCGGCGCATCACGACGTGATCGGATTGATACACAAGATACTGATAGCGAGAACCGCCAAACGAAAACGTCTCTTCGATCAACACGTACGATGACGCGGGTCCAATGCTGATGCTGGCCGAGTTGCCGGTCACTCCTCCGTAGCTGGCAGAGCTTCGCTGCACCTTGACGTGGTCGCTATACACGACAGCAATTGGAAGGTTGGTATCCGCGCTCTGACTCATTCTGGTGCGGAAACCTCGCACGGAAACATAGCTCTTGGATTGAATCTTGATGGCGTTCATGTAGGTATTGGGGAACCCGGAACCATCGATAAGAACCCCCCAATCATTCGCCGCCCGAATCGTCGTGTACGCGTTCGGGGTACCGCTTGGCATGTTGGTAATGCTTTCGGTGTACGTTCCGTCGCCGATAATCAGATGGTCCCCGCTCTGCATGGAGGCAATACCATGCGTGATCGTGAGACACGGCGACGCGGCGTTCAAACAGCTGTTGGACGAGTCACTCCCCGTCTTTGCAACGTAGAGCGTGCGATTGTCTCCGGTTGGACCTGGAATCGGAGTCGGAGCTGGCGCAGGTGCGGGTGTGGGAGCAGGTTCCGGCGTCGGAGTCGGAGCAGGTGTCGGGATCGTCGGAGCAGGCAACGGGGTCGGGGTCTGCGTATGAACATCCCATGCGACCGCAGCCTGAATCGTTGCATCAGACGTCTGGCCTACCGGATTAAATTGGCTGACATCCACAATGGCGTCACCGAAGACATAGTTTTCAAAAAAAGCATCGGGAACATCTTGTATCTTCTGGTTCCAATCGGAACCGTACAATGCGCTCGCAATGTTTTCACTCGTGATCCAATGCAATGTTCCGTATTTTCCAACCGCGTATACTTTCGGATCGGTCACAACCTTTACCATCCATCGTCCGGGCTTATACGTTACGTTCTTTTTGAGCGGGTATGCCGCAACTTCCGCATCGGTCATCGTCACAACACTGGAAAAATCTGCAAACCAACTCTGGAAAATCTTTTCGTACGGGAAAACGTAGCGTTTTCCTTGCGATACGTAATAAACGGATGAGTTACTGCCTTTAATAAGAGTGTTATCGACCGCCGCGGACGCTGGAACAGCGCTGAGGAGCGGAGCCCCTACGAGAAGGAGCAACCCAAGGTAAGAAAACGTATTTTTTATATGCATAGAAGCAGTCGCATTATATACAGATATTCACCTCCAATCAATCATCCGACTCTCCCAAGACATACGTGCTATATTGCTATTCGTTAACCCTTGTCGTGGAACATTTTTTAAATGCTCCCTCACGACAACTATTATGAAATATCTATGAAAACAGTGAATCGTTTTTCATTGACCGTCGCGATCCTCTCGTTCGTCGTCGGTCTGAGCGGTCCAACGATGGCGCTCGCCGCAGGTCCAGCAACCGTCAATCTGGGATCGGCAAGTAGCTTTGCGGTCCTCTCGAAGTCAGGAATCTCAACGACGGGAGCAACAGCAATTACGGGCGACATCGGCGTCAGTCCGATTGCCGCAAGCGCGATTACCGGATTCGGACTCATCATGGACGTCTCGAATACGTTTTCGACAACCGCCCTCGTGACCGGAAAAGTTTACGCCTCCGACTACACGGCTCCGTCACCGACAATGATGACCACGGCAATTAGCGACATGGAAATCGCATACACCGATGCTGCCGGACGCACGCTTCCGACCTCAACTGAACTCGGTGCCGGAAATATCGGTGGAATGACACTCGCTCCGGGACTCTATAAATGGGGCACGGGCGTCACGATCCCAACGAATGTCACTCTCTCCGGTGGTGCAACCGATGTTTGGATCTTCCAGATCGCAGAAAATCTCACCGTGAGTTCCGGCGCGCAGGTTATTTTGAGCGGTGGCGCACAGGCCGCAAACGTTTTCTGGCAGGTCGCAGGACAAGCAACGCTTGGAACAACGTCTGTTTTCAATGGAAATATCTTGAGCCAAACGTCCATCGTGATGGATACGGGCGCACAGCTCAACGGCCGAGCCTTGGCACAAACCGCTGTCACGTTGGACGCGAACGTTGTGACCAAGCCAACCTCGGTAACACCAACGCCTACCCCAACTCCCACACCGACTCCGACGTCTACACCCCCGACACCCACCCCGTCTCCGACCCCCGTCCCATCCCCGACCCCAGCTCCCGTTATTGATACCTCTCTTCTGGTAAACCTTCAAAACAGAGGGATTGCAGTCCACGCCTTGGTCAAACTTGCAGATGATGGCAACGTCAATACGCAGGGAGATTCAGCCGTGTATTACGTCGGCGCAGACGGCAAGCGCCATGCGTTCCCAAACGCACGACTCTTCGCCACTTGGTACGCAGACTTTAATGCCGTGCGTGTGCTCACTTCGGCAGAGATGGCGAGCATGCCGCTCGGCCTCAACGTCCGCTATAAGCCAGGACGTCGCATGGTGAAATTCGCCACCGATCCGAAAGTCTACGTCGTCTCTCGCGGAGGAGTTCTCCGCTGGGTGAAGACAGAAGCTGTTGCGATGGCTCTCTATGGAAATCTTTGGAACAAAAACATCGATGATATCTCCGACGCGTTCTATAACAACTACACGTTCGGAGCCGATGTAAACAGCACATCAGACTTCAGCATCAGCTCGCAAGAATCGACGGTAGGAAACATCAGCACGGATTACGGATTGTAGGACTCCATCCGCATCTTCGTCACACAAAGGTCGTCGAAAGACGGCTTTTGTGTTAACTTTCTTCTAATGTCCATATTTTTATTTGTACTCTCTTTCTTCATCTATAGTTTCATCGGTTGGATTCTAGATACGTCCACTCGTTCGTGGATCAAAAAGCGTTATACAACAGGCAGTTTTTTCCCGATCCCATTCTGTCCGATCTATGGATTCGGTGCGCTCTTCGTGATCCTGCTCCATAACGCGATCGACCATCTTCCCTTTCTTGTGGAAGGATTCATTTTCGGAATCTTCCTTAGTCTTTTTGAGTTTATCAGTGGAAAATTGATCTTTATTATCTTCAAACGACGATTGTGGAAGTACGAGGATACGGGCCTTAGTATCGGTCACTGGACCGACGCATCGCACGCCGTCCTGTGGGGAATTCTTTCTCTCCTTCTCGTCACATGGATTCATCCGTTCCTCACCTCGCTGGTTCTACGATAATGATCCAAAGGCTCATCAATTCGCGCACCTCTCGCTTCTAGCGTACGCTGTACATATGTGTTTTTCGGCTTCAGCCAGTTTTGCCGCAAGCGGCGGATTGACCCTCATCGGGGCCGCATGTCTGCACGAAGCAGAAAAAAAAGAAAAGTTTCTTGCCCTCGTGCCTTTTCTCTTTGCCATACAACAAGCACTCGAAGGCTTTCAATGGCTCAGTATCGGCTCCGGCTCCGCACATCCCGCACTTGGGTACGGCTTTCTTTTTTTTGCGCTGATTCTCTGGCCCATTTATATCCCTTCAATGATGTATGCGCTGGATAAAAAAAGACGAAAGATTCTTCGCTGGCTTATCGGTATCGGCATAGGCGCGTCCGCTTTTCTCACGGCATCCGTTGTATTTAATCCGCTTCGCGTAGAAATCGTGAATTGCACGCTCTACTATCATCTCTATACCTCTTACACGACGCTCATCTTTATCCCCTATTTCATCGCCACATGTGGTGCGCTACTGATCTCCAGTAAACGGTTCTTTCAACTGCTCGGCGTCACCGGTGCCGTCTCTGCGGCCGTCGCCGGTCTCTTCTTCTTTGAAACGTTCATATCGGTTTGGTGTTTTTTTGCCGGTATCATTAGCTCGCTGATCTACCTGCACCTCAGATCAACATCAGCGAAATGACGTGCTATCCTTTTTACCTATGACGAAACATCGTGCGCTGCAGCTACTCCTTGGCCTTGGTCTCTTTGGCGTTGCCTTTTCCGGCGTCCTCTCCTATCAAGAGCTCTTTGGAACAACGGCTCTTTCCTGTCCCTCGCCTGGCGCGCCCGGAACAGTGCTCGGATATCCTGCCTGCGTCTACGGCTTCTTCATGTATCTCGGCGTGACCGTCATCGCCGCTCTCGGTCTTCATTCAAAAAAATAGCCCCCTCCTATGTCCTTCCATACCAACATCCATGACGCCGCCGCAAACAACGCTGATTTTCGTCGCGTCGTGTTTACCGGAAAAAAATCCCAGCTCGTCATCATGAGTATTCCGCCAGGTGGTGAGATTGGCGAAGAAACGCACGATCATGTCGAACAAACACTGTACTTCCAAAGCGGAAACGGCGAAGGAATGTTTGACGGTGAAACGTTTCCCGTTGGCCCCGGCGACGTTGCCGTGGTGACTCCCGGCACACGACACAATTTTAAAAACACCGGAACAGAAGTACTCAAGGTGGCAACCGTCTACGCGCCCCCGAATCATATCGACGGACGCGTCCATCACACAAAAGCGGACGCAGACGCGGACACGGAAGACGAGGCGTTCGGAGAAGCGAACGTCTAGCTCCGTGGAATTCGTGATCTCTTTTTACCTTTTTCCTGCGACGACATTCCAGATTGTCGCGCCAACGAATCCGAAACAGAATCCAGCCACCGATGTAAAGACGACAAGACCGATCATGAGCATCAGATCAAACGATGCCACGGTATACACCGGGGTCAGCATATGAAGACGGAAAACCATATCGAGGAGCGGTTGCGCAAATCCCAGCGCGATCAGAATTCCCCAACCGAGATGAAACAAACCGAGCATCCCGCCAATAGCGAAACCGACGTTCCGTGCGTTTAATGAAGCTGCCATAAAAAAATAGCTTAAAAAATAATAACGTCTACACGATAGAGTACCACAAAACGATTCTTTTAATCGTGTTTACGTTATCGCGACGTCTATCAAGATCATTTTCACATTTTTCGTCGCGATCATTGTCAGCGTTTCTTCGTCCGTGATGCGTGCTTGATCACCGGCGCTGAACGCAACGCCGTTGATGTCGACATCTCCTTCGCGAACATACACGAACACTCCGCGATCTTTTGTCGTATGATGTTCCACCGTCTTCCCCTCCTCCAATTCAGACAGATAGATCGTCGCATCCGCTTGCAGCTTGATCGCTTCGCCTGACGGATGTTGAGAGGCCACCATCGTAAGAATATTTTTCTCGACGAGATACGAAAAATCTTTTTGCTCGTACCCGGGCGCAAGATTCTCCGCCTCCGGTAAAAACCAGATCTGATACAGATGCACGGGTTGATCCGCAAGATTCTTTTCGGCGTGAACGACGCCGGTCCCCGCCGTCATGCGCTGGACTTCTCCGGCGTTGATCGTCTCCTTATTTCCCATGCTATCGCGGTGCGTCAATTCCCCTTCATGGATAATTGTTACAATCTCCATATCGGAATGACCGTGATCCCCGAACCCCGAATAGGCGTCGATAGTATCGTCGTTGAAGACGCGGAGCGTGCCGAATTGGAGATTCTCCGGGTCAAAATAATCCGCAAACGAAAACAAGTGATAGGTATTCAGCCACCCCTCTTTGAAATGAAAGCGTTTTACTGCTTCGATCTTCGTGAGCATAGATTCTATGTTACGTGCTAGGATAGTTCCTGTCTCTATGAACACCACATTCGTGAAAAGCGCAACACGTCTTGAAGACCTTCCTCAAGGCAAAAAACCCCATGTTGCCATGGTGGGGCGTTCGAATGTTGGAAAATCCACGTTATTGAACAGTTTGACCGGACAAAAAGGACTGGCACGCGTCAGCTCCACACCCGGACGGACACAGATGATGAATGTCTTTGACGTGGACGGTCGCTATTTTCTGATCGACCTCCCCGGTTACGGATATGCAAAGGCTCCAAAGGCGCTGCGTAATGGATTCGCCGGAATGATCCATGACTATCTGTGGCAGGTGCAGCAACTCAAACTCGTCTTGCTAATCATCGATGCACGCATCGGCCCGACAGATCTTGATCGTGAAATGGTTGAATATCTCGCCTCCGGAACGATTCCCGTTGTGATGATCATCAATAAAATCGACAAACTTTCCAATTCCGAAGCGGTCAATATCGTGCGACATTTGCAAACGACGTATCCGAACATGACACTCATCCCCCACTCCAGCGTTTCTGGAAAAGGTCGCGGCGAAATCGTTCAGGAAATGGAGAAAGCAGTTCGAGCAAACTCCACCAAAGAAAACAAGGCTTCGGAATAACATCGCACCGTCATGCCCACATGGACCGTGTATATTCTGCGTTGCTCCGACGGGTCTTTATATACGGGCATTACGACCAACCTTGAAGCGCGCCTCGCGAAACATAACGATGGAACCGGCGCAAAGTACACGCGATCAAAACGTCCCGTACACCTCGTATGGAGCGAACGGAAACGAAACGAAGGAAACGCGCGTAAGCGGGAAGCTGCATTAAAAAAACTGACGAAAAGGGAAAAAGAAACGTTGGTTATAAAAAAGCTCCGATCGAAATCAGAGCGAGGTCAGCCGTAGCCGACGAGAATGCGGACGTTGCCGAGATATTTGTCGAGAAAGACTTTGTGGAGATAGCTGAACATCTTCTCCGTTGCCTCCTCTCCGATTGTATCCGTCAGCGTATTTTTCACGCGCTGCGCTTTGAACGTTCCCGGCAGCATCGCTTCGAGCTTATTCCAGAACTCTCTCGAGATCGTTTTTGTGCTGTTACGAAACGCTTCTTCGAGACGTCGGTCCTCCGACCAGCTGAAGGCCTCGTGATGATACTGGTCGTACACGATCCCTTCCTCCGAGACCACGAGCCCCGACTCACAGCGTTGACCGGAGCCGATGATGTAGTCGAAGAGATAGGCCTGTTCGAGCGCCATGGGTTTTCGGAGATCCCGAACGCCCTTGGTGCCGCGCGTGATCGGATCGACAAAGAGGAATGGAATGCCGTCGAGCATCGCCGTGAGCGTTCCTTCGCCGAAATCGGGATGGATCCGTTCTGCGGAAAACGGACAGAGATCGAACTCGCCCGTGTGCGAAACGATGAACGCCGACGCATGGCGCGTCCCGTGTGATGCTGTCGACACCCGAGAGAACGGCTGGGGAATGCCGTATTCCTTGGAACGGAACAGCGCCATCAACCCATCCGTCATTTCACACATGAACTCGTAGATCGCCGGACGTCGTTTGCCGCCGTCGCCCATTTGTCCGAGCTGTGTCGCCATCGGCTTCCAATCGACGAACTCTCCCTTCTTGATGATGTCTTCCACGCGGGAGAACGTCATCGAGACGGAAGGATCAAACTGCAGATACGGAAGCGGTATTCGTTCTTTTGCCACGCGTTACCCTCCACATCCTGTTGAAAGAAAGACCCGACGTGTGAGCGTCGGGGGTGGGAGTTGTCGCCAGATGTTGATCATGCGGCGGATTGAGGAGCTGTCGGAGGGACGGAAGGTGGCGGCACGCTTTCGCGAGCGTCTCGTCGAGAAGAGAACTTTTGTTCGAACTCGCGTTCTTCGTCCTCGTCGCTCAGACGGGCACCGGCCGATCGGTAGACTTCCTGACATGCCTCGTGAAAGGCGAGGCCTTGATCGGGCTTGATGTAGACGAGCGTCTCACGGAGACAGCGAACGCCCTTCTCCTTGATATCTGCGATAGCCTCTTGATCACCGCGCGTCTCGTCAATGACGATGACACCGTCCTTCACCTCGTAGGCAAAGACGATCTGTGAACCAACGCGTCCGGTCTCCGGATTTCGTCCGATGGTACTGACAATGAACATTTGTTACCTCCGCGCCAAACATAGCCCAAATTACGCCGAATGTCAACGTGCCTTACCTAAGATCTGACAATTATGCCTATACTATTGTATATGCTTCGCAAACTCTCCTCTCTTTCGCTCACCGCTCTCATGCTCCTCACGCCGCTCGCGAGCGTCCGTGCCGGCGATTGCTACGCGGACCCCGTGTATCAGTACGATCAATCGGCGACGATCGCGTCTGCCGTATTCGTCCGCAATAAAGCGTGCATGGATGGATCTTCCGTCCTCCTGACCGCACCGAAATCCGGCGTGATCAAAGTAATCGGATACACCGATGGTTGGTACTTCATCGAATATAACGGTGGACGTGGCTGGGTCGGTCAACAATTCGTATCCGTTTCGACAGGGAATGAAATCAAAACATGGTCGTACGACGAATTCGCGGTCGCGTATCCAAGTCGTGCTGCATCGACAAATCCGCCGCCGACCGGAACCGATCCGAATCTCGTCAGCCGGTTGAAGGGATATATTTTGCTCGATGTGCAGAATCACGGTGAAGCCTGGTACATCCATCCGATGGATAGCAAGCGGTATTACATGAAGGATGGTGCAACCGCCTATCAAATGATGCGCTCATTCGGTCTTGGAATGACGGAAAGCGACTACGCAAAACTCGCGACCGATACAACCATGAAGAATCGACTGCGCGGCCGCATCGTCTTGCGCGTCGAAGCTCATGGCGAGGCGTACTACATCCATCCAAAAGATCTCAAGGTCCACTATTTGAAGAATGGCGAAGAGGCGTACACCGTCATGCGTCTCTACAGTCTCGGAATTACTCCCGACGACCTCTCGCGCATCTCTTCAAACGAAGTACCCGTTCGTTAATTGCCTAAAATAAGCGATTTTTGCTATGCTCCACAGCATAATCCTTTATTTTCTTTATGATTCCAGTCATTAACTACGCCGCGGTGATCGTCGCTATGCTCTCCAGCATGGTACTCGGATTCCTTTGGTACGGTCCTCTTTTCGGGAAACCGTGGATGGCCATCATGGGCTATTCGAAGGATTCAATGGATAAGGCGAAGAACAAGGGCATGACGATGAACTACATCATCATGGCCATCGGCAGCCTTCTCACGGCATTCGTGTTGGCCCATGCGCTCGAATTCGCATCAGTCTACACCAAGACCTTTGGCATCAGCGCCGGTCTCATGGCCGCCTTCTGGAACTGGCTCGGATTCATGGCTCCGATTCATGCCGCCGACCAACTCTGGGGCGGTAAGCCATGGAAACTCTTCCTCATCACGGCGGGATACTCACTCGTCTCAATGGGAATCATGGGCGTGATCCTCGCGCTCTGGAAATAAGTCTGCGTATAAAAAAGCTCCCCGATCGGGGAGCTTTTTGTTATTGGGCTTTCTTTGCAACGAACGCGATCTTGAGAATCACTTCTTGATCCACGCTTGCGACGAATGGAACATCCGGGATGACGAGCTTGTAATCCTCGCGCATAACCTGGGTGGACGCATCTCCGATGAGACGATCTTCATTTTCGAGTTTCACTCTCCCGGCAAACGTGACTTCTTTAACGACGTCACGGATCTTGAGATTGCCCGTGAGCTTCACATCGAATGATTCCCCCACCTTCACTTCGGCGGGAATTCCTTCGATCTTCGTCGTTTCAAACGTAATCAATTCGTATTCCGGCTTTTCAGATTCGAGAATGAACCGGCCGATCATCCGGTCGCGATTCGATGCGTCCGTCTTGAATGTGCGCGCGTTGATCGAAATCTTTCCGACCTGCGAGGCGGACGGATTCGTCATGTTCAGCGCGATATCGCCCGTAACCTGCGTCGTGGTACCGACGACGAGGAAGGGTTCGCCGCGCAGCACTTCGCCGAGATTGAATTCCGCTTTGGATTCTTCTGAGGCAATGCGATAGATCGTTGCACCTTGCGTATCACCGGAGAGCGAAGGCTGTTCTGCCGGAGTCGGCGTCGTTTCCGTCGGTGGCTGTTGCTGTTCCTGCGTTGTTGACGGAACAGGGCTCGGAGCAGCTAACGGACGAAAGGCAAACGCATATCCCAAGCCTGCAACGACCAGGACCGCACCAACACCGATAATGAGATTCTTCTGATTCATAACGGAAAGATAAAAAATGATTCTGACAGGCTACATCAAATGTATCGAAACGACCACCGCAATGCGATGGCCGTTTGTGGAGGAGGACCCGACGTGGATCATTGGCGACCCTTCATCCCTTTTCCGTGCATCATTCCGAATGAATGCATGTTCGGAAACAATCCGGATGATTCGATCAGCGCTTTGGCTTCATCGTTCTTGCCCGCTTCATGGAGAACGTTCGCTTGTTCCATGATGTTCTTTTGTTCGGCGGTCAATTCTGGGCGGACGAAATTCGCCTTGTCACCATGCGCCTTGTCGCCATGCTTGAACATGCCCTTGCCCTTGCCGTGCATCATTCCGAATTTCGGCATGTCCTTAAAGAGACCCGAGGATTCGATCAGCGCTTTGGCTTCATCGTTCTTGCCCGCTTCATGGAGTGCGCGAACTTGGTCGAACGTGGCGCGTTGCTCAGCGGTGAGCGTGGGGCGAGCGGCCGTGGTTTGTTCCGCAGCCATGACGGGCGTCATTGCGAGGCCGAGCGCGAGTGTGGGAGCTGCAACGGCAGCAGACAGAATCATGAATGATCGGCTTTTCATAGAATGAATATCGTTTTAGGAATGAAACTATTCTCCGGAGTATCTCTTCTTGAGAATGATGTAAGGTCGTACGCCCTCACAGTCAGTAGTACGTTCCGTTATTTCGTTTCTTTCAAAGATCACATCGCCCTGTGAGGTGAATGCTGCCGCGCGAATACGAATCGGATGCATGTCTGATGGCATCCCATGAATTTCCCATGGAAGAATCAGACAGGATCGGAATACGCCGTCTTCTCCTGCGATGCCGACAACACGAACTAAGCGTGACGTCTGCAACACCTCGAAGCTCAGCGCATTGATATCCTGTATATCAACGTTCCACTCCTTGCCATCAAGCGCTTTGAGAATACATGTTTTGTCCACGGGATCAATCGACACGACTTCGCCGACTAAAAGCCCCTTTCCCGGCTTCATCCAGAGCAAGTTCTGCATTTCAAGTGGTGGACGATGGAACGGAATACGTCCGCCGATCCCTTCTTCAAACCGATGTCCGAATCCGGTTGCAAAGAAAATTGCTCCGCCGATGAGGGCAATGAGAAAAACGAGACCGATAACGGACAAGACCGGATAGCGATATCCGCTCTTCGTGTGTCGAAAGTTTTCGTATGCAAGAATTAACACGATCGCAAGCGCCGCGATCCACAAGAATGGGATCGACTGGAACAAGAACGATCCAAGGCTATCATTCGTCACTTCTCGGAACTCCCATCCCGCATTCGCAACCCCATAGATCGCCGCCGACGCCGTAATAGCTCCCACCGCAAGACACATGGCGAGCAACAGCCATTGGACCTGATTCTTCAGCAAAAACTGCCAGCGCGGTCTTGGTTCGACGTGCTGTTCATCAATGCGCTCCAAGACCTTGTGGGCAAGGTCCTCGGATGGAGGCGTGTGTGTATCGTTGGGGCGCATAGGTTTAAGAGAGATGGGCGAGGATGACAGCGAGACGTTTTTTGGCGCGATTGATCTGTGTGCCGACCGTTCCAACCGGAATCTTTAAAATGTCGGACATCTCGTTGTAATCGCGTTCTTCAAGATAACGAAGCACCAAGACATCGCGATACTTCGGTTCCAAGGATTGCAGTGCGCTTGAGATGACTTCGCCGGTCAATTTTTTTTCTACCTCCCGCTCAACGTTCAAGTCACTTTGAAGAAGTTCCAATTTATCGTCGCTTTCATCTACAAGATGACCATGAGGCCGTGCGGAGTTGGCCCGAAAGAAACTCATTGCTTCATTGTGCGCGATCCGGTACATCCAGGATGAAAAGCGCAGCTTCTGATCAAAATCGTTCAAGTTTCGATACGCTTTCAAAAAAGCGTTTTGCAGGACGTCTTCGATATCTTCCAGGCGAAAAACGCCGAGCCGTCGTAGATAACGGCTAAGTCGTTCCTGGTAGCGATGAACAAGCTCCGCAAAACGCTCCTTATTTTGAAGCGCCTCCGCGACCACCTGCTCATCGGCCAGGGGCTCCAACGATTCCGGCATGGGTCCTGGTGATACTACGCGTGAATCCTGCATTTCTTTCACCTATTTCAGCAGGCGCGCAGGCGAAAGGAAACCCCTTGTCTTGCGTACTAACCCACAAGGCCATCTGGCTATTTATTGTCGATATATGAAAGAACGCGTGAAACGATGGATGAAGAAAAAATCGGTTATCGGAGCCCTGGCCGCCGTTGCGGTCACGGGCACGTTTGCCGAGATCAATCTGAACAAACCCGCGGAGCCGGTCCGCTATGTGATGGCTGCGGTAACACGCGGCTCACTTGCGACGTCCATTTCCGGCAGCGGTCAGGTGTCGGCGGAGCAACAGGTGGATGTAAAGTCGAAAGTTTCCGGAACCATTTTGCAAACGATGGTGAAGCTTGGCGAAGAAGTGACAACCGATACGCCGCTGTTCCAGATCGAACAGAAAGACGCGTCCAAAGCGGTTCGTGATGCGGAGCAGGGAATTCGCGATGCGCAAATCAGTCTTGAAGCCGCGCAGATCTCGTATGATAAACTCGTGCGCCCTGATTCGAATTCCGCCGTCACACAAGCGCAGAATGCATTGAACCAAGCCGAACGCAATTTGGAAGACCTCCAAAAAGGCCCGACCGCGCTCCAAATTCTGTCGGCGGAAAACAAAATCCGCACGGCCGAGCTGAACGCAAAGCTCACGAGCGACGGGACGACGCCGAAAGTCGTACGTGATGCGTACGACAAGATCGTTTCCTCTCTTGATAGCATTCTCGTGACCCTCGACAACGCGCTCGATGATTCCGATGACATTCTCGGCATCGATGGCAGCGTCACCAACCTCAACTTCGTTCCCCTCTTCTCCGTGCTTGATCAGGGCAAAAAAATCACCGCGCAGCAGAGTTATGCCTCTGCAAAAAATGCGCTTCAGACAACGCATGATGCCATCGATCCGCTTGCGCTCCGTGGTGAAGACTCCGCGAAGGTCGATGCTTCCATGGATACCGTTGAAGCCGCGATCGATGCGACCGCAAAACTCCTTGATGACATGCAAAAGGCACTTGACGCGAGTCTCACCTCGTCAGGCTTTTCGCAAACGAACCTCGATACGTATAATTCCTCGATCCAAAGCGACATCACGTCCGTCACGAATGCGTACAGCACGCTTTCTTCGCAACAGGATTCGATCGAAAGCGCCCGCGAGTCTTTTGACAATGCGCGCAATTCCCTCACACAAGCAGAGGCAGAACTCGAAGACCTCATGAAGGGTCCGGATGCGAACGATATCGCCCAGGCGAAAGAAACGATCGAAGAGCGAAAGCTCGCGCTCGCCGATGCCAAAGGCACGACCGATGATTTGGACATCAAGACAGCAGCGAACGTCATCTCACAACGGAAGTCATCGCTTCAAAACGCAAAAGATAATCTGCAAGACGCGCTCGACGCGTTCAACGATTACACCGTCCGTGCTCCGTTTGATGGAGTCATCGCAAAATTGAGCATGAAAACAAAAGACGAAGCTTCCCCTTCTGTCGTCATGGCGACGATCCTGACAAAAGCCAAAATCGCGGTCATTCCGTTGAACGAAGTCGACATCGCGAAAATCAAGGTGGGACAAAAAGCCACGCTGACGTTTGACGCCGTACAGGATCTCACGATCGCCGGAACCGTCACGGAAGTCGATATGATCGGTGCCGCGAGCCAGGGCGTCGTTACCTATGATGTAAAGGTCGCGTTCCTGACGGATGACGAACGCATCAAACCCAGCATGAGCGTATCCGCTTCGATCGTCACCGATATCCGAACCGATGTTCTCCTCGTGCCGAACGCTGCCGTGCAGCAAGCGAACGGTTCTGCCACGGTTCAGACGCTTCCCGGCGTTGCGCTTAATGCGACATCGATGGGACAGGGCGTGCCTTCGAAAACGCCGCCTCAGCTTCTTGAGGTCACGACCGGTCTCGCGAACGATCAATACACCGAGATCAAAACCGGTCTGAACGAAGGCGACGCGATCGTGACGCGGACCGTTCAGCCGACCGCGACCACGGCCGCAAAAGCGACGACGTCTCAAAATAGCATTCTTCAAATTCCGAGCGGCGGAGCCGGATTTACAGGCAGCGGAAACGCCGTCCGTTTCCAGCGTTGATCCTATGATCGCCCTGAAAGACATCGTCAAAGAATATACGAATGGAAAAGAAACAACGCGTGTCTTAAAAGGCGTCAGCTTCGAGTTGAAAAAAGGTGAGTTCGTCGCCATCATGGGTCCATCCGGATCCGGAAAATCCACGTTGATGCATATTCTCGGCGCACTCGATACGCCGACCACCGGCTCATACACCCTCGATGGCGCGGATGTCTCGACATTGCCCACCGACGAACTCGCGCGGATCCGCAAAGCAAAAATCGGCTTTGTCTTTCAGTCGTTCCACCTGTTGCCACGCGCGACGGTCCTGCGAAACGTCGCCCTTCCGCTCGTCTATGCCGGGATGGATCGTGCCGAACGCGACGCGCGTGCGAAAAAAGCCCTCCTTGCCGCAGGCTTAAATGAAGAACGACACCTTAATCTCTCGAACCAGCTGTCCGGAGGACAGATGCAGCGCGTCGCCATTGCCCGCGCACTGGTAAACGATCCTGCGATCTTGCTCGCCGACGAACCGACCGGAAATTTGGATACGAAAACGGGAGATCTCGTACTCGGCACGTTTCAGAAACTGCACAATGAAGGACGTACGGTCGTACTGATCACGCATGAACCGTATGTCGCAGAACACGCGGACCGGATTATCATTGTCCGCGACGGACACATCGTCGAGGATCGTAAAAACGATAACCGCCGGTTCCAGCAACACGCAACCGTATGAAAACCGCCGACATGTTGGAAGAAATCTACCTCGGCGTATCTGCAAATAAGATCCGCTCCGGTTTGACGATGCTTGGAATCGTCATCGGTATCGGTTCGGTCATTGCCATGCTTTCGGTCGGACAGGGAGCAAAACAACAAATCGAAACGAATATCCAGTCAATCGGTTCCAACCTCCTCCTCATTATGCCGGGTGCGCAACGCGGCGCCGGGGTGACGGTCAGCGCCGGTCGCGGATCCGCGCAAACGCTCACGGTCGCCGATGCAACGGCTCTCAAAGGAACGATCGGAGTTGAAGCCGTCGCTCCCGAATCGTCGGGGCGATATCAAATCACCGCTTCCGGAAAAAATACGAACACCTCCGTGATCGGCACGTTGCCCACATATCCGTCCGTTCGGAACGTCTCTGTCGCATCCGGCTCGTTCTTCACCGACAGTCAGGTTGCCTCGCGCGCAAAAGTCGCCGTCCTCGGACCAACGACTCGCGATGATCTGTTCGGCGAAGGCGCGGACCCGATCGGTCAGCGTATCCGTATCAAAGGAAGTGACTTCACGATCATCGGCGTGACGGCGAGCAAAGGCGGTTCGGGTTTCTCGAATGCCGATGACACGATCTACGTTCCGATCTCGGCGATGACCACGTTTTTGAGTGGCAGTGAATACGTCAGCACCATCGCGATCAAAGCCACAGACCAGGCGTCCATGGCGACAGCACAAGAAAACGTCACCGCGCTTCTCCTGACGCAGCATAAGATCTCAAATCCCCAAGCCGCGGATTTTAGCGTGCTGAACCAGACGGATCTCGTCAGCGCCGCTTCGAGCGTGACCGATACGTTCTCGACGCTCCTTGCCGCTATCGCATCGATCTCATTGTTCGTCGGCGGCATCGGAATCATGAACATGATGCTCACGACGGTCACCGAACGCACGCGTGAAATCGGTTTGCGTCAGGCGATCGGTGCGGAAAAAAATGAGATCGTAAACCAGTTTCTGGGCGAAGCGGTGCTTCTTACGATCATGGGCGGAACGATCGGCATCGTGCTGGGGTATGGTGCATCGAAACTCATCAGCTCTTTCACGTCCACACCGACGATCGTGGCCTGGACGTCGATTGCGCTCGCCTTCGGTGTTTCTGCCGTGATCGGGCTTGTCTTCGGCTATTACCCCGCCAGACGCGCCGCCCATCTGAATCCGATCGAGGCGCTGCGCTACGAATAACCCTAC
>JBAZWV010000003.1:0-91029 GCA_041660225.1 Patescibacteria group bacterium | reverse complement strand
CTTAAGGCAGGCGTGCCCAAAGATGCTGAGTTATTTGTTGATGGTTGGATTGAGACAACGGTTGAACATAGACTGGAATTACAGGAAAAAGCCGTGAAGCCAGACGTAATCAGTGAAACAGTCCCCACGGCCCCATGTATACCCGTGTTTTCTGAACCAGAAAAGGAAAATCCTGGTGCTGCAACCGTTGAGCCACTTACCAATGCCCGCCCCGAAATGAGGAGCGTGGAAGACACTACGCCCGCGAAGGTTGAGGTGGTGTTCGTCGCATGAATCGCCAGCGCGCCGTCCGAGGTAATGCCTCCGATGCCAACATTCAAGCTGCTGCGAATATACGCGCTGTTTCCGATATCAATATTCTCAAGCACATAGAGACTGTTGGTCTGGAGCGAACCGATGTGGGCAGAGCTGATATCCGCACCACGGATATCAATCACGTTAAAGTGTCCGGCGCTGCCGGTAAGATAGGCGTACTTTCCAGCCACGGCGATACCTCGATACCCACCTGCATTGTTCCGATATGACGATTTGATGCTCGGTGCCGTTGAGCTTGAAACATCGATGACGAGCATAAAGCTACTGGCTGCGAGATAGGCGTATCGTCCCTGAACAACGACGCCATCGGCAGCTGTCGGAAGTGCAAACGTTGCTGCGGAGGTAGGTATCAGTGGGTTCGAGATATCGAAGATTCTAAAATCTTGGTTGTCATCAGCGAAGTACAGATATCGGCCGGAAACGTAGGGACCTTTACTCACCGCTCCGTTCCCTACCGCCGTTGCCACATGGATCGGTGATCGCGGATTCGAGACATCGAAAATCTGAACGCCACTCGACCCCCCATTATTCCCGACATATGCGTACTTCCCAACCACGAACACGGTGGAAACTCCATCCACGAACGCGCTCCCGACGATCGCGGGAGCTGTCACATTGGAAATATCGATGACCCGAAGTGCAACGCCGTCTGCAACGTAAGCATAGCGTCCTTCAACATAGACGGACCCGGTCGTTCCGGTCGTACTTACATTCCCGACCAGGAACGGCACTTGCGGATTCGAGACATCAATGATGGAAAGACCGTTGCTTCCGTCCGCAACATAGGCATACTGACCCGCTACCTTCACATCCAGGGCAAGTCCGGCCGTATCGAAGACGCGAACGGATGTTGGCGCGGTCGGATTCGAGATATCGATAATGTTGAGCCCCTGTCCGGCCTGTCCAACGTACGCGTAGTTGCCGGAAATCGCCACGCCTTCCGTGCTGCTCGCAAAGTCGAGGATTGCTGTTGATGTCGGCTCAATGATTTCGTTCAAACTCAGCGAGCTACCGGTCGCACTCGTGAAAGAAACATTTTGCAAAAACGCCGTACTGGAGACATAGACGTTTCGCCATCCCAAGTTCATAGCACCGAGATCAACGGTATTGGTGAAGTAAGGATCAAAATGTTGATACGCGTAGATAAATGTTCCAAAGAATCCCATCTGCGCGCTTCCGTTCACGTTGAAGATATAGTTTCCGCCAGCGCTGCCATAGATACCGGAACCCGGAGCATTTGCGAATGCGATCGATGGAGCCGCAGTTGTTCCATCACCGACAAACAATCGTGATGCGGAAGCTGTTCCTGAAATGTACGCATCACCACCGGCGTAAATGGATGTGGCGCTTCCAATATTCCCCACGGCGAACAGATCATTTCCGGAAAGCTGGAAGTTCGGATGGAGACCCGATGATGTGTTGCTGCCAAGCGTCACATTCAAGTTTTGATTTGAACCAAGAACCAAGCGGTTCGAGGAAGCCGCAACGCCATCAAGCTGGAAGAAGACCGGAGCAGAGGTTGTCGCAGTGCCACCGATCACGATGTCACTCGTCGATGTATTGTTGCGGACCAGATCCGTTGGAGCATCGTAGGCGAAGTTGAGGTCTTGAATGCTGGCGGAGCTCGCAGGACAGTTGATACCGCTTGAAAGACACACGTGTACGCCTCCGACAGTCAATGCCTGCGTAAATTCGCCACGCGTTGAAGACACCGCATAGCTGAAGGTTGATGTAGTGTTCGTGCTGTACACAGCAAGTGCGCCGTTCGATATCATCCCGCCGAGCCCGAGGGACAATGAACCGCCTATGGTGAACCGATCGGCAACAAATCCATCCGTTCTCACCTGAAGCGATCCAAACTCCGCGCTTGCGGCAATGAGGCCGTTTGTCTCGACTCCGCTGATATCCGTGATCATGAGCGCTTCGGTCGCATGATGCGTGTGATAGAGGTAACGACCGGCAACCACGAGATCGCGGGTGAACGTACCGAGCCCCGTAACCGTCTGGATCAAGATCGGTGCAGTGGACGATGCGATGTCATACACACGGTATCCATCTGTATGAGAAAGATAGGCGTAGCGGCCCTGAACCGACATGGCTCGCGGATCCGTGATGGCTGTTGACGCGACCTGGGTCGGAGCTCGTGGATTCGAGATGTCATAAATACGATATGCATTGCTCAGTCCGATATGTAGATGTCGACCCTGCACGGCGAGGGAGTCGATTGCGACACCGATATTCGTGCTGGACATGAGCGCCGGATTCTCTGGGTTTGTGATGTCGTAGATATCCATGACGCCTGAGTTCCCTGCCGCAAAGAGGTAGTCACCACTAATGACCGTTTTCACTGTTCCACTGGCGGAGAGCGTACGAACAAGAACCGGAGCAAGCGGATTTGTAAGGCGATAGACCAAGATACTGCTCCCAGTTCCGACGTAGAGATATGCGCCATTCACAAGTGCTGTGAGCGCACTCGCGGCAGAAAAGGTCGCTACTGTCGTAGGTGCCGAAGGATTCGATACGTCGACAACGAAGACGACGTTTGTCGTCTGGCTTGGAACATAGACATACTTCCCGAGGATGCCCATCGAAAAGATCGTGGCCGATCCAGAATCTGCCGTGAGGAGAACGCTACCCACGGATGACGGAGTTCCTGGACTTGATACATCAATCACGTGGAGCCGGAGCGGGGTTCCATTGGCCTTCTGGCCGAGATACGCATACCGGCCTTCAACGATCAGACCGGCGGGATCAACGAGGTTCGGGAACGTTGTTGAAGCGACATCGGTAAATGTTTGGTTTTGAACGAGGGTATTTGCAACGTTTCCGACAACGGTGAGTTTGTTGAGGGAAGAGACGGTGGATGTACCGACGCCTGCGCTCGCAGAGAAAATTGCCGACCCACCGACAACAAGTCGATCGGTCACGGTGTTATTCGTCGATGAAACCGTGCCTGCAAATGTGCTGGTCGTGTTCGTCGCATACACAGAGATCGCTCCAGCAGAGCTAATCCCACCCACGCCAACGCTCAGGGAGGCACCAACAGAAAGACGGTTCAGAATATCGGCATTCGTATGGATCTGAAGCGATCCAAACTCCGCGTTTGCGGCGATGAGGCCGTTTGTCTCGATGCCCCCAATATCCGTGATGATGAACCCTTCGGACCCAAGGTGCGTATGGTAGAGGTAACGACCGGCAACCACGAGATCGCGGGTGAACGTACCGAGCCCCGTAACCGTCTGGATCAAGATCGGTGCAGTGGACGATGCGATGTCATACACACGGTATCCATCTGTATGAGAAAGATAGGCGTAGCGGCCCTGAACCGACATGGCTCGCGGCTCTGTGATGGCCGTCGATGCGACCTGGGTTGGAGCTCGTGGGTTCGAGATGTCATAAATACGATATGCATTGCTCAGTCCGATATGCATGTACCGACCCTGCACGGCGAAGGAATCAACTGCGACACCGGCATTCGTACTGGACAGGAGCGCCGGATTCTCTGGGTTTGTGATGTCGTAGATATCGATGACACCTGAGCTCCCTGCCGCAAAGAGATAGTCACCACTAATGACCGTTTTCACTGTTCCACTGGCGGAGAGCGTACGAACAAGAACCGGAGCAAGCGGATTTGAAAGGCGATACACTAAGATGCCGGACGTCGTTCCGACGTAGAGATATGCGCCATTCACAAGTGCTGTAATTGCATTCGTGGCAGAAAAGCTCGCTGTCGTTGTAGGTGCTGAAGGAATCGATACGTCAACAACAAAGACGGAGTTCGTTGTCTGGCTTGGAACATACACATACTTCCCGAGGATGCCCATCGAGAAGAACGTCGTGTTCGCAGCGGAATCTGCCGCAAGGAGAACGCTGCCCACGGAGGACGGGGTTCCCGGACTTGATACATCAATCACGTGGAACCGGAGTGGCGTTCCAGATGATTGCTGACCAAGATACGCATACCGACCTTCAACAATCAGACCGGCGGGATCAACAAGGTTCGGGAACGTTGTTGAAGCGACATCGGTAAATGTTTGGTTTTGAACGAGGGTATTTGCAACGTTTCCGACAACAGTGAGTTTGTTGAGGGAAGAGACGGTTGATGTACCGACGCCAATGCCGCTCGCATTCAAGAGAATGTTCTGTGACGATGTCACGAACAGACTGCCATTCGTCTTTGTAATAAAGCCATCACCGAAGAACGTCGATCCACTTCCAGCAACGAACGCACCGTTCGTGTACACGGATGAGACAGAGCCGATGTTGCCTGCGACAAAGAGATCATTTCCAGAAAGTTGGAACAGAGCATTTAAGAGCGTGGACGTTGACCCTCCGATCACCACATCCAAGTTCTGGTTCTGTCCGAGGACAAGACGGTTTGATGATGCTGTCACGCCATCAAGCTGGAAGAACACCGGAGCTGTTGTCGTCGCGGTGCCGCCAATCACAATGTCTGAAGTTGAGGTGTTATTGCGGACCAGATCCGTCGGAGCATCGTAGGCCCAGTTCAAATCTTGAATGCTACCGCTGCCGCTCGCAGGACAGTTGACGCCATTTGCGAGACAAACCTGCGCCCCACTGACCGTGAGGTTGTTCGTGATGTTGAGGTTGGTTCCCGACGCGCTTGTGAAGTTGATGGTCTCGAAGGTTGTCGAAGCGGCGTTAAGGTTACCTGTGAGTGCGAGCGAGGTGCCGGTCGCATTCGTGAAGACAACCGTCGCGATATTCGAAAGGCCCGTGACGCCGAGACTCGTTGAGGTCGAATTCGTCGAGGTCGTATTGCCGAAGACGCCGTTGAAACGGAGCGATGCGGAACCGAGGGAGAGGCCGAGGTCAGCAGACGGGGTTACGAATCCTCCGGATGCAGAGAGCGTGAGGTTACCATCGGTCTTTGAGATGAAGCCGTCGCCGAACCAGGTGTTGCCTGCTACGAACGCGCCGTTGGAGTAGACGGAAGATGCGCTGCCGATGTTGCCCTGAACGTACAGGTCGTTTCCCGAAAGCTGGAAAATGCTATTCAATCCTGACGATGTCGCCGCACCAATCACGACATTCATGTTCTGGTTCTGACCAAGCACAAGACGATTGGATGAAGCAGCGACACCATCTAGCTGGAAGAAAACGGGAGCGGAGGTTGTCGCAGTCCCACCGATCACGATGTCAGAGGTTGATGTGTTGTTGCGGACGAGGTCAGTCGGAGCATCGTAGGTCCAGGTTAGATCTTGAATACTGGCGGAGCTCGCAGGACAGTTGGCGCCGCTTGCGAGACACACGGACACGCCACCGACGGTGAGACGGTTAGAAACTTCCATTCTGGTGGTGGAGACGAACCCAGCAAATGTGCTCGTGGTGTTTGTCGAATTCACGGAGAGTGCGCCAAGAGACGTCACTCCTCCGGCTCCAACCGTGATTGATCCACCGATAGATAATCGCGCGCCGACGTATGCATCAGTACGAACCGTGAGGCTTCCCGCTTCAGCCGATGCGGCAACAAGCCCATTCGTCTCAATGCCGGAGATATCCGTCACCACAAAACTTCCGTTCGCCTGATGCGTGTGATAGAGGTAACGACCTGAGGCCACAAGATCAAATGCGATGTCTCCAAAACTCGTGTAGGTGTTCAAGAGTATCGGAGCCGTAGAAGACGCGATGTCCCACACGCGATATCCGTTCGTATGTGCCATGTACATATACCGACCCTGCACGGAGAGGCCCTGACGTTCTGAGGTAAAAGTTTGTGTAAAGCTCGCCGACGGAGAACGTGGGTTTGCGATATCGTAGATTCCCCATCCAAGAAGCGCTCCCACATACAGATATCGGCCCTGAATCGCAAGCGACCGTATACCGGCGGGGGCCGTCAGTGTAGAAAGTACGGCGGGGTTTCCAGGAGACGTAATATCGTAAATTCGGACGTCGGTAGCGTTTGCATCGCCAGTAACCAGATAGTTCCCGCTCACGTACAGGATACCGCCCGCTACTCCCGGGAATTCCGTAATTGAACGAATCAAAACGGGAACGAGCGGATTCGTAATATCATAGATTCGCAAAGTGTTCGCCGAATCTGCCGCAAAAAGGAAGTGCCCAGAAACGGCAAACGTATTGAATGTCGTCCCTAGAGCAAATGTCGCCGAGCTCGTTGGTGCAGAGGGATTGCTCACATCAACCACATAAAGGTTGTTATCAATCCCACCCGAAACGAACACATATTTTTGATACTGTGCGATCGAAAAAAATGTTCTGTTTCCTGTGTTTGCACCCAATAAGACAGATCCAACGGAAGAAACCGCGCCCGGATTCGAGACATCAATCACATGCAAACGAGCGGGAGTTCCTGCACCCTCCTGTGCCACATAGGCGTATCGTCCATCCAGAATAAAGCCTGCAGGATTCACAAAATTTGGAAAAGTTGTGGATGCAAACTCTGAGAATACCTGATTCTGAACCAGTGTATTCGCTACATTCCCAACGACCGTCAGCTTTTGCGCTGGCGTAGATGTTCCAACGCCAACATTTCCTGATGGCACAAAAGTAATGTTCGCGCTTGAAGTAACCGTTAACGAGCCATTCGTCTTTGTAATAAAGCCATCACCAAAGAACGTCGATCCACTTCCAGCAACGAACGCACCGTTCGAGTAGACGGACGATGCGGAACCGATGTTGCCTTGAACGTACAGGTCGTTCCCCGAAAGCTGGAACATGCTATTCAATCCTGACGATGTCGCCGCACCGATCACAACGTCCAAGTTCTGGTTCTGACCGAAAACAAGACGATTCGAAGATGCTGCAACGCCATCGAGCTGGAAGAAGACCGGAGCCGAGGTTGTCGCAGTGCCACCGATGACGATGTCACTCGTTGAGGTGTTGTTGCGAACGAGATCCGTCGGAGCATCGTAGGCCCAGTTCAAATCTTGAATGCTTCCACTTGAAGCCGCAGGACAGTTGGCGCCGGATGAGAGACACACCTGGGTACCGCCAACCGTGAGGTTATTCGTGATGTTGAGGTTTGTGCCGCTCGCGCTTGTGAAGTTGAGGGTTGCGAAGGTTGTCGAAGCTGCCGAAAGATTTCCCGTGAGTGCGAGCGAAGTGCCGGTCGCATTGGTGAAGATGGTGTTGTTCAATATCGAGAGACCGGTCACGCCGAGACTTGTCGAGGTCGAGTTCGTCGAAGTCGTGTTGCCGAAGACGCCATTGAAGCGGAGCGATGCGGAACCGAGAGAGAGACCGAGGTCAGCAGACGGAGTTACGAATCCTCCAGACGCGGAAAGTGTGAGATCGCCATTTGTCTTCGTAATAAATCCGTCTCCATATAGTGTAGACCCACTCCCTGCAATAAAGGCCCCGTTTGTGTAGACAGACGATGCGGAACCAATATTCCCTGCGACGAACAGATCGTTCCCAGATAATTGGAATGCCGAGTTCGTAATAGACGCTGTCGCTGCACCAATCGTCACATCCATATTCTGGTTCTGTCCGAGGACAAGACGATTCGATGAAGCTGAAACGCCATCAAGTTGGAAGAAGACCGGAGCCGAGGTTGTCGCAGTGCCACCGATGACGATGTCACTCGTTGAGGTGTTGTTGCGAACGAGATCCGTCGGAGCATCGTAGGCAAAGTTCAGATCTTGAATGCTTCCGCTTGAAGCCGCAGGACAGTTGGCACCGGATGAGAGACACACCTGGGTACCGCCAACCGTGAGGTTATTCGTGATGTTGAGGTTTGTACCGCTTGCGCTTGTGAAGTTGAAGGTTGCAAACGTTGTCGAGGCTGCGGAGAGGTTGCCTGTGAGTGCGAGCGAGGTGCCGGTCGCGTTGGTGAAGATGGTGTTGTTCAAAATGGAGATGCCCGTGACGCCGAGGCTTGTTGAGGTCGAGTTTGTCGAGGTCGTATTGCCGAACACGCCGTTGAAGCGGAGCGATGCGGAACCGAGCGAGAGACCGAGGTCAGCAGACGGGGTTACGAATCCTCCGGATGCAGAGAGCGAGAGGTTGCCATTTGTCTTCGTAATAAATCCGTCTCCATATAATGTGGACCCGCTCCCTGCGATAAACGCTCCGTTCGAGTAAACGGACGATGCGGAACCAATGTTGCCCTGAACGTACAGATCGTTTCCCGAAAGCTGGAACATGCTATTCAATCCTGACGATGTCGCAGCACCAATCACGACATCCATGTTCTGGTTCTGTCCGAGAACAAGACGATTCGATGAAGCCGTAACACCATCAAGCTTATAGAAGACGGGGGCTGTCGTTGTCGCCGTTCCGCCAATAACGATATCTGATGTTGAAGTGTTATTCCGAACAAGATCCGTCGGAGCATCGTATGCCCAGTTCAAATCTTGAATGCTTCCGCTGCTTGCAGGACAGTTGGTGCCGTTTGCGAGACAGACGAGCTGACCTTGGACGGTGATGGGACTGACGAACGTTGACGTCGCCGTGACGGAAAGCGGACCCGTGGAGAGAATGCCCCCCGCTCCAACGGTGAGACCGCCTCCGATCGTAAATTGGTTCGCAATGGATCCGTTCGTAAGAACCTGAAGACTACCGAGTTCCGCGCTATGCGCGATGAGACCATTTACTTCTGCGCCCCGAATGTCATATGTGACGAGAGTCCGGTTTCCATCCGCGACATACGCGTACCGACCGGAGACGAAGACGTCGATTACCGCAGATCCCGTTGTCGTCGCAACCTGAACAGGAGAACGTGGATTCGAAATATTGATCGTCTGCAAGGATGATCCGCCTACATACGCATACCGACCGGAGACGAAAATCGTACCCGGGGACGTGCCCGCATTGAAGGTGGTTGTTGCGACCTGGACGGGAGAAGCGGCATTCGAGATATCAATCGTCGCCATGTTACTTCCGATCTGATTCGCGACATACGCATACCGACCGGAGACGAAAATCGATGTCGGTCCAGCCGATACATTAAAGGTTGTTGTCGCCACCTGAATCGGCGCGAGTGGATTCGAAATATCCAGCGTTGCCATGGTGTCGTTCCCGGAATTTGCCACGTATGCATATCGACCGGAGACAACGATGTCCGCCGGAGCGGAGAGTGCCGCGAAGCTTTTGCTCGCAACAAGTGTTGGAAGAGCGGGGTTAGAAATATCCACCACGAATATGGAGTCCGCACCACCATTCGCAATATATGCGTACCGACCGGAGACATATACGGAGGCCGGATTACGGTTCTCACCTCCAAGATCCAAACTCCCTGTTTCAACCGGAACCGCAGGATTTGAAATATCAAGAATAGCCATCCGATCCTCCACCGAACTTTCTACAGCGTCCGTATCAAGCGCTACATAGGCATATCTTCCAGCAACAAAGACGGAAGTTGGGTAAATATCTGTGCCAAAAGTCGTGGTTGCGACCTGGAGTGGAGCGGCTGGATTTGAAAGATCAATCGTTGCAAGCGAGTTAGCTGTATTATTGACTACATACGCATATTTTCCGGCAACAACGACTGCAAACGGACCAGAACCTACATTAAATGTCGTCGTTGCCACTCGTTCAAAAACATCTCCCGTGTGCAAAATATCCTGGATGTTCCCTGAAACATCCAGGGCTTCCGTTGGATTAGGGAGTCCGATTCCGATATTGCCCGACGATGCCGCCGTAAGACGCTCAACTCCACCAGTATAGAAACGCCAGCTCGTTGTTGCGGCACCGAGCTGGAAGCTAAAATCGCCGTTCGTCTTGCTGAGAGAGCCATCGCTATAGTAGGTAGAACCACCGCCAGCGACGAACGACCCATTGGTATACACGGATGACACGGAACCGATATTTCCTGCAACGAAGAGGTCATTTCCAGAAAGTTGGAACTGGCCATTCGAAAGTGTCGATGTTGCTCCTCCGATCACAACGTCCAAGTTCTGGTTCTGACCGAGAACGAGACGATTGGAAGAAGCTGCGACGCCATCGAGCTGGAAGAAGACCGGAGCGGTAGTTGTGGCTGTTCCTCCAATGACAATGTCGCTGGTCGAAGTGTTATTCCGAACAAGATCCGTTGGAGCATCGTATGCCCAGTTCAAATCTTGAATGCTTCCGCTGCTTGCAGGACAATTCGTGCCACTCGCGAGACAGACGAGTTGACCTTGGACAGTGATGGCTCCGACGAAGGTGGAAGATGCAGTGACGGATAACGCGCCGTTGCTGCTGATGCCTCCGCTTCCCACCAAGAGACCTCCTCCCACGATAAGCTGGTTTGCGATGGTACCGTTCGTCAGAATGGAAAGGGATCCTACTTCGGCGGAACCAGCGAGAAGAGAGCTGGTTTCGAGACCCTTGATCTCAAGAGTTGCCAACTTCGCAACGGTATTATTCACAACGTAGAGATATCGTCCGGACAGGAACAACGAGTTCGTCCCGCTTCCGGATGCGAACGTCGTTGTTGCAACCTGAACCGGGGCAAGGGGATTCGAAATATCAACGGTTGCAATGGCGTTACCTCCGAAGAGACCAACATGAGCATACCGACCCGAGACGCGGAGACCACCCGGCTGTGCTCCTGTATTGAAGGTCGTTGTTGCGACCTGAACGGGATTCAATGCGTTCGAGATATCAACGATAGACATCTGGTTGGTTCCGAAAAGACTCACGTATGCGTAACGTCCCTCAACATCCACACTCCACGGATCAGAGCCTGTTGTGAATGTCGTTGTGGCAACTTGGACCGGAAGAGCGGGATTCAAAAGGTCTATCGTTGCCATCGTCGCGTTGTTTCGATTTGGAATATAGGCATACCGACCCTGGATATCGATCCCGTTCGGTCGTGCGCCACCTGTAGCAAAGTCGTGCGTGAACGTTGTCGTCGCCACCTGAACCGGCGCAAACGGATTCGAAACATCAAACGTCAAAAGTGATGGATAAAAGAAATTGGTAACATAGGCGTATTTTCCAGAAACGTGGATACCTATTGGAATACCTGCACCAAATCCCGTGCTAAACGTCGTCGTCGAAATCTGAAGCGGTAAAGCGGGGTTTGAAATATCAAGGATCGCCATTCCACCGTAATCCGTCAGCGTAACGTACGCATACTTTCCGGCAACAAAGATTCCACCCGGACTGGAGTTAGTACGGAACGTTGTGGTCGCGACCTGTCGAGGAGCGAATGGATTCGAAACGTCGATCGTCGCTAGGTTATCACCGTCATAGTTCGTGACATACGCATAATTACCGGCTACATAAGAGGCGGCCGTGCCCGCACCGGTATTAAACGTCGTTGTCGCGACCTGCCGCAAGATATCACCCGAGTGCAGGATGTTTTTGATATTCCCAGAAACATCCAATCGTTCTTCTGGACTCGTGAGACCGATCCCGACGTTGCCCGACGAAGCGACCGTAAGACGTTCTAAGCCGGCAGTATTGAAGCGCCAGCTTGTTGTCGCAGCGCCGAGGTTGAAGGAAAAATCACCGTTCGTCTTGTTGAGTGAACCATCGCTGTAATAGGTAGAACCACCGCCTGCGATGAATGAAGCATTCGTATAGACGGAGGATGCGGAGCCGATATTGCCCGCGACGAAGAGATCGTTTCCTGAGAGCTGGAAGGCCGCATTACTAATGGAGGACGTTGAGGCACCAATCACCACATCCAAGTTCTGGTTCTGACCGAGAACGAGACGATTCGATGAAGCCGTATCACCATCAAGCTTATAGAAGACGGGAGCCGTCGTTGTCGCCGTGCCACCAATAACGATGTCGCTCGTCGAAGTATTATTGCGGACGAGATCCGTCGGAGCATCGTAAGCCCAGTTCAAATCTTGAATACTCGCGGTGCTCGCAGGGCAATTGGTGCCGTTTGCGAGACAGACGGATTGGCCCGCAATGAGAAGCGTGGAACCAGAGGCGTTCGTGAATGTGAGGTTTGTTGTTGTTGCGTTCGTCGACGTCACGTTTACGACATCGATGCCCCGCCAACGAAGCGTCGGCGTTCCAAGCGCATACAGATCATCCGTCGCAGGATTCAAATCCGTTACAAATCGTCCGTTCACCGTGATAGTGTCTCCTGTCGTATCGCCAAGAATCACATTCCCGTTCGAAGCAAAGTTTCCCGTTGTCGTGACGTTACCTTGGCGTGAAACCGTAAAGACATCAGAACCCGAATTCGCTTTGATCAGATAGTCGAATTGGTTCGATGTTCCTGATGTGCGGACGAACAATGCGGTTCGATCTGCGGTCGCGGCCGATGTCGAGGTCTGCTGCAGCGTGAAGAGTGCACCGCCGGTGTTCGCAACGGCCGATGATGCGTACTGACCCTGAAGCGTTTCTGCGACAAACGCGTACGGAACAGCCGTCAATCGTTTACGCGGCACCATTTCCGTATCCGAGGCAACCGTCACGCCGAGGTACAAGTCGCTTTGATAAAAATCAAAGTCAAACGGATTTTGTCCCGCCGCCGTATCGCCGAGCTGGATCGAAAACAATCCGTTCGTGATCGTGACGTTCATCGCCGTCGGAGCTCCGGTTGTTCCCGAAGCCGTCCAGAGTGGCGTTCCGCCCGATCCCGCGTTGTAGAGCGAGAGCGTGAGCAAGTACGTCCCGTCCGCAACCGAATTTCCACCGGAAGTGAGAAGTCGGCCCTGGTAGTTGATTTGGCGATTGATTCCCTGTGCAGCCTGGGTGGTTAAGCCAAAAACGCAAAATCCCACGCAGATAAGCGTGATTACAAGAAAACGTGTGAAAAATGATTGCGTTTTGTTCATGACGTCCCTACCCTCTGCCAATTGAGCAGAAGTGAGTGCACGCCGTGATTCAGCTAATCGCGATAGGCCATTTAGAGCCCTCCCGTGGGAGAGCTCTCCGCGATACTTCGAACACGCACGTACATATGCAATCGTAACAGCCTTAGTTTTTCTTTATTTTGCTAACTTTTTTTACGTGTTTTTCTATTCTGCTATATAGCCTCGTTGTGGATAAACTGTGCGAGTTATCCACATAGAAAAAACCGTAACGTAGCGAAATCGTTTTTAAAGCAAAAAGAATCTCCGAAATAAGAAAAGAGCTCCATTGAATCATCGTAAGCGATATCAGAGCTCTAGCACACTCCTATTTTGGCTAATACTAGCAATTACTACTTGTGGATAAACTGTTAAGTGTAGGGAAGCGAGATATTTAGCCATCTGTCATCCCGACCGCAGCGATAGCGGAGTGGAGGGATCTGTTTGCTGTTCCGGTAAGAGGTCAATCCAATACGGATTCGTCATCTCAATCAAGCGTCTCTTTTTTGTTCGAGACCAATTTTTTAACTGATTCTCTCGTTCTAGAGCGCTACGGATGTCTGTCGTTTCTTCCAGTAGCACGAGCTTCTTGAGATTATATCGAGATGAGAACCCCGAAATTGTTTTTTGACGATGTTGAGCAATTCTCCTTTCTAAGTTACCCGTTACTCCGATATACAGAACGGAGTTGCATGAAGAACTGAGAATATAAACAAAATAAGACCTCATACTCCACAGCTACCATGAATGGAGAGACTGTCAACATAAGCAAACAGATCCCTCGACTGCGTATGACTCCGCTCGGGATGACAAAGGGTGATGTCATGCCATCTGATAAAATCTGGTCCCTCAAGATTGCTTCGTAGAACCTCGTAACGACGGAGAAGAGTCCGTTCGTGGGGGTGTGGGGACACTCGCAACAGGCGTCTTCATTCCAATATTCTGGTCCACGAGTGCCTCATCTTTATCCGTAAGGTCGATATCAGGCGAGATATATTTCTGGTAGCCTGTCTTCTCAGCCGTCACGTAGTAGACGTTGCGACGCACGAAGAATCCATATTTACCGTTCGCATCTGTAACCTGGGTCTCAAGAAGCTTGTTGAATTTCTTATCAAAAATGCGTACGACAACACGGTCAATCGGCTTGCGTGATAACGCATCAAACACAATCCCCCATTCTTTTGCAGAAACCGGTGCTGCCAGACGTCGGAAGAGAAGATACAGACCCACCTGGCTCAACGTAAGGAGAGCCACCTGTAGGCTTGGAATGATGAGAAGTGCAATTGTAGACGCAACAACCGTCACAAGTGACAAATTCTGCTGAACAATACGCAGCGTCTTCTTAAAAATGACACGGCGCGGTGTTTCTTCGGCGACAACCGGATCTACAGGGATGTTTGCCGCAATAACCTCATCCTTTGAAACCTCAATCGTAAGACCGTGATACAAATCAAGATAATCAACGTCTTGCTGCTTGTCTTTCAAGTGCTGTGTCGGGAATACAAATCCCGGCTTCACAACCTCAAGTCTGTACACGCCTGGTTTGGGTGCAAAGCTATATCGCCCATACTTATCCGTGACACTCGTTTGCACCACAAGTCCGCTTTCATGATGAAGCAAACGCACGATCGCAAGTTCAATCGGCTGTTTTGAAAGCGAGTTATACACGACTCCCCACTTCTTTCTACGACGACGACCAAGCAACAAAAGTGGCTGCGTAAAAAGATACTGCAAGAATGCCAACGAATTAAAGAGTGGGAGCGCAGAAGCAACGTTCAAAATACCGATACCAAGCAACGCAGGCGACACGGTCTGCTCAACCGTTTCCTGAACAATGGGCTGCTGAATGATCGAACGGATGATCGTGCCAACAAAACCGACTTGTTCGACAATGTTCTTCACGATCTCAACGGCCTTCTCCGGCAAAGGAAGCGTCGATGTCACGATATCCTGGAACGAGGGCGGGATCTCAATGAGACCGATGAGTTCGCCAAAGACACCCTTTGTGATCGTTCGCGGCACAGATACGGCAGTTCGGAATCCTTCTTTTTCGACTTGTACGTAATATCTGCCGTTTGGAACCACAAAGATGAATCCCCCATTTGATCCTGTGAGCTGTGGATTCGCCTGTCCGTACGGGGCGGAATTCCATATCTGCCAAATCCCCCCGACTTCTACGAAAAGCGTTACGTTTGCGCCCGGAACAGGTTCATCCGTGAGCCCACCGAGACCTTCTCTCACAACCTGCCCACCTCCTTGTGTTAAAAGACTAAAATTCGATACAGCTGCACCCCCTCCTTCAAACGTCATCGCAACAGAAACAGGATATGTCCCAGCAGGAGGCGCGATAAACGTTCCACGATACGAGGTTCCGTCCGGCGATAACACGAGGTTATATGAGGATCCGCCCACTGTTACGAACGCCTGCTCCGGAGTTGCCCCTAATCCCGTTATCGGAACAACAACGAGGACGGCTGACCCGGCGGGCGCGCCGAACTCTCTCGATGCATCCGGAATAAACTGCACGGTTCCACCTGCACCATAAAATTCAGGTGAAATAACGATAATCGCTCCACCGGGCGTTGATGTTGGCTGACTCGGAATTGGTTCAACCGGAGGAATGATGGGTGGTGTCACCGCGCAAACCGGAAGTCCGACACAGCCGGGATCCGCACAGTCGATCAAACCGTCCTGGTCATCGTCACCTGCATTTGAACAGAGCGGATTCGTATTTTCCGGTGTTGGTTGTGGAGGTACGGCGCAAATCTGGAGCGGCACGCACTCGGAATCCTGACAGTCGATCGCACCGTCTTGGTCATCATCAACACCGTTCGAACATGCGGCCGGTGTATTTTCAGGTTGCGGTCCCGCACATATCGGAAGGACGGCACACTCCGAATCGATGCAATCAACATCACCGTCGCCGTCATCATCAATCCCATTGGAACACGCCGCAGGAGTATTTTCTGGCTGGAACGAACCTTGCGGTGTCGCAGAATCGAGTGCGCCGGAAGAATAGTTGTTATTCGAATCAAATGCGAAGATCCCGTAATAATACGTGATGCCGTTCGTGACGTTCGTGTCGTTTGTTGATGTTGCAAGTCCCGTGAATACGAGCGTGCCGTCGAGCGGACCTGTTGGAAATGTATCCGTGCGTCGCACGATGCGAACGCCAGCGAGATCAGGGTCCGGGGGAAGATCCCAAGTTAAAAACACGACGCTGTCACCGCCGGTCGCATCAAAATTAAACGGGTTCGCCGGAGGCGTTGCGTCGCCCGTGGTCGTAAACGTGCCGTTCGGAGACGTTGCCGCATTTCCGGCAGCATCGTTCGAGGTGACGTTGAAGTTATATAAAGTAAGCGGCGTGAGGCCGGTGATCACGATCGAATGCGAAAACACGAACCCCGGATCATCCAGCCATAATCCGTACGAAGTACTTGTACCGTAATCGACACGTGAATTTGTCGGCTCATTCGTCTGCCATGTCACACGTGCCGACGTATCGGTAATATCGACGACTTGGACATTAAATATGACGGGCGCCGTCGTATCCCCCAATGTCGTAAACGTGTAATCACCTGATACGGCGAGGTTGCTCGCCCCATCGCGAGACGAAACACGGAAGTGATACGTCGTGCTTGGCGAGAGACTCGAAAGATCGATCTGGTGATTAATAACAAACGATGAATTCGACACGGTACCGCTTCCATATGAAATCAATAATCCGTATTCCACAGCAGAGTCGGACGACTCATCCGTCCCCCAAATAACGGAGGCGGTACTCGACGTGATATTGATCACTTGGACGTTGAAAAGCTGCGGTGCAACCGTATCACCAGATCCACCTCCGCCTCCACCTCCGCCCGTCGTAGAGGCGGTGACGGTCGCCGTTACGGTCACCGTATCGTTACCGACAATCGGAACACTGACCGTATTAGAATCCCCAAATGTTCCGGCCAAAAAGATACGCGCCTGCTGTGCCGAAGCAGGATTCGTGATCTGATTCGTACCGCCGCTCGCATTTGTCCCGATGCGGATGGTGACAATATCGTTTGCCGAAACTTCACCCAAGGCAGCATCTGTCGGAGCGGTAAACGTAATCGTATTCGAACTGATCGCGACGCCCCACGTTCCCGCCGCAGCCGATGCGGCCAGTGTCTCCCCCGTTTCAAGTCCCGTGCTTGGACCGTGAAACACATCGATGTCCCCGACCGCAATGGATCCAAAACTAAAATCAGTGTCGTATGTCAAAAGAATCGTATCACTTGCCGCATCGACACCCGTCGGTGTCACGAAGCGAAACTCATGATTCGCCAACGCAGAGGTCGCATGACGAGAAACGGAATATGTTGCAGGAGTCGCTGTAAGCGCTTGAAGCGCCTGCGTCGGAATAATGCTGGCCGCAATAAGCAAGGCCGCAAGAACGGATTTGATACGACGCGCGAGGAGAGAAGCAACCATGGATATCCGGCATTACGAACGTGATCGTTTCCGCAGTGCGGTACGAACGATCGCGCGATTATACAATCTCATCAACACAAACAGAACGAAAATAATGCCGACGGCGGCAAGCGGAATACGCCAAGGAATCACCCAAAACGTTGTTGTTGCCGTGAGTGGACGCGCGGCGTTTCCATGGATCGCCTCAAGATTCGCCGTATATTTTCCAATTCCGAAATTCCGCCACTCGTTCTGGAGTCCCGCAATAAATCCCTCTTTCTTCGTCTCGAATAATTTTGTCCAAACAGGTTCGAGCCGACGAATGCTGTTCGGAAGAATAGCTGCGCCTGACGGGTTGGCAGGAATGCGTGCAACCGTTGCACCCAACATATTCCGAATGACGACAGAACCCGTCAACCGCACGTGTGCACTCCCAAGATTGCGAACACGCAGTTCAAAACGCGCCGGCAAATGATCGATCCGATCGCTCGTGCTTCGAAACGCTTCAACATTTGCAGCCTCGACACTGTTTCCCGGTACGTTGACCAAAAAGAGTACACCGATTTTCGCGCTCGCACCCACCGATGCTTCTATTGCCTCGGAACGGTCAGAAAAAAAGAGTGCGGCATAATGTCCACCGGGCTCTGCGCCATTTGGAACGACAACAGAATAGGAAAACGGGAGCGTCTGTCCGGGCTCGAGTATCACGGTCCGTCGTTCTGGAACGATCCACGATGCCAGTCCGCTCTGATCCTCTTCTGGTAAAAAATCCTGTTGTCCGTCTTCCCCTTTCGCAACGAATTTTCGCGTCGATACCGTATACGTTCGCGTTTGATCGTCCGTATTCGTGATTGTCATTACTCCCTGATGAGACGTTCCAGAAGAAACATCAAGATCGACGAGTACTGGTGACACGGTAAATGCATGCGTCGACGATGCCCCGATACAAAAAAACACGGCAAGTGCTCCACAAAAAGCAATGACGCGTGAAAACAATGACAATGGGAATCGAGTACGCATATTAAAAGTTCGCCGTGACCGTGTAATACACTAATTGCGAATAACTTCCTCCGGGCGTTGTTGCTGTGATTGCCGCTTTATAGACAAGCCCAACGCGTTGTTCAAGTGGAGCAGACGATGTCGCATTCTGAATGTCGAAGAGAGACGTTGTGAGAGCAAAATCCGCCGCCGTACTCGATGCCGTGCCACGCGTACCTGTCACAAGTGCCCCGTACTCTTCGCTTCCGATGGTAACACTTCCGTCTGTTACGTTATCAATCGAATCAGATCCTGACCGCAACGTACCGTCACTCGAAACATACACTGTATATCCGCTTCCTGCATTGGTCGTAACGTCCGTATGCGTGAGTGACGTCGCTCCCGCACTTGCACTCAAGGTACCCAATTGCGCGGCTGCACCTTCTAAACGGTATACAAAATCGTCGCCCCCAGCCGGAACGGCACTGATTCCGCTTGGATTTCCATCCCATTGATCGACGGTAATAACGTTCCCTCCGATCGTTGTGATTTTCCCAAGCGCAACGATTTGTGACAAGCCTTTGTTCTCAACCACTCCGATAAACGTGTCTGTCGCAAACGAAGCCTCTGAAGCAACCGTTACGGACAAACCACCACTACTGAACGCGGAAAAAACGGTTTCTGTGCTATTTTCCTGTGTCCCAATATCAAATGTCAGCGCAGTTGTCTCATCAACTTGTCGATATCCCGCTTGTACAGTGTAGTTTGTACTGGAACTCAACCCCGTTGCCTGCTCACCAATGGTGTCGCGGATAAAATAGTTGGTGGACGAGCTGATATCATCCCCTCCGCTGTTTATAGAATCAAATTCTACAGTGTAATTCGTACTGCTCATACCATAAGCGGCCCTTGCAAAGAACAAAAGCAATACAAGAGTTACACAAACTCTTTTGTGCATAACGAACACCCATACAATAGCATTTTTTATACCTTTTTTCAATTGTTGATATATTTGGCTAATTATAGATAATATATTGGCGTCGCACAATATATATTGTTGTGTTTAAAGCTGTTTCATTCAAAATATGTTTCACGTGAAACATATAAGACAGCTATTGAAGAGATGGGAGAAATTTTAATCAACGTAGGGGCGATACTTGCGATCGCCCTCCGATTCTGATGGACAAATCATCGGAGAGAAAAACATATCGAAGGGCGAATACAAGACTCGCTCCTACGCAGAGCCTCGCAGCGACAGAATCTAAATTCAAACATGTTTCACGTGAAACACTTCTACATCATGTTCGGCGCGAACGGTAGGGGCAGGCCTTGTGTATGCTGTGCTTCCAGGTGTTACGACAACGCATTCCTCAAAATCATCCTCGCAGACAACGACATGTTAAAATTCATCATATCAATATCGTATCTGACCTTCTTGGTAGTCTGATGGAACAACGCTTCAAAGTCTTCTGATAGGGCGCGGAGACCGCGCTCTTCCCATCGGCCAAACCAGGGAGGGGTGATCCCGCCCTGCAGTAAAATATGTTTCACGTGAAACATATTCACCCATAAACGTATGGCAGATGATAATGCGTCTTTCTGAAATGATATATAAAATGATTCAAGAAGCCGAATAGCTCATTACCGTGGTCCTCTACCATAAATGTTTCACGTGAAACATAAAACTCGCCTAGAGGCGAGTTTTATGTTGGTGGACCGAAGGGGAGTCGAACCCCTGACCTCTGCAATGCGAATGCAGCGCTCTACCAGCTGAGCTATCGGCCCTAGAAATGTGTGAAACGAACGCTTGCGTACTTTTTCGTATGACGACGGGCAGACACGAAGTATTGGCTCTTGGCAGATCTATTTGAAATGTTTCACATGAAACATTTTTCTTGATGTGTTTTAAAAACTGGATACGTCTCGAGCTGCGTTCGATGGTCGCGTTCAACGCGATGGTGCCTCCAGGTGGAGTCGAACCACCATCTAGGGCTTAGGAGTCCCTTGTTCTTCCCTTAAACTATGGAAGCAAGCGTCGTAAAACATTACACGATTGCTTATCATCCTTAAATATGAAAGGCGGGGGAATAGTACGGTCAAAAAAGGTCAGCGTCAAGAAATCAGCCCAATATACCAACGAACGCTTGACGAAATAGGTCTAGATCCTTATGATGCAGCGACATTCCATAACCATTTTTACGCTTTACTGCCTCTATGCCTAATAAACACGCGGCGATCAAAGATCTCCGAAAGAACAAACGTCGCGCAGCCGTCAATCTCCGCATCAAAACCAACGTCAAATCGCTCTACCGCAAGGGTTTGGCCCTTATCAAAGAGGGAAAAACCGCTGAAGTAGCTGAGGTTGCTCGCGCGTTCCAGCAAGCTATCGACAAGGCAATCAAGAGCAATGTCGTGTCACGAAACGCCGCATCTCGCAAAAAGTCACAGCTGATGCGCGCCATCAAAGCAAAGGTCTAATACAAAAAATCCGACGTTCGTCGGATTTTTGTTTACTGGATTATTTACAGAAGTGTTTGTGGTTCTTTTCCAGACGTTAATCCGCTTCTCGAAGCAATAAATGTTTTTATAAGCGTCGCAAAACGTTTATTTGGATTCTTCAAAATCATGCTTCGAAGTTTTCTTGCGACATACGGATGCACCGTGTCTCCAAATCCATCTCGGATCTCGAGATAGGATCGCGTCTGTCCTAAGGCCACACTGACAGCGCCGTCTTCAACAAAGTTGTCCAATTCAGATCTCCACTTCGTTCGCTCCGACAAAACCGCATCTGCAATTGAAAAAACCGTTGCTTCGGATGAAACACCGGTCGTCGAAAGCTCATGTGGGTGTGCTCCTTGTTTTTCAAGTTCGCGAATGGCAAGCCATGCATCCCCCTCGGCCATCACAGCGATCGCGTCCGCTGTTTCATCCGCCACCTGCAATCGCTTTGCTTCCGTTCGTACCCACGTCCGAAATGCCGTACCCGTCTGTAGCTCGAATGGATAATGAAACAGGGGAGCCGCCTTCAACGCTTCAAGCGTCTTTGCGTTCGGCGCTTCTTCTTCAACCGTAAGCACGATCGAAGCATCCTTATCTGTTTCGAGTTTTGCAACAAGAATTCTTACGTCCGCAATCTTCATTTTCTCCAAACACCCATCCGCGCGAATCAACTTCTTCTTCGCAAACAACGATCCTCCCGCCAAACGCGACAATAAAACAGGAAGCCCTTCCGATCCATCCACCGTATCCGTCGCAAGCCCATTCGGATCATGTTTCTCCCGAAACGCCGCCACAAGCTCCCGCGCCTTTTCCCGTGCGCGATACGTATCCGGCCCCGAACACACGATGATCATTCCCCAAGCCTACAGCCTCGAACATAAAAAGAAAAACGATCCGTGTGAATCGTTTTTTTCTTCTGTCTTTCCCCATCTTCACTCCCTCCCGACGAGATGGATGCGATGGCTTCCGTAGCGAACGAGGACGTTTCTTTTTTCACCAAGGAAGCTAGTGGGTAAATGTGTGGCGAGGACTGATAGAGCGATCTAGCGAAGCGCTGAGCGAGTTCCGCAGCAACACATTTACCCACTAGCTGACCGCCTTCATTTCATCCCAATTCTTACCGACTTTCGCATCCACCACAATCGGCACTCCGATTTTTTCGACCGACTCCATCACATCCACAATCGCCTTTGCAACGCGTGGCGCTTCTTTCTCAGAAACCTCGAACACGAGTTCGTCATGCACTTGAAGCAACATACGACACTCTTTTGAAATCTTCGGAAGTTCGTCTGCAACGTGGATCATCGCGAGTTTCATCAAATCCGCTGCCGTACCCTGCACCGGCATATTGATCGCCATGCGTTCAGCCGCGGCACGGAATTGAGGTAGGGGAGAATTGATGTCGGCCATCGGACGTCGGCGGCCAAACAGCGTTTCAACATATCCGTTCGCCCGTGCCATGACCTTTGTCTGTTCAAGATATTCGTGAACACCGGAGTACACGTGAAAATACTCCGCGATAAATCGCTTCGCTTCATCAAAGCTCACACCGGCAACTTTGGAAAGTCCGACCGGGCCCTGTCCGTAGATAATCCCGAAGTTGATCGCCTTTGCCGCACGACGCTGGTCCTTCGTAACCTCTTCGAGCGGGACATGCCAGATGGCTGCAGCGGTCGCCGTATGAATGTCTACGTTTTGGCGGAACGCTTCTAGCATCTTTTCATCTTTCGCGAGCGCGGCAATCACACGAAGCTCGATCTGCGAGTAGTCGCATGACAAAAGAACGTTGCCTTTGCCCGCGATAAACCCACGACGGATCTCGCGACCAAGTTCCGTGCGAATCGGGATATTCTGCAGGTTTGGATTCGTTGACGACATGCGTCCTGTTGCAGCTCCGATCTGGTTGTACGTCGTGTGAATGCGCGCTTCCTTGTCCGCGAGCGCCGGCAACGCTTCCACGTATGTCGAAAGCAGTTTCGCGACCTCACGGAACTCCGAAATCTTCTCGACGATCGGATGCAATCCTTCGAGCTTCTCGAGCTCTGACGCCGCCGTCGAGATTCCCGTCTTGCCACGCTTGATCCCTTTAGATGAAATCTTGAGAACGTCGAACAGAATACGTCCGAGCTGTTGCGGTGAACCCGGGTTGAACGGTTCGCCCGCAAGTTTTTCCATTTCCTTTTCAAGACGCGCCTTCACGATGCGAAAGTCATCGACGAGTTTCTTGAAATACGGCAGGTTGATCATGATGCCGTGATCTTCCATCTCGGCGAGGATCGGAATGAGCGGTTGCTCAAAACGTTTCCAGATCGGTTCCATCTTCTGACTCGCGAGCTCCTTCTCAAGGAAGGGGACGAGCGCACGGATCGCATCAATCTCGGCGAGCGGGCGCGCTTCACCATCGGACAAATGCATGTCGAGATGCGCCGCCGCCAATTCTTCCAGTTCGTATTTCCCGTCTCCCGCAGACACGAGCGCCGCAGCGATCTCCGTATCAAATCCGATACCGTTCAGTTCAAATCCGCGCTCGGTCGCCCAGTGATAAGCGACCTTCAGACCATGTCCCGTCTTCTTGATTGCTTCGTCTGCGAGCATTGCCGCAATCGTCTTGGCGGCAGGACCCGTCAGCGCGGACGACGGAACAAGAATCGACGAAGACGCGGATCCGAGCGCGATTCCGGGCACCTCTGCGAAGAGAGATGCTTGTGCAACCTGGAGCGGACGCACAATCACCGTTCCTTCTTTCTTTACCGTCTTACAAAACGCTTCGATGTCTTTGGCCGTAGGGACCGGAACGTGTTCGGCGCTCGGAACAGAAACCGTCACAACCTCTTTCTTCCTCGATTCTTTCATGGCGGACTTCACCCCCACCATTTTTGTCGTTTCATCTTTTGATTTTCCAAGTGCGCGCGCAAGCAGCGTTTTAAATCCAAGCGTCGTGAACAGCTTGCGGAGCGCGTCTTCGTCCACACTGCGTCGCACAAGTTGTGGAAGCTTTATTTTGACCGGAGCATCCGTCATGAGTCGCACGAGATGGAGCGTCTCACGGCCGCTCTTCTCTCCATCAATCAGCTTCTGTCGAACTGAAGGCGACATCACGGACTTCGGATTATGCGCCGCCTTGAAAACCGATTCGAGATCCGAGTACTTCAATAACAATTCCGTCGCCGTCTTCTCACCGATCCCTGGAACGCCCTTCAAATTATCGGACGAGTCACCGCGTAACGCCTTGTAATCAATAATCTGTTCCGGATTCAAACCCGTCACCTCCTTCAACATCTTCACATCGTAGATCGTTGTCTCGGTCACGCCTTTTTTGAACGCCATTACATGCACCAGCGGACTGATGAGTTGCCACACGTCGCGGTCACTCGTGAGCAGGGTCACATGAATACCCGCGTTGGCGAACGATGTCGCAAACGTCGCGAGCAAGTCGTCCGCTTCGTATCCCGGAAGCTCCACGTTCGTGCCGCCGAACACATCAACGACGTCATGAACGAGATCAAACTGCGCATAAAATTCGTCCGGTTGTTCGACGCGTCCCGCCTTATATTCCTTGTTTGCCTCATGACGGTACGTCGGTTCCGGCGTATCCCAACACACGACGAGATATGTCGGTCGTTCCTGCGCCACCACATTCATGAGCACGGATGCGAAGCCGTACACGGCGTTCACGATCTTGCCATCCGGAGCGGTGAGCGGCGGAAGCGCGTGCCATGCACGGTGGATCATCGCATTGGCATCGATGAGGAGGGCTGTTTCTTTGGCGGACGATTTCGGCATGGCATTAAGGTACCCTCGAAAAACCATTTCGACAATAAAAAAAACCCCGCCCGACACAACGTCGAAACGGGGAGAGAGAACTCAACTCTGGAGATAGTCTTTCGCGACCTGACCGGCTTCACTCGAAGGAGTGAGCTCGATGCTTGCTCCGCTCTTGCCGGAGGAAAAGGCGACGTAGGTATCGGACTTGCCGCTCATGGAACCGATCGCTTTGCTCGCGGTCGGAACGACATCGCTCCATGAAGAGCGGTAGCGACCACTCTCCGGAAACAGCGACAGCATCGCTTCTTCCTTGGAGGTGAACGTCACGACGACGTTGATACGCCCTTCGGAGCGAAGCTTCGGACGAGAAAGAGATCGGACGCGCCTTCCGCCCGGGGGAATTGCGATCTGCGCCCAAGCATACGGATTCTGGATATACCGGAGCTTCGACATCGGCTCCTGCATCATCACGATACACAATCCTTCATACCCAGCATTGACGCGGATACCGAGGAGCGTATCGATCTTGGGGAGAACGCGAACCGACGTAATGCCGGGCTTCGCAAACTCATTGAGCTCGACCAGACGCTTCTCGCATGGACGAGGCAACAGGAGGAACTGCGTGAGCGGATCCGGCATTTCCGGAATCGGCACATACACGTCCGCCACGGGTTTCTGCGTCTTCGCATTGAGAACGCGACGAAGCGCCTCGACGAAGTCGACGAGATCGATCACGGTCCAGACCGCCTGCGGAGCTTCGAAGAAACACAGGTCGTTCATCGAAGAAATCGACGCGAGGAAGAGATTTGGTTGCGACGTATACGTCACCTCGCGACACATCTTGCATGCGATGTTCAGGCTGCCACTGCGACAGACCTCGAGCTCGATTTTGTGAGCCTTCGGGTTGATCTTGTCCGAATGGAATTCCATCCGAAAAAGCTGACCGGCCGTGATGTTGTCACTGCTCAGGAACTTGCCGACCTCTTTGGAAGGTAGTCTGCGCCACTCCGTACGAACCGACACACTGACGGGAGCGGGGCTCTTGAGAGTCATTCAGTGTCATTCGATACCCTCCTGTAGATTTGAGAAATATTTGAAGTCAAGGAACGGGACCAAAAGATACCTGATGTTGGCCGTACTGTCAATGGCACGAGTCAACGCGGAAGACGATCGCTACGTCCGGACTGAGTCGGGCCAGCCGTTTCGCTTCCCGCTTGAGCGGTTGGAGATCCCACGAAAGGACGCTCCACCCACGCTGTCGCAGGACGTGCATCCGGCGCGCGTTCAGGATGTTTACCGGAAAACCGACGCCCCACACCTTCGCTTCTTCAAGCCGACGCCAGAGCGCCTGTCCCCGAAAAAGGAGCGGCCAGCTTCGCATCAAAATCGCTGTGCGAATGCCCGGCACTCCGGCACTCACCTGAACAAGATCATCAAGGACAAACGAAGAAACGATCGCCCGGTCACGCAACGACGCGCTCGTCTGGAGTTTCGCAATGAGAGGAGGAATCGCGTCTCGATCCTTGATTTCGATATCAAACATCATCGGCGGAGGAACGGACGACGTGATGTCGTTGAGTGTTGGAATACTCCCACGACCGCGCAGCAACACATCTTTCAATTCGTTCTTCGTCAGGTCCCGCACACGGCGTGCATCGCCAGCTACTCGATGAAGATTTTCATCATGGATGACAACAAGTTCTCCGTCGCGAGAGACGCGTACATCGAATTCGATTCCATCCGCCTTCATCTCAACTGCGCGCGCAAACGCCTCAAGCGTGTTCTCGCTCATTTTCCGGTCATGCACCCCACGATGGGCGAAGATCAACATGCGGGGAGGATAGCAAAGACCGAGGAATTGAGAAGGCTTCGTATCTCGACAGGCGCCATCAGATTTGCTACGATCGCCCGCGAACGACCGGATCCGCCTCTCGTTCGAGAATGTCGCGGCGTGGTAGCCAAGTGGTAAGGCGCGGGTCTGCAAAACCTGTATTCGCGGGTTCGATTCCCGCTCACGCCTCCAAACAAAAAGAGTCCCATGAGGGACTCTTTTTGTTTTGATGCTTAGTTAAGGATTTCAACCTTCACGTTCTTGACGCCCCACTTGCGGGCATCAGACTTGTTCAACATCCAGAGGTCGATCTTATAGGTGTAACGGGCGTTCATACGGTCGTGGACCTCGAACACCTTGTCACCGAAGTGATCCGGGATGCGGAACTTGGTTCCATGCTTCAAGAAGTTGGCGGCAACGATACCGTCGCGGACCTGGGATCCGTCGGCCGTGGTAAACGGCGAGGAGTCGGTCTGACCAACCTCCGAGTTATAGGCCGAGACCGGCACGTTGATCGTGCGGATCGCCGGCGCGTTAGAATATTCGACCGGCGTCGTAAGGTCAGGAGCGTTGGTCGTATTCCACTTCTTCTTGGCCGGCTTAGCCTTCGCGGCTTCGGTCACGATTTGCGTGACAGCCTGCTTCGAAGCCGGAATAACAAGGGAACGATTCGACGTAGCGTCATCCTGAACGGTCTGTTCCGTTACCCACGAAGGGGCAGTCGGAAGGACGGCAGAGGCCTGAGCGGCCTGAACATTGGTAGAGGTAAGAGTCACCACAAGCGCCAGAAACACCATGAAACGGCGGGCTTGGGGGCTCACGTGCTTGGCGTTGGTAAGGATATTCATAGTTTGGGTGACAGGGATTGAATCCCACCACGGCGGCGGTTAGCTTTCAAACCTGACGCGGCACAATATCACATTTGACCGTTCTTGTCAAGGGTTATATGCTTCTTTTTGGCTTAACAGAGCGAAAAAATTATTATGCCCATCCGTCATCTTAGGTCTTTTGGGGTCGGTTCTGAGGAACCCGGCCATTCAGGCAAAAAACACCGCCTCCAGCCTCGCTGGAAGACGGTTTTCTTGTGGATGGTGACAATTGGAGGAGGTTTAGCCATTCTGGGAGCCCTGACGTTTACGATCCTACTCGCCTGGTACAGCCGCGAGCTTCCAGACCCGAACAAACTCCTCGATCGGAACGTCCCGCAGTCGACCAAAATCTTCGACCGTACGGGCGAGACGCTTTTGTATGAGATTCACGGCGAAGAAAACCGCACACTCATCCAACTTCAGGATCTGCCCACGTACGTGCCGCAGGCCACGGTTGCGATTGAAGACAAACACTTTTATACGCACAGCGGAATCGACTGGAAGGGTCTCGTGCGCGCCGTGGTCGTGAACCTGTCCAAAGGCCAACGCATCAAAGGAACCTCGACACTCACGCAACAATTCGTTCGCAATGCGATTCTCACAACCGAACGTTCCTACGAACGCAAACTGAAAGAAATTGTGCTCGCTCTTCAGATTGAACGCCTCTATACCAAGGATCAAATTCTCCAACTGTACTTGAACGAAGTTCCGTACGGTTCGACGATGTACGGCATCGAATCGGCTGCGCACGGCTACTTCGGCAAACAGGCGAAGGATCTTACGTTAGACGAAGGCGCGCTTCTCTCGGCGCTTCCGCAGGGACCGGATCTCTACAACCCCTACGGCACCGGATCAAGAGGTGATAATCGAAAAAGTCTTGTCGGTCGTCAGCACTACATCCTTGATCAGATGGCGGAACAGGGATACGTGACGCGTGAGCAGGCTGAAGAAGCCAAGAAGGTTGATACGCTTGCGAAACTCGTCCCGAAAAAAGTCGGTGACATCAAAGCACCGCACTTCGTGGACTACGTGAAGGCACAACTCATCGAAAAATACGGCCAAGTCGGTGTCGAACAGGGAGGATTGAAAGTAACGACGAGTTTGAGCTACGACATGCAGGTGATCGCCGAAGAAGAAGTGAAAAAAGGCGTCGATGATCGCGGCAAGCAGTACGGCTTTACCAATGGTGGACTCGCGGCAATCGATCCGAAGACCGGTCATATCCTCGCCATGGTGGGATCGAAGGATTTCTTCGATGAAGAAACGGACGGTCAGGTAAACGTCACCATTCGTCCGCGCCAACCGGGCTCATCGTTCAAGCCGATCGTGTACGCCGCCGGGTTTCTCAAGGGCTACACACCGGAAATGACGCTCTGGGATGTGAACACGAAATTCAAAACGGATCTCAAGGATTACGAACCGAAAAACTACAACCTCAAAGAGAACGGTCCCGTCTCTGCCCGCATGGCGCTTCAGGGGTCGCTCAACATTCCGGCCGTAAAAATGCTGTACCTCGTCGGTGTCGGACGCATTCTTGATTTCGCCGAGCAGCTTGGGTATTCGACGTTCGGAGATCGCTCCCGCTTTGGCCTCGCGCTCGTGCTTGGCGGGGGAGAAGTGAAACTTCTGGAGCACGTCCATGCCTATTCCGCGTTCGCAAACGAAGGCAAACAGGCGTCGATGGTTTCCATCTTAAAAGTGGAAGATTCAAAAGGCGAAATTCTTGAAGAATGGAAGTCCGAAGACCCCAAAGAAGTTGTGGAACGGAACGTCGCGCTTCAACTCACCGATGTTCTTTCCGACAACAACGCGCGCGCCTTCACGTTCGGAACCAAAAACTTTCTCACGCTTCCGGATCGCGCCGTTGCCGCCAAGACCGGCACGACCAATGACTTTCATGATGCCTGGACGGTTGGGTACACGCCCCAGATCGCTGCAGGCGTATGGGTCGGAAACATGAATAACGACGAGATGAAGCGCGGCGCCGATGGTTCTGTGATCGCCGCTCCGATCTGGCAGGCGTTTATGCGCCGCGCAACGAAAGACATGCCCGTGGAATCGTTCACCAAACCCGCGCCCTCTGATACGAACAAGCAGATCCTGCTTGGACGAGCCGTTGAAGCGAAAATAAAAGTCGATAAAGTAACGGGGAAGCTTGCAACGGCATTCACGCCGCCCGAACTCGTCGAGGAACGCGTCTTCCGTGACGCGCACTCCGAGCTCTGGTACATCGACAAGGATGATCCGCGCGGTCCTGCACCGTCGAATCCCGCCGATGATCCGCAGTACACAAACTGGGAAGCTGCCGTTCGGGCCTGGGCAGTAAAAGAAAATTGGAATGCGACGTCGACACCGCCGACCGAAACAGATGATGTACATACACCGGAGAACCAACCCAAAATCGTGATCCTGTCGCCGTCACAAAACGGCACGCTCGACTCAAGAAATCCGGTCATCTCCGTATCCGTCACCGCGCCGCGCCTCATCACGGCCATCGAAGCATCCATGAACGGTATTTCGGTCGGATCAAGTCCGGGGAGCCAACCAGTCTTCACGCTTCACATTCCGAACTCCGTCGCGGTCGGCTATCACGACCTCACGATCACGGCGACCGACGACGTGGGAAATCGCGCAACGGCGATCGTAACGGTAAATCTCGTCGCCGATTCAGCTCCGGCCTCGATCTATCTCGATTCACCCACGAACGGGTCCCGCATCTCCGCGTCCTCGTTCCCTGTCACCGTCCGGCTCGTGATGACCGAGCCTGCAAACGTGCAAGGAATCGAGCTCTTCCAAGAGGAAACGCAAACCGGCGATACCCGTCTCGTTGCCTCGGAATCCGCACCGAACGGATCTCAACTGAACGTGAAGTGGAACACCACGCCGCCAAGTGGCAAGTATTACCTCTATGGCGTCATCGCCGCCAAGGATGGATCTAAGCTTGTCGGCCCCCGCATCATGGTCACCGTCGAATAAAGAAAAAAAACGAGCCTCGGCTCGTTTTTTCTTTCTTTCAGCCTTCTGATTACTGACGAATCGGCATCACGAGGTATCGATATCCTTCCGCTTCCGACTCCGGCAACACCAACACCGGATTTCCGGCATCGATCATGGCCACATTCACCTTGTCGCCGCCCATGGCCGCGAGTCCGTCATTCAAATAACGATAGTTTAGCGTGACGGCATTTGCATCGCCTTTGATATCGCCTGCAACGGTCGACTTCGTCTTTCCCGTTCCTTGATCCGCGGATTGGATGGCCGCACCGGTCGCAGGATCGAACGAAAGGTGAATATCGAACATTCCCTGGCGAGAGAACAGACTCGCGGCTCTGACGGCCTTCTGGAGCTCCGTACGAGGCAACAAGGCTTCAGTCTTAAACCCTTTCGGGATGATCTCCTGATACGGAGGAAAAGAACCCTCGATAAGGCGGGTCACGAGCTCGACGTTCCCAAAGGTCACAACAAGCTGGCTCTCTGTCATCGCCCACGCCGCTTCTTCGACACTTCCGATCTCGTCCTTGTATGACGACAGGATACGCGCGATCTCAAGCATGGAACGTGTCGGCACGATGCATTTCGATTCCTTCCCAGCTGCAGAAAGCATCAGGCGCCGTTCGGCTAAGCGGTATGAGTCCGTTGCAGCAAACGTCACACAGAACCCCGCTTCGGCCGGACCAAAGACACACGAGACACCCGTAAGCTCCGGGCGTGATTCCGACGTCGAAGCGGCAAATGCCACCTGGCCGATCGCACGCTTCAGCTCTTCGGCGGGCAATCGATACCCTTCACCCTTCGCGAGTTTCGGGAGGAGCGGAAACTCGCTCGCCGCCATTCCGCGAATAATCGTCTCCTGTCCGTTTGAGCGGACTTCGAGCCCATCTTCTTTCAATTCAAGATCAACCTTTCCGGACGGCAATAATGAAACGTAGTCCTGCAACAATTTCGCCGGCACGGAATATTCGCCCTCGACATCAACCTTGCCCCGTACGAGACATCCGACCGCGATCTCAAGATTGGTTGCGGAAAGCTGCAAGCTCCCGTTCACCGTTTTCAGCAAAACATTTCCGAGCACAGGCAAGCTCACGTTCTTCGTTGTCGCGTGACTCACCATCGAAAGACCCTGTGCTAAATTTTCTTGCGTGCATGCGATTTTCATATCTTATCCAGGTCTTTCTTATTTTAGGTTAAATAGAATAAATAAACAGTAGTAATAAGGGGTGTGGACAGTGTGGAAGGATCGTCCGCGTGCCCATGATCATTATCGTTCCTCGTGTTTTTTCGTCCCCAACGGAACGGGACGAACGGGGGATGACGCCGTCTCATCTGTGGAGAGAAATGTTCGAGTCTATTTTCGTCCCCAGCCGACACCCGTCCTTGTCCCCATTTCTACCGGGTTTATCCCGAGGTCGAACTGTAGAGTTTTTCGCGGAGCAGAGAAAGATCGCGTTTGAGCTGTTCGTCTTTTTGGACCAGATCGCCGATCTTGGTACACGCGTGCATGGCTGTCGTGTGATCGCGTCCACCAAGATGTCCGCCGATCGCAGGGAAGGAGCACTTCGCTTCGTGGCGAAGAAGATACATCGCGACCTGACGAGGAAAGGCGAGGCGCTGCTCGCGGCTCTTGCCGAGTAATTCTTCCTGCGTGATCTCGTAATACCCCGTAATGATGTCCAGGAGTCTGCGCGGTGTGATCGTCCGTTTGGGAATGTTCGGCGCTAAGCTCTGGAGCAAGGATTGGACCGATTCAAGTGTTGGCGTGGTGTTTTTAAATTGGTGGTAGGCCAGGACTTTGTTGAGGGCGCCCTCGAGCTCACGAACGTTGGTTTGAATCGCGCCCGCGATTGTTCGCAGGATTTCATTGCCCAAAACCACACGTTTTTCACGAATTTTTGCTTCGAGGATTGCGACGCGCGTTTCAAAGTCCGGACTCGAGACGTCGGCGGTCATGCCCCATTCAAACCGTGACAAGAGACGGCTTTCGAGGGCTTGGATGTCTTTCGGCTGGCGATCAGACGTGATCACGATTTGCTTATTCGCCTGGTGCAGCTCGTTAAAGGTATGAAAAAATTCCTCCTGTGTACCCTCTTTGCCCGTAATGAATTGGATATCATCGACGAGAAGGACGTCCACGGCGCGATACATGTCCTTAAACTCTTTTCCCCGGCCGCTGCGGATCATCTGAATAAAGTCGTTGGTAAACCGTTCGCACGTAACATAGAGAATTTTCGCCTCAGGGTTGGAAGCGAGTACATGCTGACCGATGGCATGGAGCAAATGGGTTTTTCCGAGACCGGATCCTCCAAAAAGGAAGAGCGGATTGTATGCGGTGCCGGGTTTTGCCGCGATGGCAACGGCTGCGGCATGCGCGAGCTCGTTTGTTTTGCCAACAACGTAGTTTTCGAAGACGTAACGAGGGTTCAGGCCCGAATCCGAACCTCCAATCGGTGTTCGCGGCCCGTTCGCGGATTCAAACGACGGAATCGCATCCGTAACTTCATTTGAAATCGTCGCCGCATCAGCGGTAAATATCGCTTGGGACGTATTTCGTACCTCTACTTTATATTGAATCTCACGAGCGCTGTTGTTTGTGACGTTGCGGAGCGCTTTGAGCACGGAGTCGTGGTATTTTTTTTCAAGCCACGCTTTTGTAAACGTATTCGGCACGCAGACAACGACCTTCCCTTCGTTGATCGACGAAATAAAGGTGTTTTTAAACCATGTCGTGAAGTTGGCTTTGGAAAGAGTGAGCTCGAGCTCTCCCAGAGCCGCCTGCCAAGTTTCTGCGAAGTCCATACGTGAAAAAAAGAGGTGCGATAGAAAAAAATCTATACAAATATCAACAGTCGCGTACGACGAAGTCAAATCTGTGGATAGAAAGGGGACAGGTAGGCGATTTTTTCACAGGGGGCAGAGGCATCTTGCCAAAAAACAAGTTTTTCGGCATAATCGCCCAATACTCTTCTAGTAACCTTACGCATGACCAAACGCACATATCAGCCCAAAAAGCGCCGCCGCTCCAAGGTTCACGGCTTCCGTGCCCGGATGAGCACCAAAAAGGGACGCGAAGTGCTCTCGCGCCGCCGCGCCAAGGGTCGCAAGAAGCTCACACTCAAGAAAGCCCGGTAAGAAAAACCCCTGTCGAGGCATCTCTTCAGGGGTTTTATCTCAAATATGCTCGAAAAAACACACCGACTGACCCAAAAACGCCATTTTGAGAAGCTGGCCAACCAAGGACGGTCGGTTTTTGGTCCGTTTGTGACCATGCGGGTCCGTTCTGTTGCTGATGCAGGCCCGCGTATCGCGTTTATTACATCAACGAAGGTTTTTAAGCGTGCCGTCGACCGAAATCGGGTAAAACGTCGACTTCGTGCCATTTTACGCATGTTTTTGCCAACGATCCCGAAGGCCCTTCATCTCCTTTTTGTTGTGAAACCCGAAGCATTGAAGGCGAATACGGCTGATTTGAAGATGGAAATCGAGCGTTTGCTGGGAAAAATCCCCGAAGCCCTCACGAAACCCGCCAAACCGTCCCCCGGCGCACTCCGCACCCGTGCTAAACGGGCCGCGAAAGACGCAAAAAAGGCCGTATGACGGTCCGAGAGACCCCGGCCAGGCTTGGTCAGTTCTTGATCGTCATCTATCAACGGACGCTTTCTCTCGATCACGGCCCCTTCGCCCGCTTTATGCCCATGCGGGTTTGCGGTTATACGCCGACCTGCTCTGAGTACACCCGCCAAGCGATCGGAAGATACGGACTCCTGAAAGGATCCTGGATGGGTCTCAAGCGAATCTTCCGCTGTACCCCGTGGCACATCGGCGGGCACGATCCTGTCGTTTAAGATTTGGAGGAAGCGTCTTTCAGTTTTTCCATCACGTCATCCGGTGCACACCGGGCTTCAATCAATTTCGTTTTCGACGTTTGGCCTTTCACGATTTCAATTTCGCTCAAAGACAGATCAAGAAGATCCGCCAAGAAGCGCACGAGTTTCTCATTCGCCTTTCCATCAACCGGCGGGGCGGCGAGACGAATTTTCCACGCACTATTTTCAAAACCGACGAGCTCGGATCGAGATGCATTCGGAATAATACGAACCGTGAAGCGCGTCATTTTTTTCCGCGAAATTTTTTTAAAATCTGCAATTCGTGTTTCCGCTTCACCTCATCGAACTCCGTTTCGAGATACAAGTTCATGTGCGAAAGTTTTTTCATTTTTACGATCGCCTCAAACCCCGCGAGACCGATGTGACCTTCACCAAGATGTTCATGACGATCGCGTCGTTCACCCAGTCCGACTTTGGAGTCATTGCAATGACTCATTTTGAGTCTATTGAGTCCAATCAGCGAATCAAAGGTTTTAAAGGTCTTTTCGACGCTTTTTGCATCGCGTAAATCATAGCCGCTCGCAAAGGCATGCGCCGTATCAAAGCAGACACCGAGCTCCGGATCATCAACACCCTCAAGAAGTTCTGCGACTTCTTCGAACGTATCACCGATGATCATCCCCGCGCCCGCAGAAATTTCGATCAGAAGTTTCGTCGTTCCCTTGTATCCATCAAGTACTTTTTTTATTCCGTTCACACACAGCTTCACCGCTTCTTTTTCTCCGGTCTCTCGTGCGCTGCCCGGATGGAACATGACGTACGCAGCACCAAGAATTGTTCCGCGTTCAAGTTCTTCGCGAATGATTCGTGCGCTGCTCGCGCGTGTCGCCGGAAGCGGAGATGCAAAGTTAATGTAGTACGGCGAATGGATCACCCATTCCGAGAGATCGTGCTCTTCACAGTTCTTTCGGAATTCGTCGACGATCTCCGGCGTCAGTTTCGGCGCAGGCCCACCTTGCGGCGAACGGCTGAACATCTGAAAGATTTCGCATCCAAGAACAGCGGCGTTGAGCGGCGCGTTCTGCATCCCGCCCGCGATCGAAACATGAGCTCCAAATTTCATATGCAGGGAGGGTAACCTGTTTTCAGATATCAAAAAAGCCCTCCGGCGTTGTGCGGGAGGGCTTCCTCTTACTCTTCTTTGATGGCCTTTTCCTTCAAAAGCTGAAGGGTACGACGGTTTTTCATCTGGGCCGCGACGTAATCGCGGTAATCCGTGGATGAAACGCGTTCGCGGGACTCTTTATCCTGGACGCCTTCGAGGATGCGGTCGATTTCGGCATTGACCTCTTCATCCGCGACCTCGACGCTCTCTTTCTTCGCGACTTCCTTCACGAGAACAGCCGTCTGCACGCGACGGATCGCTTGCGGCACCATATCCATCTTGATTTCATCCGCCGACTTTTTGAGCTGCGACAAATAATCGGCCATATTCATGCCCTGCTCTTCGGCGGCGTGTTCGAGTTCGTTGAACATGCGGCGGACTTCTTCGTTCACGAGCAGTTCCGGCACTTCGCTGAACTTGGAACCATCGACGAGTTTTTCGAGAAGCTCGATTTCCGCAGCCTCATCAATTTTTTGCTGCGCTTCCTTGCTCAAATTCTCAGAGAGGAGCTCACGGAGCTTCGCGACAGACTCGAGTCCAAGTCCTTTCGCGAATTCTTCATCAAGCGGAGGAAGCGCGAGCTCGAATGTGTCGTGAATCACGACGGAGAACTGTACCGTCGCCCCCGCGAGATGTTTTTGATAGTGATCCTTCGGGAATGTGAGCTCAAACGTCTTTGTATCGCCCTTCTTGAGACCCACGACCTGCTCCGTAAAACCCGGAATATAGTGGGGTTCGTTCAAATATACGCGGTAATTCTGACTCGCGCCGCCTTCGAGCGGAACGTTGCCTTTTTTGATTTCGAGATCCAGAAGCAGCATGTCATCCTTCGTTGCTGCGCGATCAACGGCGACTTCCTGGCGACGCATTTTGCGAAGATCTTCAATCGCCGCATCAACTTCTGATTCGCCGACGGTCTTTTTCTTTTTCGTGACGAGCGGTTGGTCGTACGCAATAAGCGACACGACGTTCGGCATGACGGGAGCGGTCACCGTAAACTTGATGTCCTGTCCCGGCACGAGCTGCTCAACCGAAATTGCTGGTGAGCCGATGCTCTCGATCGCTTGTTCGAGAATGGTATGAACATAACGTGCACGAACGATCCGTTCGAGCGCAGTTTCCCAGATACGCATTTCAGTGAAAATCTTTTTCACTTCGTCGTACGGCGCTTTGCCCGGGCGGAATCCCGCGATCGGTTTCGCGTTTTGGAGTTCCTGCGCGGCTTGCTCCAAATACGGTTGGGCCTCTTCGGGGGTCACGACAAATTTGAGTTCCACGAGCGACTTCGGGAGCCGCGTGATGACGGGTTCAGTCATAGGATGTGTGGGCCGAGGATAGAGGAAAATGGAGGAGGCGTCAATCCTCAGATACAAAATCCCCGGCGCAGAGGCCGGGGAGTTCTTATTTGATGTAGGCGAGGGGATTGACCCGTTTGCCGTTCACGTAGGCTTCGAAGTGGAGGTGGGAACCGGTCGAGCGGCCGGTCGAGCCCATCATGGCGATGACCTGTCCGCGTTTCACAGCTTCACCGTTTTTCACGAAGATTTTTGAGGCGTGAGCATAGCGCGTCATCATGCCGTTCGGGTGTTTGACCACAATCTGGAGACCGTAGCCACCCGTGTTCCAGCCGGCCGTCGAAACGACGCCGTCATAGGCTGCATAGAGCGGGGAGGCGAAATCGCCGTCGATATCGACGCCCGTATGCTTCCAGCCGTAGTACTGGGTGATGACATGGCCGCTCGTAGGCCAGAGGAGACGCGCAGAGGGCAGGGCAGCATCGTTCGCATCGGCGGGTTTCTTGATATTGGACAATGCCGACGCCTGTGCGCTTGAGGATTCACGCGCACGGCTCGCGATCGCGATGATCGTTTGTTCCGGAGCCAGCGGACGACCGCCCGGAATCATGATTTCGGTGCCGAGAGCGAGCGTGGACTCATCCGCGATACGGTTGAAGTCGCGAATCTCGTCTGCGTTTCCATCATAGCGGGAAGCGAGTTTTGTGATCGTGTCGCCTTTTTTGACGGTCACGAGAACACCGGAGACCGGAGGAATTTTGAGCGTATCACCGGGACGGATGTATTGGCGCTCGGTGAGATTATTACTCCACAAAATCGTCCCGACGTTCACGTTGAAATTCTGGGCAATCGAACCGATCGTATCACCTTCTTTTACGGCGTAGGTTTCGGTGCGTGTGCGCGGCGCACGGGCCGTACCAATATCCGACTCCGGAACGGACGGCGCGCTGATCGTACCTGGAACGCCGATCGTTGCGAGGTTTGCCTCATCCTCCGTGTCGTAGTCAAAGTCAATGTGGGGGATGGCCGCGAGTGTTCCTTCGCCAAGATAGCCATCATGCGTGGCATTAAGCTGTTCTTCGCGAGCGTTTTCTTGAACGATCTCAACTTCCGAATCGGTCGCGAGCGCGTACAGGAGACTGTTCTGACCAATGTCCTGCGCGAGCACCTGGCGAGCCTGGACGTTTGTCACAATGGTGGCGGCTGTCGCAAGCGCGAGGATCGTATGAAAAAGATACCGATTACTTGCAATGAAAATAAGGAGTCCGCGCGTCGGCAATGCGGTCCGTTGGAATTTCAGGTGGAGGGTTACCACGGTCTGGTACACCGGAAGGATGATCCAGCGCACGAAGACATGCCCGACCGGGGCGAGCAGGCGGCCAAGGCCCGCAAAAAGATATTGTAATCCACGCTTCAAGGCACGAGTCGCCCGGAAGAGGGCGATCGCAGTGGAGGTGGCGAGATGTTTGATGAAGGGGGTGATATTGAACCTCTTATACGAACCGCGGACGTCGTGTGTTCGGAGCAGCTGGAGGGGTCAAACGACAGGCCCGTGTGCGCTTATTTCTTTAAGTTTCCTTGAGGGAAAATACCCATTTTGAGTGACGAAAGCTTAGCATTTCGCAAGAGTTTGGTCAACCCTCGGGTGTGGACGCCGGACAATTAGTTCTCCGTCGTCTGACGGTACTGAAGCGCCTCCGCAAGGTGCGGAATATCGACCTCATTGACGCCATCAATGTCGGCAATTGTCTGGGCGACCTTCAAAATTCGGAAGTACACCCGTGCGGACAAACGGTACGTGTCGACGGCACGTGCAAGGAGCGATCTCGCTCCCTCGGTTGGATGGATAAGACGTCGGACATGATCACTTGAGAGCTCGGCGTTCGTCACAATGCCGAGATCCCGAAACCGTTCGCGTTGCCGGTCCCGCGCCGCCTGGACCCTCCGACGAATGTCGGCCGATCCCTCGCCGGGTTCGAGATCAATCAGCCGATCCGTCGGAACTTTCGGGACACCGATCATGAGATCAATCCGGTCGAGAAGCGGACCCGAAAGTCGCTTCCGATAATTCAACGTTTGTACCGGCGTACACATGCACGGTCGATCTGGATCTGTCGCGAATCCACACGGACATGGATTCATTGCCGCGACGAGCGTGATCCTCGCGGGGAACATCACGGTTCCTTGTGCGCGTGACACGGTGACGATGCCGTCTTCAAGAGGTTGTCGTAGATTCTCAAGCACGGAGCGCGGAAATTCCGGAAGCTCATCCATAAACAAGACACCACGATGCGCGAGAGAGATCTCTCCCGGTTTCGGAATGGATCCGCCTCCCACAAGCGCAACGCCGCTCGCGGTGTGATGCGGCGCACGGAACGGACGTTCGCTGACAAACCCATCACGTGGCAACAGTCCCGCGACGGAGTGAACGCGCGTCACATCCAGCGCTTCGTCATGCGTCATCTCCGGAAGAATTCCCGGGAACGCGCGAGCGAGAAGCGTCTTCCCCGAACCCGGTGGACCTTGCAACAAAATATTATGTCCACCCGCCGCCGCGACTTCGAGTGCACGTTTCGCCTGCTCCTGTCCGCGCACCGCCGCCATATCCGGATACGTTCGCGCGATCGTCTTGTTCGGAAACGCCTCAGGCGTCGCCGGAGGAATCGTTTTCTTTCCCGTCACATGATCCACGACCTCTCGCAGCGTCGCAGCCGGATGGATCGCGAGGTTTTGGACGAGGAGTGCCTCCGGCGCATTCTCCATCGGAATAATCACCTCACGAATCCCAAGCTGTTTTGCGAGCAGACACGCCGAGAGTGTCCCCGGCACCGGACGAAGCCTCCCATCAAGTGCGAGTTCACCCAGAAACAGACGTCCTTCCGGCGGTGGAGCCGGAATATCGCCATGTGCCATGAGTACCGCCATCGCGATCGCAACATCGAAATGCGTTCCGCCTTTGCGCAGATCCGCCGGTGCAAGGTTGATCGTGATTTTGGTCCGCGGAAACGGAAGGTCGGAATGTTTCAGCGCACTCCGCACGCGTTCACGTGCTTCTTGCACCGCCGTATCCGGAAGACCGACGACAAGAAATGCAGGAAGACCCGGAGAAATATCGCATTCAACATCAACACGATACGCATCAAGACCGATAATTGCTGAGGTCAATGTATTTGCAGGCATACATCTACCGCTACGGCATCTGGAGAGAAAGTCAATACTCGGAGGAAAGAAAAACCCCGACGAGTGTCGGGGATTAGAGATAGGTTGCGGACCATGTTCCGGCTGGGGAGAGAACGATGCGGTCTGTTACCGTGCCGGTGAGTGTGATTCGATCGGATCCGAGGGTTCCTTCAAAGAGATAGTCACCCCAGATGAACGAAACGAAATCGTTTTGGATCGTCCCGTTGAGATTTTCGAGCTCATCGTAAAACGAGCGGCCGTCTTGCATGAAGAAGAATGTTGCATCGAGCGTGTCTTCCCACGAGAATGCCCACGAACCCTCCATCTTCGCGACATTCACGACAGTGACGGAACGACAAACCGTGTCGGAACATCCTTGGAGCTCGTCGCAGTCGTTTTCGACGCACGCCATCACGACCGTTTCCGGTTCTTCCCCGCCATTATCGAAGAGATCACGCTCTGCGATCGCGTAACAATGGTTGTCGTGAGGACCGTTCATACACGTGAGCGTCATGCTCGATGAATCCTCGATGTTCCAATCAAACGACGCGCCGATTTCGTAGAAATCCCCGTCATCATCCACGAGTGCCGTAGCGACGATGTGGCTGCACAGCGCTTCGAAGTACTGATGCGTGACGATTTCCATCCGTTCCGGATTCAATTCGCAGTTCGCATTCAGATAGACGTCGGTCGTATAAGGATCTTCGGAATCGTCGGGTTCGTTTCCGAACATGCGCGATGCTTTCATCAGGTCCGATCGGACCGAACGACTTTCTTCAGGTTCACTCTCCGATTCATGCGGCACGTCTTCTTCGATACGGACGTATTCTTGTTGTGAAACTCCGTCTCGACAGCCCACGAGCAGCACGAAAAGAGCGATGAGCAGATACGCATATCGATACATGACTTCCTCCTGTTTTTGTTGTTCTGTTTTGGTTTCGCTGGATGGCGATCCCGCACCTCTATCTACCGCTACGGTGTTTCAGATGACGCGTCAAGATGTATAAAAGAAGTCCTTCTGCGATAAAAATGTCCGCGAGGTTGATGACAGAACGGTTGAAAAGAAGAATCCAATCAAAGACGTAGCCCCACTGAAGTCGATCCCACAAATTTCCAAGCGCACCCGCCATGATTCCTGATAGTGCCATGGTTTCGATTGGCGTTCCCGTCTCGATGGAGCGCTTAAGAAGCACGATAAGAACTGCGAGTGCGAAAAATGTGAGTCCGATGATGAGAATGAGGGGGATCGGAAGATTCGCGATGACGCCAAAATTTTGATGGTGTGTTGTTTCAAGCACGCCGGGAATCAAAGACAGTCCGCGATCGGCGGACTGTTCCATGAATGCAAGCTTTGTGACGCGATCGAGGGCAATGTAACCGATCAAGATCGCGCCGATGAGAGCGAAGTGCTTCACATCTCCTGCGTGAGCAGTTTTTTGCATTCGATGCAGCTTGAAGAGGCGGGGCGTGCTTCAAGGCGCTTCATATCAATTTCTTTTTTACAGTACTTGCAGGTGCCGTATTCGCCTTTTTCGATCAACGCGAGCGCTTTTTGTACGTCGCGTAATTCGCTTTCAAGACGGGCTTCGATGGAGAGTTCATCCGCATATTCGCTGATTTCCGCCGCGTTGTCGTCGACGGAGCTACCACCGCTTTCCGGGTACGTCGCTTCAAAATGATCGGGATTTTTGGGATCCTTGGTTCCGAAGTCGGAAAGCTCCTGCTCCAGGCGGGCGCGTTCTTCCGTCAATTTTCCTTTGAAGTGTTCCAGTAGTTCCTGGGTCATATAGATGGTGGCTTTGAGGAAGTTTAGCGAGTCTTATCGAAACGGGCAAGGATCAGAATGTCTTCGTATAAAGAAGCGAATGCTCTGCAACAACAGATTTTGAATGCAGAACAGCGATGTTATGCGTCGAAATCTGGGGTTGAGATATTTTAAAGGCCGCGACGGGGCCCTTTTGCTAGTGGCAAATATGGCTGCGCGGCCTTACACCTGGACGCGGGTCCGAATCGTAGGCGTTGGGGTTTCCCTTATGAAGGGAGAGAGATTTCGCGTTTTGAGGCGCGACCAACGTAACAAGGGGGACACAGCGAGTGTCTAGGTGTTAGAAAGGGGCTGTTGCCTCGACCAAACCCTGGTAATGCCTCAAATGGGTCCGAAGACCGTTTTTTCTCCTTGCGGAGCGAGGATATACCCGAGAGAATTTATTTTGGCTTTTTGGTTTATAGTGACCATGCCAAGTGGCAAGATCGGGGGTCGAGTCGATGCACAGAACCGATGTCCGTTGAACATAACGGCAATCGGCCCAGTAAACAGTAAAAGGAACGAGTTTTGAGGTGATCTGTGCCGTAGGCACATCCGAGTCAGGCCTTGCCGCCTGAGCTTTGAAGAAGGGTTGCGGTTCGCAAACCCTGGAAACTGACGAAGGAGCTAAAAGGTACGAACGTTGTGTGCCTCCCTATAGTACACGTTTTTTACACACCCCTCAATACTAAACTGTGGATAAAATAAAAATCGCTGCTTTACTCAGCGATTTTTTATATCCACATGGGTGTTTATATCTATAAACTCACCAACACATCTCGAGTTTCCCTTTCTTCTCTATGAAGAAGATCATTGAATTTTGGCCAGAGAACTCCAATCGAAAGGCTGCAACGAGCGATCCGGGGCAAGAATCCGGCACATTTGTCTGGTTCCAGGCCACAAGACCGGTGGAAAAGAGGACTTCTGCGTCTTTTAATTGGAACATGCCCCCCTTTTCAAGGCTCCACTCACTCGACGTCGTGCTAGCCAGGAGCTCAACCGGTTCACGCAGCTCCACGAGGGAAGTGCCATCGGGGAGAGCAACCGTTGCTTCGTCGTAGAGACCGGCAGCGGCAGCGAGGGCGATGCGCGTCGAGCTCGTCATGGGTTCCGAAAAATCCAAGGCGATAGCTGTCGAGGTTGCTCCATGCGCCCAACGGATGGTTTGCGCACGAACGTCTTCCGGAATGCGATACTCGATTTCCTCAAGACCGCTCAGAATATTCGTCCATGCATTTGGCATGACGGACAGATCGAGATACGAGTCACCAATAAATGAACGGACCTCGCTCGTCGATTTGGTGATTGATGCACGCGTTCGCCAACGTGATTTTTTGAACGGACCTCCGATCGATTCATGCGTGGACGCGTCTCCAAGGAAGACGGATGGATGAATCACGAGCCAGCTTCCGCGAAGATAATCGAACGAACGATCCGCAAGATGACGAAGAGACGTCGTTTCTGTTTCTGCATCATTCACGCCGAGCGTTTTCCAGAAAAATGTTTTGTGTGTTGATGCGCTATCGCTCCAGCGAGGAACGACTGCGAACGGAACAAGCGTGTCATTCGAACGACGAAGTCCGACAAATGCGGGGAACGGGCCTGCGGCGTCGCGAGCTTCTTTCCACTCAATCGGTAATGAATCAGGAAGCGGTTGATTGGACTTCACGAATGCAATGACCGCGACGTCTCGCGGCATGATGACGCTCGAAAAGAAGATGAACAACGACAACGCGATGATCGTTACGAGCGCAAAAATCCCCGCGAAAAGCGCGAGGATCTTTGGATTTCGCCCACGTGAGGACGGGGCGCCATAGGCGAGGATGAAGCTCGCCGATGGAAGAGAGGCATCACGAATGACGTTGTCCATCCTCTGTATTCATTAGAACCGACGACCACCGCCACCACCCGGTTTGCGAAGCGGCTTCTCATCGTGTTCGCTCGGCTTGTAGTCGGGCGAGGCGCGTTTGATCGAGAGATTGAGGCGACCCATGGAATCGATCTCATACACTTTGACCGAGACCATATCGCCAACCTTCACAACGTCTCCAACCTTCTCAACGCGATGCGGTGCGAGCTCGGAGATGTGTACGAGACCCTCCTGCTTCGGAAGAATTTCGACGAATGCGCCGAAGTCCATCACGCGTGTCACGGGACCGGTGAAAATTTCTCCGACCGCGACTTCGCGGGTGAGTTGCTTCACCCAGTCGACGGCTTTCTTCATGCCTTCCGGATTTACGGATGTGATCATGACGAGTCCGTCGTCTTCGATATCGATTTCAACGTGACACTCGGCAATGATCTCGTTGATGATTTTTCCACCCGGACCAATGACGTCGCGAATGCGATCCGGATTGATGCGGAAGCTTTCGATTCGCGGCGCCCACTTGGAGAGTTCGGCGCGTGATGCAGGGATCACCGCTTCGATCGCACCGAGAACTTTCATGCGTGCGGTAAGCGCCTGGGTCAGGGTTTCTTTGACGGTCGCAAGCGGGATGCCGTGCGTCTTGGTGTCCATTTGGATCGCCGTAATACCGGTTTTGGTGCCTGCGACCTTGAAGTCCATGCCTCCATTGCCGTCTTCCAGGTCCTGAAGATCGGTAATCACACGGAAACGTCCGGTTTTCTCGTCACTGGCGCAGCCCATGGCAATACCGGCGACAGGAGCCGTAATCGGCACACCAGCGTCCATGAGGGCGAGGGTCGAGCCACACGTCGCACCCATTGAGCTCGAACCGTTTGATCCGAGGACTTCAGAAACGATGCGAATGGTGTACGGGAAGGTCTCGCGATCCGGCATGACGGGCATGACGGCACGTTCGGCGAGCGCGCCGTGTCCGATTTCGCGGCGTCCCGGTCCTCGGTTTCCTTTGGTTTCACCGACGGAATAGCTGGGGAAGTTGTAGTGATGAAAGAAACGCTTTTTTACCTGGAACTCCATCGTGTCGAGCGTCTGTTCCATGCCGGGCGAGCCGAGCGTGATGCACGAGAGCACCTGCGTCGAACCGCGCATGAAGAGACCGGAGCCGTGCGTGCGCGGGATCATCCCGACCATGCAGCCGAGCTCACGGATTTCATCGAGCGCACGACCGTCTGCGCGACGACCTTCGTCCAAAATGATGCGCGTGATTTCGCTATCAACGAATGAATCGATACATCCCGCAGCAACCTTGCGATCATCTTTCGAGAGTCCTTCTGCTTTGAGATGATCGTCGAGTTCGCGCTTCAAATTGGTCACCGCATTTTTGCGATCAACCTTCGTTTTGAGCGGAACAGCGAAGAGCGTGGCCTCGCGCGTCTTGAGGAAGGCACGTGCCGTTTCATGAAGCTTCTCACGTGTTTCGAGCGTCGTTTTCTCTTCCTCCGTTTTCGGAGAGAGCATGTCCTGCTTCGGTTTGCCCACGGCAGCGCGAACCTTCTCGATCAACTCGAAGACCGGTTTCATCTGCGCGTGCGCCCATTCGATGGCCTGATACGCCTCGTCTTCGGAGAGTTGGTTGGTACCAGCTTCAAGCATGATCGTTTTTCCATCCAAGCCGGCGACCACGATATCGACACCGCCTTCGTTGGTCTGCGCGTACGTCGGGTTCAGCGTCCATTCGCCATTCACGCGACCAACACGAAGCGCGACGAGAGGACCGCTCCACGGAATATCTGAAATCGCGAGCGCACACGAGGCACCGATGAGTCCCGGGATGTCGGCGTCGTTTTCCTGGTCGTGCGAAAAGACCGTCGCGACCACCGCGATTTCGTTGCGCATCCGGTCATCGAAGAGAGGACGGATCGCGCGGTCGATCAAACGACCGGACAAGATGGCCTCGTCGGTCGGACGACCTTCGCGCTTGATGAAACGCGAACCTTTGATGCGACCGGCGGCGTACATGCGTTCCTCGAAATCAACCTGAAGAGGGAAGAAGTCGAGACCTTCGCGGACACCTCCCATGGTGGCGGTGCAAAGCGCAACGGTATCGCCATAGCGAACCGTGCAGGAGCCGTTGGCCTGCTGGGCCAAAAGGCCCGTTCCGATCGTGAGCGTTCGTCCGCCCCACTCGATCGAAAATTCTTTCTGCTGTTGCATAGTGATGGGTTCACCGGGAGACGAAATCAGCTTCAGCTGATCGATGTCTCACGGCGAACCGATAGAGTGTGTAAGATCCCCTGAAAACCAAGGGGGAGTCGGACCGATTCCTGGGGAATCATCCCGACCCCTCCTTCGTGAAGGAGGGCGGACCTTAGAATGAAACCTTAATACGTTTCTCGCCGGACGTCGATTTTTCGTCATCGTTGTCTTCCTTTGAGGAAGAGCGGCGGCTGCGCATGAGAAGTTGGCGTGCAGAAGAGAGATCCGTGAAGCTGTCGGCGATCTCGCGAAGACCGGCGTTCGTCGATTCGCCAAACGCGACGACTTCGACCATCACACCGTGACCGTGGAGATATTCTACGAGTGGGCAAAAATCCCCGTCGCCCGTGAGCAGAATGATGACGTCCACTTTTTCCGAAAGCATGACGGCGTCGATGGCCATGCCAACGTCCCAATCCGCTTTTTTGGCGCCGGACGAAAACTCCTGAACGTCCTTAATCTTTGGTTCGATTTTGGCCTCTTTAAGAGCATCGAAAAACGCAGCTTCTTCGCCGGTCTTGGACTTGGCGACATACGCAATTGCGCGCACGAGCGGACGACCTGCAACGGCCATTTCAACGGCCTTGCCGAAATTGAGACGCGCGCCGTGAAGGTGCTTTGCTGAGTGGTACATGTTTTGCGCATCAACAAGAACGGCGACGCGCTGTGAAAGATGTTTGATCATGAAAACAAAATGAAAGTATTAAAAATGATGGAACTCCATCGCGCCCACCATACCCGAAAATGCCTGTTTTGGCAAGGCTCCGAGGCCGTGTATGAAAAAGCCCCTCTCGAATGAGAGGGGCGGAGAGTCATCGGGGCCAGAAGATTTCGAAGACTCCTTTGCAGTCCGGACATGTTGTCTCGGAAAGGAACGCTCCAGGTCTCTCGCTCAATTGGCGAACGTTATGTTTTCCGCAGTCCGGACATTTCGCGCACTGACCGCCGCACGAACCGTCGATTTGACGGCGCTCCACGATGAGTGCGCCACGAGCCGGATCGTGCGGTTTCGTGTCGCGAACGACACGGACCATGAGCTCCTGGCCGTGCGTGGGCAGAGGTCCACGCCAGTTACGGCCGGAGAACACGATTTTCGTCGCGACCGGACGTGTCCTCTTGTTTTGCGGGAGAACGCGGCCGAAGATTTTTTCGCCCTCCACGGAGAAGCGCACCCGGATCTCGCGCCCTTCGAGACAATCCTCGTAAGAGTCGCTGTTTACGTAACCATCGTACTCCTCGTCGTATGCGACCATGAGCCATCTCCTCGCGTTTTTCAACGCAGGAGATGAACCCTGACCATCAGGTTTCTGTCTTTGCGGTTAGAAAAAAACGTGCCTTGCTTATAGCTGATTTTTCTTAAATCGTCAAGACTCTCAATATGTTGGCGACTGTTTGAGATCACAATTTGTGACCTCAAACGCAACGAGCAGTGCTAAGCGTTCAAGATCACAAATTGTGATCTTGAACAGAGGCTATAATGTTAAATACGTTCCGTATGCATTCACTGAACAAGGTATCGCGATGCTCTCGAGCGTCTTAAAGAGTCCGCGTGCTGTCATGGTCAATATTCAGATCATTCGAACATTTACGAAACTTCGTGAGATGATCATTTCAAACGTGGAACTTCGGAAGCGCCTGGATGAACTCGAGAAAAAATACGACTCGCGTGTTTTCAATCCGTGTTTCGCATGATGCATCGGTTGTTGGAGGATGACGCAGGAGAATCAGAGGAAATCGGATTTAGAGTCCACTCTTGATAAAAGACAGGCGTTCTGTTATAGAAAGAACGCTCTCCCCGTTCGTAGCGCAGGGCGTCAATGGATGTTCCGTCACCGTCATTCGAGTGCGAAGAAGGACAGAGGAGGATAGAGAAGTGTCAGAACAAGTAACATTCGGCCAGCTCGCAAAATTCATGATTCTCGTCGAAAAAAGAATCTTGTGTCGCGAGAAACTGCAAGCCATTTTAGAGGGTCGTTTCGAGATAATCCCCATCGAAGGAGCATCAGAAGGTTGGTACCTTGAAATCATAAGTGGGAGTATGAAGGGAACCGAAATCCCACTTTCTAGCAAACGAGAGACGGTTGTCGGCAGGGGAGGACAAGCGGATTTCTCACTTGATAACGACGAATCCGTATCACACAAGCATGCAGCTTTTCGAGTTGAAAAAGAAGCGGTGCAAGTTCTTGACGAAGGTTCGACGTGCGGGACGATGGTATCCACGCCGGAGTGGCATGACGGCGCGAGAAGAATCAAAAAGAGCTATCGTTTAAAAGAGGGGGATCAGGTGATGCTTGGTCAAACGCTCTTGAAATTGAAAAAACGAATGTGAACTCTCGGAAGATCCTGAAAGATCTTCCTTTTTTATATGCAAAAAACGACCCTGGAGGGTCGTTTTTCTTCTACACTTTCAGTTTGCTCATTAGCTCGTCGTACGCTTTGGCGTCTTCACGCTTGAGGTACTTCATGAGGCGGCGGCGTTCGCCAACCTTTTTGATGAGACCGCGGCGCGAGGAGAAGTCTTTCTTGTGACCCTTCAAGTGCTCGGTAAGATCCTTCACTTCTTCGGTCAGGATCGCGATCTGGACCTGCGGCGAACCGGTGTCCGTGGCGTGGGTCTTAAACTTCTCGATAACGCGTTTCTTTTTTGTGGCGTCCAACATGTTTTTGTCGGAATCGTTCGCCCACGAGCAATCCTTGCGAATTATCTCTTGGGCGAATGGTCCCGGGTTCGCGCCTCATCCAGTAGAAACCGGACGGACGTAGTTCATTAGTACGAAGAGGCTATCAAATATAAGGGAAATTGGCAAGAGTCGACGGGTCGAGTTATTGACGATACGACTGTTTTCTGGTATTTGGAGGATAGAGGGAGGGTGTATGTTCCGAGGGTTAACATGGGCGGAGTGGAAAGACTCTCTGAGACAGCGCTGGCATGACTATCGGCATTTCCAGAAACTGAAGAAGCGGTTCTACGCGCTTCAGATCGAATGGAAGAGCGCTGAATTCGTGAAGCGGTGTAAACGGTGCATGGGACGAAGAATCCTTATCAGTAGGCCGGGCACGGACCTTACCTATCATCAGGAAAACCATCTTGGCCACTTCTGCACAAGATGCGGGAGAGGGTACAAGCAGAATCTGTTTCAGCTTCTCGATACGCTCGAAGAAGAGGTCATCGTGCTCACGCTCGATGAGCGGGTACAACCGGCGGAGTCAGACTGACTCGCCGGTTTTTTTATTGAGTTGACACGGGAGTGCGCGGGCCCCATCGTTAAAGCAGGACCTTACACTTTTCTTATCGGTTTTCACCCCTCGGGAGGTGGTCATGAAACGTTTCGCGCTGGTTTGTATCCTCGGCGCAACCGGGGTGATGGGGTGTAGTCAGAGCATGGTCGGCGAGGAGATTCGAACGACAGGACGGATCGATCTCGCGCAGTCGGGAACACCTCGGGTAAACGTCTTTGTTCCGGGGGAATCCTCTCTGATCAAGCAGTGCCTCGCAAAAGGAGCGGAACAGTTCGGTGCGCTCACGGCGCATGCGGACGTGTTCTCCCTGGATCTCCGTGAGATGGACTGCGGCGATTGCAATGTCCTCTTTTCGATCGTGACGCCTGACGGATGGGCGCCTGCGGAAGAGAGTGAGGATGAGATGGCGGAAGAAAAAGATCCTCCGCCCGTACTCGAGGAGATGCGCGTTGGCTACCTGTTCGGGTATCTCACCCTCCATGAGCCCAGCGACGATCTTCTCGCGAAGATCAAGTCGCTGTGCGCAGAATGGGGAACGGAGAAACGGTACGTCCCTGTCTGCGAGTGGAAAAAGCAGGACGAGGCAACATGGCAGAGCGCCTTGTTCGCTGCCGAGATCAACAAAGACAACCCAATGATTCTCTCGCAGGATCTGAAGGAGGTGTTTGCGAAATCGGGGAGCAGCCCGCGTCGCGGAAGGTACGCGGCCTATCCAGCGTTTTCGTCAGAGGTGTCGCTCGACATCGAAAGCGATTTCCTCTGGGCTCGTACGATTCTCTTCCTTAACAGTCCCTTCAGCAGCTATCGGGGCAACGCCACGTTCGTTCCGACGGCCGTCGAAGCTGTCGATCCGTCCAACGGCACATCATTTGGCTGTCTGCCAGTCAAAGAGTGAGACTTTTTCAAGTCCCGACACCCTCGGGACTTTTTCTTCCCCCTGTCCGAGTTGTCCGTTTTCCGACGCATGAGTACAATCCCGTCATGGTCGCGAAAAAACTTTCCATGCATCTTCGTCCGTTTCTTGAATACCTCGAGATTGAAAAAGGACGATCAAGTCTCACGGTTCGCAACTACGAATTTTATCTTCAGCGTTTCATCAACTGGGCCAAAGATCCGCTCGCAAACGACATCGAATCCGAAACCGTGCGTCAGTATCGGCTCTATTTAAATCGCCTTGAGGATCCGCGTCGCGGACCGCTGAAAAAGAACACGCAGAATTATCACCTGATCGCGCTCCGATCCTTTTTGAAGTATCTCGCCCGTCACGACATCGAGACCATGGCGCCAGAAAAGATCGAACTCGCAAAACAAGGTTCGCGTGAACCGTCGTTTCTGGATGCGACGGATCTTGAACGCCTACTCGATGCACCCGCGCAGAGCGACGCAACGCCGATCTTAAAAGCGCGCGACCGCGCCATCCTCGAACTCTTTTTTTCAACCGGAATGCGCGTTTCTGAACTGACGAACCTCCGAAAAGACCAGATCAATCTGACCCGCGAAGAATTTTCCGTGCGCGGCAAGGGCGATAAGGTACGCGTCGTTTTTTTGTCGCACCAAGCGCGGCATCACTTGAAAGAATATCTCGATCAGCGCGAGGACGAAGCACCGCATCTTTTTGTGCGTCATGATCGCGCGAGGAGCAACACGAAAGAGGCGAAACCGATCACGCCGCGATCGATCGAACGTCTCGTGCGCCACTATGCCTCGGTCGCGGGGATTCCGAAAAAAGTTTCACCGCACACGCTGCGCCACTCGTTTGCGACCGATCTCCTGATGAACGGGGCCGACATCAGAAGCGTGCAGGCGATGCTGGGTCACTCCTCCATCACGACGACGCAGGTCTACACCCACGTCACCAACCAGCAATTAAAGGAAGTACACACTGCTTTTCACGCCAGAAGACGGGAGGGCGGGGAGGGTTGATCTTTTGGTCGAAAACGGATAGGATGGCGCGTCATGCCCCTGTAGCTCAATGGATAGAGCACCGGACTTCTAAGCCGTGGGATGGTGGTTCGACTCCACCCGGGGGCACCATGAAAACAGTCTCGATCTCGAGACTGTTTTTGTATAAAAAAACCGACCAGAGTGGTCGGAGGATTTTTGTTTAGGAGGCCCGCTGTAATTTTTTTGTTGGCGGGTCAGGTCCGGGTCTCTTGGGAGCACCGGGAAGAGAAGGGACTCGGCGTGGAGGCGCGAGGAGCGGCTTCCAGTGTTCGCCGACGATTCCCTTGAGCTTCTCCTCGAAGGGCGCCATGTCGTCGAACGACATGCCCCAGGCGAGGTAGACGCGTCGCCTGGCGAGCGGATCCAATTTTCGGATCCGTTCATACCGCCGAAGATCGGGAAGAATCTCGATCGGAAGCCGCTTCGCATCATTCGTGGACGCGATTTCGATGGCACTGATCATATCGTCCGCGATCTTGCGCGGACGGTTGACCGTAAGCTCTTCCCAGAGCTCCGTTGCGAGTCCGTGGACGCATGCGTCGATGGGGCGCGCGTACTCGATCATGTGCTCGCTGTTTCGATGCAGGGAGCCTTCAGCACAGAGGAGCGCTACGGCGATATCGAATGTCGGTTCGAGGATCCCGTAATTCAGGAGTTTTTTGCGCATCCGGTCGACGTCAATGACGGTAGACCATTGCGGCTGTCGCGGCCGTCTTCGCAGAATGGCGAGAATAGCTTTCGGAATGTCGGAGAGAGGCGCGGATTCGGTGCGAATCCGTTGGAGGAATTCGTTCCGGACGGCATCCGCATTTGACGCGGAGTCCGTCGACACGCCCAGGATTTTTTCGACATCCTTCGCAATTTTTCCCTGCTCGCGTTCGAGTTGATCGAAGACGTCGAGAGGAATCGGGGGAAGCAGGTTCGGTTCCGATCGCGGATAAATCCACGTCGGTTGGCCCGACGGCATGTCGTGATAGAACACGACAACGTCGAGCAGCTTGAGCAGGTCCTCGCGCGCGGGATTCTCATTGAGAACGATCGCAACCGTGCGGACATGCGATACACGCATTTCCGCGACGAGAAGGATGAGGTCGCGATCAAGTTTCCCATTGATGACCAGGACGACGGTGCGTTCACCGTCACACATGGCGTGGGCAAACTCCGTCGCCTTTCTGTGCATTCGGACAGAGATATTCGTGTCACGCGTGACGGGCTGGACGTCGTAGTCCTGTTGCTCGTCCCAATACCGGAGCATGTCGCTTTTGACATGCCGACGCTCCGTCCAGACAAACGCTTTGGTGACGTCGCCATACGCTTCCGCGAATTTGCGGATGTTGCGGGCAGCGCCTGTCCAGTTGCTATCGAGAATGTCCCGGTGTGATGCAAGGATGCAGACGGTTTTTTTCATCAGCAGGCTCCCAGAAGATGGTGGGTCGAACCCTTGGTTCGGATGTGAAGGAACCGCTCGGCGGGCGGTTGTGCGCCGAAGGATATAAATATAGCAAAACGGCTCTTTTGTCAATAGCGGTATGTCAATCCTGATTGACGGTTCAACAGTCCAACCGTACCCTATTGATCATATGCAATTTCTCTATCTTTTGCCCTGGATTGTGGGTTTTTTGATCATTACAGTCCGTCAGGTCAACCAATACCAGCGCGGCGTAAAACTCACGCTCGGGAAGTTCAGTGGGATCGTGGAGCCAGGTTGGCGAATCATCATCCCGGTCTTCCAGTCCATGAAGAAGGTAGATATCCGCGTCAAAGCCGTGGACGTCCCGGACCAGGAAGCGATTACACGCGACAACGTGTCATGCCGCATCAACGCCGTCATCTACTATAAGGTGGTGGACGCCGGAAAAGCGGTTCTCGAAGTTGAAAACTTTTGGAACGCCATCTCACAGCTCGCGCAGACGACGATGCGCAACACCGTCGGTGAACTCACGCTCGACGAACTCCTCTCGCAGCGCGATCAAGCCGCGAACCGCATTCTCGAAATCGTCGAGAAGAACGCGCTCTCGTGGGGTCTCGAAGTCCTCAACGTCGAACTCAAAGATATTAAGCTCCCGGACGACATGGTTCGGACCATCGGAAAGCAAGCGGAAGCGGAACGCGAACGTCGCGCTGTGATCATCAGCTCCGAAGGTGAAGTGCTCGCCGCAGAAAACCTTTCCAAGGCGGCTGAAATCCTCGGTCGGAACCCCGCCGCTCTCCACCTCCGCACACTCAACTCGATCAACGATATTTCCAGCGACCAGTCCAACACCATCGTGTTCGCCGTCCCGCTCGAAGTCATGAAGGCGTTTGAGAAGTTGGGGAAATAGGAAATTCTCCACGATAAAACACGGTCTTCGGACCGTGTTTTGTTTTTGAAGAACCGTTGACATCGCCTGAAAAATCCGATACGCTCCCGACGCTTCGATCCTCATCGAACGCACTACGGTGGCCATAGCTCAATTGGTAGAGCACTCGGTTGTGGTCCGAGCGGTCACGGGTTCGAGCCCCGTTGGCCACCCCAGGAGAACCGGAGCCGTTAATGCTCCGGTTTTGCTTTTGAAAGAGAAGTTCCTCGCCGTTTTCGATTTGGATATTCTCGCTCGTTTAATTCACCTCGTTTTGGGCGATGGACGCACTCGGGGTGTCTGTGTCCACCGAGGGTAGCTTTTCAAAATTTCGAAGGTTTTAATTAAGTTGATCAAAAAAACGCCCGCGTACCAGATTTGTACGCGGGCAAAGGATGAGGCTGTGTTTCAGGTTAAGTAGCTAGATCCGAACGTCTCCTCGTATAGCGCGCAGGTCGCCCTGAATGCTCGCTGGAGATCCGCTGCATCCTCCGGCCCCCTCAGACCGAAGTACGGGAAGTGGTGAAAGAACTCACCGAAGATCTTCTCGCAGTCCACGGCGTATGCTTGGGTGTCGAGAATGTGGTAGTGCCACATCGTGTCCACGTCCACTGTTGGCACGATGTCGATGTTGGGGACCGTCGCATTGAGGAGTAAGAACCGCTTGTAGCGGACCTCGACATCATCGGTCTTGTCGCAGTCCCACCCCTTCCCTTCGTTTTTGTCCATCAGCTTCCACTTGACCATCGTGAGGTCGAGTTCTGCGATGGCCGTCTCCGCACGCTCGCGGGGGATTCGCCCGAGGTTGATGCTGGGCTTGCACGCCTTTCCCTTGCAGGTGGTACAGCCGCCCTTGCCCTTGCACGCTTGCATCTGCTCGATCATCTGGTTCCTCTTTAACTTTCTGCGAAATAACACGTGTCACATGTTAGCGCCTGCCTTGTCTTGCGCAGGCAACATAGTAGATACAATTAAAATAGTCAATGGTGTGGGCTACGGGACGATCCAAGCGCATCTCTGAGATAGACTTCTGTTTTTTGACGATTTTTTCCGCTTATTAGCGCGTAGGACATCCAAATCAGAAGCACATGTGTTTCAGTTGTACATGCAAGAGAGTTTCTTATCAGTCCGAATAGCAGAATTTTTATCTATATCCGTTGATAAAACCAACGGCATGCGCTACCGTTCTTCGTATGATCCATACAATAAAGCGTTTCAAATCGTTGCATGTTGACAGGTTTCTTTACCGTTCCCCAAACGGATTTATTGAAGCTGTCGGAGTGCTTCCCATTAGCAAGAAAAAGCTTCCGCTTATTTTGTTTTACCGTGGCGGCACGGGTGACTTCGCCGCGATAGAAAACCGCACGATCGCTAATTTTTTCATGCCTTTGGCAGAAGCTGGTTTTGCCGTCTTCGGCTCGCAGTATTCCGGCGGTCCGAATTCCGAAGGGAAAGACGAATATGGCGGAAAAGATTCAGCCGATATGCCAGCATTATTAGCCAGTCTCAGAAATGGAGATTGGAATCTGGATTTCGATCGGATAGGTGCGCTTGCCGTATCTCGCGGCGCCATGATGGTTTTACAGAACTTAAAAGACGGGCTTCCGATACGAAGACTCGCGTCTGTAAGTGGGGCATATGATTTTCGTAATCTAAAAAAGGAGCGGCCAGATATGTATCTCATGCTGAAGAAAAAGAAAATGTTCAATCCTGATAGTGAGGATGAATTGGCAAGACGAAGTGCATTATCCTTCGCGCCCCATCTCCCAAACATTCCGTATTTACTTATGCATTCAAATCCAGATTCCCGAACTTCTTTCAAGGATGCAAAAGAAATGAAAAAGAAATTGAAAAAAGGAAAGCTCATTACTTTTAAAGGCGATGATCACGCGCTCATTGAACATACGGATGAACGAAACGCCATTCTAAAAAATTGGTTTTCGAAACTGTAACAAAAAATGATCGTGTGATCGGACGTTTTTGATAAACGTTTCTGACGTTGTCTATTCGTAGTTTCAATAGTCTGGAATAAAAGAGCACGGTGGCGTATTTGCTATAGCGGTTCTAACATCCTCGACGATGTGACCCCACAAAAATCCGACCCAAGAGGTCGGATTTTTGTATTACCCATTGCGGATTTTTTTCCGGATTTCATCAATTTTTTCCGTTCGTATCGTGGCTTCTTCTGCTTCCATTGTGCGTATGAGTTGGTCTTTTTTCTGCTCTTGTACAAGGTCATTCGCCTGACTCAATGCCTCCACCTTTTCCCCTCCATCTGACATCATCTCCATCGCGCCAAGCGCCATTGCACCGGCGATACGTCGAGACCCGGCCGGAAGGTATCGAAAAACCCGATCCAGAACCGTGCGTTTATCGGATCCTGACGAGGTTGATGATGCCTCCGGAAGAGACGGACGGTCTATGTTCATATCAGCCCCAGTATAGAAGCCTGTATGATTCCTTTCAATTTTGAGACCACCATTCGAACATAGCGTTTGGTTTTTCCATGTGCCCTTTGTATGATCCCTATCAAGAATTATTCCTGAATCAGAAAGAGCTATGAAAACCTGTATTACCTGTGGGATGCCGTTTGAAGGGGATCACGTGAATGACGTCGGTCTCGAAACGGCTGAGGGTCCTGTCTGCAAGTTCGATGTGAAGGACGGCGTGATGAAGAGCTCGGAAGAAATCTTTGAAGGCGGTGTTCAGTTTTTCTCAAAGTACACCGACGGAGACCGTGATCTCGCAGAACGTGTTACACGCAAGAACATGAAATCTCTTCCATATTGGAACGCACACCCATTCGCGCTCTTGGACGGCACCGAAGCCACGGATCAGGAGTTCGGAGGAGTGATGGCGAAGGTGATGGGCTGATAAAGAGGATAGAAAAAAACGCGACTCCGAGCAGAGTCGCGTTTTTTATGTCTGAGGAACTATTTCTGCTTGAACAAAACCGCGTTCGGCAACGCTCTTCCCGGTCCGACAATGTACGCCCCTTCGTACCAGAGCGCAGCGCTTCCTCCTCCGTCGAGGTTGAGGGCGTTTGTGGCGCCGAGCGTTCGCATGACGTAGGCGAGATCGGTCACGGTTCCGCTGTGGACGATGACGAGATAGATGAATCGATCGTTAAAACCGATTCCACCGCGAATACTTTTCGTTGTTGGATTCGTTTCTGCGAGACGCGCTTCCGATTCAACGACGATCTGTCCGTTTTCAATCAGTGAAGGATAATTTGAAATCGCGGCGGCCACGTTTGCGATATTCTGAAGATCTTTTGTGCGGTGATAGAAAAAGGATTGCCCGTCTTTTGTCGTCGCGTACATCGGTCCTTCGTGGACGGGGAGACTCGATGCATTGATCATCACTCCGGCTGCGCTGTTATAGACAGGCCAGAGGAATGTGTTCGTTTTTCCTGCGCAATCCGCGTATTCCGGCGGGCAAAAGTACGTTCCATGAATCCCGATCGTTGCGGCATTCTCTGCAACGTATTCACCGAGCGATTTCACCGTACAGTTGTTCGTACAGTCCGTTGTATTACCCGTGTCCGTGATCATCTCAAAGCGATTTTTGTGCAACGTCACAATCTCCGCATCAAATGCGCCGCGACTCGTAACAATTCGTTCGGAACGGGACGTACTGATCAAGTTATTATCGATCGTTGTCGCTGCGGCGAGTTCCGCGGACTTGTCATAGTCGCTCGCAGTGTCGATGTCAGCTCCATATCGATAATCCGAAAAGAAGGCATCAGAAAGATCATCGATTTTCTTGTTCCAATCAGCTCCGTAGAGCGATGTTGCGACGGATTCTGTTTTGACCCAACGCAAGGTTCCATCCAATCCCACGGCGTAGACATTATTCAGCGTTTGAAACTTCACCATCTTTGATCCGGGGCGATACGTCACGTTGCCGCCAAGCGGGATCGAAGCGAGGAACGATGAACTCACCGTCTGGACCGTAGAAAAACCGGTGTACCAGGTGAAATAGATTTTTTCATTCGGAAACGCGTGACGACGATTGTCATGACCGTAAAAATAAACAGCTTTGCATGAATGATCCGGAGCGGCACCGGCAGGGCAGGCGAGTTTGATGAGCGATCCTTGGGCGGGAGCGGCGAGGAGTGTCGTTGGATGTCCGGCAAGCGTCGTGAGCAACAAGAGCAGGAGGAAAAGAGAAGAGAAACGGCGCATAGATATGCCTATGCTATCAATCTATTCTGTATCCATCCAACCTATCAACGAGTCACGTTTTACTTTACAATGAAAAAATGAAATACATTCTTCCTCTTTTTCTTGGTTTGATCTTTCTCGGCGCAGGATGCAAGTCGGAATCAGTCGTTCCGCCGTCCTCGCCTGGACCCGTCGCCTGTACGATGGAGGCGAAGATCTGTCCGGATGGGAGTTCGGTTGGGCGCCAGGGGCCGAACTGCGAGTTCGCGCCATGTCCGTAGTAATCTCTCCAGGAACAGTCCAAGATTTTCCAACAACACACGGCCTATTCCAGGTCGTGTTTGTTCTGTACGCTTGATCCCTTCTAAGCTCCATGATAGCGGTATTAAAGACACATGCTTGATCTCCTCAAAAAACACTTTGGATACGATGCGTTTCGGCCGCTCCAGCAGGAAGTCGTGGAACACTGTGTTTCGGGCAAGGACGCACTCGTCTTGATGCCGACGGGTGGCGGAAAATCGCTGTGTTATCAATTGCCAGCGCTCAAGTTTGAGGGACTGACCGTCGTGATTTCGCCGCTCATCGCGCTCATGAAGGATCAGGTGGACGCGCTACGGGCGAACGGAATCGCCGCAGAGTTTTTAAACAGCTCTTTGCCCCCTGCGGACGTCGCGAGAGTTGAAATGCTCGCGAAGAACGGCAAACTGAAGCTTCTGTATCTCGCGCCGGAGCGTCTCGCGAAGTCTGGTGTCCGCGAGTTTCTCCAATCGCTTCGCATCAGTCTGTTTGCCATCGATGAAGCCCACTGTATTTCCGAATGGGGCCATGATTTTCGTCCGGATTATCGGAACCTCGATTTGTTGCGTCACTATTTTCCGAACATTCCCGTCATCGCGCTGACCGCGACGGCAAACGCGCGCGTGCGTAGCGATATCGTGAGTCATTTGAAGCTTGGTGGCGGTCGGATTTTTCAGTCCAGCTTTAATCGGCCGAACCTGACATATCGGGTCGTGCCAAAGAAAAAGGCATTTGATCAATTGCTCCGCGAAGTTCGGAGTCGTCCGAACGAAGCGATCATCATTTATTGTTTTTCGCGCAAAGGAACCGAAAAAGTGGCTGCGGATCTTGTTGCAAACGGTGTCAAAGCGGCTGCGTATCATGCAGGGCTTTCGGCAACCGAGCGAAGTCGCGTGCAGGAACGATTTATCCGCGACCAAATTCCCGTGATCGCGGCGACAATCGCGTTCGGCATGGGAATCGACAAGCCGGACGTGCGCCTCGTGGTTCACATGGATCTCCCGAAGAGCGTTGAAGGCTACTATCAAGAAACCGGACGCGCGGGACGCGATGGATTGCCGAGCGACTGTCTCCTCTTCTACTCCGCCGGTGATAAAATCAAACACGAATTTTTCATCCGCGAAATGGAAGATCCGGAAGAACGTGAACGCGTCCGCGCACAGCTGCAAGAAATGATGCGGTATGGTGAACTCCGTTCGTGCCGTCGGAAGTTTCTTCTCGGATACTTCAGCGAAACATGGTCCGAACAATCATGCGGAGCGTGTGACGTGTGTGTGCCGCGCGCGGAGTCAATGCCGGCAGCGGAAGCTTCGGTCGAATTCGATCAGATGCTCTTCGAAGAACTCCGCGCCCTCCGCCGCCAACTCGCGGAATCCTTTCACGTGCCTCCATACATTATTTTTGGTGATAAAACGTTGCAGGAAATGGCGCGCATCTATCCGCAAAGTACTGAGTCGCTGTCACGGATCTCCGGAGTCGGCGGACAGAAACTCAGACAATATGGCCCCGGATTTTTGAAGATTATTCGCGCCTACGCCGAGGCAAGGGGACTTTCGGAGCAACCGCTTCCAGAAGCTGTCGCACGTCGTTCAAAGCCGGCCGTTCGTGCATTAGCCGGAACAGCTCAAGAAACGGTCCGCCTGTTTGAAATGAAATTATCCCTCGATCGCATTGCACTCATGCGAAAATTGAGTCTCGCAACCGTATTACAACATCTCGAAAAAGCGCTTGATCAAGGAAAGACGCTCGACGTCTCTCACATCGCGTGCACTCCGGATCGTCTTTCCCGCATCGAAGCGGCGTTTGAGAAAACGGGAAGCGACATGCTCACACCTGTACGACAAATCGTTGGTGAAGATTTTAGCTACGACGAAATCCGTGTGGCGAGGCTGGTGTTGAAAGCGGGGTCGATAAAATAAAAGCAGATCCAGCCTAGAACGCTTGAATATTCGGTCGAAATCGCATATGCTCTTGGACAAATGAAGTCTTTTTCCGCAAAAAGTCTCCGCGCAACGCTTGCGGACTACGATGTCAAAAATCGTATCTTCGATGTCCTGGGCATCGTTTTCTTTTTTATCCTCGAAGGATATCTATTGTGGAGGATCGCACCGTTTATCGGCGGGCGCGTCATTCTGTTCATGTGTGTTTGTTTTTTGGGATATATCGCCGCGGATTTCGTATCAGGATTTGTACACTGGATGGGAGACACGTGGGGCAGTGCATCAACGCCGATCGTGGGAAAGCTTTTTATCCGTACATTCCGCGAACATCACGTCGATCAAACGGCAATCACGCGGCATGATCCCATCGAAACCAACGGCTCAAATTGTTTCGCGTCGGCCATTCTGATCACGCCGCTCGTTTTGTTTCTGATCGGCCGTCCGATGACGATGGCTCTGTTTCTTTTCTCGTCGTTCGTATGGTCAACGGCACTCGGGTTATTCGCAACAAATCAATTTCACAAGTGGGCACATCGGAAACATCAGCCTGCGTTTGTTCGAGCATTGCAACGCGCGGGGCTCATTCTTTCTCCCGAACACCATGCGATCCATCACGCGTCGCCCTACGATCGGTATTATTGCATCACCGTCGGTTGGATGAATCCGATTTTGGCCCGCGTGGATTTTTTTCCGCGTCTTGAACGCATCATCTCCCGCCTTTCCGGCGTGGAGCCGCGTCACAATGACCTTCACGTCGTTCACGTTGTCGAGCACGAAGTATTTTGATAGCAAAACGCCCGACAGTTCGTCGGGCGTTTTGCGAGCAGTCACGCTCACGAGGAGCGTGCCCCGCCGCGGAAAAGAGAAACGAGATAGAGGAGAACCACGGCGCCGAGTACCGACATGACGAGATCTCCGATGAGTCCGTACGCGCTGATACCGACAAGGCCGAACAGGAATCCGCCGATCACTCCGCCGATCACTCCAACGACGATGTTTCCGAGCAGACCGAACCCACTTCCTTTCATGAGCTTCCCAGCGATCCAACCCGCAAGTGCGCCGATGATGAGGAACCAGATGATGTTCATAGTGATAGAGCGTTAGGAATAAAATGCATGAGACGAAGAATATTTTTAGTATAGGCGCATTGTTTTCTTTGTAAAGCTGTTCGTTTTTAACCATAAAGAAAAACTCCGCGAGGTTGCGGAGGTTAGAGATCTGCCGGAAGGGCTTCAAGCGCACGTGTCCAGGCGTCCATCTGTTGTTTCGCTTCCTGTTGGGAAAGGATCCATACACGAGCCTGGCTACTCGTTTCGCCATGAGGTTCGAGATGAAATCCCGTTTTCCGAAGCGCGTTAAACATCTTAACGCGGACCACAAGCGCGACCGGATCCGGACACGTGACGTCGATCGGCCGGAGGAACGCATCATAATCCTGTGCCGTTCCGTCTACCGTGAAGAGAAGCTCTTTGATGCCGATGAGATCCTGCGTACGAAGTAAATTGACCGCAAGAGCGGGGGAGGACATGAGGCTCCTTGGCGTGAAGGGACGTTTCAATCCTAAATCTTCTTTTCCAGATCGACAAGCACGCCGTAATGGTCTGACACGGTCACGAGTCCGCGGGGGGTCATGACGCGCGGTTCATGGAGGACGATCTCGGCGCGTCCTACGGTGACGTGATTCAGCGTATCGGGATGGAGAAAAATATGATCGATACGTTGTGGCGCTTCGGTCTTATGAAGTTCGCGACCGGTGAGAGGGTTCGCATTTTCCCATGTGACGTGTTTGAGACGTGTGATGGTTTCGGGATGGAGGTCCCATGAATCTCGAAACCCGTTCGCGAGGACGCGCGCATAATTTTCTTCCGACACGGCTGGTCCAGCATTTAGATCTCCTAAAATGATACGAATGGGAGATGTTGCTGCGTTTCCAGCGGCCGTCAGTTGGTCAACCTGGTTATTGCGAATGCCGACGAACGCCGCTCCGCGCGGATCACGGAAGATTCCACCGGACGTGAGATGCATGTTAAACACCGAAACCACGCCAATAGGGGACTCGACGTTCGCTGCCAAGAATCCACGTCCTACAAACAGGCGTTCATCAAGGGAGGTGTCCTGGAACATCTCGTGACGTTGGTTTTTGAGGGGAAAGCGGGAGAACACGCACAGACCCGAATGGGCGCGGATACGCGGGGACGGGATATGATCGCGGCTGGACGCGTAATGCGGATAGTCAGCGGCGAGCTCATTGTGCAGGCGGTCGAGGTCGCGATCCGCGAACACTTCTTGGAAGGCGATAACGTCAGGCTGATGGACGCGGACGGCGTCCGCGATGTGATGGATACGGGCGGCCGTGTGCGGAATGGGATCCAAAAAAGACCACGGTCCGATCCGAAGGCGGAACAGGCCGGTGTTGAGCGTAAGAAGCCGTAATCGTGACCCATCCATGCGCTCGTCATGAAACCACGCCTGACCTCGCTTTTCAAGACTCGACTGACTATACTCTCGCTATGAAACATCTCTTCGTCCCGAGCCTGCTCACCGTTGCCATTCTCGGTGCCGGCTGCCCAGAGCCCGTTGCCACGACTCCAACCCCGATTATTGCGGTTGCTCCATCGGCTCCCGCTACAAAGATCGATGCCAGCCTCTTCGTCAAAGAGACGATCCATGAAGAAGCCGCACGCTATGAGATCGACGTGTCGTATCCGCGCATGAACGGATTCGTGGACGCCGACATTCAAGCCGCGTTTAACGAACTGATCGAACAGCGCGTACAGGATCGCATCGCCGAATTTCGAAAGATCCAGGGAGAATTCGAAAACGAGTCCAGCGAGATTCCGAACGAACCCAACTGGTTTCTCGGACAAGATTTTGATGTGTACACCGGCGCGTTCGGACGCTTTAGCATCGTGATGGAAGGGAGCGAATACACCGGAGGCGCACACCCGAACGCCTTTTATGACACGGTCGTCTTTGATCTCTCCACAAAAAAAGAAGTGATGTTCAAAGACCTCTTCACATCTCCGGAAGAAGGTCTCGTATTCGTTTCGGACTACGCCATCACGGAACTGACGGAACGAAATACGCAGGCCGAATTCACTGATGATGAATGGATGCAATCCGGTGCAGGTCCGAAGGAGGATAATTACACAACCTGGTATCTCACCGAAAAAGAACTCGTCATCATTTTTACGCCGTATCAAGTCGCTGCGTACGCTGCGGGACCGAGTGAAGTCCGCATTCCGTATGACGCCATGAAAGGCCTTCTCGCATTATGAGCCGCAACTCTTTTATTCCCGACTGGCGTTCAATTTGGCGCTACCTGAAGGACCCAAAAACAAACTGGAAACCGAAGGCGCTTCTCGTGATCGCGCTCGTCTATCTCCTCTGGCCTATCGATCTCTTGCCCGACATCCTTCCGCTGATGGGCTGGTTAGATGACATCGGATTCCTCACCATCGCCGGCTGGGTTTTGATCCGTGCCGTTTCGAAGATCGCGCCGCCGAAGGAGTAGGTATAGTATGATGTCTTCATGCAAAATCCGTTTCAGGTGGATCAGAGAGATCTGTTGAGCCAATTTTGGAAAGAACATCCCGCCGCGCCGATATTGAAGAAACTCGCCGCCGAGGTCCCCAAGCTGTATCTCGTAGGCGGCTTTGTGCGTGACGCGTTACGAGGCGAGTTGTCGCATGATGTTGATCTTGAAGTGTATGGCGTGCTCGTCGAGAAGCTTGAAACGCTGTTGAATCAATTATTTCCGGGGCAGATTCACTCGGTCGGAAAGGCATTCGGTATCTTCCGGATTCCTGCAGGCAGCGGCTTTGTCGATATCGCCTTGCCGCGACGCGAGTCCAAATCGGGGAGCGGACACAAGGGATTTGTCGTCGAAGGAGATCCGAACATGACGGTCGAAGAAGCGACGCGTCGTCGTGACTTCACGGTGAACGCAATGCTGATCGACGTGAAAGACGGAACGCTTGTCGATCCGTTCGGCGGAAAAAAAGATCTTGATGAAAAACGGTTGCGCGTTGTCGATCCAAAAACATTCGTCGACGATCCACTCCGCGTCTATCGTGCAATTCAGCTCGCAGCGCGTCTGGATTTCGCGGTTGAACCCAAATCGTTTGAGCTTATGCATTCCATGGTTGCACGCGGCGATCTCGCGACGCTCTCAAAAGAACGTGTGACAGATGAGATTCGGAAATTGATTCTCATGGCCGAAAAACCATCGATCGGATGGACGCTCGCGCGTGAGCTCGGCATTATCGAACGCGATTATCCGGAGCTTCAAGCGCTCATTGGGACGAAACAGGAACCGGAATGGCATCCGGAAGGGGATGTGTGGGTCCATTCGCTCATGGTGATCGACGAAGCAGCGCGCATCATCCGTGATTCTGCACGCAGTTTTAGCGAACGGGAAGCGTACTCCGTTGTGCTCGGCTCGTTTTGTCACGATCTTGGAAAGCCCGCGACAACACAGGTGATTGATGGCCGCATCCGTTCGCGCGGACACGAAGAAGCGGGAATCATCCCAACCAAATCTCTTCTCGCGCGTTGGACGTTTTCATCAGAGATCCTTCATAACTGCGTCATTGCCGCTTCCGAACATCTGAAGCCGGGCATGTTGTACAGAGAACATGAAAAAGGAGCGATCACGGACGCGCAGTATCGAAATGGGGTCCGTCGTTTGATCCGTCGCACGCATCCAACGCCGTGGCGCGTTCTTCTTGCTGTCGCCGAAGCCGATTGGCGCGGTCGTGGCATTCCCGGCACGCGTGATCCGAATGAACCCTACGAGTACGGAAAACGATTTCGTGAAACCGTATCAGATCTCGAGGCGCATCAAGACCTGCTCCCACTCCTCGAAGGGCGTGATCTCCTCGCGCTTGGCATTGAGCCGGGTCCGCGCGTCGGGGAGCTGCTCCGTGAGGTAGAAACGGCTCGCGATAACGGAGATGTGAAAACCCGCGACGAAGCAATTGTATGGATCAAAACGCGGATATAAAAATCCCTCCGGTCGGAGGGATTTTTGTATCAGCGGATCAGCTGAATGTTGCGGCGTAGAATCTCACACCTCCGTCTTTCATCCGGATTTCAACGAGATGTTCTTTGCCATCCATAAATTCTGCAATGTCATAGAGTTCCGAGGCATTCACAGTGATATCGCGAACCTTTACGCCATCGATCATGACTTCGATAACCTTGTCTGTTCCATCGTTCGATTCGAGCACGAGGTGGAGCTTGGTGGCCTGAACCTTAAAGCGGAACAACGCGCCGGCCGTCCGTGCCTCGACGTATTCTTCCATGAAGCGCCAGACGCCATCAGCCATCCAACGGTCGCGATCCGGTGCGCCGGAGGCTTTGAGTGTCACGTCCACGCCAACCGGACCTTCGACATCCGCGAACGCTTCGCCGCGTGTGAGTCCGAAGTAGGTTTCGGGCGTCATGATTTTGGAAAAGTCGGGTATCGTCATTTCTGTTTTTGCCATATCTCCGAGTGTTGAGCCACTTTCCTCGAGAAGGCTACGAATGGCCGCTTCGTTTTCTTCGTATTCACCCTCGCCAAAGTGGACGCGGCGAAGGCGCCCTTCTCCGTCGAACAAATACCCGGCCGGCCAGTAGCGGTTGTGGTAGGCATTCCAGGTCGCGTAGTCCGGATCAAGCGCGATCGGATATTTCAAACCGTTCTTCGTGATTTCACGATCGACATTTTCGGGATTTTTTTCGAACTCAAATTCGGGAGTGTGTACGCCGACGATCACGAGACCGTGGTCGGCGTATTTTTCATGCATCGCTTTCAGAAACGGATAGGTGCGGATGCAGTTGATGCAGGAGTAAGTCCAAAAATCGATGAGAACAACTTTGCCCTTGAGCGCTTCGAGGTTCAGTTCTTCGTTGTCCGGCGTGTTCCACCATCGCCCGATCCCCGTGAACTCCGGCATTCGAACATCGTAGACGGGGAGTGATGACGCTTTCGGATTCGTCGTCGTAGGTGTAACGATCCCTTCCGGAAGTTCCGGGGTCGTGTTCGTCACATCAATCATTGCAGGGCTCTTTGAAAGAATGACGAGCGCGATGACTACGAGCGCACCAATAGCACCAAGAGCAATAAGGGTAGGGCGGTTCATATGAAGATTACAGATTGATGTTGAGATTCAGGAAGAGCCAAGGGGCACGCTGGATAAGCCAGGTCTGCACGTCACGATCAACACCCGTGAGGAGCGCGATCGCAACGAGAATAATGATGAGGCCGAAGACACGTTGGATTATGGCCGAGTGAACGGAAAGCGCACGGACACGGGTCGTGGCAGCTTGTCCTCCGTACGCGATGGCGAGCATTGGAATGCCGGCGCCGAGCGCATAGGCGAAGAGCAGAGCCGCCGCCTGGCTCAGATTCTGCTTCGAGGCGACAAGCGTCAAGATCGAGCCGAGCACGGGGCCTGCACACGGCGTCCACACGAGGCCGAGCGATGCGCCGAGGATGAATCCGCCGAGAAGATCGCCTTGTGACGCGCCGCTTTTTGGCGTGAGGCGATTCAGAATCGGTTGGAGTTTTGAAAACAACGCTTCCTGAATGCGCGGAACAAGCATGCTGACGCCGAAGAGTCCGATGATGATGGCCGCCACAACGCGGAACGTTTCCGGATCAATCGAAAGCACCTGTCCAAATACGGCAAGCACCACCGCGAAGAAACTGAACGAGAGAATAAATCCCAAAACGATGAAGAGCGGTCGCGACGGATGACTTTTTACGGTCGACGTTCCAAGGATGATGGGAAGAAGGGGAAGAATGCACGGTCCGGCGACGGTCACGGCGCCCGCGAGAAGGGCGAAAAGAAATTGCAGCATAGGGAAAAACAAAAAGTGCCCAACTTAGGTGGGGCACTTTTTGAGGCTAAAGATGTCTTCAACCGGGCGCTTGAACAGCTTGGCGATCAGGAGGGCGAGTTTGAGCGAGGGGGTATAATCGCCTTTTTCCATCGCGCAGATGGTTTGGCGGCTCGTGCCCACGGCTTTGGCCAGGCGCTCCTGTGTCATGTCCGCATCATCGCGCAACTGGCGCAGACAGCTGTGAACGGTGTGTCTCATGGAAGGAGCTTGCCACAGATCGCTCAGGACGTCAAGTTTAGTTGTCAGAACCTCCTGTGCTATCCTACGGTCGAAGCCATGCCTGTCCCATTTCGCGCTCTCAACGTCGTAAAGCAGATCTGTCTTGGTATTTCGATTCTGTATTTTTATAGTCTCGCAATCGTTCTCGAGCTCGGCTTGCCAACATACGGGTTGGATCGTCCGATCGTCTTCGCGCTCGTCGGCATACTCTTTTTTAGTGCCGTTATCCTCGAAGCGGGGGTAGCCTGGTGGCATCGCCGCCGCCGCATCTTCGGTGCTCTGATCGTGATCGGGTGTTATGTTGCCCTCGGGTTCATCGTTGCGCCCGCGCTCTACGGGAGCGATATTCTCTGGATTCCGCTGCTCGCCCCGATCGGAATCATCTTTGTTGGCGGTTTCGTGTATGCTTACGGCACGTTGTTTTACGGGGCTATTTTTTCCGGTATGAAACTCTCCACTGACACGATCCTGGCCGCGCTGCGCGGATTGCCGGGATGGGAATATGCATCGAATGGTCTCGAGAAGACCTTCCGCTTCGGATCGTATCCGGAAGCGGTTGAGTTTATGAATCGCACGATCGTGGTTTCACGCACGCACCATCGCGAACCCGACCTCGTCTTGAATCGCCGCGCTCTCAAAGTTCGTATTTCCACTCCGGATTTTGGCGTGACCCAGGCGGATCTGGATCTCGCAAAGGACGTAAACGCAATATAATTTTTTTATAGCAAAACCCCCGGGACCGGCCTAGCGTCTGCCGAGGCAGACATTCGGAGAGTCGGTACACCGAGGGTAGGGGGAGTATGCGCTATACTCCTGTCATTCGGCAATAGGTGTACCGTTTGAAGACATGCAAGGTTCTGAACATCTGACTACGAGCGACGACCGCGCCCTTCTGGAGCGTTTATTGAAAGATCCCACCGTTGTTGGGGAGGTTTATGATCGCTACGCAAATCCACTCTACGGATATCTCTTGAAGCGTTGTGGCCATACACAAACCGCCGAAGACCTCGTCTCAAAGACCTTTTTGAAACTGTTGGAGTCTCGAACGAAGCTCGAATGGCGGGGCGTTTCGCTTGGCGCGTGGCTGTATCGCGTTGCATCGAACGCGCTCGTCGACCATTGGCGCACCGCCTCGGTGCGTCTCGACGATGAGGTCGATCCGGATTCCTGGGATCCGCCGTCCGATGATAATCCTGCCTGGAACGCCGAAATCGTTTTTGAAAGCGAACGGATGCGCGAAACGATGAAGACACTTTCTCCTCGCGATCAGGAAGTGCTCACGCTCAAATTCTACGGCGGATACGAAGCCGCCGAGATCGCCGGGGCGCTTGGGATCTCTCCGAATCACGCTGCTGTCCTCGTGTACCGCGCACTCGCACGGCTTCGCGAGAAACATCTTCCCTCCACACCCTCACTATGAACGAACGCAACACGCGGCGTGCCGCACAACTCGATGACGCTCTGTCCAAACAGGGCGATGTTCGTCATGACAACGGAATTCGTCCGTTGGTGGAAACAGCACGCGCCGTCAAAAAAGACGCATCAGCCCCGACCGCTTCACTCAATCCAACAACCGCTAAGAACCAACGCATCATGCTCATGAATATGGCCAACGCTACCGCACCCGCACCAACACCCGTCCCGTCTCCTTCCACGCCGCCCGCCTCAGCGCGCAAACCCTGGTTCGTTTGGGCCGGAAGCGCCGTCGCCATTGCCGCGATTGCGCTCATCGCTGTCGTCACGCTGAACAAGCCGACAAACGTTTTTTCGCCGACGTCTCGCGAAGCGCTCGCGCGGCTCATCATCCCCGAAGTCCATGCAGGGGATGCCTTTTCGCTGATCGCCGAATCAGAAGATGCGGGAGGTGCCTCTGTCGATACGACGTTCAAAGTGACGAGCAAGGTTGCGGTGACGGCCGAAGGTCTCAAGCAATATTTGCATATCGTTCCGCCGGTGCCGTTCTCCATCGATGAGGTCGGCAACGGTGAATTCCGCGTTCGTCCCGAAGAATCCCTCGCAGGCGGCGAAGTGTATCGCTTGGCCGTGAACACCGCCGTTCAAAAAGAAGACGGCACACTCACCGCGCGCGAATTTTCGTGGGCCGTCCAAACGAAGGACATCTTCCGTATTCTGACGTCCGTCCCTGGCGACGGTTCGAACGGCGTTCCGCTCGATACCGGCATCGAAGTCACGATGTCACAAACCGGATGGGAAGATCCGAAGGCGACGTTTTCGATCAGTCCGAACGTTGAAGGTCGTTTTGAAACCCATGGTCGTTCGCTCGCATTCATTCCGTCCAAACCGCTCCAGCCCGGCCAGCTCTACACCGTGACCTATAAGAAGGGATGGAGACTCGCGGACAGCGATCTCGCGCTCACGGACGATCAGACGATCCGCTTTGAAACGCTTTCGGCCGCCGCAGCGCAAGGAAAGAACATCATCCGCGTCGAACCGACGGGCACCTTGTTCGAAACGGCTCCAGGAAAAGAGGCGTTCATTCAGGCGTATATGCCGTATGGAGGAGAAGCGCAGAAAGCCGTCGAGCTCACCGGATTCGTCCTTACAAAGGATGAGGCCAAGAATGTATTGACCGAAGTCGGCAAGATTCCGTGGTGGGCGGATGCGACAAAAAAGCGCGGTGATGTGTATGTCGCTGCCGCGAAAAAAGAAGCATTCAAAGTGACGGCTGCGCTCGAAGGTGACGGCTATCCGACCTATCTCCGTATGCCGGGCGTTGCTGCTGGCGTGTACGTCGTACGCATCAATCCGCCGGCCGTGGAAGGAGCGACCGTCGAAGCGAGCTGGTTTGTCTTGCAAGCAACCGAAATCGCGACGTTCACCTTGTCCGATGAAAAAACAACGCTCGTGTGGGCGATGAATGTGGCAACGAATCGTCCGATGACCGGTGCCGCCGTGCGTCTGAAGGATTCAACGGTCACAACCGGTGATGACGGCGTCGCGCGTCTCAACACGCCATCCGAACTCGTCGCAACCTCGACGGATGGCGTTGCCGCGATCGCCGAAATCACCTCGGGCTCGCTCACGGCTCTTGTCCCGCTCGAAAAATCCGGCGGCAATATGCCGTTTGATTTCGGCTGGAACGGCACACCGAGCGCGCACGACACGACCTGGGGCTATGTCTTTACCGATCGTCCGCTCTATCGCATCAACGACTCGCTCTCATTCTTCGGCTTGGCACAGGATCGCGATTCGCATCGCGCCGCAGAAGGCCTGACCGTCGAACTCCGTCGCCAAGGGTTCCTCGAATTCTGGAATCGCAAAGAAAAAGTGTATACGAGCGTCGCGGTCACGGCAGACGAATTCGGATTTATCCGCGGCGAACTCAATTGGGATCTCCTCGCGCCAGGGTACTACACCGTTTCCGTGAAGCGTGACGGCAAAGAGGTGATGTCGCGTGGCATCGAAGTGCGTGACGTTGTGAAACCGGCGTACACGATTGACGTGTTACCGAAAAAGTCTTCCATCTACGGAGGCGAAACCATTGAAGGTCAGGTGAAAGCCACGCTGTTTGACGGCTCACCGCTCGCGCGTCAGCTCGTGACGGTCGAACTCCACGGAACCTATGATGCCGGTAGCGTTCAAGTGACGACCGATGACTCCGGTTTCGCGAACTTCTCGTTCCCGACCAAAAAACAATCGTGCAATTTGAATGAAACCTACGCGTACTGCAACAGCGTATGGTCCGACACGATCACCGCGCGTCCGGTTGATGCCGAAGAGGCGCAGATCCAGGGATCCGCGTACGTGACGGTGTGGGCGGCTCGCGTATCCGTCGACATTCAGACCGACACCAAGGGCGACGCCGCAACGCTTTCGTTCCTCGTGCGTCGTGTTGATCTCACAAAAGCCGAAGGCCGCGAAGAAACAACCGTGCTCACCGAACCCGTTGCCGGAACCGCCCTCACGGGCCGCGTCCTCGAACAGGAGTGGAAGCGGTTTGAAGAAGGAACGACGTATGATTATGTCGAAAAGAAAGTTGTGCCGCGTTATCGCTACGAACTCGTTGAGAAAGAAGTTGCGACGATCAATCTCACAAGCGGCAGCGACGGAAAAGTATCGATGCAAATGCCGGTTCGCAACAACGTGTCGTATCGTCTCGTTGTGACCGCCACGGATGACACTGGCGCGACGGATTCGCATGTGACGACCTTCGCAAAAGGCTGGGTCGATCAGGGATACGATGACCGTTCGATCCGTCTCGCACCGACGGCACAGGAAGACAATCGTCCTGGCTACGCAGTGGACGAAGAAGTGTCCGTCAGTTTCTTCAAGCAAGGTCAAAAACTTCCAGACGCAGATCATCCGAGTTTCTTGTTTGTCGAAGCGAGCCGCGGAATTCGCAATGCTTCTGTGACGAACAAGGCGGGATACTCATTCCGCTTCCGCGAAGACCTTGTGCCCAATATGACGCTCTACGGGATCGTCTTCGGTCCGACCGGATTCGTACAAACCGACTATTGGGCGACGCTCGATGAATCATCGCGCAAACTCAAAGTGATCGTGACACCGGATCAGGCCTCGTATGCTCCGGGCGCCAAGGTGACAGCAGCCGTCGATGTTCGTCTTCAGGATGGAACGCCGGTTTCGAATGCTCGCGTCTCGCTCGCAGCAGTCGACGAGGCATTGCTTGCGGCAGCTTCCGGTGATTTTATGGAGTCTCCGCTCGGAACGCTCTATCAAGGCGTGAGCAACGGCATTCTTCTCACGCGATCCTCACACGACGCGCTGTCTGAAAAAGCCGGAAACGGCGGTGCGGAATTCGGTGGAGGTGGAGCGGAACCGATCCGTCGCAACTTTAAGGACACCGCCGCCTTCGATGTTCTCACGACCGACCGCGATGGCCGCGCCGTTATGAGCTTTACCGCTCCCGATAACATCACGACATGGCGTCTCACGGCCGTTGCGATGACGGGAGATCTCAAAGCCGGCGCTGCCAAGGGCAAAGCCGTCGTGACGAAGCCTGTCTTCGTTGACGCCGTGATTCCGCAGACGCTGCTCGTTGCCGACAAGCCGATCCTCAAGCTCCGCGCGTTCGGAAGCGGTCTCACGCAAGGTGAAGCGATCACGCTCACGGTAAACGCACCGACCCTCGGCGTGACGAATCAGGTTGTGAGCGGAACCGCCGGTCAATCGCTTTCTCTCGGACTCGAAAAACTCGTCGAAGGAGATCACGCCGTCACGATCCGCGTCACCGCCTCAAAGGGATCTGATGCGATCGAACGCAAGATCCGCATTCTGACGTCGCGCATGACGAAAGATGACGTCATTCAGACCGAACTCGCACCGGGCGTCACGCTTCCATCCGTTGGCGAAAGCCCGGAGGTCGACGTTTCGTTCCTCCCGCTCGGACGCACGCGCTACCTTCCGCTTGTGACGTCACTCGCATCTTCGTGGTCCGCGCGTCTCGAAGCGAAAGTTGCGGCTCGCCTTGCACAAACGATGCTGAAAAACGATTACAACAAGACCGACGTTCCGGAACCGGAAGCATTGCTCAAATATCAACTCTCTTCCGGTGGACTCGCGCCGCTCCCGTACGCATCGGAAGACGTTGTGTTGTCCGCAAAGGTCGCCGCCCTCGATCCGACGGGTTTCGACCGCTCGATGCTCGCGAATTATTTCTGGTCCATCGCGGATAATGAAAAGGTTTCACGCGAAGAAGGCATTCAAGCACTCCTCGGTCTCGCCGCGCTCGGTGAACCCGTCTTGAATCGCATCGCGCCGCTTGCCGAGAGCACGGATCTCGACTGGCGCGAACGCCTCGGACTCATCCGCGCGCTCGACGCTGCTGGTGATCGCGAACGCGCGCGTACGATGCTCGAAGAGATGTTGAAAGACGCGGTCACAACCGACGGACTCACGCATTTGCGCATCGCAGAAGACCAGCGCTCCATCATCGAAGCAACGGCGGAAGCTGCCGCACTCGCGGCACGCATGAGTTTGCCGCAGGCTAGTGCGCTCGACGCGTATCTCTCAAAGAATTGGAACGAAGATACGCTGACGGATCTTGATCGCGCCGCCTATCTCTCCCGCATCGTACCGACGCTTCTCGCAGGTGACGTCGCGATCACGTACGTTGCGGACGGAAAAGAATCAACGGTCACGATCACGGACGGATATCCGGAAACCGTGACGCTGACCAAGGCCGAAGCCGCCTCGTTCCGCACGATTTCGGTAAACGGTCCGTCAGCCGCGGTCTTCACGCGCCGCATCGCGACGCCTCTTGCCGCGACAACACAGGACTTCAGCCTCACGCGTCGCTTCGAAGTCGATGGTGGTTCGCTCGCGGATCTCGCCGAAGGCAAGACCGTACGCGTGATCCTCACGCCGTCATGGAAAGACACCGCGCAGGATGGGTGTTACGTGATCCGCGATCGCCTCGCGTCCGGACTCGCACCCGTCGTAACGATTTTCTTCGACGCGTATGGTGGCAAGCAGGCATCGGACAGCTATCCGTTCGACATCGCGAACGGGGAAGTGAGTTTCGTGACCTGTAAGGGTCAGAAAGAACCGATCCGGTACCGTGCTCGCGTCGTGAGTCGCGGAACCTACGTCGCCGAAGCCGCATCGATGCAGTCCATGGATGCTCCCAGCAACGCAGCCATCACCGATCAAACGACGATCACGATCAAATGACGAGAATCTCTCTCACAATCCTCGCAGCGGCGGCCATCATGGCCGCCGCTTTGGGATCAGGGTGTCAGAAAACCGTTTCAACGGACCTGACCTCGACGAAAACCGCGGTCGATCGTCCTGAATCTCCTATCAACGCCGACGCATTTCTCGACATCGCGCGTTTCCACGCTTCTTTTTCAACGACATCGACGAAGATCGATGGCTCGCCTGTCGCCGGAGTCGTGAATCATCATGCGCTCGCGTCCGATCTCCTCACCGGATTCTTCCGAACGCTCTCGAAGAGCCGTCCGGACATCCGTCGCATCATTATTCTATCTCCCGATCACTATAAACGCGGCACAGACGCGATCTCCGTCGGTTCGTTTGATTACACAACGCAAGGAAAACTTGTTCGTGTTGATCAAGAGGCTGTGAGCGCCCTGGCTGAAGCCGGAGCAGGGCGTGGATCACGCGACCTTTTTGTGCACGAACACGGCGTGGCAGCTCTTGTACCGTTCCTCGCGCGCGAATTCGATAGTGTCGTCATCGTTCCCATCACGATCCGCGTCGATATCGGTCGTGAACGCGCCAGTGAGTTCGGCGAAACGCTTCGATCGCTCATCGATGAGCACACGTTCGTCGTGATCTCCGCCGACATGAGTCACTATCTCCGCGAAGACGTCGCACTGAAGAATGATGTCTCAACGGAAGACTGGCTCCGTCGTTTCGACGCCGATGCGATCGGAAAAGCGAACGATGATTTTACCGATAATGGACCGTCGTTCGTCACGTTGTTCCGTCTTCTAGAGAAGATGAATGTGAAACCGACATTTCAGAAGCTCGACCACTCGATTTCGTCGCGCTATGGGGGAGATAAGCTCTACACGACGAGTTACATCACGGGGATCTGGACGAAATAAAAAAACACCCTGACGAAATGTCGGGGTGTTTTTTGTTTAGGCGAAAATTCGTCGTATCACGTCCAGAATATCTTCTTTCATCAGCATCCCGGGTGTTTCGCTGCGGACGAGCTTTATTGTGTCTTGAGAAAGATGATCTTTCACTGGATGCAGCATGTCGGCCGGCATCACGAGATGGATGTTGCCAACGTTATGTTCCTTCACGAGTTTTTCCATCCGTTCCGCGATGCGTTTGATGAGATGTTTGATGCGTGGCTCGTCGTTGTTATCGGCGTTGGGGTTGGAGGTGCGGATGCCATCGCCTGATGAGGTCGAATCATGCGTGTCCGTCGGGATGTCGCGGGGTTCCGTGATGCCGTCGAGTTCCTCGATGGAGTCGCCGCCTGCGAGATAGAGCTTCGCGGTCATGTGATCCGCAGTGATGAGAAGCGTCGGATGTGGGAAGTGGGCTTGGAGATCTTGTGGGAGTTGCATAGGAGGTCGTTATTGAATCTTCCAGACGCGTACCGTACCGCTCGAGAACACCTTCGTCCATGTGGAATCGAGAAGAGCTTCGAGGTTCTGTCCTGCATCGGTTGTGATGACAATATGCGTCGTGCGCATCTCGTCGAGAAGAGCGCGAAGGCGTGCAGGGTCGGTTGTCGCAAGCAGTTCGTGGTAGAGCTCGCGCTTTCGTTCGAAGTCCGGCGTCTCATGATCATGTCCGATCCACACGCGACGACCCGTGAGCGCCGGAAGCCAGACGTTGATCCATCGATCGTCGGATAGAAGAACCGCTTCCGTGTCCGTTTCGCGTTTCAAGAAAGAAGCTGCCTCAAATAATCCACTCGGTTGATAAAAATATCCGCGTTGATCCGTGCGATAGATCCAACTCGCGTGCGAAATGACGAGATGAAGCGGTCCGAATCCCGCGGCGAGGATGAGTAGCGTCGCAAGAAGACGACTCATCCACTTCGGTTGTTGCTTCGAGACCCAATCACGAACCGCAAGCCAGGCGGGGAGCGTCAAAAAGACGAGCGGGACAGCGAGACCTTCCGTCAGTTTCCGTTTCCATGGCACGGGGAGAATGATGAGGAGTAGAATCGTCGAAAGAATCCACGCGCTTGTCCAATCAAGACGTTTCGGAAGGAGTTTTTTGTGCCACATCCATCCGAGAGCGACGATGAACGGGGCAAGTGTGATCAGCCACACGGGGAGTGGCGCAAGTGGAAGGAGATTTGCGGTCAGATGATGATCGCCGAACACCGGATCGAGAAGGAGCCACACATAATAGGCGACGGGCGGGACGAGAATGAGTCCGGATACGACGAGGGAACGGAACGCATCGCGCCTTTTCGTCGACGTGACCCACGCGAGGAGACCAATTATCGCGAGGAGCGCAGCGAAGTAGGGGTGAAAGGCGAGTAAGACAGCTCCAACGAGTGCGCCACGGATCGAGAGACGAAGATTGTTCGTTTGAATCCCGTTCCAGAGCCAGCGGATTGCCGTCACGAGGAGCGCGAGTGACAAAATAACGTGCGCGCCACCAAAGAGAATCGGTCCGACAGCAAATTCCGTCACGATATCGGGCGCGGCATACGTCGTCGGTGTCCAAAGACCTTGTGACCCAAGCCAAATCGAGTAGATCCAACCGGTTGCGATACCAAAGATGGAAAGAAGAAGTGCGAGATTCGCGTCACGTTCGGATTTTGTCACGCTCTTCGCCGCAAACCAGAGCGCGACAACGAGGAGGATGGAAAAAAATGCACGCCCGGCTTCGTGGATCACAATCGGATCAATTCCTGTTCGTGCGACAAGCCCAAGACCGGACCAGATTGGGTCAAAACGAAGGCGATGCGGTTCAACGGCAAAGAGATCGCGAAGAAAAATGTGTCCGTCCGCGCCTTGTTGTAAATATGAAAGATACACGGCGACATCACTCGGGTTGTGCATGCCATCACCGAGCCACAAAAACCCAGCAGGAGCGGAATGCGCGGTGAAAAGAGCGAGTGCGATGAGGGTCGTCGCAAGTCCGATGGCGACCGACCACGCGAAGCGGCTCATTGTTTCAAAAGAGGAACGACGATGCGATACGGGCCGGTGGTGTTGTTCGCGTATTCGATCGTGCCTTCACCCACGACGGCGGGGTAGAGGTAGCGCGTCGGCGGGGTGTTTCCATCCTGAATGAAATACCATTCAAAGCGGATCGCTTCGATCGTGACGTCACCATTCGGTGTGCCACCCTGGCCGCCGCGAACCAAACGAGCCTGTGCTTCTTCCGCTGTGAGACCCGGATAATCCGAACGAAGCGGATCAGCACCGAGTGTAAAGAATCCGGAGACGCCAGCGCGTCGCGCCGCATCAACTAAGATCGTTGCACCGAGAACCGGTTGGCCGTTATCCATAAAAATACCTTGGCCGTCCTGCGTTGCATTAAACTTCACCGCAATACGTGACGGAAACTCCGGACTTACACAGCCGCTCGTGGGAAGCGGAGGAAAGGTTGTATCTTCCCATGTCATCGAAGCGGAGAGCGCGCGCACGGCCTGAATCGAACGTGCATCCATGCAACGTCCCTGTGTTTTTTGCGCTTCCCACCAGGCCAACCAATCCGGATCGACGTAGGCATTGCTAAAACGCGTCGTTTTGATGCCATGACTTTGTAAAAACTCCTGCGCGGTCCGAACAATTTCTTCCGTTGCCGGAATGGCAGACACGGTGAGCGCGGTTACAGGTTGCGCTTCATCCATAAACTCAACACGCCGTCCGTTCGCCGATGCCGTCCACGCGAGACCCGCTTCATCTTTCCACGTCAGGACCAAATCGCGTCCCGTTGCCCGTTCGCCGATCACGCCCGTCGGAATCGAGAGTGCATTTGATGCATTGCGAAGCAGTGTCTCATCCGGTCGTCCGTCATTCACTTTCAAAACTGTCACTTTTGATGGGACGTTGGGAAATTCCGCTTTGAGACGAACACTACCGCGAACGCCACTTTTGAGTTTCGGCGTCGGGACTCCTGGGATCGTGCCAAATCCACCGACTTGCCCAACCGGACGGCTCGGAAATGCTTCCCCGATCGGTTGCGCAATTTCAGGCGATGTCACAGGCGCGCATCCGGCTCCAAAGAGCGCAGACAAGAGAAGAACCGGAACGATCATCCGCATATGCGTAAAGTGTATCATGCGGCGTATATTCTGATTGACGGAGGTGGGGAACGGGAGCAATATGAAAGATATGTCTCGTGTCTTGATCTACGACGTCGAAGGGATGACATGCGCATCCTGCGAACGGTTGATCGGTAACGCACTTCGGGAAATTCCGAACGTGCAAGACGTAGAAGTTTCCCTCACACAGGAACGCGCGGCGATCCGATTGGTAGATGATGCGACGGATCCGGATCTCGCGTTACTGAATGGGTCATTGAAGTCCCATGGGTACGTCTTGTACGCGAAGGGCACGCGTCCCGTCATGTGTGAAGTGAGCGTGAAGAAAGATCGGTTCAGTACGCGGCTGAAGCGCGCCGTGCTTGCGTTGCTGCTTATGACGCTCGTCTTAATCGTTTTGGGGCCGCTTCGCAAAATTGTTCCGTCGGTGAATGCGGGCGCGTCGCTCGGCGCAATGTTCGCGCTCGGTCTCGTTGCATCGGTTTCGACATGTCTTGCCTCGACCGGGGGGTTCCTTCTCGCCTATACGTCCCGCAATCCGTCGAAGAAGAAAACGATGATGGTGCACGCGGGCCGTTTGATCGCATTCGTGATCGGAGGAGCTATTCTTGGCGCAATCGGAGGAGCGCTCCCGGAAGGTTCAGGTGCATGGTACGGCGTTTTGGCGCTCGTGTTGGGCGTCGGATTTCTCCTCGCCGGATTGAATTTGCTCGATCTGTCTCCGTCGCTCGCTCGATTCGGCATTCGTCTTCCTTCAAAGCTGAATATTCTTGCAGATAGGGTGTCCGCTTCTTCATCACCGGTCGCGCCGTTCCTCGTCGGAGCCGTGACGTTCATTCTGCCGTGCGGATTCACGCAGACGGCGCAGGCACTCGCGCTCGCGTCCGGATCACCAGCGCGCGGTCTTCTCTATATGGGAGTCTTTGCACTCGGCACGTTGCCCGTTCTTCTCGGTGTGAGCTTCTTCGGTTCTACGGCGACGCTGAAGCACCGGAGTTTTCGTCTTGCTGCGGGCGCGATGCTCACGTTCTTCGCATTTGGTCAGATGGACGGCGGTCTCACGGTTCTCGGTTCTCCGGTCACATTCACGTCGCTTGCATCAAGTCTTTTTTCAAAGAGCATCGGCGCGATTCCGGTGGCGAACGCGGAAGAGCAGGTCGTGCGCATGACCGTCGCATACGGCACATATGATCCGAAGAATCTCGTCGTGAAAAAAGGCGTGCCCGTGCGCTGGGAAATTGATGGAAAGGAAGTCTACGGCTGCGCGAACTCGATCGTGGTCCCGAAACTTGGAATCAAGAAGAGTCTCACAACAGGATTGAACGTCATCCAATTCACTCCGAAAGAAAAAGGAACGCTTCCATTTTCCTGTTCGATGGGCATGATTCGCGGTTCATTCACGGTCACCGACTAACAACACGACGATGAAAAAAATTATCATACCAATCAAAGGGATGCACTGCGCATCCTGTGCCGTAACGACCGAAGCCGCGCTCAAGAAGGTTCAAGGTGTCGAAACTGCGAACGTAAATTACGCGATGGAGCGTGCGACGGTCGCATACGATGAAAATAAAACAGCGCCTGAACATCTGGCACACGCGATCAAAGAGAACGGATATGAGCCGATGATGGAAATGGATCACGGCGCGCACGAAGGAAGTCACATGAGTCACGGGACCTACGCGAGCAAGACAGAATTGATCGCGGCATTCGTCCTTGTGCTCCCGCTCGTTCTATCGATGTTCATGATGCCGGGACGAATTCTTCAAATCGTCGATCTGTTTGCCGCATGGATCCTTGTCGCATGGCTTGGACGCGCATTTCATCGCGGCACGTTGAACGAAATCAAACATCGTCGCGCAAACATGGACACGCTTGTAACGGTCGGAACCGGCGCCGCACTTCTCTGGAGCACGTACGCGTTTTTCTATGGCGGCGACGTCTACTTCGAAGTCGCGGGAATCATTATCGTGTTTCTGTTGCTCGGAAAATATCTCGAAGCTCGTCAACGCCAGCGCGCGGGGGAAGCAATTCAAGCGCTCCTCGGGCTCCACGCAAAACTCGCGCATCGGGTGAAAGCGGATGGAACAACGGAAGACGTGGATCCGAAGATGCTCCAGCCAGGCGATGTGTGTCGCGTGAAAGCAGGCGAACGCATTCCGACGGACGGAGAAATCACGGAAGGAGCGTCGAGCGTGGATGAATCCATGTTGACCGGTGAACCGATTCCCGTTGAAAAACACGTTGGCGATTCGATTTTTGGCGCAACGGTAAACGGAACGGGGACATTCCTGATGAAGGTGACGGTCGAACCGGGGAAGTCGGCGCTCGATGCCATCGTCTCGACGGTCGAGCACGCGCTTTCGACAAAATCACCGGTCGAAAAACTCGTCGATCGCATCTCCGGTGTTTTCGTCCCTGCTGTGATCGCGACGGCCGTCCTAACGTTTGTCATCTGGATTTTGTTTTTTGATGTCTCTCTCGGCGTTGCGATCCAGCACGCCGTCGCCGTTCTCATCGTCGCGTGTCCATGCGCGATGGGACTCGCAACACCCGCCGCAATCATGGTTGGAACCGGTGCGGGAGCGAAGCGGGGGATTCTCGTGAAAGATGGTTCCGCGCTCGAAGCTGCGCGACACATCTCCGTCGTCGTGTTCGATAAGACAGGAACGCTCACCGAAGGAAAGCCGAGCGTGACGGACGTCATTGCGACGAGTGGTGACGCGACGCGCCTTCTCGAAATCGCGGCATCGCTCGAAGCGTCGTCCGAGCATCCGCTTGCGCAGGCGATTCTGAAAGATGCGGATGCGAAAAAGATCGCCATAAAAACCGTGGAGAAATTTGAAGTCATCCCTGGTCAGGGAGTGCGCGGAATGATTGAAGGAAAAGTCGCTTCGCTTGGAAAAACAGATGCAACGAACGAAGAGCAGGTGAAACACCTTCGTTCAGAAGCGAAGACCGTTGTCGCCGTGACGTACGACGGCGTACTCCTCGGATTCATCGCCGCGCAGGATCGGATCAAGTCAGACGCGAAAAAAGCGATCGCGGATCTCGAAGCAATGGGGATCGCATCCGTGCTTCTCACGGGTGATCACCAGGCAACAGCCGACGCGGTTGCGAACGAGATTGGGATCACGCGTGTGCTCGCCGGAGTTTCGCCGACGCAAAAAGCGGATGAAGTGAAAAAACTACAAAAAGAAGGAAAGAACGTCGCATTCGTCGGCGACGGATTGAACGACGCCCCCGCGCTCGCCCAGTCCGACCTCGGTATCGCCGTCGGAACAGGAACGGACGTCGCCATCGCAACGGGACAAATCGTGATCATGGGCGGCTCGCCCACAAAAGCCGCAGAAGCCGTACGCCTCGCGCAGACAACCTTCCGCGGAATCCGTCAGAATCTCTTCTGGGCCTTCATCTACAATTTTATCGGCATTCCATTAGCCGCCGTCGGTCTCCTAAACCCCATCATCGCCTCATTCGCCATGGCGATGTCGAGTGTTTCGGTATTGTCCAACTCGCTCCGAATTGCGAGAAAGCTGAAATAGCTCTCAATCCATTGACAAATCGAGTTCTTTCACCTATATTCCTAGCCAGTAACTAGGAATTGCATGAAAGACATTTATCTCGATAACGCAGCGACGACCTCTCTCGATCCGCGCGTGCTGGCGGCCATGATGCCGTACTTTTCGGATGTCTCGGCAAATCCGTCTTCGTTCCACACGCCCGGCCTTCGTGCCAAGGAAGCTGTGATGGAAGCGCGTGGGACAATCGGAAAAATCCTGAACGCCCGTCCGGACGATATCCTCTTCACTTCTGGCGGAACCGAATCTGACAACATGGCGGTCGTCGGAATTCCGCGCGCGTATGCCGACAAGGGGAAGCACGTGATCACAACCGCGATCGAACATCCGGCTGTTCTTGAGCCGCTCCTTCGTCTTCAAAAGAAAGGAGAGATCGAACTCACGATTCTTTCTGTCGACAAAGACGGCATGGTTGATCCGGATGCGCTCATCACAGCCCTTCGTCCTGACACCGTTCTTGTTTCGATCATGTATGCGAACAATGAGATCGGAACGATCCAGCCGATTGCGGAAATTGGCAAAGCGATTTTGAAGTGGCGCAAAGAGCACACGACGGCGCTTCCGTATTTCCACACCGATGCGTGTCAGGCCGCTGGTGCGTGTGAACTCGACGTTGAAAAGTTGCACGTTGATGCGATGACGATCAACGGTTCCAAAATCTACGGCCCGAAAGGCGTCGGTATTCTCTATCTGCGTCGTGGGATGAAACTCGAAGCGCTCGTGATCGGCGGCGGGCAAGAACGAAACCTGCGTTCGGGCACGGAAAACGTTCCGGCGATCGTTGGCCTCGCGACGGCGCTCTCACTCGCACAAGAAGAAAAGGAAATGGAGAATGCGCGTCTCATCAAATTGCGTGATCGTCTCATTGAAGGATTCCTCGCAATTCCGAAAACGCGTTTGAACGGACATCGCACAGAGCGGTTGCCGAACAACGTGAACATTTCGTTCATCGACATCGAAGGAGAAGCCGCCGTGCTCTATCTCGATGCCGAAGGAATCTACGCGTCGACGGGTTCGGCCTGTGCTTCGACCTCGCTTGATCCGTCCCACGTGATTCTTGCGACGGGATTGTCGTATGAAGGCGCGCACGGTTCAATGCGCTTCACGCTCGGCAAGCACACGACTGCAGAAGATATTGAAAAAGCCATCGCGGTCATGCCAGGAATTGTGGAACGCCTCCGTTATATGAGTCCGGTTAATCTCGACATGAAACATTTTGCCTAATATGTCCGACATCGTTATCAAATCAACCGAAGACGCTCGCAAAGGAGACGTCGTCGCGCCCACAAAAGACAAAGGCTGGTTCTACACCGACACGGTGAAGGATCACTTTTTCCATCCGCGCAATTTCATGAAAGAAGAAGGCGAATACGGCGATGCCGCCATGGGTATGGTCGGCTCTCCGGCGTGTGGTGATGCCATGAAAATCTGGATCAAAGTTGATCCCACGACAGAACGCATCACGGATCTCAAGTGGAAGACGTTTGGTTGCGGCAGCGCGATCGCTTCGACCTCGATGATGTCTGTCATGGTGACCGAAAACGGCGGCATCACGCTCGAAGAAGCGAAGAAGCTCAAGCCGCAAGACATCATGGAACGCCTCGGCGGTCTCCCGGCGCGCAAAGTGCACTGCTCTGTCCTCGGCGATAAAGCTCTCCGCGCGGCGATCAACGACTGGTATCGCAAAAACGGCCAACCCGAAAAAATCGAGATCGAACAAGGACGCATCATCGACAAGGTGTTGAAGATTACGGATCATGATATTGAAGAGGCTGTCTTGGATGGAGCTGACACCCTCGAAAAAGTTCAGGCGAAGACCAAGATCGGCACAGGCGATCCGTCCTGCATCCCGGAAGTTGAACAGCTGATCCGGTTTTACAAGGAAAAGTATTTCGGAGCGGAATAATCTCTATGAATTCTCGCGAACAAGTGGACACGATCGTCGCGCATCTCAAGCCGATGCTTGCGACGCATGGAAAAGATGTGAGTGTGATCGAAGCGACGGATGAAAAGATCCGTCTGGGGCTCACGGGTTTCTGCGGCGGGGGATGCGGTTGCTCGTCGGATTATGTGGAGGGGCTCAAAGAGATGATGGCAGAGCAATTTCCCGATTTGAACATCCAATTCGAGATCGCATAAAAAGAAAAAGGCTCCGATCAGTTTGATCGGAGCCGGTTTGTATTCACCCTTAGATGATGCGTTTGCCGTAGGGCATCGTTTTTTCGACGCCGGGCAAGGTTTTTTCACTCTCTTCGAGAGAAAGGACGGGGACGTGGAAGGTTTTTTTCTGTTCTGCCTTTTTGATCTCCATTTCCTCTTGAAGCTTTTCCAGCTCGGCGTAGTCGAGCGTTCGTCGGGAGACGAAGCCGTCGTCTTCCTCGTTGTCGACCGCGATGGTCGGTTCGGAGGTCGGGCTGGGAGCCACGACGGCGAACTGACCGCTCGGTGCCCGTCGCTCTGAGCTCACCATGGAATATCCGCCGATGACGGCCCGTTTGGTTCCGGGCGGCGTCATGGATCTTCCGAAGGGTTCGCTCTTCGTCGGCTCCACGCCACGCATTGTGTGCGGAGCGGGTTCGATCTCCGATGTTGCAGGAAACAGTGGCGGCGTGACGTTGCGGGCCACGGCCGGTTCGCGATGCGTCGGCGCCACGACCGACGGCGGACTCGATTTCGGTCGAGGCGGCACGGTCACGGCGGGAAGCGGCGGAGGGCCGGATCCACGCTTCGTGGGAGGCGGAGGATACGCCGCAGGCAGAATCGCCTGTGGACGTTGAAGACCGGAGAGAGCAAACCGCTGGGGCTGGCTCGTTTTCGGTTGAGCTGAGAACGCCTTCAGTCGCGGCCCTTCTGGAACCGTGTGCGGAAGCGCATCTCGAGAGACGCCCTCGCGCATGGTGAGTGGAAGCGTTGTCGCTTGTGGCATGGCCACGCGCGGCTTCGGTCGATCGTTCGTGATGAGCTCGACCTCGCTTGGAATGACCGCGAGGTACCCGTCGGATGTCGATGACATGTCTGCGACCAGATCACCATGCAGAGATGGGTGGTGTTGCAGAAGCCCGGCGTCGTTCCAGCGCGGATGAAGATCGTGAATCAGCTTGCGCGTCATCTCGACCTCCTCATTCGTCGGATCGCGTCCGAGCAGCTCGACGTAGTAATTCGAGAGTCGGCTGATTGCTTTGCAGATGCGGTCGTCCTCATCGACACGGTTGAACGCGGCGACGGGGAGCGCTTCTTCGAGCGTGCGGATTCGTTCTGTGTGCGCTTCGAGTTCCGCGCGCAACGTCTTGTTGGCGTCGGTCTCCCTGTTGAGCTGCGTCTTGAGTTCGTCGATCTCTTCAAGCGCTTCGTTCAGATTCTCGTCCTTGCTCGCGATTTGCGAGCGCGGAGAGATCGGAGGAGGTGAGTTGCGCCGCGTCACGATCTTTCGATTGTGATTTTCCACGACGCTGCTCGCGTATCGTCCGCGGAGCAGATCTTTGGTGATCGCTTGCGCGCCGAGGAAGGCCATCAGGAAATCAACCAACTGGTTGGGATCCAGCGAAGGGAGGATTTTCTCCCGCAGCTCCCGCTTGTCGACCAACAGCACCGACGTCGGTGCGCGGACGATGTAGCGGTTTTCCGTTTCGCCGGTGACCTTCGCACGCGGTGAGAAAAGAACAGCCTCGTGGAGAGGATGTCCTTTTTCGGCCACGTCTGTTGTGACGGTCAGAAGTCCGTCATCCGCATTCATGTCGCGTTGGACCTCGATGAGGCCCTTCAGGATGACCATCCCCAGAGAGTCGTGCTCGGTGGGGTCGATGATCTCTCCTTCGTTGAGCTCGACGACGTTCTTCTTTGAACGACGCCGTACGAGCTCCATGATCGAAAGGGAGAGCAGTTTTCCGTCCAAGGACGGCGGGGCTTCTGAATCACGTATGACTTCTTCGTGTTTGGCCATTCGGCCTCCTTATCTATGGGGGTGAAGTTGGAAGGAGCGGAAGATGGAAACTACCCGATTTCGGTGGTTTTGTCAACCGTTCAGGCACCATTCCTACCGGTTTGACGTCGAAAGGTTACAGGAAAAATGGCTGAGCGAAAAGAAAAACCCCGATAAGATCGGGGGGAGTGCTAGCCGGACTTTTGCGCCCGCCAGTTTGCGGCAGAGCGGTGACCGGGGCTCGTAGGCGTTTCACGCTGTTCATCGTCTTCGTCCGATTCCTCGCGCGGAATTGGCTTTCGACCTTTGGCGGTAGTTTCTACCGCCTGGCGGGTCGTTTGATCGATGGTGCGTGTGCCACTCGTTTTCGACGAAGCGCTGCGTTCACGTTCGAGCTTGAGCGTTCGATGGGACCACTTGTGGTGAATGCTTTTCAGAATCCATCCGAGTGCGTCCGGTCGTTGCTTGAGCCAGAACAGGAAGGCAGCCGTTTCGAACCGTCGCACCGTGCAGGCGCCGTAGTCCGAAGGGACCCGAGCGGTGAAGCTTGCGACGCAGACTTTTGTTTCGATATCCAAGAGCTCCCACCCAAGAACGGAACCCGGACCGAAATCCGCGTAGGCCGGATTGGGCTGTTCGCAACGCAGGAAGATACGTCCGGTTTTCACGACATGGATAAACTTCAGCTCCTCTCCTTCTGTTTGCAGGGGAGGCGAGCCGGGCTTGATGATGATCGAATTGCCGGGGTCGGCTGGATGCGTCACTGCCGTCTCCTTGTTGTGGAAAGATCAATTGGCAGAACAAGTATTGCAGGAAGTCGAGATCAGGCCAAGCGCTCGAGCACAACGATACGACGCATCACGCGTTGTCCAACGCGATGATACAACAACGGATCATTCGATGTGTCCCACGGCGCAAGAGGATTTACGAGTCGGTAGCCAAGATCGTTCAGCTCATCCGTCAGATCCACACGTGCAGACCCATGCTCGCTTTTCATCGACGGCCATACGCCGACGATGCGTCCGTTTTTTGCGAGAATATCCTTGAACGCGATGAGCGAATCACGCCAGAGTTGCGTGATTTCTTCAGCGTTTTTCATCAGTTTTGCGACCGGTTCATGTCCGGAAAGCGGCGGACCAAGATAGCCTTCTGTCACGATCGCATCTACGTTTTTCGTAACGTGTTTTTTGATGTCGCGTGCGTCGCTCGCGAAAAGCATCGTGTGTTCACGGTCATCGTCACGCAAGATACGTCGTTCAATCAACCAATCCAAATTCATCTTCGTTGCGTTCACCTGCGCCATTTCGATATCGCTCATGATGATCTGTCCTGCGTGCGTCGCAAGCGCGGCTTCCATGAGCACGGTGCCGGATCCGCAAAACGGATCAAGCAACGTTCCGCTTTCAGGAAGAGCTCCGAGGTTCACCATCATGCGTGCAAGTTTCGGAGGAAGCATTCCGTTTTCATCATCGCGCACGGGCCGGCCGTAATCACGCTCGCTCCAGAAGTCCGCGTCCTGCACATGCGTCGTGAGTCCGATCGAAACCACTCCGCCGCTCACAAGAAAGAGGAGATCGTATCCGTCACTCGTCAATTTGAGTTTGGCGACGGCGGCAGGTGTGAGCGGCTGATCACCTTCGCTCGTGACCCAGCGCGCACTTCGTCCGCGGTTCTTGAGCTCGCGTTTTATTTCGAGCGGCAGCCGGTCCAATTTCTTTTTTCCGGCGGGAGTCGCGCCATACACCGTGGATCCAAAGATGACCCGCTCGCTACGTGGCAGCTTTTCGAAGAGATCAACGATGCGATTCGCATCCAATTCGTCGGTCGCGCATTCATCATGGATATCGCCAAGTTTGACCGTTCCACCCAGCCGATTCATCAAAACGGTCCCATTCCAGTCCTCATCCTCAATAATAGCCGTTGGGCCGACGAGGAGGGGAGGTGCCATTTTTGGGGACGAAATTTGCCGAAATTCGGCTAGGCTGAGCCTTGGATGTGAGCCGAAGACGGCGAAGTGACGCATATGGAAGGATTCTAGCCGGATTGACAGGATCCGTCACTTGACGAAGGGCCTATTGTATGATGATATGGCAAGTCCTCCATTCCCAAAAGGGAGGCCGCGTTGAACGGCGTTTCGGACTTCTCCGAACCGCAAAACAACGTGTCCGTTCCTTTGACAACCAAGTCAGGTGAGGTCACATGCAACAGCGCGATCCGTCGTCTCTCATCCGTATGTTGACGGGGTTGGTCGCGTTTCTCGTGACTTTCCTCATGGCGTCTGTCGCCTCTGCCGAGACTCCCAAAGGGGAGATCCGCGAGGTAGAAAAAGACGCATCCGGCAATCAGCCGACCGATGGTTACGCCGTCGAAGTCGGTGCCGGGGTCAGCGTTCAGCAGCTCATCAAGTGGCATCGTGCCAATCCCAACGTGAAGACCGGAAACGAGCTCACGTGGGGGATGATCCATGCGCGGAACCCGAACAAGGTGTTTCCGCTCTGCCGTCTGTACAAAAACGATTGGCGTCTTGGCGATGAGTCCATTTGGACCAACGCCGCGCGTCCGTGTCCGTTGGAACACCGCACCATCGCTCTGATGGCAGGGTACTCCGGTCGGATCGTGATTCCGGGCGCGAAGGTGGAAACCTACGCCGAGCGGATGACGCGATACGAAGGACTCGATGCCGAGAACACGCGACTCAAGAGCGAGCTCAAGACGCTTCGCGGGACGACGTCACCAAACGTGACGCCGAAGCCCGGCGACAGCGCCGAAACCATCGCTCTCAAAGCGAAGGTCTCGGAGCTCGAGACGCGGAACGCTTCGCTCTCGACCGAGAAGCAGACGCTCACGGCAAACAACGCCGCGCTCGTCACGAAGTTCGAGAACAGCAGGCACACGGGAGCGCCCATCGGCCCTCTCACGTACCTCGCATTCGGTCTCGCACTTGCGCTGACCGGTCTCGGAACGGGGTACAAGGCCTATCATGCCGGTCACAAGAAGGCGCTCGCGTCTTCAACGGCAATGGTCTTGGCAAAGCCGGAGAAAGACATCTACACGATTCTTCCGGCGGCAACCAGCAGGGAGCAGACGACCGTAAAGAGACTTGCGAAAACCGTGACAGACTCACCAGAGTCCAAGCGGATGCGGGAGATTCTGAAAGAATCGGCGAACTCCGAAAACGGGGCATTTACCGCTCTGAAGGATCGAATCGCTGAACTCGAACGCCTCTTGCGTGTCGCGAATAGCGAAAACGAACGCCTCAAGGCGAACCCGCCGCAGGTCCACGTCTCCAACAGCCAGGTCGTGATGTATCCGCAGTCAGGCGTGCAGCCGCACGCATCGACAGTCGCGCAACCGCCAAACGGGAGGACCTCTTCCTCCATGCTGGGCGGATTCGCGGCGGAAATCTTGCAGTTCGATTCACGCCTGCAGATCGTTTACGGCGGCGTGAATATTCAGGAGCAAGATCCGGACGCGTTCAATCGCCTCTGCAATCTGCGCAAGACGCTCATGAGGATGTGTAAGACGCCGAATACCCTCACGGGTCTCGAGGCGCAAACGGTTGATCGTGGGTCTGACGCGGATACTCGCGCCACGCAACCGGAGATTCAGCTCCCCAAGCGCGCCGCGGTCGATAACGACAGTCGCGCCCAAATGCGCAAGCAGCACGAATTGGCAATCGAGAAACTGCAGAAGGAGCACACAGAAGAGCTCCTGAAGAAGGATCTCGAGTGCGCGCGGAAGATCGAAGACGCCGCCGAAGACGCGAAGTCCGGTGTCATGTCGAGTGCTGCGCCTGTGGCCGCATGGAAGGCGAAGATGTCGAACGACGTGCTCCCCTGGATGCTCCGCTACCGCGCGCATCTCTGGAGTCGCAACGAGAAGCTCACCGCCGAAAAAGCGGAACTGGCTGACCTCGTCGACAAACAAGCGACGCGCATTCACGATCTCGAACGTGATCTGGAAACGAAGAAGCAATTCTTCGTCGCCTGGACGGAGTACACGGACGTCGTGTACCAGATCGAAAAGGCGAAGAGAGATCGCCAGCAGGCCGACATCCACGAGCAGACCATGCGTCTCGTGGAGATCTCGTCAGACGTGACCGAACGCGCACGAGACTTTATCGGTCTCGATCTCGAGGACATGGTACGGACGCATACGAGGGCGATAAAGCACCATCCGGCGCTTTCCATTCCGCCCAACTCGTTGCGCACGCCCTCCGTCCCCAATTTCGAGGAGGAGGTAACCCGTCGTCCTCTCACGGATGACGAGCCGACCGTACTGGTTGCGATTGAGGACCTCCACGACATCGAGGCGGAAAAGAACGTCGACACGGATCGACGCTTCCCGCCCGACCGAGGATTCTCTGGGAAGCGTTCCATGACGCCCCCGTATCAGATGCCCGCCGTCAAAGAAACGAACGGGACGAAGCGCTCATCTCCGCCATCAAGCGGGACAGAGGCGTCGACGTTCTATGTCGACTGTCTGATGAAGACGCGCGAAGTAGTGAAGGTCCTCAAGGATGTTTTCACGTCCCGGCCGGACTACTTCGTCCTCGACGATGAGTCGGCGCCACTCGTCATGTACTTCCTGACGGGGAACGCCGTGTCGTTCAAAGACATGGTGCCGAGCTGGACGAAGACTGACGCGGAAGAATTCGCGCTGCCGATGGGCGAAGCCCTCCGCATTTACAGTCGTCCCTTGGGGCGAAGCGTGTACAAGAAGACGCTTCGACCTTCCAACGACCTCGAGAACCCTCTCCCGTCCATCAAGGACGACGATGACCTCTCCGAGGTTCCTGCCCGCGATTCGAGCGCATGACGCCGATCGCGCCGCCCCTTTTCTCGCCCTCCGGTGTTCCACCGTGAGGGCTTTTTCTTTATCCAACGGCTTGACACCAAGGCCGTATTCCTATAGTGTTTTCGCACTAAACCATCATTTCACTTGTGGCAGGCCACTCTCGGATTCACACGGATCCGCGGATCCTCCGGCATCGGTCGGAGGGCGAGTCACAAGAACAACGCATGCAGTACGAACTTCTGTACATCGTGCCGACCACCTTCACGGATGAAGACGTCGGCAAGGTGGAGAGCAACGTGAAAGCGTCGCTCGAAAAATACGGCGCGTCGATCATCGACACCAAGCGTCTCGGTAAATTCCGCTTCGCGTATCCGATCGAGAAGCAGCGCCACGGTCACTATGTTCTCGTGAACATGGAAGCCGAAGGATCCTCACTCGCGAAGATCGACGAGGCGCTCCGCATCTCAACCGAGGTGCTCCGCCACATCATCGTCCGCGCCGACGAAGCCGGTGGTGATAAATTCGAGATCGTTCAATTCATGGAAGTGAACACCGACATGAAGGAAGACCGTCCGCGCCGTCGCACGACCGACAAGCCGGGCGAAGAAAAGGTGAAGACCACCGAAGAGATCAAGTCCGGTGTCGCCGCGATCGAGACAAAGACAGAAGAGAAGGCTCCGGACGCTCCGGCCCTCTCCGAAGAGGAGCTCGACAAGAAGCTGAAGGCAGCTCTTGAAGACGACGCGAAGGAAGCCTAGGATAGAGAGATATGAACTTGAACCGCGCCATGATCATCGGGAACCTGACCAGGGACCCGGAACTCCGTACCACCCCGAACGGGCAGAACGTCTGCAACTTCTCGGTGGCAACATCATCCCAGTGGACCGACGCCGCCGGCCAAAAGCAGGAACGGGTCGAGTATCACAACATCGTGGCGTGGGGAAAGCTCGCCGACATCTGCGCGCAGTTCCTCGGCAAAGGCCGCAAGGTCTACGTCGAAGGACGTCTCCAGACGCGCGAGTGGGAAGCGCAGGACGGCAGCAAACGCCAGCGCACCGAGATAGTCGCCGAGAACGTCATCCTGCTCGATCGTCCGCCGCAGGGCGGAGCGCCACGTGACGCAGCTGCGCCGTCGGGCACGGTCGATCAGGGCATCGGCGATCAGGAAATCAAGGTTGAGGACATACCGTTTTAAA
>JBAZWV010000002.1:0-378734 GCA_041660225.1 Patescibacteria group bacterium | reverse complement strand
CATCTTCTGATGGGACGGTTCCGCCTCTTGGCGCTGATCTCCCGAACGAACCATTGATTCGCGTCGGGCTGTATCGCACGACCGATAACACGTTGCCCGTGCGTTCACTTTCTGGGAGCCTGCTCGTTCAGCAAAACGGAAATACGATCTGTACCTTGGCCCAAGGTGAAATTGCGACCGTGGTCTATGATCGGATCGCAAAGATCTACACCGTGTCCGGTCCGAATTGCAGCTCGCAATCCGCCGGTTGGTTTGTCCTTGCCGCAGCCGATGGCGTCGCGCCGCTTGAAATCACCGATTACTCGCGTCCCGTGTCGTGGTTGCCGGGCGCGAACGACAACAAGTTCCGATCCAAACTCGAACTTCGCTATGCACCGGCCACGGATGCCGTGTGGGTTATCAACGAACTGTTGATTGAGACGTATCTCAAGGGAATCGCTGAAACATCGAACGTGAGTCCGATGGAATATCAAAAAGCATTGCTGACGGCTGCGCGCACGTATGCCTTGTATCACGTGAATCGCGGCACGAAGCACGCCGCAGAGTTTTTCCTTGTCGATGCGCACCTCGACCAAGTGTATCGCGGCTATGGTCAGGAAGCGCGCAGTCCGAATATCGTTGACGGCGTCATCAAAACGCGTGGACAGATTGTGACGTATGACGGCAAGCTCGCGATCACGCCGTACTTCTCGACGTCGGATGGGCGCACGCGCGACTGGACCGAAGTGTGGGGTGGCAAAGGATATGCGTGGCTCAAGTCTGTGCCTGTTCCGCATGACGTCGGCCAAGCGCTCTGGGGTCATGGCGTTGGAATGTCGGCGCGTGGTGCGCTGTACATGGCCTCAAAGGATAAGGCGCTGTACGACGCGATCTTAAAACACTTTTATGTGGGCATTGAGCTCCGTCAGGCGTATAAATAAAAAAGATATGAGTATCTTTGATGGAATCACGGGAAATAAACAGACGTTTTCGACGTCGACTTCCCGCGCATCCGACCGCACCGCTAAAATGGAGGCGCGCATCCAAGGATTGCGAAAAAGTGATTCAACATCTTCGCGCGATGCCGCTATTCGCGGACCCGTTCAAGCGTCATCCTCACGTGATTATCTCGCCAAGAGTCTCGGTAAAAATCCGGCTGCGACACGTGGAACATCGATCGGTCGTATGTCGAGCGGGAACAGCTTTTCGGCGATCGGCGGCGGTTTCGCACCGAAGCTTCCTCCGATGAGACCGATGGGGAGATAAAAAATGGATCCTATCCGGATCCATTTTGGAATTCTTCGACGGCTTCTCCAAGCTCTTCTTGGCGGTTTTTTTCGGCGAGATCGAGGACGAGTTTTGCGATTTGGTTGGGATGCGGAATATCTTCGAATTGAAAACGCTGTGTTTCGCCAGCCGTTTGGATATAAACGTTGCCGTAATCGAGCATGGTGTGAAGGAAGCCATGGACTTCGGCGGTGACGTCTTGGATGCGGTGCAGGCGTAGTTCGGCTACGGTGCGGGCGAAGAGTCCGTGTTGTTCGATGTTCAGGATGCGGTTGTCGGTCACGATCCAGAGATCGAGATGATAGTCGATATAGTGTTGATAAAGAAACAACCAGGCATAGAGAAAGAAGGTGGAGAGGCCGAGAACGAAGAGCGTCGTGCGGACGGGATCATCGAAAAACTCGGGGACGGCATATCCTACGGCGAAAAACGTTCCGACGGGCAGGATGAGGATGAAGATGAACGAAATGCCCAATGAAACGAGACTCGTCCAATGGCGCCGTAAAAGCGCGACGGTTTTTTCGTCGGGAGTCGATCCGGGGAGGTGTTGGAGATCGATCATGGGATTACAGAGGAATGCTGGGTCCTTGGAAAATATTTCCCATATCAAGTCCAAGCGTCCAATCAACGGTCATGAGATAGATTCCGGTGACAGAAATGACGAGGATGGCGACGAGCAAGAAAACGCCGGTTGAAAAATACGTCATGCTGCTCGCGACGCTGAAGCGGATCATCTGCGTCATGCTGACGAGCGCTAAAAGCACGTAGATCCCGAGAAGGATCAGCCAGGCAATGAGGAATATCGAGAGGGGAATCATGTACGTATGAGAATCATTTTTTTGCTGTGGATTCCCACTGGAGATGGTCAACGGTCCTCGCTTCAAAAATGTTTCTCATACTTACATGAGCAACTGTGAGGAAGGACGAAGGATTTTCAGATGGGCGTAGGCGAGGTCGGTTGCGACGCGGCCACGAGGCGTACGATCGAGGAGACCTTCCTGGAGCAGGAACGGCTCGATGACTTCTTCGAGGGTCGAGACATCTTCGGCGGTGGATGCCGCGAGGGTCGTGAGACCGACGGGACCGCCTGCGAATTTTTCGATCATGGCGCGAAGCGTACGACGATCTGCTTCGTCGAGACCGCGAGGGTCAATATCCAGAGCGGTGAGCGCTAAATCAACTGTCTCCGGCGTCAGCATACCATTCCCACGCACCTGGGCGTAATCCCGAACGCGTTTCAAGAGGCGATTTGCGATGCGCGGCGTGCGGCGTGCGCGCGATGCGATGATGCGCGCAGGTTCGGCTTCCGCAATAATCCCGAGAAGCGCGGCGCTCCGTGAAACGATGGACGACATTTCATCCACGCCGTAAAAATCGAGGTGATACATGCCGCCGAATCGGTCGCGAAGGGGAGCGGAGAGGAGGGAGATCTTCGTCGTTGCACCGATGAGGGTGAAGCGTTTCAAATCCAAGCGAAGCGTACGCGCCGTGGGACCTTTTCCGATGACGATATCGAGCGCGTAGTCCTCCATCGCGGGGTAGAGAACCTCTTCGATGGTGCGGTTCATTCGATGTATTTCATCGATAAACAAAATGTCGCCTTCTTCGAGGTTCGTAAGGATCGCGGCGAGGTCCCCGATGCGTTCGAGCGCCGGACCGCTGGTGATTTTGATGTTCGCTCCCATCTCGTGTGCGATCACGTTTGCGAGCGTTGTTTTTCCCAGTCCCGGCGGACCGTAGAGTAGGACGTGTTCGCACGGTTCGCTCCGGCCTTTTGCCGCTTCAAGAAAAACGCGGAGATTCTCTTTGATTTTCGGTTGTCCGATGAATTCATCCAGCGTTTTTGGGCGCAGAGAAACGTCGAACCCACGGTCCGCGTCTTGGGATTCCGGAGTCACGATACGTTCTTGTTCCTCCAACATGGGGAAACTTTAGCGCAGGCTGCAGACGATGGCTAGGGGTAAGAAAAACCCACCTCGTATGAAGTGGGAGAGAGAAGGAGGGACGCGATACCGGTCAGTGCGTTCCGAAGTCGAACGAATTGATGGCATCGAAGCCCAATCTTCCAGGGCGGGAGTCGCTCGGCGTGGCCGCGCGCGTCGGGTTGGTCTTGGGTTGTGGGCGCTGCCGGAGCTCGTCGCCGAAATCACAGTTGAAATCGGAGTCGATTGCGTGTGCTCGTATTGCGGCCCGGTTCTGATTTCTGGGAGATGACTTTCTCACAAAACCCCCTACACAATTGGGTGAAAGGAGAAGATATCAAAACCTTGCGAACACGTCCAGTCTCGTCTTATACCGGAGCGAGAAGACGGAATGTCAGTACGAAGGCGATTCCGAGAACGGTCAGCGCGAGACCTGCACGGTGCGTCTTATCAGCATGTGCTTGCGGCAGAAGTTCAGACAGCGAGATGCTGATGAAGAAGCCGGAAAAGATTGCGAGCATGACGGCGATCATTCCTGCGGAAATACCAAGTTTGAGTCCGATGAGGACACCGATGAAGGGCGCAAGTGCGTCGAGCAAAAGGGTGTAGAGCACGCCACGATGTTTGGGTCCGAGCGCGTTTTTCAAAATTGTCACGGTGCTCATCCCATCAGAAAAATCGTGCATGACGACCGCGAGCGTGATCAACAGTCCGAGCGAAGGATCCGCGGCAAATCCTCCTCCGATTGCAAGACCGTCCATGAGACTGTGAAGCACGAGGCCGGCAGCGCGAATCCAAGCGTGCGTTGTGTGATGACGTTCGTTCGCGCAGTGTTCGTCGGGAGTAGGGGAGGCGTGTTCGTGATGATGCGCTCCTAAAAGCTTGTCGAGAATATGGAAAAAGAGAATGGCGCCAAGCGCTCCTGCGCCGATCACCATCGCATTCACACCGTTCTCTGCGCCTTGTTCAAACGCTTCGGGAAGCAGATCCAAAAACGCGACACCGAGGAGAATGCCACCGGAAAGCGAAAGCCACGGATGAAGGTCACGTTTCCATCGCAGGACGACGTATCCGCCGAGGAAGGTCGAGATGAGCGGCAGGAGCGCGTAGGCGATGATAGGAGACATAGATGATGAACAGGGTAGCTGACAACCTTCTCACTGTCATCCCGAGCGAAGTCGAGGGATCTGTTTTGCTCGGTCGGAATGACAGGTGACTTGAAAATGTACGTGTTTTATGTCCTAATTGTCACAGTTTGAAGCCGACGCACAGGGGAAGGAATAGGAAAATGAAGAAATAAGACATGCTCGGGTGGCGGAATGGTATACGCACGACACTTAAAATGTCCGGCCCGTAAGGGCATGTGGGTTCGATCCCCACCCCGAGCACCAAGCAGAAAACGCGCGTTCGCGAGCATATCGGGGTGCGCGTTTTTGCGTAGAATGGCTCCGATTACAAAGCCAACGGACATAACGAAAAGAGTCGTTTCGTGGTACGCTCTATGCGGATTATAGATCTTTTTTACAGAAAATTCCGCTATGAGCACCCTCTTCATGACATTTTTCTCCTTCCGGAAAGCAATGGTCGTGATGCTCATCGGCATCGGATTTGTTGTCTTCGGAAACAGCGTCTTTGCCGCTTCTGATCTCCACGCAGTCACGACGAACGGCAACACCACCACGAACAGCATCCAGTTCGGCGGAGGGACATCGACGGGACTGTTCACGACGGATGCATTCGTCGTTTCGGGAGCGCAGTCGTTCCTCACGGGGATCAATTTCGTCGCGGCGACGGGATCCATCATTACGACCACGAATCTCGCATTCACGTCAGCCTCGGGTTCATCACTGACCATCGGAGGTGTTTCCGTCTGTCTTTCAAACGGCACGAACTGCCCCACAGGCTCCGGGCCCGTCTTCACCGAAGATGCCACGAATAACACCATCTTCCCCGTCACAATGACACGCGATGTCCTCTTTGGTGGAAACACCTCTGCAACCGCAAATTTTGTCTTTGATACGGCACTGACCGGCGGAAAACTCGGCGTGAATATTCCCACACCGACGGAAGCGTTGGATGTGAGCGGGAATATTCAGAATATTTTACACACGGGAGATACGTTGAGACAGATCGCTACGACAACTTTCAATAGCGATGCAATGCCAAACGGTCTCTTCGTCTCCGGGAAGTATGCGTATGTGACGAATTACGGAAACAACACGCTCGCCATCGTGGACGTTTCGAATCCGATTGCTCCCGATCAAGTTTCGACCACCACATTCCCGGCGGGAACGGGTCCGAGCTCGGTTTTCGTCTCCGGGAAGTATGCGTATGTGACACACTTCGATGCGGACTCTATGGCGGTCCTCGACGTTTCGAATCCGGCCGTTCCGCTCCAGGTCGCGACCACGACGTTTGCGGGCGACGCATGCTCTTGCTCGGTCTTCGTCTCCGGGAAATATGCATATGTGACGGCGTTCGACAGCGGACGTTTCCTGACGGTAGACGTTTCGAATCCCATGGCTCCCGTCCAGACGGCGACAACGAGTTTCAATGGCGGATCTGGCGCGCAATCGATCTCCGTCTCCGGCCGATACGCCTACGTGGTCAACCACAACTCCGCTGGTGGTCGTTCCATGGCGGTCCTCGACCTTTCAAATCCGGCCGTCCCGCTCCAGGTCGCGACCACGACGTTTGCGCTCAATCCGGGGTATATCGTCGTTTCCGGCCGCTATGCATATGTCACGAGCTACAACGACATTTTGGCCACGGTAGATATTTCCAACCCTACGTCTCCCGTTCAGGTCGCGACCACGACGTTCCCAGCAGGAACCGGTCCTGTCTCGATTTCCGTCTCCGGCCGCTACGCGTACGTGGCGGGATACGGAGGTTCTACGTTAAATGTCCTCGATATTTCCAACCCCGCGTCTCCCGTTCAGGTCGCGACCACGACGTTCCCGGGACCAGGGGTCAACGTGGTCGTCGTCTCCGGCCGCTACGCGTATCTTACGAATTTTGAGAACAGTACACTCGTGACCGTGGACATCCAGGGCGCAGAAGTGAACGGTCTGATCGCACATAGCGCGGAACTCGGGAATCTTCAGGTATTGAATGACGGAGCTGTCGCGAATCATTTTACGATCGGCGGAAGCCTCACCGTTGGAAACGGAGGCATTTTCTCCCAAGGTTCGCTTGGCATCACCGGAATTTCAACCTTCCTCGGAACAGTCACCGTTCAAGGTCAACCGGTCTGTCTCGCGAACGGTACAAACTGTCCGTCCGGAATGAGCCTGGATTTTCAAACCGTGACGACGAACGGCAACACCACCACGAACAGCATCCAGTTCGGCGGAGGGACATCGACGGGGCTGTTCACGACGGATGCACTGACGGCGAGGAATCTGAACGTGCTGGCCTCGACAACCAACGTCACGATGACATTTATTTCCAATACCGCCGACAACGCGGTTCCTGTCCTCGACGTACGTGGCGGATGCAGCGACGCGAACGGAACGGCAGATATTTTCCTCGCGGGGAACACGACGGACAGCCGCAAGTTCAGCGTGCGATGCAACGGGAACGTGTATGCCGACGGGGTGTTCCTGAGTTTGGGCGGGGATTATGCCGAATACTTCCTCAAGAACACGACCTCGACGTTCGCCGCCGGAGATGTCGTCGCATTTGATTCATCGCGTGCAACGTCTCGTGTGGTCCGAGCGAATGCGACCCATCGCAATACGATCCTTGGGGTCGTTTCCACCAAACCCGGATTCCTGGGGAATGCGGAAGAGGGTCGCGAAACGGATCCGGCATTTGTCGCCGTCGCTTTGAAGGGCCAGGTTCCGACCGTCGTCTCGGCGTCGAACGGATCCATCTCCGCAGGGGACCTTCTCATGGCCGGAGACAATGGTATGGCGGTCAAAGCCCGTGGTCCCGGCTTGGTCCTGGGGACGTCGATGGGTACGCTCTCATCGGGAACCGGCACCATCATGGTCTATGTGGCTCCTCAATGGAGCGGAGATATGATGATGCGTTCGGGTTTCGCGAAGATGTATGCCGGTGCCACGGAAGTGAACGTAACGTTCCCGACTATCAATGCGTATCCCGTAGTTTCTGTAACGCCGCGGGGTGATGTGGGAAATTATTATACGGATGACTGGTCGGACACAGGGTTCACGATCCTTCTCAAGGAACCGTTGAATTTCGATGCGGTGTTCTCCTGGTTCGTGACCCCGTCGGAAGTCGGCAGCGTGATGCACTTCTCCGACAACGCCTCTGCACCATAAGAACCTACGAAGCCTCCCCCAGGTTGCGGTAGACCCAAAATGAAAAATCTCCCGATCGGGAGATTTTTAGTCGCGTTTGTGTTTCTTATCCAGGTATCCGAGGATGTCGGACAGGGTTTTTGTGTTTAAAATATCGCTTTTTTTCGCCCAACCACGGCGGGCAATCGCTTCTCCGAGAGGGAGATATTGGAAGTGTTCGGGTGCGTGGGCATCGCTGTTAATGACGAGCATAACTCCAGCACGTACGGCTGCGCGGACGTGAAGATCGCGGAGGTCGGATCGTTCGGGGAAGGCGTTGATTTCGAGGGCGACGCGGTATTTTTTCGCGGCCGCGATGACCTCATCCATATCGAGATCAATGCCATCGCGTTTGCCGATCAGGCGACACGTGGGATGGAAGACACAATCGACGTTCGGATTCGACATCGCCTTCACGAGTCGCGCAGTTTGATCCGCTCGCGAGAGTCGGAAGTGCGAGTGGATTGAGATACCAACCCAGTCGAGAGAGGCGAGTGCTTTGTCGTCGAGATCAAGCGAGCCGTCTTTTAAAACGTCACACTCGGTTCCACGTAAAATTTGGAATCCATGCAGCGTCTTATTCAGTCGTGAAATTTCCGCTCCTTGTTTTTTAACACCCGCTTCGTTCAGTCCGCCCAAGAAGGCGAGCGCTTGCGTGTGATCGGTCACGGCCATGTATGAAAGTTTCTGTGCTTGCGCCGCGCGAACCATGTCTTTGATAGAAGCATGTCCGTCGGTCCAATCGGTTTGTACTTGAAGGTCGCCGCGGACGGAACCATAGGGGAGAAGTTTTGGGAGCGCGTGTTTTTGAGCTGCTTCGATCTCGTCATCGCCGACGCGGATCTCAGGCGGTGGGCAATCCATTCCAAGTTTTTTGTAGATTTCTTCTTCCGTTTTGCATGCGATCAATGATCCTTTTTTGTGATCATGGGACCCTCTTTTTTTACGAAAAAGCCCGTATTCGTTCAGAGTAAATCCATGACTCAATGCAAATTCGCGCAGCAAAACGTTGTGACGCTTGTCGCCGGTGAAATACTGAAGCGTCGCTCCGTAGACGTCATCCGGAACGACACGAAGGTCGGCGTCGATGCCAATTGCGAGGCGAACACTTGCTCTCGTTTTCCCGCGTTCATGAACCGACTCGACGAGCGGAAGATTTACAAATGCGTTCATGACCTGCTCCGGTTTCGAACTCGTCGCGATCAGATCAATGTCGCCGACGGTTTCTTGTTTACGTCTGAGCGATCCGGCGTATACGCATCGCTTCACACCAGGGACCTGCGAAAGTTTTGCAACGATGCTATCCGCGATCGGAAGAATTTCTCCGAGAAGTCTTCGTCCACTCGATCGTCCGAGGAGTGCGAGACCGCGCGCAAGCTTTTCTTCACTCTTTTCTCCCCACCGCGGAATCGCTTTAACCTTGTGCGCGGCCAGCGCGCGTTTCAAATCTGCGATGCTACGGATCTTGAGATGCTTGTAGAGATCATCGATGTGCCGCGGACCAACGCCTTCGATACGTGAGAGCTCCCAGATATCGACGGGGAATTTCTTTTTGATCGTCTCGTATTCCTTGATATGCCCCGTTTTGAAGTATTCATCGATCTTTTCAGCCGTGGATGTACCGATGGCCGGTAGCTCCATGAGCGCCGGAATCCCACCACGTCGCCAGGCTTCGCGGACCTCGTCATCCAGAGCTGCAAGCGACTCTGACGCAAGCTGATACGCCCTCGGTTTAAAGGGCGTTCCCTGCATTTCATGCCAATACGAAAACTCAAAGAAGATTCGTGAAAGTTCCTGAACGCTTTTTATATGCGGAGCCACGCATGCAGTGTAACACCCCGTCTTTGTCTGGGTTACTTGAGGCTCGAACGGTCGAAGCGACGCTCAATCACCGAAGGCTGATCCGGTTCGTTGAATCCGAGCTCCCAGGCGCAGGCATGTGGCAGATGAAGTGTGCGGATGGTTGTAAAATCTTTTCCTTGGTATCGGAGGATCGCGCTTGCAAACGGTTCCCGATGTCCAACGACGAAAAGCGTTTCTCTGTCTGCATCGCGCACGAGATCATGAAGGACGGATTGCACGCGTGTAGCGCATGCATCGAGCGATTCGATATCCGGTGGGAGTTCTGCATTCGGATGCTGATCATAGTGCGTGTGAGCATGAAACTCCTTGAGCGGTTTGTCCCACCAGACCACGTTCTGCCACTCGATGAGCCGTTCGTCAGGCGTGGCGTTCGAAGTGCCAAACGCGGACGAGAGGATGTCTGCCGTTTGGCGTGTGCGGACGAACGGTGAGCAGAGAATGCGCGTCGGAAGAATTTCCATGGACTTAAAGTCTTCCGCAAGCGCTTCGATCTGCCGTTGTCCGCGTTCCGAAAGAGTACGACTCGGTCCGTTAAAAATATTTTCTGGATTATCCACGTGGCCGTGACGGATCAAAAAGATGCGTGTCATGCGAAAACCGTAGCATACAAAAAAGCGCCTGCGGAGGCGCGTGAGGTTTAGGAGTTTACCCCTTGTTTTTCGTAGATGCTGTCTTCGTGTTCCACCCACATCTTCCAGTCGAAGCAGGTGTCTATCTCGGAAAGAGCGTCGTCGCCGAGTATGATGACGAGCTCCGTCTTTGCACGAAGGAGTTCGCGCAGATGTGTCCGGGACGACATTGCTTCGGCACACGCTTGTTGCACGACCCGATAGGCAGTTTCGGCCGGTATTCCTTTTTGTTTCAGGAACATTTCGACTTTTTGCGAGGCGATCGTGCCGAAGGTCATCTCAAGATTCGCGAGCATCCGTTCTGGGAAGACGTCCATGCCCTCGATGATCCGTGTGAGCTCGAAGAGCATGTGATCGAGGATTGCGAAGGCGTCCACGACCGCGATGCGTTCGACGGAGCTGTGGCTGATGTCGCGTTCGTGCGACGTCGCCACGTTTTCCATGGTGCTCATGGCACAGGAGCGGACGTGTCGCGAGAGACCGCGGATTTTTTCGAGCGTGATCGGATTCTTTTTGTGCGGCATGGCCGACGAACCTTTCTGCATCTTGCCAAACGGTTCTCGAATTTCTCCGATTTCCGTTTGCGCCATGATCCAGAGATCGAACGCGATCTTCTCGACGACCGAAGCGATGATGGCGAGCTCATTTACGAGCCGGGCACGTCGGTCCAGCGACACGATTTGTGTTGCGATGACAGGCGTTAGCGAGAGCTGTTTTCCGACCTCCTCTTCGACATCAGGCCCGAGCGTTCCGTAGAGGCCGACGGCACCGGAAAGTTTCATCACGTTTATCTGCTCATGCGCTTCATCGAGAGACTTGTTCGCACGGACGATCAGATCGAACCAGTCGAGCAGCTTCTTCCCGAAGGTAATGGGTTGAGCGTGCTGTCCGTGCGTCCGTCCCACCATGATCTGACCGCGGTGACTCACGGCACTCGCGCGAAGCAGCGTCCCAAGCCGCCAAAGGCTTTTTTTGATGAGCGCGGAGGAATCGCGAAGGAGCATTGCCATCGCAGGCTCTTCGGTGTCGTAGCTCGTCATGCCGTCGTGGAAGAAACTCGCCGTATCGTTTTCATGACGATGTTTCAAGCCTTCGGTGACCGCAGCGTTGAAGGCCTCATCGTTTTCCAGGCTGAAGATGCGATCGACTTCTTCGGGCAACAGGAGCTGGAGACGCATGATGTCGATGAAGGCGTTCAGGTCATGCCGGACGAGATGATCGCGTCGTTCGATGGCGACCGTAACCTTCTCGTCGACCCACGTTTTGAGATCAGTCCGTCGTGCGTTTCCATCGGGGATCTGATTCAACATTTCGCGTGCGTTCAGCACCGCGATTTCGACCTCACGCCATGCGGCGAATTTGCGCTTGTTCGTTCCCCAGATCCGTTTCATGTCCGGCGTCCAATATCGTTCGATCACGGGAACCTCCTAAGGGTTGAAATGGAATGTGCAACGGCCGTAGGGAATCATGAAACGGCGAAAGGGACAAGCCGGGGCTACTTCTGATGCCGATCAAGTTCTTCCGTCAGAAGATCGATATTTTTCTTCAATTCCACACGCATTCCTTTCAGAATGTTGGAGCAGTTGCAGGGTGAATCCTTGGCATCTTTCAAACAGTACCGTTCGATACGTCCGAGATCATCCATCTGGTTATGAAGGATTTTGAGGACTTCGTAGCTGGTGTTCTTCATAGAGAAAAAAGGATGGGCATGCGGGCACAGTACGCCAAAAGAAAAACCCCCGCGAGGGAGGTTTTTCTTTTGGAGCGGGTAGGGGGAGTCGAACCCCCATCTCCACCTTGGCAAGGTGGCATAATAGCCGCTATACGATACCCGCCGAGTTCGGACGAGCCCGAAATCTGCGGGAAGAATCTATCAAACTCTGCGCGGTCTGGCAAGAGGCTAGCCGCACAGGATGCAGTCTTCGACCGAGTCTTGCTCGTTCGTGGCGGGTCCGGTTAGAAGCGGTTTTAATTTCAGAATTTCATCGAGGCTCATCGGATCGGTCCGTTTCCAGTCGCCCGGGCCCTCCTCTTCAAAGTGAAGCTCTGTCAGGACGGTGCGATCTTGATCTGTGAGCTTCTCATCAGTCACGAACACGCGTACTCCGTCGACGTAGGTCTCATTTTCTATTCCCACGACGAGAAGCGCCCGTTCTTTCAAGCCACAATCCAGTGCGGTATAGATTTGTCCGAGGTGCGGAAGTTTTTTGTACTCCGGTGCAACGGGATATCGGGCGACCCCACTCTCATCTTCCATCGGAGGTGCACCGCACAGCGGATTCGGAGACTGCGATGGACCTGTCGCGATCGGTTCGGTACGCGCGCATCCTGCTCCGAAGAGGAGCAGGACGGCGAGGCTTACAAGGAGATGGTTCATACGCGTTCTTCACTCCCAGTGAGCCCTGTTTCCAGAATTTTTTCAAGCTTGCGGTGTTTTCGTCGCTCGCGAAGCTGCTTTGCGCCTTCTGTTCCGGCCACGGCGATCGCAGCAGCGCCAAAGGGGGTCCAGCCGGGGAGATTCGATGTTGATGCGGACTGCTTTGGTGCGATGTCAGCGTGACCTACGATGACGATGTCATCTGCAGAGCGGGGAATAAGATGTGGCATGTCAGCGGCTGTCTCAAGAACGCCGCGGATTCGAACGGTGTCACCGACGGCGATGCGCGCGACACGGTAATTCAGAATTGCTTTGATCGCGACGTCGATTTCGGTATCTCCCAGATTCAATGTCACGGTTTTCCCTTTGATGCCGAGAACCGTTCCCGTCACCTGAATAAGGCTCCACGCATCTTCGGTCGCAGGCGTCATGAGATCCACGATACGCGGATCAACGCGGTTCGATCCACCCGTCAGTATTTCAAGCGTATCGTCTTTTCGCATGCCGAGTGTCGGAATACCGGCGTCATTGAATGCAAGGACTCCGGCGACGCGCACGTTCTGACCAACATCGGGCAACTTTCGGCTCGTCGGAACATGAACCTTGAGACCTTTTCCGTCCGGAGCAAGGAGGACGAAGTAGTGACCTGTAAGAAGTCCGGGGGGAGTTCCAACGGTGCCCTGCAAGACGACGGGAATACCCGCATTCGATTCTTCGTGACTCATAGCATGGGTGATGAGGAGAGGTTGTATGGGAGACTTCGTGATTTTTTTTGTGACCGGTGCTGCCTTTGGCTTCGCCGGCGCTTTTACAGTCGCAGCTTTTTTCGGTGCCGGCGTTGCCTTTACTGTCTTCGTTTCTTTTTTCGGCGCTGCGACCTTCACAGGAATCGTCGTTTTCGGTTTGGGAGTTTCTACGACGGGTGTCACGGGTTTAGAAGGCGGGGGAGGTGTCGTCAGGATCGGAGCGGGCGTCACCGTCGGCGTTTCAATGATCTCTTCTTCCTCAATTTCCTCTTCCACGTCCGTCAGAAGGTTCGTCGCGCCCGGTGTCGGGGTTGTCGTGAACCTCCAGTCACCGGTTTTGTCTGGTGTGCGGATCCAGGACGCGCCTTTTTCGGAATAGGTGTAGAGAAATCCGTCATGCGTGGATCCATTTGGATCTTTGAGCGTCACCGTGTCGCCATCGTTGTTCAAACGAGAGGACGAAAGCGAGATGCGGACGAATGGCGTCACAAGATCCACGGTTCCCGTCGCGATCGTCGCGATCTTGCTGCTTCCGTCGTAGAGCGTGACGCCTTGAAGCGGCACTGGAGTCCCTGGATCGAGGCTCGTAATCTCGATCCATTCTGATTCGTTGTCCGGTTGCGGCATCACTTCATTCAAACGTAGGTTCTCATAGCGAGGCGGCAGTGATCCTTGCGTGACGGCGTTCACCGCGGGTTCTTGAGGCGCGAGGACCGGTTCCGTTGATGTCGGAACCTCCGAAGTACTTGTTGCTTCTTGAAGAGGGAGCACCTCGATCGTACTCGTGACTTCTTCCGTGATGATAATCGGTGTCTCTTCGAGCATTTCTGTCGAAGTCGTTTCGATAACGGGTTCTGGGATTTCTTCTGGCATGATTTCGGGTGCAGGTTCTTCAATCACGGGTTCCTCAACCGGAACTTCAACGACGACTATTTCTTCTTCGACGCATCCATCACAGACGCCGGGCGTTCCGAGGTCCGTTCGATCCGGACCAAAGCCCGCAGACGACGTTGCGGTGATCCAAGTGTCTCCTACACGAATCATGGAAGCTTTTATTGTTCCGCTCGAACCGGCGAACGGCGCCGTTCCGTCACCGACGACGTCGATTTCATTCTCTCCCTCGAGGAGTGCGAGACGAAGTGCGCTGTTTGAGAGGGAGACGGTTGTCGTGACCATCTGGATTGGAGCAGCGAGCGCGCTCTTCGTGTCATCTTGGGAATAATTCGAAACGAGAAATGTTCCACCTGCCGGGATTACGGCATCATCGGGAAAAAAGATTCGGTTTCCACTTGCGCCACTCAGCGAATATCCCTGGAGAGAGACGCTCGCGCTACCAAGATTCCACAGCTCGATCCATTCGTCTGCGAGAGAAGCGGATGAACCGGCCCAGGCGACTTCGCCGAGCACAAGATATGAAGCTGCGTGCACTTGTGGCACGGCAAAAAGAGGGTGAATAAGAATTGACGTGAGCAAAAGGATACGAGAAACCAACCGACGGAAGGATGTCGTTTTTAGCATAGAGATATGAATGAATTAGCTCTCTATCTACCGCTGCCAAAGTTTGGAACGAGTGTCAATATGTTGATGAGGTATGTGGAAAACGTTTCAAAGTTCAACAAAAAGGGGGCTTTGACTCCGTTCTATTTCTGTTCTATTCTTGTTTTAGAGTTCATGAACTCCTCTCTATGTCTTCATTGATGACACCCAAACAAAAAGAAGTCCTCGACTTCATCGTCTCGTTCATTCATGAGCGGGGATACCCGCCCTCCTTTCGTGAGATCGCTTCGGGATTGGATCTTGCATCGCCCTCAACGGTGCACGTTCACATCCAGGCGCTCCGTGAACGCGGATTCTTACGCGGCAACGGTGCCGCGTCTTCGCGTGATCTTGAGCCGACCGACAAAGCGGTGCGATGGGGGAAGAGCGTGATTCTTCCGCTCAAAGGACTTATCACCGCGGGACAACCGATTGAAGCCGTAGAAGAACATGAAACGTTTGCCGTACCGGTCGATCTTGCGCCCGATTCGTCCAATTCGTACGTGCTGCGTGTAAAGGGAGAGTCCATGATTGAAGACGGAATCTTTGATGGCGACTACGTTGTTATCGAACGCAACCCGTCACCGAAAAATGGAGACGTGGTCGTCGCATTGCTCGATAATTCGCATGCGACGCTCAAGCGTTTCTATCGCGAACGCGATCGCATCCGTCTGCAGCCCGCCAACTCCACGATGAAGCCAATTTATTGCTACGACCCGCTCATCCAAGGAGTCGTTCGCGCCGTCATCCGATCGTTCAGTCGGAAATAAAAGCCAACATTTCATAAAACCCGGTCTTGAATAAAGAATCGAGACCTGTGTTTTGTGTACCCCACTTATATGTATGAAAAAGTTTCTGAACCCATCGAGGTTCTCGCAGCCTTTCGAAAGGATCGAACCGAGCCGATGGTTTTTAAGTGGGGGAATCGTCACTATCAGATCAAGCGCGTGAACCTGGTACACACCGAGCGTCACGGTCGCGAGAAGATTTATATTTTTTCCGTCTCGGACGAAGCAAATGCCTATCGGTTGTCATTTTCGTCGGAATCTCTCCAATGGACACTTGAAGAAATGGCGGTGCTATGAGATATGCTGCCTCCTCCCTCGCGAAAGCTGATTGCGCATGTCGACATGAATTCGTTTTTTGCGTCCGTGGAGCAGCAGGCGAATCCGTTTTTGCGCGGGGAGCCGATTGGCGTGTGTGCGTATTTGCATAACTACGGTTGCATCATTGCGTCTTCGATCGAAGCGAAGCGCTTGGGCGTCAAAGCGGGAACGACGGTCGAAAAAGCGAGAGAATTGTGTCCGCGTATCAAACTCGTGCAGAATGATCCGCCGAAATATCGAAGCGTTTCGTCAAAGGTTTTTTCGATGCTCTCTGAACTCACAGATCGCATGGAAGTCTATTCGATTGACGAAGCATTTCTCGATCTGACCGATTGGTATCGGGATCCTGCCGAAGCGGCGTGGGCGCTTATCAAGATTCGTCGTCGGATTACGGAAGAAGTTGGGGATTGGCTGCGCTGTTCAATCGGAATTGCACCGACACGGTTTCTTGCGAAGACGGCATCAGATCTCGAAAAACCGAACGGACTCGTGGTGTTGAATCAGGATAATTTGGATGATGTTCTTGGCAGGTTGGATCTCGAAGATGTTTGCGGGATTGGTCCGCGTATCCGGAAGCGGCTTGAGCGTGCGGGGATGCGGACACTGATGGATGTGAAACGCTATCCGCCTGCAAACTTGATGCGGTTGTTCGGAAAATACGGTCTCTTTTTATGGTGCAAACTGCACGGGATGGAGTTCGAGCGCGTCTCGACGCAAGAAGAACTGCCGCCAAAGTCCATCGGGCATTCGTATTGCGTGCCGCGAAGAGTGAATCGTGAAAAGAAGGTCCTTCCGGTGCTTGTTCGTCTCACGGAACGAGCAGGTCGGCGCATGCGGAGAGAGGGAATGTATGCTGGAAAGATTTCGGTCTCCGTCGGATTCCGTACGCCGACGGGTCCGCGTCCGACGGGTCCATTTTGGAATCCGATACGTGACGGGGATGCCGGCGGATTCGAATACACGCATCTCGACGAACCCGCGCAGGACTCGTTTACGCTCGTCGCCGAAGCGTGCCGTCTTCTGGAATCGATGTGGAGCGGGCAAGAGGTAAATTTTCTCGCGGTGACGTTCTCGGATTTGAGTGTGCCGAACGGACAACAGCGAATTCCATCGATCGTTCAACCGAAATTCGATCGTCTCGATGATCCGAAGCGGGAACGCCAGCGTCTTGTTTCCAATGCGGTGGACTTCGTTCGTGATCGATACGGGGACGAATCGATCGTTCTCGGATCGATGTTCCGCTTGGGCGATGAAGCGCCTGATCGAATCGGCTTCCGAAAGACGACAGGACTGGATATCATACGGGCCCCTTGACTAATGCAACTGAGTTGCATTAGAATATGGGCATGAATAAGACGACCGTCGATTCTCTTGTAGAATCTCTCAAACAAAAGGGATTTCGTGTCACCGCCGCTCGTCGGGGGATGCTTGAGGTGTTTCTTTCGCATCACGTTCCGCAGACAGCGAGTGAACTTATTGAGAAGCTTGAGCAGAAGAAGATCGCGGCCGATAAGACGACGGTGTATCGCGAGGTCGCGTTTCTGGTTGAACAAGGGATTGTTCGTGATGTCGATTTTGGCGACGGTCAAAAACGATATGAACGCGCGGATGAACATCATCATCACCTCATCTGTTCGAACTGTCAGAGCGTCGAAGACATTGAGGTTGATAAAGACATTGGACGGATCGAGCGCGCGATTGCCAAGCGCACGAAATTCGTTATTCAAAGACATCTCTTCGAGTTTTTCGGACTGTGTCAGCGTTGCGCCTGATATGCGAATCGCGTTTGTCGGAAAAGGAGGGAGTGGAAAGACCACGCTCACGGCGCTTCTCGCTCGTCACGCGGTTTCGAAGTACGAGAATGTCATTACGATTGATGCGGATATCAATCAACATCTTGGCGAGGCGCTCGGGATGACCGCGGACGAGGCGAATTCCATTCCGCCGCTCGGAAACGAGATGCAACGTCTGAAAGAATATGTACGAGGATCCAATTCAAGAATTGCTGATACGAGTCATATTCTCAAAACGACGCCACCCGGACGCGGTTCTGGATTTTTTCGTCTGGACGAGACGAATCCCGTCCTTGAGCACTTCACGCGCACAACGAGGGAAGAAATTCGGGTTATGGCGACAGGACGGTTTCGGGAAGAAGACTTAGGCGTCGCGTGCTATCACTCAAAAACGGGAGCGGTCGAGCTCTTTTTGAACCATCTGCTGGATCGAAAAGAGGATCTTGTCCTCGTCGACATGACGGCGGGTGCCGATGCCTTTGCATCCGGTCTCTTCACGCGTTTTGATGTGACGTTTCTCGTCGTCGAACCGACACGCAAATCTGTGAGCGTCTATCGTCAGTATCTCGACTACGCGAAAGGCCACGGACTGACGATCAAGGTGATTGGGAACAAGGTGATGGCGCCGGATGATGAAGCGTTTCTCCGCCACGAAGTCGGAGCTGATCTCGTCGCTTGTTTGCCGTTTTCTTCGTACGTACGCAATGCCGAATGCGGAGACATCCAGCCGTTGGAAAACATCGAAGCAAGCGTGCGCTCTACCATTGACGAAATCCTCAAAATGATACAGGGTGTGGGGCGCGACTGGGATCGATTGTATCAGTCCACGGTGGAATTTCACCGGAAAAATGCGGAGTCATGGGCGAACAACCAACTGGGCATGGATCTCACGACGCAGATCGATCCAAACTTTCAATTGAAAGAGATCGTCTAAGATTTTCCTGATCGGGACGCGGCGCATCGGTAACGGTGCTTCGCCTCCGATCATGAGATTGGTGCCCATCAGCTACGAGGTGTGAAATGTCATTATCCGTTCCTTCCAAGGTGATCGAGATGGTGAAGAGCGGCGAGAGGATTTCGTCGCCCGTCTTTATCAAGCTCGTGCAAGCGTCATTGCCGGCGTTCAACGTCGTCTGCTCTTTCCTCGCGGCACAGCTCACGGAGTCGAATCCTCGAGCATCGCAGTCGATGACCGGTGTGCTCGGCGAGCACTACGGTCAGGTCCTCCGAGGCATGGCATCAACCGCCATTCGGCGTGAGATGCAGAAGCATTTCGGCTGCACGTTTTACATGAAAGCAGAGCGGACGCTCAGCGCGGTACTTCCGGAGCATGAACCGGAGGAAATGGATGACGTTGATCCCGAACACCTGAAAGAAGACTTGGCTCAGGGGTATAGCACGCTTCAGGTCATCCATCGCCGCGTGAGCGATGGGAGTGATTTCGCCGTGTTCGCCCCGAAAACGATGAGCGACAAGCGGCGTCTCGAGCTGCTCACGCTCATGGCCGTCGAGCCGTACAAGCGCTCGCTGGAAAAGGCGATGAACATGGAATTCGCCTTTCAGAACTGCCACAAGAGCAGTGGCAAGGGCAAGGGAACGTCACCGCAGGCCTTCGACGACTTCTGCACCATCGAGGCCCAACTTCTCAATCAGTCCGCCGACATGACGGACTGCTGACTCACCCCTCCGGGTTCACCGGAGGGTTTTCTTTTTTATTCGTATCGCAACGCTTCGATCGGATTAAGTTTGGCGGCACGTCGGGCAGGGAAGTAGCCGAAGATAACCCCGATGGCGGCGCTCACACCGAAGGCAATTCCTGCGCCGGTCCACGGAATGACAAATTCCCAGCCGCCTTGGAAGCGGAGAATAATTTGAATCGCAATCCACGACAAGAAGAAGCCGACCATCATGCCAATGATTCCGGCGACCGAAGTCAGCATGATCGCTTCAGCGAGAAATTGCCGCAGGATGTCACTCTTCGTCGCGCCGATGGCTTTGCGCAAACCGATTTCGCGCGTCCGTTCGGTGATCGTGACATACATGATGTTCATGATGCCGATGCCTGCCACGAAGAGTGAGATCGAGGCGACAGCTCCCAAAAGAATTTGGAGCACGGTGCTGATAGTGCCGATGGTTTGGACCGCGTCTTCCTGCGAGGACACGTTGAAGTCATCCTTTTTGAGAACGTTGTCAGGGTTGTCGATGTCGTGAGTTTCGCGAAGCGCGATGCGAATCAGCTCTTTTGCTTCGGCTGGCCGGACGTCTCCACTTTTTACCGAGAGGAAGTTCAAACGGTTTTTATTATAGAGATCGAAAAAGGCGGTGAAGGGGATATAGACCTGGTCATCAAGACTTTGGAAGAAGCGCGTGCCGCCGGGCGCCATCACGCCGATCACGCGGAAGGGTTGGCGCGAGAGCTTCACGGTGCGTCCGATGGGATCTTCTTCGCCGAACAGCTTGTCGGCGACGGCTATGCCGATCACGATCACGCGCCCACGGCTCGCGACGTCTTCATCGTCAATAAAACGACCTTCCCCGAGTTTGGAATTGAACGCTTCAAGCTCGTCGGGTGAGCTTCCGTTTACGGTCGTCCGTTTTTCGGCGCCCTGACCGGCGATGATATCGCTCGTGATGACACTTCCGGCAACCGCCTTGGTCCAGCTCAGGTTTTGAAGTTTTTCATAATCGCGAACGGTGAGGTTCTGTTTGGGGAGGGAGTTCGGCGGACCGTTGCTTTCGCTTCCGTCGCCGGGGCCGTCTTCAATAAAAATAAGATCGCTGCCGAACGAGGCGACTTGGGAGAGCAGATACTTCTGTGCAGCTTCACCGACGGACACCATGAGCATCACGGAGGCGATTCCGATGATGATTCCGAGCATCGTCAACGCCGAACGTGCCTTGTTGACGAGCAAAGCGTTGATCGAAAGAGGGAGGAGATCTCGAATGCGCATATTATTCGGAGCGGAGCGCCTCAATGGGTGTGAGACTTGCTGCGCGTCGAGCAGGGAAGTAGCCGAACACGAGTCCGATGGCAGCTGAAACCGTCAGACCGAGAATGACGCCGTTCATGGACACAGCAAACGTCCATCCGCCCTGGAAGAGACTGACAAGTTTGATGGCGACCCACGAGAGCGAGCTTCCGAGGACAATGCCGAACACGCCGCCAAGCGTGGTTAGAATCACAGACTCAAGAATAAATTGTCGCAAGATGTCGCTCTTGGTCGCGCCGATGGCTTTGCGCAGTCCGATTTCACGGATGCGTTCTGTTACGGCGACATACATGATATTCATGATGCCGATGCCGCCGACAACGAGGGAGATTCCGGCGATGGAGCTCAAGAGAATCTGTAGAATCTGTGCGATTTGTCCTGCGCTTTCAACCGCATCTTGCTGCGTTGTCACATTGAAGTCGTCTTTGGCCGGATCGCCTTCCGGATTATCCAGATTGTGACGCTCGCGGATCGCGACATTGATGCGATCCTTCGCATCCGTCAGGTTGAGCGTGGTTTTGATCGTGATGTAATTCACGTAATTGCGATTGTAGAGATCGAGCGCGGCCGTGAGCGGCATGTACACCTGCTGATCAACGTTCGTGAACGACTTCGTGCCTTTCTTTTCGATGACGCCGATCACACGGAATCCCTGGCCGTTGATTTTGACGCTTTTGCCGATCGGATTTTCAGAACCAAATGCTTCATCGGCAATTTCGTAGCCGAGGACGACTTCTTTTGCATGGCTGTCGACGGATGAGGCATCAAAAAAGTCGCCTTGAACCGGACGGATGTCACTCAACGTGAGTTCGTCTGGAAGCGTGCCCACGACGGTCACACCTGCATCGAGTCCGTTCGCGGTCAGCGAGTCTTTTTGTTGCAGACGGGCAGCGATGGCCGTGACCCAGGTCTGCTTTGCGAGCTTGTCGACGTCTTTTATCGTGAGCGTTTCCTTGATGAAGAGGGATGGCTGACCTTCTTCCTCTTTGGAGCCGTTCGCGACGGTCAGAACGTCGGATCCGAGTGTCGAAACCTGCGACAAAATGTAACGCTGTGCCGCTTCACCGATCGACAGCATCAAAATCACCGACATGATGCCGATGACGATGCCGAGCATGGTCAACATCGAGCGTCCGCGCGTGCGATTCAAGCTTTGCGTGGAGCTTTTGACGAGATCCGTGAGTGTCATGTTATTTGAGTTCTCCCTGGCCCGCGATTCGACGGTTCTTGACCGGTTCATCCGACTGAAGAAGACCGTCTTTGATACGGATGATGCGTTCGGCGTGTTCCGACGTATATGTTTCGTGCGTCACGAGCACGATGGTGTGACCCTGTTCCGTATTCAAGCGTTGGAGGAGTTCCATGACGGCGGTTCCAGATTTCGAATCCAGGTTACCGGTCGGTTCGTCGGCAAAGATCACGGACGGGTCCATGATCAGTGCACGCGCAATCGCAACACGCTGGCGTTCACCGCCGGACAATTGGTTCGAGAGGTTGTTTGTACGATGTGAGAGGCCTACGGCTTCGATCGCTTTCTTTGCAAGCTCATCGCGTTTTGATGCCGGAATCTTGGAGTAGAGAAGAGGAAGCTTTACATTTTCGAGAACGCTCGTTTTCGGAAGAAGGTTGAACGCCTGGAAAATGAAACCGACCTTCTCGCCGCGGAGGTTCGCAAGCTCGCCCTCATTCAAGGTCGAAACGTCACGGCCTTCGAAGAAATATTTTCCTTCGGAGAGCGTGTCGAGAAACCCCAGGATGTGCATGAGCGTCGATTTTCCCGAACCGGAGGGACCCATGATGGCGACGAATTGTCCTTTCGGAATTGCGAAGTTGACGCCATGGAGCACGGGCGTCGCGACGCCGTCGTTTTCGTATTGCTTTTTGAGATCAACGATCTCAATGACGTTTTTCATGGTTAGGGTTGCGGCACACCGGTCGTGGTTTCGCCGGTCACAACGAGTTCGTTTTCGTTCAGACCCTTTGTGATTTCGACGCGACCTTCATCACCTCGTAGACCGAGTTCGACAACGCGTTCTTCCGGCGTTTCGCCGTTCATCACACGGACGATTTTTGTCCCGTCATCTTTCGTACGCACGGCGCGGAGCGGAATGACGAGCGTGTTCTCGCGCTTGTCCGTCGTGACGATCACGTTTGCGGTCATGCCCGGTTTCACGTCTTTTTCTTTCGGATCGATCTGCACACGAATCTTGTAGTAGACCGCATCCTGCACTTTCGTCTGATCCGGATCTTCGGCGATGACGGTTCCCGCGAATTCCACATCGTCGCCATACGCATCAAGCGTCATGGTTGCTGTTTGGCCGACTTCAACCTTCGCGATATCCGCTTCCGGTACGAGCGCTTCGACGTCGAATTGTTCGGTGCCGACGAGACGGATCGCGATCACGCCTCCTTGTACAAGTTCACCGGCATCAGGCACGACTTCGGAAACGGTTCCGTCGACGGGTGCGATAATTTGAACGTTTTTCAGATCATTAGTCGCTTTTTCGGCATTCACAGCAGCCTGGACCACGGAGGCGCGAAGACCCGCGAGGTCAACGGAGCGCGGCGGAGCCTTTTTGAGATCGAGCGACGCCTTGGCGGAGTCGAGCGCTGCTTTTTGGATTTCGATATTCGTCTCGGCGGTACGCGCTTGTGTCGTGGCATTCGTCTTTGCCGTTTCAAGATTCGTGAGCGCCGTCGTGTATGCATCTTGAAGCTGATCGATCGTCGTCGAACGCGAAAGTTCGGCGTTCCGGATCGTCTGAAGCGCGGTGAGGACCGTGGAATTTTGGGCCGACACGCTCACGCGATCGGCATCAATGGTCGCTTTCTTGCTGTCGAGCGTTGCCTGCGTGAAGTATGTCGAAGTAAGCGATGCGGCCAATACTTTTTGGACGTCCGTGAGATATGTTTGCATTTTTCCGATCGCATCCGAGAGCGAGGCGCCGGCGGCCTGGATATCTTCTTTTGAAGAAGAGGACGTCAGACTTTTGACCTGCGTTTCGGCGGTGATTTTGGCAGCCTTCGCAACGAGGTATGAGTTCTTCGCGCGTTCGAGAGAGCCAAAATCGAGGAAACCAAGAACACTCAGGAACGATGCATTTGCGGCAGTGTCATCGACGCCCGTGATTTGATCACCATCCGTGAGCGCCGTCTGGAGCGGGCCGAGCGCCGTCAAAAGTGACGCGCGGGCGCTGTCGTAGGCGTTCTGAATCGTGTTGGAAACGGTTGCGTCCTGGTTGTCGAGATTGTTCTTGGCGGTTTGGACGGAGAGTTCGGCCACGCGGATGGAATCGGACGTCGTGAGTTTCGTGGACGACAAATCGCCAACGGCTTTGTCGTACGACGCCTGCGCCTGGCTCACGGACGCTTCGGCAACGCGGATGCTTTGCGTGGTTTCACCGGCAAGGCGCGCATCCAAATTGGCCTGGGCAATCGCAAGCGATGCGTTTGCGCTGCGGGATGCGAACATGACGTCGTCCGCATCAAGGGTCGCGAGGACGTCGCCTTGCTGGACTTTGTCTCCGATGCGCACGCCAATGCTGTTGATGATCCCGCTCGACTTAAACGAGAGTTCAACGCGGGCGGCAGGCTTGAGTTCACCCGTTACTTCGACGGTTTGGAGCAACGTTTTCTTTTCGACCGGAGCGGTTTCGTACGTTGTCTTCGGTGTGCCGCCGCTCGCCAAGGCAAAGATGCCGTAGCCGACGACGAGCAGAATAATGGTGATGATGATGCGCTTTTTGGTGAGGAATTTCGGGAATGTCATAGGAGGATTATTTCGTAAGCGCGCTCTGGATGATGCCGAAGCGCTTGGTCATTTCCTCCATGACCTGCTGCATATGTTCAATGGGAATAAGGATGATCGGGCCGTTATTTGCATGACGCAAAACGACCAGCTTGGAACCGGGTGTGAGGTTGAGACTGTCGCGGACGCTCTTCGGAATAACTAGCTGGCCACGTTCGCCAATAACGGTCGTTCCAACGAATTCCGGAGGAGAAAAGCCCAACTGTTCTGATTTCTTCTTATTCATACAAGTATGATTTGTATGAATATCAACACGCCCTCGACGTTTCGTCAAGGGCGCGTGGTTGCTTCTTTGTTATTCCGGCGAAAGCCGGAATTCATGTATTACCGCGTTAAATTCGGAATATTCACGAACGGGACCGATCCGCCGGTCACGGTCGGAAGGCGACCATCCCACTTTTCGAGGGCGCGAAGTTGGAGAATCTCTGGGTTGCTCTTCAGCGCTTCCGATTCGATGCGAAGGGCCTGGGCACGACCACCAGCCGAAGCGATATCCTGTTCGGCTTCGAATTTGATCTGTTCAAGTTTGTTCTTGGCGGCGAGTGCGGACTGTTCGGCCGTCACTTTGGCTTCAATCGCTTCGTTAAAGGAGTCAGAGAAGTTGAAATCCACGATGTTAAAGTCGTCGATTAAGATTCCGCGAGCTTCGAGCTTGTCTTTCAGATGTCGCTTCACTTCTTCACGAACTTCTTCACGCTTTGTGATCAGCTCTTCTGCCGTAAATTTTGCGGTCGACGCTTTTACCGATTCCTGCAACGCCGGATCGATCAGACGGGACTTATAATCGACACCGATCTCCTGATAAATCTGCGCGGCGCGTTCTGGAGCGATGTGAAAGTTCACGGCCACGATCGAGCTCACGCTTTGAAGATCTTTCGATGCGGCCGACGCTTCGACCTGGTTATTTTGAACCTTCACATCCACAACACGAATCGTTTCTACGATCGGAATGCGGAAGTAGAGACCTTCATCCAGGATTTTTCCGGTCACCGCGCCAAAGCGGAGCTGCACACCGCGTTCACCGGCGCCGATCGTGCCGAATGGCCACACGATGCCGAGGACAATAAGAATAAGGATACCGCCGATGATGAGCTGAAGAGTGCGTTTCATAGATAGGAGAATTTGAGCTACTTAACGGGAAAACAGGGAAAAGGTCAAGCGGTGTCCATTGAAGAATCCGCTAGAACGCGATAACGTACGGGCGATATGAAATCGGGATATACCCCTAAAGACATCGAGAAAAAGTGGCAGGACGCCTGGGAGGAACAGGGGATCTATCACGCGCAGGACAACGCGAAGGCGGAGAGGTTCTACGGACTCATCGAATTCCCGTATCCGTCCGGCGAAGGGCTCCATGTCGGACACCCGCGTTCGTACACGGCGCTCGACATCATGACGCGTAAGAAGCGGATGGAGGGGAAGAACGTCATGTACCCGATCGGGTGGGACGCATTCGGATTGCCGACCGAGAATTTTGCGATCAAACATAAGATCAAACCGCAGGATGCGACAAAACAAAACGTCGCAAACTTTACACGCCAGATCAAATCGCTCGGACTTGGATTTGATTGGTCGCGCGAAATCAACACGACGGATCCGAAGTACTACAAATGGACGCAGTGGATGTTTTTGAAGTTTTACGGCTCGTGGTATGACGCGGAAAAGAAGACCGCGCGTCCGATCGAAGAGCTTCCGATCCCGAAAAACATCGAATCGCAGGGTGATGCCGCGGTTGCGACATATCGCGACAGCAAGCGCATGGCATACAAGGCAACGACGACGATCAACTGGTGTCCGAACGACAAAATTGGTCTCGCGAATGAAGAAGCGCAGGGCGGAATCTGCGAACGATGCGGCGGAAAAGTTGAGAAGCGCGAAAAAGCACAGTGGATGATCCGGATTACCGCGTACGCGGAACGTCTCATCAATGATTTGAACGACGTCGACTATCTCGACAGGATCAAGGCACAGCAGATCAACTGGATCGGTCGTTCCGAAGGCGCGGAAATTCTCTTCATGCTCTCCGTACCGGGACAACCGGACGGTCGTCATGGCGTGAAAGTGTTTACAACACGTCCCGACACGATTTTTGGAGTGACGTTTCTTGTCGTATCACCGGAGACGGCGAAGAGCTGGCTTGATACGGGCTGGAACGCGCCGGACAATGTGAAGGAGTATGTGCAGTCGGCACTCATGCGTACCGATATGGAGCGCATGACCGAAGGAAAGACGAAGACGGGCGTGTTTACCGAAGTCACTGCGACGAATCCGGCGAACCAAGAGAAGATTCCGGTGTGGGTTTCGGATTACGTCCTCGGAAACTATGGAACGGGATCGATCATGGGCGTTCCCGCGCAAGACGAACGCGACCGCGCCTTCGCAGAAACCTTTTATCTGCCGATTTCGGAAGCTGCGAACGATGAGATGGCGATCGATGCACTCGAGGAGGCCGGTCAGGGGAAGCGCGCGACGACGTACAAGCTTCGCGACTGGGTGTTTTCACGCCAACGCTATTGGGGAGAGCCGATTCCGATGATCATCTGCGAAAGTTGCGGAATCATTCCGGTACATGAATCCGAACTGCCCGTCATGCTTCCGGATGTCGATGCGTACGAGCCGACCGATACGGGGGAATCTCCGCTTGCGGCAATTGATGAATGGGTGAATGTGACCTGTCCTTCCTGTGGAGGAGAGGCGAAACGCGAAACAGATACCATGCCGAACTGGGCGGGTTCATCGTGGTATTTCATGCGTTATTGCGATCCGAAGAATGACGATGCGTTTGCCGATCCGAAGAAATTGAAATATTGGATGCCCGTTGATTTGTACAACGGTGGCATGGAGCACACGACGTTGCATCTGTTGTACTCCCGTTTTTGGTACAAGTTTTTGTGGGATCTTGGCCTTGTTCCTGAAGAATGCGGATCAGAGCCGTATGCGAAGCGTCGTTCACACGCCCTGATTCTTGGCGAAGGGGGAGTGAAGATGTCGAAGTCGAAGGGGAATGTCGTGAATCCGGATGATATCGTGGGCGAATATGGTGCCGATGTTTTCCGTGTCTACGAAATGTTCATCGGACCGTTTGATCAAGATGCGCCGTGGGACACGAATGGCATCGAAGGCGTACGCCGCTTCCTTGAAAAAGTGTGGCGTCTCTTTGACGTTGCTCCGGCGAGTGACGCGACGCTTACGGAAGAGGTCGAAACACTGCTTCATCAGACGATCAAGAAGGTCGGCGACGATATTGAGACGATGAATTTCAACACCGCCGTGTCCACGATGATGATTTTGACGAACGCACTCACGGATCTCGGTGCAGAACACATCTCGCAAGAAGTTCGAACGGATCTGTTGAAGATCCTCGCGCCATTCGCCCCGCACATGACGGAAGAATTATGGTCGGCACTCGGTCAATCAGGATCGATCCATAAAGCCGAATGGCCGTCGTTCGACGAATCAAAGCTTCAAGCATCCACGTTCACGCTTGTCGTCCAAGTGAATGGAAAGGTACGCGATCGGTTCGATGTTTCATCTGATATTTCAGAAGAAGAAGCGACGAAACAAGCGCTCGCATCCGAAAAAGTCCAAGCATCACTCGATGGAAAAGCTCCCGCAAAAATTGTGTACGTGAAAGGGAGACTCGTGAGCATTTCGACCTGATACGGCTTGACGCATCGGTTGTTTTGAGGCAAGACGGAAGCTGATCTTTTTGCATTGAATGGAGAGAAACGGTATGGCGCAAAATGTCCCTGTCATCGACCTGAATGACTCCTCATCGCGCGTTGACCAGCGTTTTGGCGAGGCGCTCGAACAGCACGGCTTTGCCATCATTCTGAACCACGGGGTTTCAGCGCACCACGTCGGTGAAGCGTATCGTGCCGTCGCCAAGGTGTTCGACCTGCCACTTCATGTGAAGCAGGCGTACGAGACGCCGGACAATGGACGACTGACCGGATACACGTCCCCCGAAGTGGAGCGGGCAAAAGACGCGACACGCGGTGATGTCAAAGAGTTTTGGCATGTGATGCGGCCAGGGAATCAACTCGCAGATAACCTTTTTCCAAAGGAAGTCCCCGAGTTCCAGCGTGCGATGCTTGAGCTTTTCGCGGCAATGGAGCAGCTCTCTACGACGATGCTTGGTTCCGTCGGTCGATATCTGGGAAAACCCACCCATCATTTCGAAGGGATGACCGCGAACGGCAACAGCGTACTCCGCGTTCTTCATTATCCGGAGATTGATGGACCGACGACCGCGCTTCGTGCCGCACCGCACGAGGATATCAATCTTCTGACGCTGCTCGTCGCCGGAACACAGCCCGGACTCGAGATCCTTGATCGCGACGGATCATGGCTCGCGGTGCAGACACCGCCGGATGCGATCATCGCGAATGCCGCTGACATGATGCAGATGCATACGTTCGGCCGGATCCGTTCGGCAACGCATCGAGTCGTGAATCCGCCTGCGAAGGATGGCGGACGATACTCAATGCCGTTTTTTACCCATCCGCGCGCAGATGTCCCGCTGGTTACCGCCGGCGACTACTTGAATCTGCGTCTGCGCGAAAATGGGGTAAAGGCGTGACAGCTCCGGAAACGGGGCTTTTTTCTTTTGGCGAATGTGATAGCTCTGGAAGATGGAGCTGCGAAATCTCTCACCCGGCCGAATCGCCGGTTGGATGATGCTGGCATTTGTGATCGCCGTCGGCCTTCATTCTTTTCTGCCGTATCAACGGGGAACGGATGTTGTTTGGATCGTTTTGCTTAGTCTCACGATCGTTCCGCTTATCTGGATTCGTTCCAGAATCGTGATCGCGATTTTTCTCGTCTTTTTTTCGTTCATCTTCGGGTTGTGGCGTTTCGAATCCGTGCCGCGACCGACGATCCGCCGCATTGAAGATCGACAATTTATTGTTCGCAAACAAGACGAGACGTCGATGTTTGCCCGGATGCGACATGCAATGACCGCACGTGTTCATTCCGTGATGCCGCCTGATGAAGCGACACTCGTGACGGGGATTTTGTACGGCGAACAGGACCTTTCCAAGCTCCAGCGGGAGCGGTTCCGTTCGGCCGGGCTCATGCATATCGTCGCCGTATCCGGGTCGAACGTGACGGTCGTTGTGCAGTTCATATCGCTGTGTGCGCTTGGACTCCGGTTCCGACGGAGGAATGCGTTTTGGGTCACGTCAATTGCATTGATCGTCTTCGTCGCGTTCGTCGGGTTCTCGGCTTCCGTCGCTCGGGCAGCGTTTATGGGCTGGTTCATCTTGCTCGCACGTGAGGTCGGACGTCTCACGACGCCCTCACGATTGTTACTCTCGGCCGCGACCGTATTACTTCTGCTGAATCCGTGGCAACTACGTTTTGATATCGGATTCGCGTTATCTTTTTTGGCAATGTGGGGGTTGCTGGAGTGGGCACCGATCTTTGAGAGATGGCTCGCGCGTCTGCCGAATCGGTTTGAACTGCGGCGTACGCTCGCGATGACGCTCGCCGCGACCCTCACGACCGCACCATATCTTGCGTGGATGTTCGGGCGGATTTCCCTTGCGGGTCCGATGACAAATGTTCTCGCGCTTCCGCTCATTCCCTTTGTGATGGGCTGGGGGATGGTCGCGGCAGTGTGGGGAGATCTTCCAGGTTACGTCATTGTTGCGACACCAGTGACGGGACTTGCGCGGCTCATTGATCTCATCGCGGGGCTCGCAGAGAAGCTGCCGTGGCTTGATCGAAAAGCGGATGACGTTTCGCTATCGATCGTGTTTGCGATCTATCTTTTGCTCGCCTATTTTGTGCGACGGTTGAGAAGAAAAAATGACTTATCAACAGAAAAACGAGTCGTTTTGTGATTTTTTTGTCAGCCGAAGCAAGATGTCAGACGCGATCGACAGTTTTATTTCCACGTTCCATTCAGGCAGATCTTTTGTCTCTAAGATGAACGAAACTGTTATGTCAAAGACGACAAACAGATTTTTTTGACGCTGTTTTTAACGCCCTCATACTGGAGAGTGTGGATCACAACGATCCCGCACCTCGACACACACGAAGAGACGGACGGAAAGAAGGCGCGATGCGCAGACGATCCGACATCCGGGCGCGGACGGGGAGAGAAGCGGCCCCGTCATGTGCCCCGGCATAGGTCTTGGCAGACTTGGCCGGAGATGGATGTCGAGAGGAAAGGGATGGTCTGCGTCGCACCCTGCCCGTTCATTGGATTCCGTGCCGATTGCCATCCGGTGCGAAGGACGTAGGTCGCGACGAGCTGCCCCGCATGACGCGGGAAATCTCGTGGCGAAACGCGTCACGCAATTTTTTCTCGCACACTTCATCCAATTCCCGAGCGCGTTGCAATGATGAAGCGTGCGCCGATGAATCCGTGCAGGATTCCGTCCGTCTCCGTGTGTCGAACCTCCCGTCGTCATCGAAATGCATAGCGGTGATGACGGGGAGGAATGTTCCTTCCCAGAAGGAGATTGGGTCATGAAATCCGTTGTTTGGATGATGCCGTTTGCGTGGATCATCTTCGTTGTTCTGATCATCGGGGCCAGCGCATGTGACGCGAACGAACGCGAATCGTTTTCCGTCGATGGTGCGCAGGAAGCGCTTGTGCCCCCGGTGCCGTGCAGTGTCACGGCTGCGCGATATCCGACGGAACCGCAGGATATGGCGAACGTCTATCAGGGACGAACGTTTTACGCCGACGGGAATCATCTTGGGTACGACATGTTGCTCTCGGAAGGCGCAGCGATTCATCCGATCGGATGTGGTGTTCTGCGAGTCTATCGTGCAGCCGCGGGATACGGTCAACTTGTCGCGGTTGTCGAGCACAAACTCGATGTACCGATCATGGTTGCAAACGGTCTTGGGGAGCAGGTCTCGGTGACACATTTCTTGGTCATCTATGGCCATATTCGCAAGAGCCAAGATCGTGATGGCAATGTCGGACTGTTGGGTCTTGCCGTGGGTGACATGGTTGGACCTGACGACGTGATCGGATACGTGAACGATGACGCTCATAACGGTGATGGCGGCGTGCATCTGCACATCGGCATCCGGCTACAGACCATGGCGGAGGCGCAGTCTGTGGAAGCGGCATGGTTTCGTGGATACGATTCGAGTCCGAGCCGTCGTAAATGGTTTGCGGATCCTGTGCCGTTTCTTTCGACGCTTACAACGAGCGTGGCGCCAGTGCTCTGGCATCCGCCGGGAAGTTTCGTGCGGCGTCCGACAGACGGTTCGGTGTGGTACGTGGGTCACGACGCCTCTCGTCAGTTGGTCGAAGCCGGTACAATTGCTGCCGAGCACCTCACGACGCGTATCATTGATGTCACTGACGCTGAACTCGCATGTCTCTCGCCCGATGATCCCTTTGTGTCACCGCGTGCGGGGCACGCGGTTCTGAAATTCGATGACTCCTCAACCGTGTATGAATACGTACTCGGTCAGAAAGGTTCGCGACGTGCGTTCATCTCGTATGAAGCGTTTCTTTCGTGGGGATGGACGGACGTGGATGTCGCCGTTTGGTCTGCGGTGGAACGCGATGCGTTTTTCGCGGACACGACGGATCAAGGATTCCGATTGCTCCGCGATGGAACTCTCGTGAAAGCCGAAGGACAGAGCGAAGTCTCCGTTGTTTCTGAAGAACGACGGTTGCCGATCGCGAACTGGTCGACATTTCTCGCGCTTGGATATGACGCCGAAGACATTGTGACGATTCCGGTCGATACGATCGACCTCGTCGCAGGTCCGCGCGGTCCGCTCATCACGAGCGAGCTTGTCGGTCTCTGCGCGCATCCGTCGACATGCGTTGATAACTGTCCACCACCTGGAAACGGGGGAGGAACGGGGGAGGAAGTGTCTGACGTACCGATCGGAAAGGTACGATTCCGATACGACGGACCCGCGCTGCCGGGCCTGAATCAATTTCGGGGCATGTGGGATCCCCCGGGCGCACCGTTGTATGACTGGGTGCCTGCGACATTCGCAACCTGTCCAGACACGGTTCCAGACGACGGAAGTCTGGAGTGTTTTCTCGATGCTCCGTCCGGAACGACGAATCTGCTCTTCACGATCCAGCTCCCTGATGGAAGATGGTGGGGTGATATGTCCTGTAACCCGTCCGGCGGTTGTGGGTTCACGATCGGAAACGTAACACTCGAAGGTCCAGAGGGGACGATCAGTTACGATCTCGTTCCCAACGGAAGCGGCGCTCCTTATATGAACGGTTCTGTCGCGGTGATTCCGTAGTACATCTTCCCCGGCACTCTGTCGGGGTTTTTATTCATTGATTTATCCCCATCCAACGCTTGCACGGATTTTGGAGGCGTGAGAGGATATAGAACAGAAATAGAACAAACTATCACTATGGCAAAAAAAGCACATGACGAACGGGATGAGCGCCGGGTTGCGGCCCAGGAAGCCATCGATCAGATCAAAGAACGTTTTGGTGAAGGGTCCATCATGCGGTTGGGAGAGGCAAAGCGGATGGAAGTCGAAGTTATTCCGACGGGATGTCTGTCGCTCGATCTCGCTCTTGGCGTGATGGGAGTGCCGCGTGGTCGCGTGGTTGAAATTTACGGTCCGGAATCATCCGGAAAGACGACGCTCGCACAACACATCGTTGCTGAGATGCAGAACTTGGGAGGTATCGCTGCCTTCGTGGACGCGGAACATGCGCTTGATCCGGATTATGCGCGCAAGATCGGTGTGAAGGTGGATGATCTTCTCATCTCGCAACCGGATAACGGGGAACAGGCACTCGATATCGTTGAGACGCTCGTGCGTTCGAACGCGGTTGATGTGATTGTCGTTGACTCTGTCGCGGCACTGACACCGAAAGCCGAACTCGAAGGTGAAATGGGGGACAGCCACATGGGTCTTCAGGCTCGTTTGATGAGCCAGGCGCTTCGGAAGCTCACAGCTATTATCTCGCGCTCAAAAGCAACGGTTATTTTTATCAACCAGGTTCGTCAGAAGATCGGAATCGTCTACGGAAACCCTGAAACAACGACGGGAGGGATGGCACTCAAGTTCTACTCGTCCGTGCGTATCGAAGTTCGTCGCAGCGCGCAGATCAAGCTTGGCGAAAAGATCATTGGCAACCGCGTCAAAGCCAAGATCGTGAAGAATAAGGTCGCGGCTCCGTTCCGGACGTGTGAATTCGACATCATGTATAACGAAGGCATCTCGCTCTCCGGCGATCTTCTCGATACCGGGACCGAAATGGGCATCATTAAGAAGGCGGGTAACTCCTACAGCTTTGGCGAGGAGAAACTCGGTGTCGGTCGTGAGAACGCCAAAACGACGCTTCGAGAACGTCCTGATTTGTTCAAGGATATTCGTGCGAAGACGCTGGCTGCGTGGCGTTCCAAAGAAGATGAAGACAACGCCTTGTCGCGTCCGCCTGCTGGAGACCAAGAAGATGACGTTCCGCCGCCGGACGACGTTTGAAGGAACGCGGAAATACAGCTAGAATAGGGCTAACTTCATGGGACGACGTCGCAAGCGTAATTTTTCGTTGGATCTCTCACTCGATCCAGAAACTCGTCGGGGAATCCTTACCGTCGTTGTCTTCGCGATGGCTGTGCTCTTGCTGCTCGCCCTCTTTGATTTGGCTGGAAAACTTGGCATCTCGCTCGATGAAGCGATGTCGCATGTTCTCGGATGGGACAAGATCGCTCTGCCGTTCTTCTTGATCGCGATCGGATATCACTTGATTTCACCGGAACGGTTGCCGATGAAGGCGACGAATTACATCGGCTTCCTGTTGTTTTTCTTTTCGTTGAATCCATTAGTGAATATCGGAACGTTCGCTGACAGCGTTCCCGTCGCAGAAGCGCTCGATACGGCAGGAGGCAAGCTCGGACTCATGATCGCGACGCCGTTCATTCAGCTGCTGGGATTACTGGGTGCAGGAACACTGTTTGCCGCGCTGACCGTCGTGTCCCTTCTGCTTATCTTCAATACGTCCGTTGCTCGCATCGTGGATGTTTTTGTCGCCATTTGGAACGTATTAAAGCGACTGTTCCTGTTCCTGATCGCTCCGCTCCGTTGGCTTGTGTCGCGTCAGGCGGCGCGACGTGAAGAAGTCATCCGACAATCCGTTGCTGTGCAACCGGTACCCGTGAATCCGATGCCGATCGAAGAAGAAGCGGATGAGGAGGAAGAAGAAACGGACGAAGCGACGGAAGGAGACGATCCAGCCGCTCCGCTCCCACCTCCTAAACCTCGCAAACGCCGTCCTCGTGTGGAGATTCCGCTTGAGCTGCTTACAAAACGCGATCAACGTCCGACGTCGGGAGACATTGTCCATAACTCCACCGTCATTCAGCGCACGCTTGAGAATTTTGGCATCCCCGTTGAGATGGGTGAGGTCTCCGTTGGACCGACGGTGACACAATTCACGCTCAAACCATCCGAAGGCGTGAAGCTCACGAAGATCACGGCACTGCATAACGATCTTGCTCTCGCACTCGCGGCGCATCCGATTCGTATCGAGGCTCCGATTCCAGGCAAGTCGCTTGTCGGCGTCGAAGTTCCGAATCAATCCGTGGCGACCGTGGGTCTCCGAGAGATTTTGGAAGCGCGTGAATGGCGTGAACGGAAAAACAATTTGCATTTCGCGCTCGGAAAAGATGTTTCCGGGAAGCCGTGGGTCGCGGATATTTCACGAATGCCGCACTTGCTGGTTGCCGGTGCCACGGGATCGGGAAAATCCGTTTGTCTCAACACCATTCTCATGTCGCTCATCTACGCGAATGGTCCGGACGATCTCAAGTTGCTCTTGGTTGACCCGAAGCGTGTTGAACTCCCGGCGTACAATGGCATTCCGCATCTTGTTGTGCCCGTGATTACGGAGGTCGAGAAAACCGTGAATGCGCTCAAGTGGGCGCTACGTGAAATGGATCGTCGTTTCGACATGCTCTCGAAGTTTGGCGCTCGTGATCTGCCGAGTTACAACGCCCGCGCCGAAGAAAAGATCCCGTATCTCGTGATCGTTGTGGACGAACTCGCGGATCTCATGATGACGGCAATGTCTGATGTTGAAGGTTCGATCGTGCGTCTTGCACAGATGTCACGTGCCGTGGGGATCCACTTGATTCTCGCGACGCAACGCCCATCCGTGGACGTCATCACGGGTCTCATCAAGGCGAACGTGCCGGCGCGTATCGCGTTTGCGGTCGCATCGGCTACGGATTCGCGTACGATTCTTGATCAAATGGGAGCAGATAAGTTGATCGGTCGCGGAGATATGTTGTTCTCGACTTCCGATCTTCCGACGCCGAGACGTCTGCAGGGATCATTCGTATCTGACGACGAAATCAAGCGGGTGGTCGAGTTCCTGAAATCCAAATATGAGCCGACGGATTATGATGTATCCATAACGGAGCGCCCTGCCGGGGGTGATACCAAATTTACGAACGGCATTCCCGTGGAAGAGGATTCCGATCCGCTGATTCCGACCGCGAAAGAAGAAATTATCCGAGCGGGCAAAGCGTCCGCGTCACTGCTGCAGCGCCGGCTCAAAGTCGGATATGCCCGTGCCGCGCGTCTTCTCGACCTGCTGGAACAAGAAGGATTTATCGGTCCGGGGGACGGTGCCAAGCCGCGTGAAATTTTGAATGTTCAGTTCTCTCGTCAGCTGGATCAGGTTCCGCTTCCGCCTTCGCAGGTTGAAGAGGTGGAAGAACCGATCAACGAAGATCGGATGTAGCCTATGTCTTTCGTACACAAGCATTTGGCCGAGGGCACAGGGTTCGGTCATGATCTTTGCGAGTTACGCGAATTGCGTGGACTTTCGCTTGACGATTTGGGAGCGATCACAAAGATTCATTCGTCGGTTATCCTGGCGCTTGAAGAAGAGCGTCTCGGAGATTTGGTCGATCCAACGTATGCGGAACGACACGTGCGTTCGCTCGTGACGGCCCTCGAAGGACGACCCGGATATTTCATCAAAAAATACCGCGAGCTTGTTGAGGCGCGCGGGATGAATAACGTGACGACGATCAAACGCGATCGGCCGCCGAGAGCGCGTGATTTTTTTGTGTTGGCACACGCGATGGCGTTTGCCGGATTTTTATTCGTTGTTGCACTTACGGCCGGATATTTTGTGTGGCAGGGACGATTGCTTCAGAATGCGCCGCCGCTTGTCGTAATGACGCCGATGGACGGTGCGATTTTGGATATCCCGCGCGTGGATGTGCGTGGAACAACAGATCCATCCGCGGTCGTAACCGTGAATGGCCGACCGGCCGTCGTCGATCGCGAAGGTGGATTTTTTATCTCGTTCGACATTCCACGCGGTTCGATGACACTGACCATCGAAGCGCGTCGTCGTTTCGGATCATCCGTCAGCGAAGTCCGGCGTATCACGTACGAACGTCCAACGATCCCGCAACAATAAAAAAGACTTCCTTTGATCTGCGAACCGATGACACGCAAGAGAAAACATCGGTGTTCATGGGAGGAGAGATCCTCCGACGAGGTCGGAGGGGTCCATCAACGTCAACGTTAGAATGCTCGCACCGTTTCGCAGATCAAAGAAAGCGTCCATGAAAGATACGGAACCGCAAACGCACTGTCAAGATATGCAATAAAAAAATCCCATGGACGTCTCAGCCAACGTGGCGAGATATCCATGGGTCCGCGGAGACGAAGCACGAGGCTTCGCTCCGCGAAAAGGGTGTGGTTAGTGGAGGAGCGGTACCTCTGTCCCATCGACAGAGTTACTTGATTCCTCCGAGCGAGGCGCTTCCGGTTCGTCGTCCGCGGGGGGCTCCACAGGGGAGCTCGTCGCGGGGACGTCGTCGGAAGGCCGTGTGGTGTCGGGAAGGCGTTCGATGTGATAGGACCGCCGCGGGAGTGCGGGGATCACATGATGCGTCAGCTCGACCTTGGTCCGCAGAGCTCGTTGGTAGAGCTCGAGCGGGATCACGATGAGCGTCGCATCCTGGTAGAGACCGATGCCGGTGAACCCGTCTTCCCCCTCGATTTGTCCGAGGCGGAATATTTGCGCAGCCCCTTTTTGGACGAAGTGCCAGAGAGGCGATGCCTGTTTCCGCACGCGTTCGAACTTGTCGAATGCGGCACGGAAGGGACGCATGGGTTCGTCGTCACCTTCTTGACATGCGAGTCGATTTTGCAGCACGTAGACGCTGGTCCTCCCCGACGCGATTCCGTCGTAGTAGCGCTTTTCGATTCCGTAGAGAGGATGCTCGCGTCGAATGAGATTGCGCTCCGCCTCCACTTTGCAGAAGTCTTCGATCTCCCACGATTCGGCTGGCCTCCCGTACTCCGTCTCGAATTGGTCGCGGAGCGGTTTGAGGAAGCGTTCGTTTCCTTTGAGACGATCGGCGTGCGCGATGACCTTTGCAGGGTCGGGAGACGAAGCCAGTTTTTTGAGATGACTGACCCGCGATCGCCGGTACTTCAGGGATTGTCGTTTGAGCGTGATGACGAGATCCGCCACGTAGTTCGGAATGATCGCCGAAACCGTGGCGCTCTTCGGATCGAGTCCGAGTGCGAAGATGACGTCTTCGGTGCTCATCGTTGGTTCATTGCGATCCAACCTGTAGAAGATGTCCACCTCGACTTCGGGGTGGGGAGGGGTAACGAGGCTGTGCTGAAAATGCGCATCGTACTGTTCCATGTGACAAGCCTTCCTGTGGAATGGGTATCCACATGATGTGTATTTGTGAACGTGCGTCTCTACGTGTGAGGGAATCCTTTTCTGTGTTGTTAAGGGTTACCTGGCCCGCTCCACTGCTCAAGAGCCGTGGAGTATTTTTTGGCCGAGGAGTGACCTTTTGACGAAAAGGATACCGGACCGAATTGTCCGCCCCCCGCTCCGTCTCTGAACTTCAGGGACGAAAGGGGGGACGGGGAACAGATGCTCACCTGTTCCCCAAGGTATTACACGAATGAAAAGTAGTCTCTGATGCGTTGTTCCTCCCGGTTGAGACTGCTCAACAGATATTCGATCTGTTGAAGCATGATATTGGTTTCACGCTGTGCCCGATAGATCGGCAGAAGATCCTTGAGCGTGAAGGGCGGTCCTCCTGGCGTCCGCGTACGCGGTTGGATTTCGCGGTGGATCCGCTCATCCTCCCGACGCAGCTCTTCCAGCTTCGTACGGTGCTTGTCCCGTTCGCGGAAGAGCTCACGCCGTTTTTCGAACTGGCATTCCAGCAGAAAATCCCGCTTGATGGTGACGTGTTCGAGATACGTGTCGCCTTTCTCTAAGAGGATGAATGCCCGAGCGGCCTCGATTCCTTCAGTGAGTGCGACGCTTCGTAACCACATCATTTCTTCGTGTTGTTCCATGCAATGTACGCCTTTCTGTTTGTTGGGTCGCGTTGTTCGCTTCCCCGCTTCGGGATCCGACACGTGTCGGATCATAAAGTGGGGAGGCGCTCATCCGAGAATCTGGATGAGCGCCAACGTCCTACGAGAGGAGAATCAATTCAGAGAGCCGCGGTCTTTGACGATGTCGACGATGGCATCTCGTAGCGGTTTGGCCACGAAACGAATTTCGTCCACGTCGTCCGCGAGGGTCGGTGCCTTGAGAAGGTCCGCTTTTGCACGCCGTTGCACACTGTACTCACGGACGCTTTCGGCTGTGAGGGGCGCACCTGCTTTTTCCGCATCGCGTGCGGCTTCTGCGAGGAACTCCTGGTCCCGTACGCTGTCGAGAAAACGATCTGCATCGTCTTTTTCATCCAGCGGAGCGCTGTCGAGATCGACGATGTACCGTTGTCGCCACGTGCCGTCCGCATGTTTCCGGCAGCCGCTCACGGAGCGAATGACGTTCTTTTTCATGTTCGGTCCTTTCGTGAAAGAGGGGTGCGACGAGGACGAATATCCTCGTTTGAAGCGTGAGGGTGCATCCAGATCAGCGCTTGATACACGCACAGGTAGATCACGGGGACAATGATCCCCAGCAACCAGCTTTCGATGATGAAGCCAACGACGATGAAACCGATGATCGCAATCGTTGCGTTCCGAGCGAGATGATCCGTGACGGATCCCCGGTGACGTTTTCCCATGAATTGATTTTTCCTTTGTTTAAAGAACAACGTCCGTCGTTATTCCGAGAGAGCTGGAGGCGAAGCTCGCGGTGAGGCAGGAGCCGTCCGCGAACCGAGAAGCCTTCTCCATCGTGCATGTGGGTCCAGCGTACGCCGGAGCCGCACGGGGAGGGTTGGGCTTCACCCCGGTTGTGACACCAGGGCTTCTGCCTCCATGTCTCTCGGAACAAAGGGACGAACGATTATTCCTCGTTCCGTGTGCCGTGTTTCGGTTTGCGTCGATAAGTTTTGGCGGAACGATGCGTCTGAACGGGAGGCGGAAGGGCTTTTCGCACCTTTACGTCTCCGCGTTTGATCGTGAGGATCAGTCGTTTTTCCTTGGGAGGAGAAACGGGATGGCTGCGTTTTTTGGCCATGATGATGACAGTATTTCCTGCGCGAAACGCTTGCGCAAGCGGGTTGCCCCGATTTCGATCGTCGAAGAGAGATTCAACGATCGGAATCGGAGACCGAAGCAGAAAGGGTTTCTGCTTCGGTCCGAGGTGAAAGAGCGGTTAGGCGGCGATCTCGATATCGTCGTCTTCGAGTTGGATCGGCGGCGCGATCGAGAACGCGTTCACCTTGCGTTGCAACCACATCTCTTCGAGCAGAGCCGGAAGCAAGGGGGGCGGACATCGCGAGGATGAGGGTCGCGCGTGGTGGCTGCGGAACTTCGCGTAGAAGGTCCGCGTCACGTATCGAAGGAATGCAGCTTCGAGCTGCGTTCCCCAGACGGCATGTTGCAGACCATCCTTCACGAGATCCGCGAAGAAACTATCGCCGGGAACGTCGTCCGTGCAGGGGGAGTGCGTGAGGCTCGCAAAGCGGAATTCGATGGTTGTTCGATCCACGGGATCTCCAGGGCAGGTGTTGTTTTTGTGTGTACTGCCCGAACGTGTTGGGCAGAACAATCTACCCTTGTGTCCGGACCGAGGAACCCATTTCCCCGTTTCGAAGCGCGAGGAATCGCGATCCGAAACGGGAACGGGAACATCGAGTGATGTTCCCGAGAGTGTTGTACAAACCACCTTCCCTTGAAGCTACGCCGCCCGGGTCTCCTTGATCTCGATCGTGATCGGTTCGTCTTCGTCGACGAAGACCTTGCCGGCCATGCGCTTCTCGACGTGCTTCATCAGCTCGTCGAGTTCCACGTCCTTGACCTCTTCGGTCACGGCGCGGGTTGATGCGGGAGCGAGGGCGAGCGGATGCGTGATCCGATCTTCGTCATCGTCTTCGATGTCGGAGACTTCGAGGATGTCCTCCGGACGGATCTCGAGCGTGTGGTTCTCGACCTCCCCGGGGACGACCTTCGGCGTGCCGTCGTCGAAGTTGAAGTTGTCGCAGAGGAAATCGAGCATGACAGGAACCGCGGCGTCGGGCGGAAGACCGGGGTCGGTGTTCCGTTCGGCGGCGATCATTTCGCGTTCGATTGCGGCGAGAAGGAGCTTGTCTTCGTTTTCTTGTTTCACGGTCACCTCGTGGTTGTGGTTGTACGGCAATGTGCGATTGATTGTCGGCCCTGTTGCTTGATTCAAGTGAATCCAGAAACCGGGGGACAGTTGGAAGATCAGATCGATCTTCCAACGAGTGTTGTGCGAACCACCATTCCCCTGAAGCTAGGCTGCTTGCTGCATCGGCAAACCGACTGGGATCGTTTCGCGATACTGCTCGTCATCGATGTGCTCGATAGTGTCGCGCTGATCGTCATCGTCCTCGGCCATGATGGCAGTGAGGTTGATGAACGGATCGGATTCGCGGAGAGTGGCGAAGCGGCGGGAACCCTCGTCCTTTTCGATCGCTACGTAGCGTTCGCAGAAGACGGGGTCGCGCCAGGCGAGGTCGTCGCAGAAGGCGGCAAATTCATCCTCGTTGTAGGAGATACGTGTACCAACGACGTAATCGCCGCTGATTCGTTGAATTTCGATCTCCGGTATCTTGCAGGCGAGAGCGAGCTCTTCTTCGGTGAACGAAATGACGGAAATCGCGAGGGCGACGGACTTGCTCATGGGAATCTCCTTGGAAGCGGGTGTCGCTTCCGATGGGGTGGTGGTTGTGTGTGGAATGAACGAGATTTCATCCGCACGAATGTAGAGGGGATAATCCAGGCGAACCTGAGGTATCCGAGAAACCGTGTTTTCAAGGCATGCCAGACGGATCCGGCTCGCGATGAGATGCGGTTTCAATCACGCAGAGAGTCCGTATTCGGGTCCATGCGTGGCGCTCCTCCACATTGGTGGGGATGAAGTGTTGCGACGATCAGATCGACAGATGTAGAGGGGAGCGGACGCGGCCGAAGCGTTGTCCGTTCCATGAGCGCCTACTGTCGTTTGGATCCAGTCGAAACCAGTTCCAAATGATGTCAGCTCCCGTCCCGAGCGGTGCCCCTATTGGGGCCGATCGGGGGTCCTCCTCCACATCTGTCGTTCCGACGTTTGAATGTCCGATCTGAATGCACGATCGTGATCATGGATTCGGATCGGACGCCGGCGAGTCGAGTGACTGCCGGCGATCGAGAGAGTGCGTTTCCGCGGTTCAGTGAATCGCGAATCCCAGAAGTGCTCCGATGGCGATGCCGAGTGGCGTTGCCAACGTGAGCAGTTGCTTGAGGTCTTCGCGAGCGGAAACGAAATTGAACGAGGAAACAGTGTTGAAAGAACGACGGGCTTGGATCATGTGAGAATCTCCTTGATAGATGGTTGGGAACGGTCAGAAACGACGGATGTAGAGGGGAACGACCGTTGCCGAAGCATTAGTCGTTCCATGAGCGCCTACTGTCGTGTGATGCCAGACGGATCCGGCTTCACATGATTTGAGCGATCGACTCGGCCGAGGTCCCTGTTGGGTCCGGCCGAAGGTTCCTCCTCCACGTCCATTGTTTCGAGCGTTTCTACAAAAAAGGGGACTCTTTTTGGAGTCCCGATCGGGGGTCTGTCGCTAAAATGAAGGGTTTATTCTTCGCTTTAGCGGCCTCGACTCTCTCCAATCGGGCCTGTCTAGGTTGTAAGGTTGGGCGTTCTGGGATGAGCGGTTCTCATTTCAGAACCAGATACAATACCACAAATTGGTGGTTTTGTCAAGAGGGGCAAGGCGTAAAACGTGGCTAATCTTAGCAAAATAAAAATGGCTTTGTTAAGCCGTTTTTACATTTTTTGGCTGTAAAGCCAACTTGCTACCTATATAGGGCCATATTCTCCCCCTCCCCACCCCGTCCTTGACGACCCCAAAAAACCGTGGCACAATCGCGCACGATGATGGGTTGCAGTAATTAGGCACACAGACCCACTGGGGACGAACAGCCCAGTGGGTCTTCGTGTCTAAATCACGGTTTTATCGACCGTCTGTTCACACGACACCCCATCCCGTTTTTATCCAAAACAACGTCGGTTTTTCACTGCTGCGTCGCCTCGCGAATCCGCCTGCACGATCCGTAGAGCGAGGCCCGTCTGTGGTGAGTCCGTCGTTCACACATGCCACCCGCATGTCCATGATCTTCCGTCGCGAGCCCCGCAAGGAGAGCGAGCGTCGTTACTTCACGGCGTCACGTGACGCCATGGCGCTGCCGGATCTTATTGAGATCCAAAAGCAGAGCTACCGCTGGTTTTTGGAAGAGGGGATTCGTGATCTCTTTAACGAGATCTCCCCGATCAAGGATTTCATCGGCCGCGACCTCGAGCTTTCGATCGTCGGCTATTTTTTCGACGAACCGAAATTCGATGAACAAACGTCCAAGGCAAAGAACGTCAACTACGAATCGCCGCTTCGCGTGAAGACGCGTCTCGTGAACAAGCGCACGGGCGAATCGAAAGAACAGGAAGTGTATCTCGGCGACCTCCCGGTCATGACCGATCGCGGAACGTTCGTCGTGAACGGCATCGAGCGCGTCATCGTGTCGCAGCTCGTCCGCTCCGCCGGTGCGTTCTTCACGGCGGAAGTTGCCCGCGCTCGTCGTTTTTACGGCGCGAAGGTGATCCCGAACCGTGGTGCGTGGCTCGAATTTGAGACCGACACCAACAACGTGATCTGGGTGAAGATCGATCGCAAGCGCAAAGTTGCCGCTACGGCTCTTCTGCGCGCATTCGGATATTCTTCGAACGAAGAAATCATGGATCTGTTCAAGGAAGTCGACATCCATCCGCTCAACCACTACATCGAATCAACGATCAACAAGGATTCCGCTTCGAGTGAAGAAGAGGGAACGATCGAAGTGTACAAGCGCATCCGTCCGGGTGACCTCGCGACCGCCGACAACGCGCGCTCGCTCATCCATTCGATGTTCTTCAACTTTGACCGCTATGACCTCGGTCAGGTGGGTCGTTATAAGTTCAATCAGCGCTTTGGTGTCACTGCGGACACGAAGGAAGTTGCCAAAGAAGAGAACCGTATTTTGAGTAAGGAAGATCTCGTCATGATTTTGAAGGAGATCATTCGTCTCAACATCAACCAGGAAGAACCGGATGACGTGGACCACCTCGGCAACCGCCGGGTGCGTGCTATCGGTGAACTCGTGCAGGGCCGTTTCCGCATCGGTCTCGCCCGCATGGAGCGTATCGTGAAGGATCGCATGTCGACGCAAGACATCACGACGCTCACACCTGCCAAACTCATCAACGCCCGCCCGGTCATCGGTGCGGTGCGTGAATTCTTTATGAGCTCGCAGCTGTCGCAGTTCATGGACCAGACCAACCCGCTCTCCGAACTCGAGCACAAGCGCCGCTTGTCTGCGATGGGTCCGGGCGGTCTCTCACGTGAGCGCGCAGGCTTCGACGTTCGCGACGTGCATCGCACACACTACGGCCGCATCTGTCCGATCGCTTCTCCGGAAGGTCCGAACATCGGTCTCGTGGGTCACTTGTCGTGCTACGCGCGCATCAACGATTTCGGATTCATCGAAACCCCATATCGCAAAGTGAAGAACTGGGCAGAGAACGACGGCAAAGACGCGATCGGCGAAACGCTCCGCGTCGATGTTCGCGACGGCGAAGGCAAAATGGTTGCCGAAGCCAACAGCGAAGTCGATAAGAAGATGGCCGAAAAGATGGCCAAGATTTCGCTTCCGCGCGTGCCGATCATTCCGCGTGTTACAGGCGAGATCGTGTACCTGAACGCCTTTACCGAAGAGCGCGGTACCACGGCTCCGGCAACAACGCCGATCGGGAAAGACGGACGTTTCGTGTCTGATCGTTCGAGCGCCCGTAAGAACGGCGAACCGACGGTCGTCGACGTGCACGAAATCGATTTCGTCGACGTTTCCTCCAAACAAATTTTGTCCGTCGGTACGTCGCTCATTCCGTTCGTCGAACACGACGACGGTCAGCGCGCGCTCATGGGTACAAACATGCAACGTCAGGCCGTGCCGTGTATCAAACCGGACGCGCCGATCGTTGGTACGGGTGTCGAACGCCGCGCCGCCATCGATGCAGGTGACGTGATCGTGTCTCCGGATGACGGTGTTGTCGTGTCCGTGTCTGGGAACCACGTTGAGGTTCAGATGCAGGACGGTCAGACGCGCCGTTACGACCTCAAAAAATTCCAGCGCTCCAACAACTCAACCTGTTTGAACCAGTACCCGCGTGTCGACAAGGGTCAGAAGGTATTCGCTGGCGAAGTTCTCGTCGATGGCACCGCGTGCCAGGGCGGTGAACTCGCGCTGGGTCAGAACCTGCTCTGCGCGTTCCTTTCATGGGACGGGTACAACTACGAAGACGCCGTCATTTTGTCGGAACGTCTCGTTCACCAGGATCGCTTCACCTCGATCAACATCGAGCACTACACGATTGATGTCCGCGACACGAAACTCGGCAGCGAAGTTGTCACAAGCGACATCCCGAACGTGTCCGAAGAAAAACTCAAGAACCTCGATGAGCAGGGAATCGTTCGCATCGGTGCGGAAGTGAAATCCGGTGACATTCTTGTCGGCAAAATCACGCCGAAGGGTGAAACGGATCTCTCTGCCGAAGAAAAACTGTTGCGTGCCATCTTCGGTGAAAAGGCTCGCGACGTTCGTGACTCTTCGCTCTATCTCCAACACGGTGAACACGGAAAAGTCGTGGGCATTACGGTCTTCTCGCGCGAAGCAGGGGACAAACTCCAGCCGGGCGTGATCAAGCAGATCGTCGTTGCCGTTGCCGACCTCCGCAAAGTGCAGGTGGGTGACAAGCTCGCCGGTCGCCACGGGAACAAGGGTGTGATCTCGAAGATCGTGCCGGTTGCCGACATGCCGTTCATGGAAGACGGAACCCCAGTCGACGTGATTTTGTCACCGCTCGGTGTCGTGTCACGTATGAACTTGGGACAAATTCTCGAAACGCACTTGGGTCTCGCCGCGAACGCGCTCGGGTATACCGTTGCCACTCCGGTGTTCGACGGCGTTCCGGAACAGACGATCCGCGGAGAACTCGCCAAGGCGGGCTTCCCGGAAGATGGAAAGATCACAGTATTCGACGGACGTTCCGGCGAAGCCTATGACCACCGTCCGACGGTCGGCTACATCTATATCCTCAAACTGAACCACATGGTGGAAGACAAGATCCACCAGCGTTCGATCGGTCCGTACTCGCTCATCACCCAGCAGCCGCTCGGTGGAAAAGCGCAGTCCGGTGGTCAGCGCTTCGGAGAAATGGAAGTGTGGGCGCTCGAAGCGTACGGCGCGGCGCACACTCTGCAAGAAATTCTCACCATCAAATCCGACGACGTTCCAGGTCGCTCGAAAGCCTACGAAGCCATCATCAAGGGCGAACCGATCCGCAAGGTCAACGTGCCGGAATCGTTCAACGTGCTCGTTCGCGAACTCAAGGGTCTTGCCCTCGACGTCGAACTGCTCAAGAACGGAACCCGCATCGAGGAATCCGGTCCGCGCCCTGAGCATCTCCGCGCGCGCCCGGCTCCGACAACCCAGCTCAACGTCGACGAGTGGGGACCGAGCCCTGAAGATCTCAAATAACGAACCATCGAATTACTATGTCTTTCTTCCAAACGGAAAATATCAAGACGACGGACTTCGATGCGATTCGCTTGAAGCTCGCGTCGCCGGAAGTCATCCGCGCCTGGTCGTACGGTGAAGTCACCAAGCCAGAAACCATCAACTACCGCACGCAGAAACCGGAAAAGTCCGGACTGTTCGCCGAAGAAATCTTCGGACCGTCCAAGGACTGGGAATGTTACTGCGGTAAATATAAAAAGATCCGCTACAAGGGCATCATTTGTGACAAGTGTGGCGTCGAAGTGACGCACTCCTTGGTTCGCCGCGAGCGCATGGGTCACATCGAATTGGCTGCTCCGGTTTCGCACATCTGGTTCCTTCGTGGCGTTCCGTCCCGTCTCGGCACCGTGCTTGATCTCTCCGTCCAAGCGATGGAAAAGGTCGTGTACTTCGCGTCCTTTATCCTCACGGATGTGAACGAGGAGTTGAAAGCACAGGTCATCGAACAGGTACGCACCGAATACAAGGGCAAGCGCAAAGCGATCGAATCCGAATTCGAGCGCGACATGGAGCGCATCAACTCCAAGACCGCTGACAAGGAAGCAAAGGAAGGCGAGAAGGAGCTCGATGTTCTTCAGGGCAACAAGGAGCGCAAGCTCACAGAACTCGAAGAGGATTATTTGATCGCGGAAAAGGAATTGAAAGAACTCAAACCGCTCAAGATCATCTCCGAAAACGAATACCACGAACTGTCGCTCAAATACGGTCACGTCTTCGAAGCGAAGATCGGCGCCGAAGCCATCGATGAGTTGCTCAAGAAGATCGATGTCGATGCAACGATCGCGGCTCTTCAGGCAGAACACGTTGATGCATCCGAAGCCAAGAAAGATCGTATCATTCGCCGCCTCAAGCTCTTGAAGTCGCTCTCCAATCAGAAGATCCAACCGCATTGGATGATCTTGAAAGCGCTCCCCGTGATCCCGCCGGACCTCCGTCCGATGGTGGCACTCGATGGCGGACGCTTTGCGACCTCCGACTTGAACGATTTGTATCGCCGCGTCATCAACCGCAACAACCGCTTGAAGCGTCTTGTTGAATTGAACGCTCCGGAAGTCATCACGCGCAACGAAAAGCGCATGTTGCAGGAAGCCGTCGACGCGCTGATCGACAACAGTGCACGCCATTCGAAGACCGTCATCGCGGCGACCGGTAAAAAGCGCCAGCTCAAATCGCTCGCCGACATCTTGAAGGGCAAGCAGGGTCGTTTCCGTCAGAACTTGCTCGGAAAGCGTATCGACTACTCGGGACGTTCCGTCATCGTGGTCGGTCCGACCTTGGAATTCCACCAGTGTGGTTTGCCGAAGATCATGGCGCTCGAACTCTTCCGCCCGTTCATCATTTCCGAACTCATCAAGCGTGAACTCGTTCACAACATCCGTTCGGCCAACCGCTTTATCGAAGCCGATAACGCCGAGGTCTGGGATATTCTTGAAGTGATCGCTGCGGATTCCGTCGTGCTCTTGAACCGCGCTCCGACGCTGCACCGTCTTGGTATCCAAGGTTTCCAGCCGAAGCTCATCGAAGGCAAGGCGATTCAGATTCACCCGATGGTGTGTCCGGCCTTCAACGCGGACTTCGACGGTGACCAAATGGCCGTTCACGTTCCGCTCACGATGGAAGCGCGCGAAGAGGCGAAGAACCTCATGTTGTCTTCCAAGAACCTCTTGAAGCCTGCAACCGGCCAGCCTGTTGCTCGTCCGGATAAGGACATTGCGTGGGGCGCGTACTATATGACGACGCTCGTTGATGCTGCCGACGGCAAGATCAAGACATTCGGAAGCGCCGACGAAGCCGTGTTCGTGTACCAGCTCGGCAAGCTCGACATCCGCGAGAAGATCAAAGCGCGTGTGTTCGGCGACATCATGGAAACGAACGTGGGACGCATCTTGCTCAACCGGTTGTTCCCGAAGGAAATCGGATTCCGCAACGAAACGATCGGAACGAAGCAGCTCGGTGACATCACCCGTACCTGTCTCGAAATCCGTGGCTTCGAACGTACGGCCCGCTTCCTCGACGAAGTGAAGAACACCGGGTTCCACTACATCACCAAATCTGGTTTCTCATATGGAATGGGCGACTTGCCGATTCTTGATGTGAAAGAAGCCATTCTCGAAGAAAGCAACAAGAAAGTTGAACTCATCGAAGAACAGTACAAGGAGGGTCTTCTCACAAAGAAGGAACGCTACACGCAGATCATCAAAGTGTGGTCGGATGCGAAGGATCGTATTCAGAAGGCGTCCAAGGAGTCGCTCGATAAGACCGGCACCGTGTTCTCCATGATCGATTCCGGAGCCCGTGGTTCGGTTGGTCAGCTGACCAACGTGATCGGTATGAAGGGTCTCGTGGCCAACCCGGCTGGTGACGTTATCGAACTTCCGATCACGTCGTCGCTTCGCGAAGGGCTGGACGTGCTCGAGTACTTCATCTCATCCCACGGTACGCGAAAGGGTTTGACGGACACCGCGCTCAAAACCGCGAACGCCGGATACCTCACACGTCGTCTCGTGGACGTTGCGCAAGATGTCATCATCACCTCGGAAGAGTGTGGCGATACGGACGGCGTGATCCTGACTCACAAGGAATGTGAAGAAATCGGTGAACCGCTCCTCACGCGTCTTCTTGGTCGCGTCACGATGAAGGACATCAAGGATCCGGAAACGAAAAAGGCGATCGTGAAAAAGGGTGCGGTCATTACGGAAGAACATATCCGCCAGCTTCAGAAGCTCACGGAGCCCATCGATTCTGCTCACGTGCGCTCGGTGCTCACGTGCAAACTCAAGTACGGTCTCTGTCAGCCGTGTTACGGCTACGACCTCGCGCACAACGCCTTGGTCAAGATGGGAACCGCGGTCGGTATCATTGCCGCGCAGTCCATCGGTGAACCGGGAACGCAGCTGACGATGCGTACGTTCCACACGGGTGGTGTCGCAGGTTCCGACATCACGCAGGGTCTCCCGCGTGTCGAAGAATTGTTCGAAGCGCGTCCGCCGAAGCACAAAGCGGTCATCGCCGACGTTGCGGGCAAGGTCAAAGTCATCCAGGGCGAACGTCGCTTGATCGAAACGCCGTCCGGCGAGAAGGTGCTCGACACCGAATCCGGCGGCAAGATGATCATGATCGAACACATCGCCATTCAGGAAGACGATTACATCATGGAATCGACAGCCGACAAGTTCCAGGTGAAAGATGGTGCCAGCGTGAAGGAAGGTGAGATTCTCATCATCCGCAAAGCGGGTGCAGAGGTGCTCGCCGAACACACCGGTACCGCCAAGGTTGAAGGCAAGCGTTTGACGCTCGTTTGGGAAGGTCCGGCCGTGAAGGAATTCCCGGTCCCGACCGGCTTCCAGGTGTTCGTGAAGGACAACGATGAGGTCCAGCCGGGCGATCAGCTCACGGAAGGACACCTCGACTTGCTCCAGCTCTTCCGTGTGAAGGGTCGCGACGCGGTCATGCGTTACTTGCTCCGCGAAGTGTTGTTCATCTACGCGTCGCAGGGTCAAAAACTCAACGCCAAACACATTGAAATCATCGTGCGTCAGATGTTCTCGCGCGCCTATGTGAAGGATGCTGCCGATACGGAGCTCCTTCCGGGTGAAGTTGTCGAGAAGTTGCGCGCGGAACAAGAGAACGATCGTGTCATCGGCAAGGGCGGAGCTCCGGCCATGCTCGAAGACCTCTTCATGGGTATCACGAAGGTGTCGCTCACGACGGAATCGTTCTTGTCCGCCGCGTCCTTCCAAGAAACCGCTCGCGTTCTCATCAACGCCGCGGTTACGGGAAAGATCGACCACCTCGAAGGTCTCAAAGAAAACGTTATCATCGGTCGTCTCATCCCGGCGGGTACCGGCTTCGGCACGGATCACGACGCCGCCGCTGCAAAAGCAGATGCGGAAGACGCCGCTCTCGCTGCCGATCAGCAGAAAGTGTAATCCTCGAGAGGATAGACCAAAAACTCCCCGCGTCGGGGAGTTTTTGGTCGCTCTGGGCAGGTGCAAGACCTGCACCTACAATGATCCATCATGACATCTCCCCTCCGCGTTCTCGGTGTTGATCCTGGCTTTGGACGGACGGGTCTTGGCGTTGTTGATATGCGCGGATCGGATGCGACGCATGTATGGCACGACGTGATCGAGACGCAAAAGGAGCAGGAGTTTGCGGACCGCTTGCAGACGGTGCGGAATGATCTGCAAGAGGCGATCCGGCGATTTTCTCCGCAGTGCGCGGTGGTCGAGTCATTATTTTTTCAAACGAATGTCACGACGGCGATGAAAGTCGGCATGGCACGTGGCGTGATTTTGCTTGCGCTCGCCGACGCGAATATTCCCGTCATCGATTTGACGCCGAATCAGGTGAAGCAGGGGATCGCGGGGTACGGGGCAGCGGATAAAAAGCAGGTGCAGGAAATGGTGAAGCGGTTATTGAAACTGGATCGCGTTCCGAAGCTCGATGATGCTGCGGATGCGCTTGCGCTCGCCATCGTGGGAGGGCTCATGTATCGCTCGCGGCGTATCGGGTAGAATGACGATATGAAAACCTCTCCGGATTCTTCGTATCTCGTTCGTGACGATGTAACAGGCGATTGGGTGATCGTTGCGCCCGGACGCCGGAAGCGTCCGGAGGGGAAAAAGCCGTCAGGAGATCCATTTGCGCCGTCGCGACTTGAGAACGAGCGTATTCTTGCGACCTATGGAAGCGGCGCGAATCGCGTCACGAGCATCGAAAATGCGTTTCCGGTGTTTCGTCCGAATCGGGGTATCACGGGACGACAGGAGATTCTGGTCGAAACAACGCGGGGACACTGGGAATCACTTTTGCATGCGTTTGCCGAGCGATTTCGTGTGTTGCGGACGGATCCAAAGATCAAATATCTCCAAGCGTTTAAGAATGAAGGTGCGACGGCAGGCGCATCGCAGCCGCATCCGCACGCGCAGATCTTTGCAACGTCGTTCGTTCCAGATCATATCCGTGACGAGGCAAAACGCCGACGTTCTGCCGTGAAACGACTCGGCCATTCCGCGCACGCGCACTGCCTTTCTCTCGCGACTCCAGAACGGATCATTTTTTCCGACACACACGTTATTGCATACGCGAATCCGGCTGCGCGGTTCGCCTACGAAGTCCGTGTGATGACGAGAATGCGGCGAGACAATATCGTGAAGACGACTCCCGCCGAACGCCGCTCGCTCGCGAAGGCACTCTCCGCATTGCTTCCTCTCGTGAACAAAAAGAAATTCGGATTCAACCTGTATTTCCATGACGTCCTCGACGAATCGGATGAGCATTTTGAAATTCGATTTACGCCGCGATCAAATACGTGGGGCGGTTTTGAGCTGGACGCGGGCGTGTATGTGAATCCGGTTCCGGCTGAGGATGCGGCGCAGGAATATCGCGACGCGAAGAAATAAAAAAAGCTCCGACGATTGATCGGAGCATTACCACGCCTTCTCGAAACGTTCGAAGATGGCGATGAAGGGCGCGAGAATGTGCGCGAGGATGGCGGCAGGCCAGAAGAAGAAGCGGAACGTCTTCCAAAGAGTGTTTGTCGTGCTTGCATCAAACATGGGTCTTCCTTTCAGTACACATTCTGACCGTGGACCTGAGGATCATTCAGGAGGCACGTTTGGTCGTAGATGAGTCGCACCGGCTTGCTCTCGTTGTTGAGCGCGAAGTACGTTGATGGAACGCGACCCACACGCATGTGAACCGTTTTTGCGTTCACATGTTTTTTGGTGACAACAGCCGGTCCGTTTACAGGCTTGTAGCCGAGGAAAACCGGACTGCCGCTTTTGATGCGGAAGACGTGGACGCTCTTCCAGCCCCAGGGGAGCATGTGCCACCGGATGATCCAGAGCGGTCCCCATGCTCTTGGATCTCCTTGAAGGACGACACCTTCCGGGAGGACGCCCGTATATGTTTTCCACTCTCTCGCCTCGAGGTGGAATACGAAGAGGATGTACCCGATGCTGAGCGGAGTAACGCACGCGATGATGATGAGGAGAATACTCATGAGCCCTCACTTTGGTGTGTTGCGAGTTGATGCCAAAAGGACATGCAAAGATGTAGCAAAATTGACGCTGCTTGTCAACGGATGAATGATAAAAAAATCTTAAAAAGAGCCCGTCTTTTATGGTCTTTTGTCTGTTGTTTTCCTCATAAAGGCGTGGTACGATTTCGTCATTCCAGACCATACAGATTTTGCCTAGATTATGCAGATTTTTTGGCACGGCTTCTCGTCCATTCGGATCGAAGCCAAGCAAGGAGAAACCGAAGCGACACTTCTCACGGATCCGTACCCAAACGAGTCAGGTTTGCGCTTCCCGCGGACCATCGAACCCGACATGCTGGTGCTCTCGCATCAGGACAAGGAGCGGTTCAATCTTGAAGGAGTGCTCGGTTCGCCGTTCACGGTGACAGACCCAGGGGAGTACGAAGTGCAGGGAATGTTTGCTCACGGCATTCAAGATCCGGCAGCGGAAAAAGATGAGCTTCGTCCGATCGTGTATCGGTTCGACGCAGAAGGAATCTCACTCGCATTCCTTGGACAGATCAATCGTGCGCTCACGACTCATGAAATTGAACAGCTTGGTGACATCGATATCCTCTTCTTGCCGGTTGGAGGCGGGGAAGTCCTTGATGCCAAGAAGGCTGTCGATGTGATTTCCAGCGTTGAACCCCGTATCGTCATTCCGATGTATTACGACGTACCCGGGATCAAGGAGAAGCTCGGAACGGTGGACGCCTTCTGCAAACAAATGGGCGCGTCCAAACGCCAGGATGCTTCGAAGCTCAAAATTACAAAAAAAGATTTGCCTGCTGACGACGTCCTTATCGTTGTTCTCGAACGCGCCTGACGATTCATATGCCTCTGCCTCGCCACTCTTCCCGAAAATCACCTGTGCGGCGTCGCGCAGGCGGAGAGGCATCCGAATCCGAGATCCACGTTGCGCCGCGCATCCTCTCGTCCGCGGAAAAACGCGAGTTGATCCTTGCACACGCGGCCGCCCGTCGTCCGGCTGATCCCATACAGCGCGTCAGTCTGTGGGCGGGAGTCTTCGTCTGTCTCACCTTCATTGTCTGCGCTTGGGTGTACACGGTCGGGAGCGGCATTCAGAAGTCATTGGCCGGTCCGGTTGATCCCAACCTGCAACAGGTGAAAGATTTGACCGGAGCGTTTGCAGAGACAGCAGTAACAGAGGGTGCAAATGAGCTCAAACAAGGCTTCGAAGATATCGCGACCCGCCTCGACCAGCTCTCAGCCGAACAAGCACTTCTCAATCAGATGGCGGCTGAGCTGAATGCCTCGAGCTCCACCTCAAAAACAACCCCTTCCGACAACCTGTTCAAACCACAACTTCAACCTTCATCGTCCACCGTCACGACCACACCGTAAGATATGGCCTCCAAAGAAATCCTTCCCGCGATCGTCCCCGGTTCCAACGTCGGTAACATCGAACAACGTCCCATCGTCGAAGAAATGCGCGCCGCATATCTCGACTATGCGATGTCCGTCATCATTTCGCGCGCCTTGCCGGATGTTCGCGATGGGTTGAAACCGGTGCACCGTCGTATTTTGTATTCCATGTGGCAGTCCGGCCTCCGGTCCACCGCGAAGTTCAAGAAGTGTGCGACCGTGGTTGGAGATGTGCTCGGCAAATATCACCCACATGGCGACAGTGCCGTGTACGATTCTCTCGTGCGCATGGCGCAGGATTTTTCGTTGCGTTATCCGCTCATCAAGGGTCAAGGAAACTTCGGTTCGCTCGATGGTGACTCGGCCGCTGCCTATCGTTATACGGAAGCGAAGCTCGCATCCATTGCCGAAGAGATGCTGTTTGATATCGATAAAGACACGGTCAACTTCGCACCCAACTACGACGGTTCACACAAAGAACCGACCGTCCTTCCTGCCAAGCTTCCGAACCTGCTTTTGAACGGTACGCTCGGCATCGCGGTCGGCATGGCGACGAATATTCCGCCGCATAATCTTACCGAGTTGTGTGACGCTGTTGCCGCACTCATCGAAAATCCGGAGATCACCGTCGAAGAATTGATGGCATTCGTCAAAGGTCCTGATTTTCCGACGGGAGGCGTCATCTACAACGTGAAAGATATCTTGCAGGCCTACGCGACAGGCAAAGGCGGCATCGTGATGCGTGCGAAGACCGAGATTGTTGAAGAAAAGAACGGCAGCTTCCGCATTCTCATCACCGAAATTCCGTACCAGGTGAACAAGGCGACGATGCTTGAGCATATCGCGACGCTGGTGCAAGAAAAGAAACTCGACGGCATCAAGGATTTGCGCGATGAATCGAACAAGGATGGCGTGCGCGTGGTCATTGAACTCAAGAAAGATGCCTATCCCAAGAAGGTGCTGAACCAGCTCTTCAAGATGACGCAGCTTCAGGAGACGTTCCACGTAAACATGCTCGCGGTCGTTGATGGCGTTCAGCCGCGCGTGCTCACGCTCAAGAACATTCTTGAGGAATACATCAAGCATCGCCAGGTGATTGTGCGCCGTCGCACCGAACACGACCTTGCAAAGGCCAAGGACCGCGCGCACATCTTGGAAGGTCTCCGCATCGCGCTCCTCAAGATCGACGAAATCATCGCGACGATCAAAAAGTCGAAAGACAAAGACGAAGCACGCGGCAATTTGATGTCGAAGTTCAAGCTTTCGGAGTTGCAATCGGTCGCCATTCTCGAAATGCGCCTCCAACAGCTTGCGAACCTTGAGCGCTTGAAGGTCGAACAGGAATACAACGAGAAAATGGAGCTGATCAAGGAGCTCGAATCCATCTTGAAGTCGGCGAAGAAGATGCTCGACATCATCAAGAAGGAAATTTTGGAGATCAAGGAGAAATTCGGCGACGAACGCCGCACGCAGATCATCAAGTCCCCCCTTGGCGAGTTCTCCGTCGAGGATTTGATCCCCGAAGAAGACACCGTCGTCATGATTACGGCGGATGGATATGTGAAGCGCCTGCCTCCGGACACGTTTCGACAACAGCGCCGTGGTGGTAAGGGCGTATCTGGTCTTACAACGAAAGAAGAAGACCAAGTCGAGCATCTGTTCTCGACCAACACGCACGCCGACCTCCTGTTTTTCACAACACGCGGTCGCGCCTTCCTGCTCAAAGCGTTCGAAGTGCCGCAGGGGAGCCGAACCTCCAAGGGTCAGGCGATCGTGAACTTCTTGCAGCTTGCTCCGGGCGAAAAAGTGTCCGCGATTTTGCCGATGGACCACTATCTTTCCGGCAAAAAGAAGAAATCCGAAGAGGTTCCGTTCAAATTCCTCGTCATGGTGACGAACCAGGGAACGATTAAGAAGACCGCTCTCGAAGATTTTGCGAACGTGCGCCGTAACGGCCTCATCGCGATCACGCTCCACGACGGAGATGATCTGAACTGGGTGAAACCGACGAGCGGCAAGGATGAAATTTCGCTCGTGACCAAGAATGGACAATCGATCCGCTTCGGCGAAGACGATGTGCGCGCCATGGGTCGCCAAGCCGCCGGTGTTCGCGGAATCAAACTCAAGAAAAACGACGCCGTGATCGGTATGGACGTGATTCCGAAGGAACTCGGCAAGACGGGTCAGCTCTTTACGATCGCTGAGAACGGTCTCGGGAAGCGCACGACGCTTGATGAATACAAACTCCAAGGACGCGGCGGCTCCGGCATCCGCACGATGAAAGTCACGGCGAAGACAGGTGGCCTCGTCGGTGCGTTTATCTCGGATAAGGAAGACCCTCGCGATCTCATCCTGATTTCAAAGAAAGGTATCGTCATCCGCGTTCCGTTCAAGACTGTTCCGTCCCTCGGTCGCGACACGCAAGGCGTTCGTGTCATGCGCTTCAAAGAAGAAGGCGATCTCGTGTCGAGCGTCGCGTTCGTGGACAAAGAAGATATCGTGGAAGGGGAGGAGTAGGAGAACAAAAAAACGGGTCCAATCAAGGACCCGTTTTTTTGTTACCTTGTTAGATTAGCCGATGACTTTGTCGATGATGCCGTATTCGAGGGCTTTCTTCGGAAGCATGAAGTTGTCGCGCTCCGTGTCTTCGTCGATTTTCTTGAATGGTTGGCCGGTGTGCTTTTGCAAGATCTTGTTAAGCTGTTCGCGCATCTGGATGATGCGTTCGGCGTGGATTTTGATGTCCGTCGCCTGTCCTTCCATGCCGCCGAGCGGTTGGTGGATCATGATCTCGGAGTTGGGGAGAGCAAAGCGTTTGCCTTTGGCGCCACCCGCGAGAATGATTGCGCCCATGGACGCGGCCATGCCCATACAGATCGTTGAGACGTCACAGCTCACGTGCTGCATCGTGTCGTAGATCGCGAGACCGGCCGTGACCGATCCGCCGGGGGAGTTTACGTAGAGTTTAATGTCTTTCGTCTTGTCCTGGCTTTCCAAAAAGAGAATCTGGGCAACGATGATGTTTGCGACGTCATCGTTGATGGCGGAACCAAGCATGATGATACGGTCCTTCAAAAGACGCGAGTAGATATCGTACGCGCGTTCGCCGTAATTCGTTTTTTCAATGACGGTCGGAACCAGGTAGTTATTTGAAATCTCGGAACGGATGTCGTAGGGATTACGCATATGTAATGGCATCCTAGCGTATGGCTTTTTAGCAGTCAAATGATGGGAGTGCTAATCGAGGGATGGGATCCTGCGCTACCTGCGGATTCCCACTGTATATGGTCAACGTCCTCGTCCGCTTCGGATTCCCATCCCTCGCTTAGCTGAGAGGAGGAAATGGGGAGAAGATTAGGCGACGATTCTCGGTCCTTTTAGCGTCACTTCGATGTGACCCTTTACCGTAAATCCGGCCGCCTTCTTGTGACCGCCGCCGCTTAGGAGTTTGGCGAGTTTGGAAATGTCGCGTTTTACGCTGCGGAATGATCCTCGGACGGTTCCGTCGGGGCGTTCGTGGAGGATGAGGGTGGTGTCGGTTCCCGTGGTGACGCCGCTCAAGAAATTTGAGAGACCACCGACAAGTTCTTCGTCTTCCGGCTTCTTGAAGTCACTCTGAAGAAGATACGTCGACGCGATGCCGAGTTTCTCATTCGTGCGAAGACGTGAGAGTGCGATGCCCCAGAGCTTCAACGCATCCATCGACGTATTTTTAACGACGTTCGCCAGAATGTCTGTGTGACGAGCGCCGGAGCGGATGAGATGTGCAGCCGCATCCATTCCTTTTGAGGTCGTCGCGGCATTCGTGAAGCTCGTCGTGTCCGTCGTGATGCCGGTAAGAAGGGACGTCGCCATGCGAGCGTCGAGGCGCACATCGTTCGCGATGAAAAAAGAATACACGACTTCGCACGTAGATCCTGCATCTGTGAAGATCGCATTCGTGTGTCCGTAGCGGGGATTCGTTTCATGATGATCAAATACGATGACGTGCGGTTGCGTCGGGATTTTCGGATAATGGGCGGTGAGGCCACAGCGCGCGGGATCGCTTGCATCAAACGTCATCACGAGATCATACGATTTCGAAAAGATCGTTGGATCCATACTGATCCGATGGGCATGGTCGAGGAAGTGGAGATATGATGGAATCGCTTCAATGCAAAACACTTCGACGTCCTTTCCTTCATCCAGAAGCCAGCTCACCATCGCTGTGGTTGATCCAATGGAGTCGCCATCTGCCTTCCCGTCCGTCACAAGCAAAATCCGATTCGAGGTTCGAATCGTTTCACGGATTTGTCCGAAGAGATGGGTGTTCTTCATGCGACCAAGGAGCCTACCCAACATCGAACGAACCGTCAACCCTAGAGCTCTCCCTTTGCCTTTAATTCGTTGATCGTGTCGTCGATGCTTCCGACGAAAGCTTCGGTGTGATCGAAGCCCCAGTGGAGGCGGGGGATGCGGCGGAGGCGGAGGTGTTCGGCCAGACCTTCTTTGATTTCTTTCTCGTATTCTTTGAGTTGTTTTAAGACGTCTTTTTCCATCTCAACGGGCAAGACCGAGATGACGCCCTTGGCGTGCTTCGTGTCGCGCGTGAGCTTGGCGTCGACGACCGTGACGAATGCGCCGACCGGAAACTCAACAACCTCGCGCACGACCTGTGCGAGCGCTTCGCGAAAATGCTGCATTCCGCCGCCTTCTTCGAGCCGTTTCGTATGAGGCATATATTGCAAGCCTACCGTCCCTACCCATTTTCGGGAAGGTCCGATACCCTATGAGCGACCTATGTATCTTCGCCGCCTCGAACTCCAGGGATTTAAGACCTTCGCACAAAAGACCGTGCTCGAATTTCTTCCGGATACGGGCGGTCGCCGCGGACTCACCGCCGTGGTCGGACCGAACGGGTCCGGCAAGTCGAATATCGCCGATGCGATCCGCTGGGTGATGGGGGAGCAGAGTATGAAGCTGCTTCGCGGCAAGAAATCCGAAGATGTTATTTTTTCCGGTTCCGAAAAGAAGTCGCGTGCCGGTTTTGCCGAGATCAGCATGACGCTCGTGAACGACGACAAGAGCGAGATCGATCTCGCCGAGATCGTCGTGACGCGCCGGTTGTATCGTGACGGACAATCCGAGTATGAAGTGAACCGACAGAGCGCACGTCTGACGGATGTGGCTCTCCTCCTTGCCCAAGCGGGCATCGGACAACGCACCTACAGTGTGATCGGGCAGGGGATGGTTGATGCGGTGCTCGTTGCATCGCCTGCCGAGCGCAAAGAGTTTTTTGATGAAGCTGCAGGACTCCGTCCGTTCCAACTTAAGCGACAATCATCGATGAATAAGTTGGATGCGACGAAAGATAATTTGAAACAGGCGGAATTATTGCTCCGTGAAATCGGTCCACGTCTGTCTTCCCTTGAACGACAGGCGAAACGTCTTCAGGAACGCGATGGTATTCAGGAAGAAGTGCGCGAACTTGAACGGACGTATTACGGAGGAATGTGGAAGGACATCACGACGCGTCTTACGGTTGCGCAAACGTCGCACAAGGCGGCGGAAGATGCGGCGGGATCACGTGCGAAGGAAGCAGAAGGACTTGAGGGGGAGCTTTCGACGCTTGAAAAAGCGATACCGCGCTCTGAAGGATTTCGGGAGATTCAAACGGCGCTTGATGTCCTCGCGGGTGAACGCTCGAAGCTTCGTGAAGAGCAGTTGAAGCTTGAATCATCGCGTGAAGTTGCGAAGATCCGAGCCGAAAAACCGTGGTCACCGCTCCCGCTCTCGAAAATCATCGAATCGATCGATCAACTCAAGGCACAGCACGACAAGCTGTGGACATTGCTGGATGCCGCTTCGCCGGATATCGCGAAGGTGAAGTCGCTTGTCGAAGAAATCCGTTCATCAAACGGCGATCTTCTTGGGAAGCTGCAGCGTCCGGCGCCCGAGCCGGAAGCGGCGGCACCGACCGATCCGAAAATCGAAAAAGAAACGGAGCGTCTCATGGATGCGATGCATGCGCTTGATGCCAAGATCGAAGAGACGAAGAAAAAACTCGATGCATGGAACAAGAATGAAGAAGCGAAGCGTTCACACATTTTTGAGTTGCAGCACAAGCTGTCCGCACTTCGCCGTGAAGCGACAGAAGCCGAGCACAAGGCCTCAAGTGCCGCGGTGGACGTCGCGCGTATCGAGACGCGTCGCGATGCCTTCCTGCTTGAATTACGCGCGCAGGCACCGGGTCTCGAAGCGCAATTGGAAGAGCTCGCGAAAACGGCGAAGCCTCCGGAAGGCGGGTCGTACGATACGCTTTTGCCGCGACTGACGAAGCTTCGCTCGCAGCTCGAATGGATCGGCGGAATCGATCCGGAGGTGCTCAAGGAGTATGAAGAAACGAAGAAACGGTTCGACGATCTTGCGAGCCAGACACAAGATCTGACGCAGGCGATGGGGTCGCTTGAATCGATCATCGCGGAACTTGATAAGACCATTAAGGAACGCGCGGATACGTCATTCCATCTACTGGATCGCGAGTTTGGATCCTTTTTCAAGAAACTGTTTGGCGGGGGAGAAGCGAAACTTATCGAAGTCGCAGCGGAGCCTGAAACGGATGAGGATGGAAACATCCTTTCCGAGCCGGACATGAATGCCGGTCCCGCCGGAATCGATATTCAAGCGACGCCTCCAGGCAAACGTCTGAAGGGGATTGCGTTGCTCTCAGGGGGCGAACGAGCTCTTACGTCGATCGCGCTCATCTGTGCCATTATGGCGACCAATCCATCACCGTTCGTGGTGCTCGACGAGGTCGATGCGGCGCTCGACGAGTCGAACTCGCGGAAGTTTGCGGAAATCCTTGGGACCCTAGCAGACCGCACGCAATTTATTGTCGTTACCCATAATCGGGCGACCATGGACCAGGCGCATGTCCTCTATGGGGTCACGATGGGGGACGACGGGGTGTCACAGCTTTTGTCGGTGAAACTCGAAGATGTGATGAAGGCTAGATAACAAGAAATAAAGGGTTTTTTGCCGTTTTCCGGTCTTGACACGGGTCTTTTTGGATGATATCTTTCGGATAGTCCCTTGTGTAACGGCCTTCGGAAGACCGTTTTTTCGTCCCCTAGGGAGGACTGACAGATCCTTGACGATCGCCGCGTATCATGGTATACAGGCCCGTCACGTCGCCCCTTCCGAACCGTTCCAGAATCAGGTCAGGATTGTTTACCGATGAGGTTTAGAACAATCCGCGTCCACGACAAGCATGGAACTTTTTCATAGGGTGCCGCAGGTCTTCGGACTCGCCCTACAAAAAAGTTTCTTGGATGCGGATTGTTTTGACCCTCATTTTTGTTAGAAAAAAGTTTTTTCCTGAACCATGTCATCTCTTCGAGCAACCGTAGAATCTATCCAAAACGACCGCGCAACGGTCGTCTTTGAAGATGGGCAAAAGCTTGTCGTCGGGGTGTCTTCGCTGGAAGGAATTCCCAAGCAGGGAAGCGACGTTCGTGTGATTGTGACTGTTCCGTCAGCTGAGGACGCCGGACGGCAGGCCTTGGCGCGGGAGCTGTTGAATGAAATACTGGCCCCATGACCGCGAAGAAGCTGGATACCACGACTATTAAGGCGATTGCCACCTGGGGCGGTGTGACCCTCGGGGTTCTCGGCCTTTTTTCGATGGCCGTTGCTGCGGGAGCGATCTCGTACGGTCGTTTACATGATGGGAAGATTTTTCCCGGCGTTCGCGTGTTGAACGTGCGGCTTGATGGACTCACCCGCGATGAAGCTCGCGAGACGGTCCAAAAACGGATCGATGAAGTCCTCTCGACGGGCATTGCGTATACGTTCCACGGCAAGCAGACGGATCTCGATATGACGGTTGCCGCGGCTGATGGCTCGGAGTCACGCGAATTGATTCAGTACGATATCGGACAGGCGATCAATAAAGCGTTTGATGTGGGGCGAACAAAGAATCCGATCAGGAATGCGTTGGTGCAATTGGGCGCGCGGATCAATCCGCTTCGCGTTCCGGCCGATGTCGTTATTGATGAAAAAGGAATCGAAGAAGCGCTTCGTGAGGGATTCGGCGATACGCTGACGCCCGCCCGCGACGCGTCGTTCGATATTCGTTTCGCGACGGGGACAACGCCACTCGTCCGAATCCAGAACGAAGAAATGGGTGCGGATTTCCGTATGGAGCGCGCAATGAACGAACTGAAGCGCCAGGCGGAGCGGCTGACGTTCATGCCGATTGAGCTGGAAGAACAGCGCGCGGAGCCGCGTTTTCGTCGTGCGGATCTGGAACCGCTTGAACAGGAAGTGATTGAGTTGCTCAACCGTCCTTCGTTGACGTTTACCTATCAAACAAAGACGTTTCCCATTACAACCTCAACGCTCGCGCGGTTGATCACCGTCGTTGAGGAGGATGGAAAGGCGAAACTCACGTTGTCGCGTGACGCCTTCCACGAGTACATCAAGGAACGTGCGCCTGACATTGAGCAGGAGACGAAGAATGGAGACCTCGATGTGCAGGATGGCAAAATCATTTCGTTTACCGCCGGAACGCAAGGCATTCAAATCGATGCCGAGAAAACGCTCGCCGTCCTCGAAACCGCATGGCCGAAAGAACGGACATTCCCTTTGCTTGTGACGATTACCTCCGGTTCGCTTCTGGGAGAAGATCCGGAAGCTCTTGGGATCAAAGAGATTATCGGCATCGGACGCTCCAATTTTTCCGGCTCACCATCGAATCGTCGGAAGAACATCGCCAAAGGTGCGCAAAAAGTGAATGGGACTATCATCGAACCGGGCGGGGAGTTCTCGCTTCTCAAGACGCTTGGATCGATCGACGGAGCGAATGGATGGCTGCCCGAACTTGTGATCAAGGGTAATGAAACCAAACCGGAGTTCGGAGGAGGACTCTGCCAGATCGGAACGACCGTGTTTCGAGGCGCGCTTTCATCGGGTCTCGATATCACGGAACGTCGTAATCACTCGTATCGTGTTCGTTATTACGAACCGGCGGGAACGGATGCAACGATTTATGAACCGTCGCCGGACTTTAAGTTTAAGAATGACACGAGCCGTCACGTTCTGATCAACGCCTACATCAAGGGTGACGAGGCTATTTTCGAGTTTTGGGGCACGAATGACGGACGCGAAACAACGTTTAAGGGTTCGACGGAAGTTTCAAACGTCGATCAGCTCAAGCCGCGCGTCTACAACGTCGTGTCACCGCCGGCCATGAAGCTCGTGGAAACATTGGACTTGGCGCCGGGTCAAAAGAAGTGCACGGAAGTCGCTCATGCGGGCGCAGATGCGGAGTTTACCTATATCGTGACCCATGCGAACGGATCATCGACGCAAGAAACGTTTACAAGCCATTATCGACCCTGGCAGGCCGTGTGTCTGATCGGCGTCGAGAAGCTTACGGCTCCGCCGGATACGACGACAGACGAGAGTGCGGTGAACTGACCGCGTCTTGTCGGTCCGCCCGCTGCTGCGGAACTCGCTCAACGCTTCGCTAGATCGCTCTATCAGTCCTCGCCTGCTCGCGGACCGACAAGACGCGGTCAGAAGAATTGAGAAAGAGCCAAAAAAATGATACGATTCCGACGTATGCAATCGTCACAACAGGACTGGTTTGGACAATCCGATGAAGCGCAGCTTTCGGTTGACGTCTTTCGAGAGGGGAATGAGCTTGTGGTGCGATCGCTCGTTGCGGGTGTGACCCCGGAGGATCTCGATATTGCCGTAAATGGCGATTTGCTGACGATCCGCGGGAAACGAGAACATACTCGCGACACATCGTCGGATGATTGGTTTTATAAAGAGTGTTATTGGGGCTCATTTAGCCGATCCGTCGTGTTACCAAACGAAGTTGCCTCTGACAGTGCAAACGCGAGCCTCAAAAATGGGATTTTAGAGATCCGATTCCCCGTCAGAGAAGCGGGGAAGAAACTCAAAGTTACCTGGGAGGATTGACGCATCAAAAGAATCCCCACAAAGCCGCTTGCCAAGCGGTTTTTGTTTTCTTCCGTGTGATATACTGGACCGGTCCAGCTTATGGACCGGGTACCCTTTTTGCGCACGTTGTCGGAACGATGGAATATCCTCGCGAAGGAGCAGAAAATCTCCGCGGGGATTCTTGCCGTGTGCGGTCTTATTGCGATGGGGTTGTCGGTCGAGCGACTGAGCGCTTCGATTCGCGATCCGTTCACCGTTTCCCGCGAGACGTTCGATTCCGCCAAGCGCACGCTTGATAAGATTGACCCTTCCAAACGTCTCGAGGATGAATCGCGTCGTCGTGATACCGATGGTGACGGTCTCTCGGATTACGACGAGGAGAATTTGTTTCAAACGTCGCCGTATCTCGCAGACACTGATGGGGACGGATCACCAGACAACGTGGAACTCGCCCTCGGGCAGAATCCGAATTGCGGTGCGGGCGAGACCTGTGCCTCAGCGCTCATCGACGTTTCCGGTCTCGCATCATCTTCATCGCCGTTTCTGTTCGGACAACAGCCAAACTCGGCCGATTCGTTTTATGCCGCTTTCCAGCGCGGGGTGAACGCCAGCAAGGCCTCAATCGCCTCCGAGAGCGGAAGCACCTCTACGAATTTGGAACAGGGACTTGTCCGCGATGCAAATGAGATCCGCAAGGTTCTCCTTGAAAGCGGGAAGGTCGATGCCAAATTGCTTGAGAAGATTACGGATGCGCAGCTCCTCGAGCTCTACGATAACGCCGTTGCGGAAGCTGCAAAAAAGAAAGTGGAGTCAGAAACCGGCATTACCGATCCCAGCAAGTATCCGTCCGTTGATCCCAGTCCAAGCTTTTAATTTTTTTCCATGACGACCTCTCGTTCCTCACGTTTCCGACGCCTTTCCAAAGGCTTCATCGTGTTCGGGATGATGTTTTTGTTTGCTGCAAATCTCGCAATGCCATTTACGGCACGCGCCCAGACGTCACCGGAAGAAGCGCAAATCGTGATTCCAGGCGCGGGGTATCCCGTGGCCATTACCGGCAACGTGTACGAAGAGATCGCCAAGAAATTCAAAGGGTTCTTTTCAACGCTGACGATCGGTGGAATCACGGCGCTCATGAACGCGTTCCAGGTGTTCACGCAGCGTATCGCATACGACACGGCCCAACGTATTTTAACGGGGGATTCGGGGCAGTATCCGCTTTTCTGGGAAGATGGATACGGTGATTATCTCGGAAAAGTAGCAGAAGACGCGGGGAACCAATTTATAAGCAGCATCAATGAGGAGGTATTTGCACAATACGGGTTTGATTTGTGTAAGCCGGTTGATCCATTCCAGACGCAGCTTTCGCTTGGGCTTGGGCAATTTGCTCCGCCGGAGTTTTTGAAGCCGAAATGTACCGCCGCCCAGATCGGAGCCGCGTATGAAGAAGTGTACGGAAGCCTGACCGCGGACGAAGCGCTCAATAAATATGTCGCGCCGCAGTTTAGCCCTCGTGCAAACGAACTCAACGTCGGTATCCAGATCAAGAACAACTATCTCGATATCAAAACGAGCGCTATCCAGGCCGCGCAGCTTGATCGTCAGGAAACGGAGGGTTTGAAGAACGTGCAAGATGCGATCAGCGGCAAGATCCAAACGCCCTCTGCCGCGATCAAGACGACACTTGCCGAAACCAATCCGGTCAAACAGCAGAACGACATTTCACAGGCGAACTATCTCGGTCTCGTCGGCAATGCGTTTGAAATCGGGTTTACCCAGCTTGCCGTGATCACGGTTGCGACGTTCGTGAATACGCTCGCGGGCGGGCTTATCCAAAAATTGTTCGACGGTCTTACGGGCGGAACGGTTGATGTTGCGGAACTTGATCTCGCGTCTCCGGAAGCCGTTGGAAACCGCAATATCGCGCGAGCCCGCGTGTTGTTTGCAGATTTGTTGACGCCGAACCTCATTTCAACCGATCAACAGGATTTCGTGACCGAACTCTCTGCCTGTCCGAATCCGCGCGGGCTTTGGAACTGTGCCATGGATGATGCTATGACGGCCGCGCTCCGAACGGTCGGTGAAACGGGTGCGTACACGGTCGGTCGGGCATCGCATGTGGTGCTTGGTGGCGATCCTCCGTCAAACCCTGCCTTCCTTCACAAGGAGTGGGAGCTGATTCCGGAATCAGATGCCAAAGAGAGTACAGATTCAACGTGTTATCAACGTGCGTATTGCGCCACGAACCTGGCCAAGCTGCGGTATGCCCGTATTCTTCCGGTTGGCTGGGAGCTTGCGGCGAACTCGCCGTACAACAAGAAGCGAAACGGGAAGTATGTGACGCTTGAAGAAGCGATCCGTGGATTCAACGTGTGTAATGAAGAAGGAAAAGCGGACTCGACGCACCCGTGGTGCAACCTTATCGATCCGAACTGGGTCCTCTCTGCACCTCCGTTCCAGTGTCGCGTGAAGGGCGGGGGGAATACCGTCTTGAGCGGAACGACCATCCGTCTTGAGGAGTGTGCCGATGCCGTGTCGTGCTTGGGTCGCGATGACAAGGGGAAGTGTACGCAGGGGTATGGATATTGTTTGGCAGAAAAACCGGTGTGGCGTTTCCCTGCAGACGCGTGTCTCGAGCGGTTTGCGAGCTGTCGTACGTATACCAACCGTGCCAACCAGCGTGTTTCGTATCTTCGCAACACCATCGACTACGGTTCATGTAGCGCCGATAACGTCGGCTGTTTGTGGTACGCAACGGAACGCGATCCGGCCTCGGGAACACAGGAAGTTTGGGCGGGGAGTGCTTCGAGCGGACAGCGTATCTACTTGGATGCGACGGCGAAAACCTGTCCGGCATCCGCGGACGGATGTACGCGCGTCCTGCAAGTCACGCCTGGATCGCCGGCACTCAACCTTGTAAACAACGGTTCCTTTGAAGCGACGTTAAGTGATGAGAACGATACGGCGAATGTCGCAGGTTGGACGTTGTCATCAAACAATCTGAGCTTCTCCACGGATATCGCCATTTTTGATGAACGCAGTCTCGTGATTACGGGTGCAGGTCAGGCAACGGGCGAGCAGATCGCGATTGAGCCGGTTCGCAATTTTACGTTCACCGTCTTGGCGCGCCCGGCGGCATCGAGCACTGCAGCAACGTTTACCGCGACGATTACGCTTCGTCAGGCGAATGGAGCGCCCGTCGTGGCTGCGAACGTGTATAAGAGTTCGAGTTGTACGGTCGCCACTGATTCGACGGTTGGTTTTGACGAAGCGATCGCTGCCGGTGACGAAGACGGATGGCGCCGATACGAGTGTTCCTTTGTGTCCAATCCGGATGCGAAGAGCGCGGTTGTGACCATCGTCGGTTCGAACATCGCTCTCGACGCGCTCCAGCTCGAAGAATCGGAGGCGGCCACGAGTTTCGTGAACGGGATCGCGCCTAACCTGACGGAAGTTCATTTGCGCGTGCCGCCCGAAGAGTTCCAGTGCCAGGGTATTCCGAGCGATCATCCGTCATGCTCCAAGTATGCGCGCGCCTGTCGTCCGTCCGATCAAGGCTGCCAAGGATATAAGGACATCGCAAATCCGGGAGCGCCCGAAATTCCGGCATCGCTTTCGGCCGTCGACTTTTGTCCGGCGAGCTGTGTTGGATACGGTGAATATCGCAAACAGCCGTCTGCCTTCGACCTTGGCAAGAATGCTGATCCGCGCCTTGATGATCCGCAAGATGAAACATCGTCCGCCTTTATTCCAGCGTTTGCGCAGCAGTGCGTCCTCGCGGATATCGGGTGTGAAGAATTTACCAACGTTGAAACGGCGGGTGGGGAAGGGGAGGACAAGGCGTACTTCAACTACGTGCGTGCCTGTGAGAAGCCAAGCGAAAACTCCGAAACATATTTCACCTGGGAAGGTTCAGACACCAGCGGCTACCAGCTCCGGACCTGGAGCTTGATTCATGATCCGAACACCTTGCCGAACGCGCCGAAGATTCTTCAGAAGACAGGACCGGACGGATCATTGAAAGACGCGAACGCGTGTACCGCCGCAGCATGGCAGACCGGAGCCGATCCGGATTGTCGTCAATTCTTTAATGCGAACGGTGTCGTCTTCTACGCGTATTTCTCCCAGACCGTTATCTCGTCACCGTCGTGTCGTGATTTCCGGAAGAACGGTTCAAACGCGGCAGACTGTGAAAAGACAGGCGGGACATTCACACCGGTATCGGGAGAATGTATCTATAAGATTTTGCCGGAGGAAAGCCGAAGCTGTCGCAACGTGAATGCGGGTTGCCGCGCGTACATCGGTACCACGGGACGCAACACCACCGTGGTCTTCGAAGAAGATTTCCGCAGCGGAACGACCACCGCCTCCTTTACGACGGGCGAGCTTTCAAATGAATCCATTTTGGTCGGTGACCAGTCACTCAAAGTGACGGGCCCGAATCCGACGCTTTCAACGGCAACCGTATTCCCGTCGGTTTCGAACCAGTTGTACAGCGTTTCCTTCTGGGCCAAGACGACGAGTAATCAGCAGCAAGTGGCAACGTTGCTTGTCGACGGCAATGTCGTGGGCACCTTCCCGATGCAGGTTGATTGGCGCCGATATGAATTCGGTCCGTTCCCGGCCGCAGCAACACCGACGTCCACGATCACGTTTGCGAATCTTCCGAATGCATCGTTCCTTGATCAGATCCGTATCGAACGATTGCAGGATGTGACGTACGTGGTGAAGAATTCGTGGACCACGCCGCAAGAATGTGAACGCACGCCCGAAGGTCTTCCGGAGCCGCAAGCCATGCTTGGATGCCGTGCGTATCGTGATCGGAACAACAACACCGTGACCGTGCGTCGTTTCGGCCAGCTGTGCCGCGAAGAATCCATTGGCTGCAAAGCGTTTATCGATACGCGCAATTCAGAAAGCCCGTATGCGGAGACGTTTACGGTGAACGGAACGGACATCAACACAAAGACGACGCCAGAGGCGATCGCGCACGAATCGAAATACGTCGGATCCGTTTCGACGACGCGCGCGGCCGACCGGTATGTGTACCTCATTGATGAACCGGCCTCACGCTGTGACTCCACGAACGCATCGTGTCGCGCATTCGGGAAGCCGAAATACGCGCAGGATCAGTTGTCCCTCGAAGCGCCATCATCGAGTTCGTTTGAAACGGTCTATCTTATCGACGATGTCCGGTCGTATCTTGATGAGACGGGCGAGCCCGGTATTCTCTGCCGCAAGAACGAGTTGTTCTGCGATGAATTCAAGAGCGGGAAGACCGTCGGGTATTTCCGAAATCCGGATAATCACACCTGCGAGTGGAAAGACAAAGTTCTGTTGCAGGCGAGCGTTCCGAACGGCATTCCGAACGATGGTGAGTACACCGGATGGTTCCGTACGGGCACGGATCTTCCGTGTTATCCGGGACAACTTTCCTCTGGTAATACGTATCTTATCCAGAATAGCGGTGACGTGAGCTATACCGGTTGGGTCGGCAATTGTCCGATCGAGCAATCCGAGTGTACGGAGTTCCGTGATCCGAATGATCAGACCGATCCGTTGCATCCCACGGGCAAGCCGTATTTCTTCATCCGCAATTCACGTCTCGATTTGAAGTCGTGTGCCGGGAAAGTCGATTTGCTGTCCGGGTGTGTTCTCTTCCGCGATCTTTCAGATGCGCGCAACCGATACAACACCATTGCGACATACGCGAAGTCCAAAGCAGAAGACGATACGCCGCAGACTCCGATCGACTGTGTGACCGATCCGAATAATCCCTACTGTCAAAACGTTGGAACGTGCGTTGGTGTCCAAGTCGATAGCCAATGTATCCATACGGATGGCGCTGACGCCGATTCGTTGCCGGACTATTACTTCTGTCCGCAGCTGGGCGCATCATTCTCAGACTATCTCGCAACAGACTTCATCGAAGCGCAGGACGGTGCAGCGTGTTCGAACGATTCGCAGTGTCAGGATCCAGCGCATGCGGTCAACGGACGATGTGAACTCAACAACGCAAACGTCGTTTTGAAGGTGAAGCTTGATCGTGACTGTGCTCAGTGGCTCGGATGTTCGAGTGCCGAAACCGTGTATGATCCGGCGCAAGGGAAGTACGTTGATCTGTGTACCGAAGTGGCCATGTGTGACGTTTCGAAGGGATCGAACGCCGGTGCATTCTGCGCGCACTATGTCGATCGGGCAGAGGATCCGATTTTGAAGGCCGGCTCATTCTTTGATCGCTCTGTATATTCAAGCCGTGTCAGCGGTTTCGGTGAACTCGACTATTCCGGGTACGCGATTCCGGACAGGTTCCAGGCCGCGGATATTCAAAATCGTTTGGTCGGCAAGGAGTTGTTCCAAAATACGCCGCAGATTGCCAACAAGTTTGCGACCGACTACCGCCTGGTGGCTGCCGTTGAAGAATCGACGGGTCTCGTTGAATTCGGCGTGACGGATAACTTGTATCCCACTCTCAAACTGTGTCGTCACACCCCGACGGGACGTATCGGATATACGTTCGGTTCCGTGCAGCCCGGTAGCCGTACGTGTTACTTCGCGGTCGATGCACTCAGCACGCGTTCCGTTGACCTCGAAAATCAGAGCAACGATCAAAAGGTTGATCCGCGGAATATCCAGGCGCTTGCCGATATCTTGCGTCAGTCCGTTGATCCGAAGAATGACATCGCTCTTCAGCAGTCGCTCCCGCCAGCGGAGTGTAAGGCGTATCCGGAAAGTGATGCTCCGTTCCCCGATTTGTATGTGGAAGAATGGGACGAGACGGTTGATCCGTTCAAGCCACGAACATTCGTGACCGGATACACCGGCGTGAATTATTGCGAGTTTGGAGAAGACTGCGCATGCAGCTACCGCAAGGTTCGCTACGGCAACATGGGCGCAAAATATATTTCGCCGTTCGGCAAAGCGCCGCCAGCCGGTTTGTGTTCCGGTGGAAGTAAAGAAGGAGAAGCGTGTGTGCCTGGCCAGGAACAGCAGGGAACCGGCGGTCCGGGAGACTTCGCAGCGCAGGCTCTTACCGGAGAAGATCCGGGATGTCCGGGCGGCGGCCGTTGTATCGATATTTCGAGTGTCACGCTTGTGCGCGGCCAGTTCGGTCAATGCTTGCAACGCGATTATTCACGAACGGTGGCCGGTGACCTGGGACGTCATCCGTGTCTCATTTGGAATCCGAATCCGATTTTGTCGGGAAGCTACGACACCAACCACTTCATTCCGGAAGCCGGATACAACCCACCTGTAAATTCCGGCGAATATTACTGTTTGTCCTACGCGGATACGCCGATCGATTCCGTGTGGTCCGCCGAGAGTCACAGCAATTGGAATGACGCTCGTGAACCGGCAGGAGAGAATGGAAACGTCGGCAACTCGTTCCTGCGCATGCCCGCGAAACTTTCGAAGTTCAACTACGATCGCGGCTACATCGCCGGAAAGTGTCCGACGACGGCGGACGTCTGTGGGAACTTTATTGAAGGCGATTGTAATTGTTGGGATGGTCAGGATTCCGATGGAAACGACGACTATCCGGGTAACATGCGTGAGATCACGGAAGCCGTTCGTCAGAAACCGGAAGCCGTTCAGGATTGGATTGATGATGCCTATCCTATTACGGAGGGACCATCTCCTGCCGAAATTGTTTCTGAAGGCAAGACCAACAAGGTCCAGGATTTCATTCGATGGCAAAACCTTGGTTCATCTATTGATGGATTGGAACCGGAGGACGCGAGTGATCAGGGAAAGTGGTGTGCGCAGATTTCCGCGTGGAAAGATCAGGATGATTTGGAGCCGGGTGATGCCGGTGCCGCCGGTATCGGTCCCGCCGAGCAGTCTCCGGATGTTGACTTGAATCTGGGTCGTTGGATCCAGACGGGATCCGGTCTTGGTCGTACGTACGCGGAATACTTTTTCCCGGTCCGCCCGCAGGGTGTGTATGGCTGGCTGAACAACGGTGACGTCCAGACCGGACAGAGCGACGCGGATTTGCTGGATACGTACACGGCATCGCTTCTTGAGCGCAACTTTGCAGAATTCCGTTTTTACACCGTCAACGATCCGTATCTCGCGGCGTGCAAGATTCCGAAGTATTACGTGGACGGCGTCGAGATAGATAATTACGGTGATCCGACCGAAGTTTTCAACGCATCGAAACAGATCTACACAGCGTTTAACAGCAACTTTGACGGCGGGATGAATCGCTCGAAGGAGGTTATTATCGCAAATGATGAAGGACGGCCGATGAAGGAAAAGTGTTCCGGGTTGAATGAGAAGAACGGTTTGTACGCTGATGGCGAACCGGAATACGCGGATGCTGACGGGCGTTGCTATCTGAAAGCATGGGAAATCAATTATCGCATGGACGGTACGCCGACGTTCGACTGGCTTGATGCCGAAAGCGGAACGTCGTTCTGGGAACGTCGAGACCGTGCCTATTTCCGCGAGCGTACATGCAGCAAGTCGGGATTTGCCATCCGCGCCGTGTTTGAAAATACGTCGAAGAGTCAGAATGAAATCTCAACGGACGATATTCAGGCGAGCCAGCTCTCCGGTCCGTGGCAGTTTGTCGGCTTCTGGGTGACGGCCTGTACAGCGGGTACGGACAAGGGTGCATTCTTGTATCTCGGGATGCGCGTGAAACACGCGGATATTTGCCGGCAGCTCGCACAAACGATCTCGCCGTACTCACGCGAATCCGCTGCGTTTGCCGATCGTGCCTGGAGCCGGGGATCCTTCTCCGTGCCGCAGACCGGTTATAACTATTCGAGCTCATACAGTCCGTTCGGTGCCGCTCTCGTCAACGGAGTTCCTGGCATCGAGCCGCTGTTCCAGACGGGCGGTCCAGCAGAAAATTACTCCATTCTGAAACCGCCGGTGTTCCTTGGTTCGGGTCAGAGCTACGCGACGCTCAATGCGAGCCCGGTCCATCGCTGGTCATTGCTTTCAAACGTTTTTGCCCGCATCTACCGTATTTACGCGTACTACGATCAGGGAATCGATAAGACGGGATACGCGTGTATTCGCGGCGGGAATTTTACGGGAGTCGCATGTTCCCCGAACATGCCGAGCTCTCAGGTTGAGCAGTATTGTGGTGGAAAGGGTATCTGCAATACGCAGGCCGTGACCGTGACGGTAAAAAACAGCGTGTTCAAATGTAACGGACTTTCGGGCGTGAATGCGGGTCTTACCTGCGGCGGTGCGTTTGAGATGGCTGCGATGGATCCGATTTGCCACAACGCGCCAATGAAGAATGTCGGCAACGGTATTCTTGAGCCGCAGCTTGTGGCGTGTAACTTGCGCAGCGGCTGGCAGATGAATCATTCGTCCTGTGCGACGGGTCAGTATTATCGCAACTCAGACAGCACCTGTTACAACGCAAAAACGGCGCATGAAGCGTTCAATGCGTTCGGCTGTGCGAGCGGTGCCGTGAATGCTGACAGTGCGTGTAGCGAAATCACCTCCCGATCCAAGGATTGTCCGATGCAGATCTCATCTGGAACGATTAGCTGTGAGGACGATGATATTGGTCCGATGGCAGGACACTGCAGTAACGGGTACGAGCACGCGCGCTGCAATACGGACGAGGAATGCGTATTCACCGAATCGCAGTGGTGGGGTACGTATGATACGGGCAAGACTGTCGAGAACGGATTTGCCTGGAGCATTGCGCAAGAAGATGATAATTGGCTCTCGGTCTTTAACTTTGCAGACAAAGAAGTGGCGCAGGGCAGCATTTACGCGGGGCTCAAGATGATGGGTGCGCAGTGGTATCCGGAAGTTTCACCACCGGACTCGGCGTTTCCGGACTCGGCGATTCTTCCGCAGATTGCCGCGGATGTTATTAATAGTTCCTATCCGGTGCCGTTTACGGACAACGGGAACAACAATTCGATGGCAAATCTTCGCAAAGAAAACTTCGAGCGCGGTTGTACGACCGATGGATTGTGTTTCTCAAACTATGACTACGCCTCGACAGCATACGGCTTGAATCACAACCTGTTTGCTCCGTTCGCCGCCGTGCTTCGTTGGGGTGCCGTGACGCGTCTTGCCTCGGACTCCGATCTCCTCGCGCGCTGGCCATCACCGCATACGGTGGCAGATGTCTATCGCTCAACGAACGGAGATCCCTTGGAGAGAAAGACGAATGAAGTGTATGTCATCCCGGGCCTGTGCGAAGGCGCGAAGGACGCCAACCAAGATCCGACGGGATACGTTTTCGAACAGTCAGGTCTGAAACCGAACGAGAATAATCCCATGAACGTGACAACCTTTATTCTTGGAAAGTTTTTGCGCATGGGGTCGTCGTTTATGGATACTGATGGAGGATACGCACGACCAAACTATTCTCTTCAACTCGGACGTTGCGATGGAGGTCAAAATGACGGCGCCTTCTGTTTCTCGACGCTGAGCGGAAACTTCTGCGAACAGGGTGCGGTAAATAGCGGATACTCTTGCTCCGCAGTTGCGACAGAACAAGCGGACGGATCGTATGAACCGAGCGCAGCGTGCGTGTCCGATGTCGGTGATCCATTCTCCGACGATCCGGATCTCGATGCGAACTCGTGTACGCGCAGCGCCGGATACAAACCGATGCCGAGCATTTGCGGACAGGGCGGTGATAATGAAAAGTGTCTGACGGGATACAGCCTTGGAACAGGCGACACGCAATCATCTCTCAATCAAAATCTCACGCCTGCTCCGACGGACGTCACGGGCGGATTCCACACGCCGATCTATCTCGGTCTTCAGGGCGGATCACCGGAAGAATATCGTCACATCGCGTTCTACGCGCCGCGTCCGCCGACCATTGCCGCGCCGGATTTGAGCCGCACATGTCAGACGCCGGGAAGCTGTCCGATCGCGAGCGTCGGTGCCTTCACGCTCGAGAACCAATCCGCCGGTCCGGTGGCATTCTCCGGCGGCCAGGCACAGGTCAACATGCGTTTCTACGGATGGGCAACGCAAGATCAGACGCCGCTCACAAACGTGTATGTCGATTGGGGTGACGGCAGCGTCGTGAAGATCGAAGAGGCGCGCATGAAGAACAAGAAACCGTTCTGCGGTGTCACGAGCGAGTGTGAACTCGTCCCGGGCCTCACCTGCGGCTCCGATGCCGACTGTCCGCCTGCGGCCGGCAAGTGCGCCCCGCGCGGTACGTGCAGCCAGACGCCGAGCATCTCGTGTTCACGCAACAGCGAATGTGAGGTTGCCGGAAAGAAAGGCGACAAGTGTCTGATTCGTGAGACCTTCGGCAATTCAAACGACGCGTGTGAAGCGAATTACTTCGAGTTTACCCACGCCTTCACGTGCGACCGCGATCTGCTTCCGAGCTGTAATGATGACTCAACGAGCAACGGGAACAATTCCGACTTCCGCTGCGCTCGTCGTCCGGATATCTCGTGCGGCGCCCTCTCCCAGAGCGACACCGCGGATTGCGGAGGCGACGCCTGCGTTGCCGGTCTCGGAAATCCGGTCACGGGCGGATGCTTCGACGAAGAAAAGAGCGCCTGCGTCTACACGCCTCGCGTCATCCTGAAAGACTCCTTCAACTGGTGCACCGGCGACTGCCGCACAGGTCCGAAAGTCGGCAATCAGCAGACGGATGGACCGTCCACCAGGGTGAAGCATATCTACGGAGGATGCTGGGATGGAACGGAGACAGCGAGAAATACGAATGTTGAAACTCCGTTGATGAGCGAAGGAATTCCCAATACTGATGAGTGCACTCTTCTTTCGCCCACAAGTCCCTACATCCGTCCGTGGATTGTATATCCCGGCGCGATTGAAATCGGAACAATCGAATAATTAAAGCCCCGGTATGCCGGGGCTTTTGAATTTTAGAAATAAAAAAAGCCCCAGGTTAGACTGGGGCGTAAACTTTGCTACTGCGACACGTGGTAGAGGGTGCCTTCCGCATAGGCGGAGGTTTCGCTTCCATGATAGCAGCGCAGTGTGACGTTCAGACAGTCGGCGGTGAAGATACCGTCGCAACGTTCGAGCATCGGGTTAGCGAGGTTCCACTGCAACGATCGGCCTGACATGATCAGACCCGTGTAGTAGAAGTCATCTTCCGGAAGGAAGAGCGACCCGAAACCGATCTGGCGTTGGCCGTTGTCGTTGTAGTCCCACCCTGCAGTGTCGAAGAACTGGCCAGTTACGTCTTGCCAGGTGTCGCCGTTCACGAAGCTCACGCATTCTTCGTCAGCCGGAACGTAGTCGGTGTCGACTGGCAGATCGCAGCCACACTGGTTGTGGCCAGGTGTGCAGACGTTGCCCATCTGATTCGGACAGGCCGCTTCAGCCGGCATTGCGGTCATCGCTGCACAGTTGCAGGTAGCCGCACCTTCGCAGGTGAGGTTGTCGAAGGTGGGCGTGCAGGCGTTCGGGTTTCCACCGGTATTGGAGCCCAAGCCAGAACCGCCGTTGCCGGGGCCGTCGCCTCCGCAGTCGGAGTCGCAGGCACCGCCGCCTTCGCCGTCGTTGCCCGACCCACCCGTCCCGCCATCACCGCAGGCCGGGATGGATAGGGAGAGCGCGAAAATGGAACAGAAAAGAAGCGCTCGGGAGTGGATGAGCATTGGAACCTCTTGGATTGTAAGTAGCAGATCCCCCAGTAAGAGGAGTCCGTCCATGTTCCGCACCATGCGGAGAGGAGACGGGCAAGACCTACTATAGCACTGGACCTAAGAATCTGTGTAGCAGATATTAAAGAAAAGGTCAATGATTGCATAGGTCAGCCTCGAAAAGATGAATGTTTGAGTTTCATTTTACAAAGAGCAGTCAGGTATTTTTCGAGGGTATCCATTGACATTTTTAAAGAAAAAGAATATTAGTTACTTGACGCATTAGGCGTCTGTCTCGTTACTTTGACAACAAAACAGCTTGGAGAAGAAAAAATGGAATGCGAAAAAGTTATCCTGACTGGCGATAGGCCAACCGGTCGTTTGCATCTCGGTCACTTCGCTGGGTCACTCCGGCAGCGTGTGGAATTGCAGTCAACGCATCGCACATACATCATCATCGCAGATATGCAGGCACTCACGGATAATGTCGAACAACCAGACAAGGTGCGAGACAATATCCTCGAAGTATGTCTTGACTATCTTTCCGTCGGCATTGATCCGATGGTCGCAACAATCTTTGTCCAGTCACTCATCCCAGAGCTCGCCATGCTTACGATGTTCTTCATGAACCTAGTAACCGTAGCGCGTCTGGAGAGGAACCCAACGGTCAAGGATGAGATCGCTCAAAAAGACTTCGAGCGCAGCCTCCCCGTGGGATTCCTTGCGTATCCCGTCAGTCAAGCGGCGGATATCGCCGCTTTTCGCGCGACTCATATCCCCGTGGGAGCGGACCAACTGCCTATGATTGAGCAAACGAACGAGATCGTTCGCAGATTCAATGGCTTGTACCGTTGCAACGTACTTCGCGAAGCGAAAGCGATACTCTCGGCCGTAGGCAGACTTCCGGGGACCGATGGCAAAGCAAAAATGGGAAAGTCTCTCGGTAATGCTATCTACCTCTCTGACAGCGAGAAAACGGTTTCGACCAAGATCAGAGGTATGTTCACGGATCCGAATCATTTGCGTGTGGAGGATCCGGGAACGGTCGAAGGAAATCCAGTTTTCGCGTATTTGGATGCCTTCGATTCGGACAAGGACGGTCTCGAGGAAATGAAGGCACACTATAGGCGGGGCGGCCTCGGTGACGGAATCGTAAAGCGGCGTCTGAATGAGGTCTTGCAGTCAATGCTTGAACCCATCCGTCGGCGTCGTTCAGGGTTCGCAAATGATCCCGGCGAAGTCTTTCGACTCCTTAGGGAGGGGAGCCAGGAGGCGCGTGAGGCGGCGAGTAGCGTCTACGACGACGTGCGTCGGACGATGGGGATTGGGTATCCGAATTTGCGAGTAAGTGGATCATGAATATCGCATCACTCGCTCAGCTGGCTTTGGGACGAGTACTCGGTGAAAAACACACCGAACTAGTCCTTTTAAGCGAAGCAGGAAGCTCTGGATCCCGAGTGTCTCTTTTTAAGGAGCAGGAAACAAAACTGGTGTATGCCGTCAAATGCGTTCATCAGCCTAGAACCTCTCTTCGTGAAGAGGCAAAGCGACGTGAGTTACTCGTTCCGCACTTGAAGAATCGGCTGCCTGAGGTATTGGGTTTTTCCGAGATCGAAGAGTGGGAGACGATGGTGACTCTTTGTGGGGGAAAGGAGACTCTTCATGAGCTCATCATGAAGGGTTCGATGCCGCATACGCAGATGCTTTCTGTATGGTCCGAAGCCGTAGGCGAGCTCATCTGCCTGTGGCAACAGACCAAACGAACCTATGTTGCGGAAAACGATCCTCGAAATCTATGCACTCGTTTCCGTCGGATTGCGGATGGTTTGATTGCGTATGCGCGAAAGGATATCCGTCTTGCGGACGTGATCGATTTACCGGTTATGATCGATGGAAAACACTATCCATCAATCAGCACCGCGCTCGCGGAAGCGTATCAAGTGAGGCCACCACTCTTCAGCGTCATGTGTCACGGTGATTTTCAGCCAAGCAATATCATCGTGAATCGTGACGGTCGATGGTGGCTAGTGGATTGGGAATGGGCAGGCGAAGGTCATGACTGGAGAAATGGGTTCAGTCATATGTTTGGTTGGTGGACATCCCGTCATCTTCAGCTTATGAACGAGTCTTCATGGGAACGGCGTCAGGGTTCCCTTCATCTGAGCACGTCGGGGTTTATTCCTAGGCATCTTCGTCCGTACATAGACGCCGTATCTCGACTATTCAAAGCGCAGTCGACGACATCCATGAGATCTCAGGATTGTTCAGATATCCAAAAATATCTCGCGCTACTCTATTTCGGTCAGATTAGATTTTTGCCGATTTGGGGGCGTGAATCCTTTGGGATTGAATTACTCGCCTGTGCGTTGAAAGCACTCTACCCGTCGGAAGGGCAGTCCTTCTTTTCCGGGCGTTGCTACTAACCATGGTTAGCGTTATGGAGGACTTCATGGGCTCACACTCAGTCATCAATTCGGGAAATATGTTCGTTAGCGAGCTTTGTGCCACGCTTGCAGATCGAATACAGGTTCCCGTTAGCGCCTGGGTCTGCTACGGGAGCTACGCAATCGGACAGCAGTCAAGGGGAAGCGATGTTGATCTTCTCTGTATTCACGAGAACGAAAATATCGTTCCACGCCGTGTCCAAGAGCAGTTTCGGGGCGTTCCTGTAACAGTGTATCTCCTCTCTAGGAGAGACTTGGAGCGGGACGGCCAAGAAAGCAGATTCGGCGGTTATTTTTCCGGGAAGCTACTGAATCCACACTTCGTCTATTGCTCGGATGAGCGGACGAGAAGGATCATCGACAGTTCGTCAGGTGCGTTCATCGGCTCCTTTGCCGCTTCCGAGGGGCGCATCCGGCGTCGTGATCCCGTATCTTCGTCGCGACAGATTGCTGCGGACTGCTATCTAGCCGCTTATCGGTTGTGTCCACCATACCTTGCGTATTTTGCGCGCTGGGTTGCGTCGGACGGATTCAAAGGGATCTGGTCTTGGATGGAAGAACACGTTGTACACTCGCTCGAACTCGCAGGAAAGCTACGGCGCGTATCCGGTGGATTCATCTATCTCAAAACTGAATCCGAGGAGATGGTCCATGAACGGTGTGTCGCCGCCATCGCTCGATTTTGGGCTTTTGGAGCCTGGTCGCACGGTGACGCGGGATTCTATGATCAGTATGTGACACATGCGGATCAGCGGAATGCGCCGATTCCTGGGTCGAAGCGAGCTGCGTATGCATTTCTCGCAGAAGTAGCTATGGAGGATTGAAATGTTGGATAAAATCATCATTTCCGACATCGAACGGTTAGAAGAAAAGTATCGACAAAAGCTTCAGCAGTTCGTTTTCGAACCGCTGACGTCTGGTTGTATAACAGAGACGCGGCACGCACATATCGTAAACGAGATCCGGCAACTGGACGTCTGGGCCCTACAAGAGACAGATCGGGTGCTCCTCTCAATGGAGGGCTCCACTCCTTATACGATCTGCTTTGGATTCAGACCTTCGCGTTTCCATCTCGGTCATCTGACTTTAGCTCGCGAGATCGCATGGCACTTGACACACGGAGCTTCCGTTTGTGCGATTGTTGCGGGCACGGAAGCCGGAAACAGGTGCTCCGACCAAAGAGCGCAAGAAAAGGTCATGGAGTTCTGGGAGCTTGTCAGATTCTTTGCTCCGGATGCAGTTTCCGAACCGATTGTTTTTGGAGACGCATCAAACGGAGCACTGCAAATGGCATGCGATGCCATTGCCCGCTCAGTGACAATGCATAAAATTCTTCAACTCTACGGTTGGAGCGTCGGGGAGCCGGTGGCGCTCATTCAGGGAGCTATCGTAAATGCCGCGACGTATCTGCTCCCCAATCTTGTTGTTCCGGGTTTGCCCTGGGTTAACTTGACCGATATCAACCAAGTGGCTCATGCCGAATTGGCGAGATTGTCTGCAAAACGACTCGGATGGCCTCTTCCAGGTTTTTTTCTACGAAAACTTTTGCCAAGTCTCCGTGGAATTCAAGAACGGATGAGCGGAAAAGATGCAAAATCTGTCATCTTCCTGGATGAAGGCGAAGAAGTTATCCGGAAAAAATTCAAGAAAAGTGTTTCGGGGGGCAGAACGAATCCGGATGATCAACGCAGGTTAGGTGGGGATCCGTTGATGTGTTCTTTCTTCCATTCATCACAAACGCTATTGGACATGGATGAAAAGAAGCGGATGGCGACGGCCTGCATGAACGGCGACGTATTATGTGGTGAATGCAAACGGCAGAGTGTTCCCAAGCTCCTTGATACGCAACGGAGGCTTCGTGTCGTTTCGTAAGACAAGACGTGCTCACTGGCGGCAGATTCGATTCTCGAGTCTGCCGCCTTTTCATTTTTTTTGATCTGTCGTAGGGTAACATCATGTCTTCAATTATTCTCGCATCGCGAAGCTCCGCGTACCCGCTTATCTATAGGGCACTTATGACGTCGCTGGATTCCTCTCCGTCGGATACAGATGTTGCAATTATTACGACTGCTTCTGCAGAATGGAAGGAGCAGAATAAACATGCTATTGAAGCCTATAATTTTTTTAAGCGAGACGGTTTTAGACGCATCCAGTTTGTGGATATCGAAAAAGAGGTGTCTGATGTATTGCGGGAATTCAAAATTATATATTTGTCTGGAGGTGATCCTTATTATCTTTTGCATCAGCTTAGGGTGTCTGGTGCGGATAATGCTCTTATTTCTCTTCATGCGGAAGGATCCATTCTGATTGGAATCAGTGCTGGAGGGATGGTTTTGGGCCCCGATATTGGCTTTGTTGACAGGGTCGGTCCCCCAAGTCCCCATGCGGTATATCCAGAACGTAAAGGTCTGGGATTATTTCATTTTCAAGTTCTGTATCACGCGAACAGATATACGGATCAGATTGGCGCGATACGTTCTGAAGTACAGGAGGATCTGCTTGAGCTAAGTGACGATCAAGTACTTCTCTTAAAAGATGGAAAGCGAGAATTCGTAAAATAGACTGGAGGCGATAAAATAAAAAACAGACTTGTGGTCTGTTAAGAGTGGCACGGGCGGACAGGATTTGAACCTACACCAACGGTTTTGGAAGCCGCTTGCTCTACCATTGAGCTACGCCCGTTCAAGGTACGGTATGAAACATGTACCAGAGGTCTGATTTTGTCAAGACCCTGTAGTTTCATTAGTAGCTTACGAGTGATATTTCTTGGTAGACTTTAATAAATATGAATCCTCTGCCGATCGGAAAAATTGCAAGTTCGGCCGCTATTTTTGAGGGAAAGAAGCTCCTTTTGATTAGGAGATCTCCTACGGCGTCTGCCTATCCTAATCATTGGACATTCCCCTCGGGAGGTATTGAGGAGACAGACCAGTCTGTGGGCAGTGCGGTTATTCGGGAGGTAAAAGAAGAAGTTGGTCTTGATTTTAGGCCAAGTAAAAAATGGAATTTTTACGAAAGCACCACGAATGGAAAGCGTTATTTTGCACTTGTCCATCTTGGTGAATGGTCGGGTACAATTCAGCTTCAAAAAGAAGAGGCTTCTGAGTGGCGTTTCTTTACTTATACAGAAACAAAAAATCTTAATCTCGCATTTGCGTATAGAGAGGTTATTGATGATTTATATACAGCCGGTTTGGTCGAGTAATTTTCTAATAAAAAAACCGTCCTCACAATGAAGAACGGTTGTAGACTACTTTTGAAGTTGTAGCCAAGTGTGTGCGATCTGTTGTCTCGCGCTGTGATCAGCCTCGTGAATCCTTCCAGATGACGCACGGATAAAGGAGGAGCGGGTAGAATGCTTTGAGTTGAGGAGGTTGTCGAGGTTCTAATGCTGGAGTAGCCTGGTTGAAATTTACTGTCTACCATCGCAATATGTCTGTCCGCATCCATATCCTTTCCTCTTCTCCGGCCCTCAAGCGATATGAACCTCGTTTGAGGAAGATTTCGCAGTCAGCCGTAAAACGGATTGAACGGTTTCTTTCGTTGAAGAATATTGATATCGTTTTGTATGACAATCCCGACGATACGATTCCGGAGGTCGGAGGCATCGGCGGCTATACGCCAAATGCGCACACCGTTTTGATTTCACTCAACCCTCATCATCCAAAATTTTCACAAGCAATAGATCGGGAATTGTCCGCGACTCTTGCGCATGAAATTCATCATGCGATCCGTTGGCGCAATCCCGGATATGGGACAACCCTGCTCGAAGCCCTCATCACGGAAGGACTCGCAGATCATTTTTCTATCGAGGTAGGCAGCGTTACGAAACCGCCACCATGGTCGCGTGCGCTGAACGATAAGGAAATTCCGAAATTATTGAAACGCGCGAAGCCGCTATTCAACCGTTCATACAATCACGCGGATTGGTTTTTTGGTTCAAAGAAAAACCGTCTTCCACGCTGGACGGGATACTCACTGGGATATTATTTGGTAGGAAAATATCTGAAGACGCACCCGCAGAAAAAGCCTTCGAAATTAGTATCTGTAAAAGCCACCATGATTCTTGAATAGAATTCTGCGAAGCGACGATTCTACGTTATTGTGACGAATCATTGCCAGATTCTATAATTCACGATCGTGAAGAATTGAAACTGTCTTTTTATGTAGGTTCAATTCTTTTTTATTTCTATATAGCCTTTGCAACCACAATCAACCGTTTCTTTTTTTGTCCGTAACGACTTCCTTCAAAATCTCCGAAAGCTCGTACGAACCTAAAACCATTGTGTGACATCAATGTCCGTAATTCCGGCAGGCTGTATAAGCGAACGCTTGAAACAAATTGACGACGGCCCTGTTGAAGACGCATAATCCATCGCTTTTTCTTTAGATCAATTCGATGAGACACGGTCCCGCTCTCAACAACTTGCGTCATGCCATGAAGAGGAAGGACTCGAGATGGATTCGGAAGATCTAAAAGAAATTCCCCGCCAGGTTTGAGATGCGTTCGTATTGATCGGAGGGCGCGCTCCTGATCCTTATCACTAAAAAAACCAAATGATGTAAACAGACAGTAGGCTGCGTCAAAGACACGGCTAAGATGAAGATTGCACATATCTCCTTGGACAAAGACGGGCGCGCGTTTGCTCTTTCCGGCGAGTTGCTTTGCAAGCATCAATTGTGTTTTCGAAAAATCTACGCCCGTTACGTCATATCCAAGACGAGCGAGAATCACAGCATGTCGACCATAGCCGCACGCGACATCTAGAACAGCCTGTCCTTTTTTTAATTTCAAAAAATGACTCACCGAAGTGGCTTCTTTTTTGGCAGAGGCATCAAGGCGCTTGCGGTACGCATCGAGATACAGATGTTCAAATTCTTTCTTCCACCAATCAGACTTAGCTGAAAATAGTGCCGTGGGCATAGTGAGAGTATCGGGAGTTATCTGAAAATAGACAACCCCACGAAATTCGATGATAATCCCTCCATGAATACTATTCGATGGGGTCTCATTTTTGGCTTGTATGTTGTTGCCCTCGGATTCGGTGTCGCGACGATCAGTCTTATCTACCCCGGGGGATTGGGTGCCTTTATGCGCGCGCCTAACGTGGATGCGTATCTGGTTTTTCCGCTTCTTGTGATACCGATGCTTCTTGCGTTTGTTCCTTTTTTGACGAGAGGGATAAAGAATTCTCGGACGAAAAAACATCTTATGGACGTCGGGCAAAAAACGACGGCAACCATTTTAGCCATTCGAGATACGGGATTAACAGTGAACAATCATCCGTATATTGAAGTGAGCGTTCAATTGAAGAGCGGAGTTGAAACGTCGTTTCAACTTCTTGTTTCAAGAGTCGCCATTCCGCGGGTTGGGGATCAGATCGACGTTTTGTACGATCCTGCGGATCCGACCGTTGTCATGCCCGTGAATTCATAAAGAAAAACCCTGACGATGGTCAGGGGGTGAAACGGGGAAAGAGCGAGAAGTGCGTCAGGGCGCGGGCGGTTGGCTGTCGCGGAGCTTCTGACGAACGTCTGGCCGGTCGATGGCTTCGAGGTCACGGACGCTGACGATGTATCGCCGATCTTTGCATGCCATGGCGAATGCCTTACGGATGCGCGACGAGATGTGCGTCACGCGGTCGCCAGGTTTCGCGGTGAGGAACTCGCGTGCGTCTTTCGTGAGAGTCACCGTACGGTTGTTGCCCCGGGCGCGAAACGATGCGCAGACGGCATCGATGATTCCGGGAATGTCCGCCTTGCGCTCGCTGAGCGCGGGCCAGATCTCCGGCTTGTGCCTGACCGATCGGACGAGCGATGCGGGCCACTTTTGAATGACCGCCAGCTCTCGTTCGAAGCGGAAGTGCAGGATGCGGACGCGGGGTGTCCGATTCATGTCATCGCCCAATATTTCCAGAAGCTCTCCCTTGGCCTGGGCGCAGTTGAGGACGACGACGTGCGGGTGGCTGAAGAGTCCGACGGCGAGATCTTTCGACGGATCGGATTCCGTTCGGACAAAGGTGACGTCACGTCGCTTGTCGACGCTGTCGTTCACGTCTTGGACGAACGATGTGAGCTCGATCGTGTCTTCGGGGTGGATAATGAGCGGCACGATGTTGCCGATCTTCGCGCTCTGACAGATACGATCCTTCATGCCCCGCATCGGGCTGCTTGCCATCGTGACCGCCACGGTAGCCTGCACCATCAATCGGGCACTGCGTTGGGAGAGAGGCGCTTCGATCATCTCTACAAACCTCGAAATGGGAAAGGGCGTGCGTTGCACGCAGGATTTCGTACCAGCACATGCCGGGACGGTACTGCTGAAGCTCGATTAAGAACGCAACGTGCCAGTAAAGATACGGTATTTATTGATCCTTGTCAAGGATCGCGATATCTGCTAATCTGTCCCCATTGACTCGTTCCGGAAGGACGGGTCGCTTTATTTCTACAGACCGAACAACTTCATATGGCTAGTGCAATTTCCCAGGCAATGCGTCAGATTTGCGAGGAAAAGAATATCGCGTACGAGTCCGTTCTCGAAACTGTCGAGGCTGCGCTCGCCGCTGCGTACCGCAAAGATTTCGGCAGCAAGAACCAAAACATCAAAGTTCAATTCGACCCTGAATCCTACGATGGCGCAACCGGCGGCATCCGTATTTTTGACGTCAAAACCGTTGTTGAAGACGTTGAATTGCCGGACGATTATTTCGAGCGTTTCGAGGCGGCACATGCTCCGAAGAAGCGCGAAGAAATGGGCGGCCGTCCGCGCATCGTAGAAGCGCCGACGTCGGTGTCCGTCGAAGCGGAAGAGGAATTTGTCTTCAATCCGAAGACGATGATCATGTTGAGTGACGCGCGCGACTTGAAACCGGACGCACAGATCGGTGAAGAAATCCGCGTTGAGCTCTCGATCCCGACCGCGTTCGGTCGCATGGCTGCGCAGACCGCAAAACAGGTTGTGATGCAAAAGCTCCGCGAGGCGGAACGCGATGTGATCTACAATGACTTCAAGGGTCGCGAAGGCGAACTCATGAACGTCACCGTGCAGCGTCGCGAAGGACGCATCGTTCTTATCGACCTCGGTCGTGCGACGGGTGTGCTCTTGCCGGAAGACCAGATCGAAACGGAACGCTATTTCCCAGGCACGCGTCTTAAGGCGTTGCTTCGCGAAGTGAGCATGACGACCAAGGGACCGGAAATCCGTTTGTCCCGTTCGAGCCCCGGCGTTGTCGCCGCGCTCTTCGCGCAGGAAATTCCGGAAATTCTTTCGGGCGTTGTCGAGATCAAGAATATTGCCCGCGAAGCAGGATCGCGTACGAAGGTCGCGGTCACGACGAACGACGATGCGATCGATCCGATCGGTTCGTGTATCGGTCAGCGCGGGACACGTATCCAGACGATTATCCGCGAACTCGGCGGTGAGAAAGTCGACGTCATTCTGTGGTCGCCGAGCGAAGCGGAATATATTTCCGCCGCGCTGTCACCGGCCAAGGTGCTTCATGTCGATCTGAACCAGGAAGATCATCTTGCGACCGTGAAGGTCATGCCGGACCAGCTCTCGCTCGCGATCGGCAAGGGCGGACAGAACGTACGGTTGGCTGCCAAACTCACAAACTGGAAGATCACGATTGCCGAAGAGGGCGGTCGTGCCGTCGCAGACTCGGAAAAGGGCGAACTCGAATCTCTTGATGCGTCGGGTGACGCGCCGGAATCCGTCGAAACAGCTGACGCGAAGGACGTTGAATCGGCCGCCTAACCACACTGTATGTCTATCTTCACCACGCTCATTATCCAACCGATTCTCAACCTCCTCGTCTGGCTCTACAACGTCATTCCGGGAAACGATCTTGGAATCGCCATCATTTTGCTCACGATTCTCGTGAAAGTCGTGCTCTATCCGTTCACGATGGCGCAGATTAAACAGCAGCGTGCGCTTCAGGCCTTGCAGCCGAAGGTCGATGAAATTCGTAATCGATTGAAGGATGATAAGGAAGCGCAGGCAAAGGAACTGATGGAGCTCTACAAGCGGGACAAAGTGAACCCGGCATCGTCGTGTTTGCCGCTTCTGATTCAATTGCCGATTTTTATCGGATTGTATCGAGCGCTTTCGGACGGCTTGAGCTCGCAGGGTCTCAACTTGCTGTATTCGTTCGTCGCGAATCCGGGAACGATTCATACGATGTTCCTCGGCGCCGTCGATCTCGCGAAACCAAACATCGTGCTCGCGGTTCTTGCCGGGGCCGTTCAGTTTTGGCAGTCGCGCCAGATCATGAAGAAGCCAAGCCCCGCAGCACCTCCTCCGACCGAAGTCGCAAAGACCGAGGGCGCTCAGGACGAGAGCATGGCCGCAACCATGAACAAGCAGATGATGTACATCATGCCCGTCGTGACGGTGTTCATCGGTATCTCGTTGCCGGGCGGTCTCACGTTGTACTGGCTCGTGATGAGCTTGCTCACCGTTGCCCAGCAGGCGCTGTTCCTCCGCAAACCGCAGCCACCGAAGATCGAAGCGCAGTTGTCATAAGGCAGAAAACCGGATCCACAAGGGATCTGGTTTTTGTTTTCCTGTCGTTTTATAGTCGATTCATGACAGCCCGCGTTCACGCGCTTATCGGAATTCCTGTGAAGACGAAATCGGGACAGACGATCGGAAAACTGGCAGATGTCTGTCTGGATTGTGATACTGGACGGATTGAGACACTGATTGTGAAAGGGCCCGGATTCATCCACGGGTTGATGAATCAAGAGCTCCATATCGCATGGTCGCAGGTCGTGTCGTTGTCTGAAACGGAGGCGATTGTTTTTGATGGAACGGTTCCTATGGGAGCTTCACATCTTGCGATTGGACATCTCCCTCCGTCCGCATAGATATTACATGTCATCAGCCCACCGAGCTTCTCTTTTGAAGACCCTCACGTTTCACGAAACGTGGGGGCATGCGCCGACCGCAGCCGAGTGGATGATGACGCTCGAATCGGATTCATCGGTGGATCCGAAAGAGGCGCGGAACGAGATTGAGGTGATGCAACGCGAGGGTCTTGTCGTTGAACGCTTGGGACGATTCATCTTTCCGGAATCCGTTTCGTTGATCGATGAGATGCGTCACAACGAATTGTTTGCTCCGCGCAAACGTCGAACGGCGGGCCGCGTGGCGGCCTGGCTCGCTCGTTTGGGCGGTGTGCGTTTTGTCGCATTGTGCAATACGACCGCATTGGGTCATGCGCGTGACGAAAGCGATTTGGATTTTTTCGTGATCACGCGAGCGGGAACGCTGATGCAGACGCGCGCACTTGCGACGCTTCCCTTTAAGCTCGCCGGACGTCGTCCGGGCCATGACGATGAACGGGATGCGGTCTGTCTGTCGTATTTCGTGAGCGACGACGGTCTCGATCTTTCTTCGCATATGCTTGGACCGGATGATCCCTATTTTCGGTATTGGTTTTTGTCCCTTGTCCCGCTGTATGATGACGGAGTGTCCCGTGAATTATGGAAGGCGAATCGCACAATGACGACGCGACATCCGTGCGCAATGCCGTGGGAAGTGCCGCCGGATTTTCAGATTCTGACACCGTCGGTTCGCATTCCGTTTGTTCGAGCGCTCGAGAATATTGCGCGTACGGTTCAAACCCGTGCCTTCCCGGCCAGTATTCGCGAATTCATGAATCGGGATACGCGTGTGATCGTGAATGAGAAAGCGCTCAAGTTTCATGTGACGGACGGACGCGACGATTATCGAAGACGGTATAACGAAGCGCTGCGCCAACGCGCAATTGTATGAACAAGATCTGGAATATTTTGTGGCGTCTTGCCGTTCTTTCATTGCCGTGGCAGACGCGGTGGTTCGCAGACGCGAGTCTTACGGGATGGCCATGGGAGCAGGGGAGAGTTTCTTTGTATATCAGTTGGATTCCACTTGTTTTGACGATGATCATCGGAGCGCTTCTGTTCCGTCGGGGCACGAAGCGTCCTCTTCCGATTCGTCCGCTCATCGCACTCGCTGGTTTGTTCATCGTCACCATCATCGCAACGCAGCTTGATTCATCCGCACTACGCGCTGTTCTTCAGTGGTGGGTCCAGATCGGATTGCTTATTGGTTTCGCGTGGACCATGCGACGATCCTCTGTCTCATGGATGAGTTTTGCGGCGTGGTTTGTGATCGCGCTCATCCCTCATGCCGCGCTCGGGTTCATCCAATATGCGACACAGCACGTCGAAGGATCCACGCTGCTTGGTATCGCGCCGCATTTCCCAGAAACACCGGGAACATCCGTTGTTGAACACGGAATGTATCGCGTCCTCCGGATCTACGGAGGTTTTCCGCATCCGAATATTTTTGGCGGATGGCTCGCACTCGGCGTCGTCACGTCGCTGCTGCTGGCGGCAAAGAGTGAAGTGAAAACGCGTGCGTTATTTCCGATTCTTGCCGCACCGATTCTTTCCGTTGCGTTATTGTTCACGTACTCGCGCAGCGCGTGGGTCGCGATTGTTGCCGGCGTTCTCGTTCTGTTTGTCCATCTCGCTCGATCAAAGCGGGTGAACCAATTTTTTATCCTCGCGTGTGCTGCTTCATTGCTCGCGATCGTCATTGTCGGATTTCCGCAGCGCGATCATCTTCTTGCGCGATCGAATATGGCTTCGCGTCTCGAGTCGCAGTCCGTGAGCGCGCGCGTCGAGAGTTTGCGAAGCGGGTGGACCGTGTTTCGATCACACGTCCTCTTCGGAACCGGACCGAATGCGGAACTGCATGCGCTGGCAGAAACGATCAGTAGCGAAAAAACCGAACGACCGCTCGAACCAGCGCATAATGTATTCCTGCTCGCGCTCGCGGAACTTGGTGTGATCGGAATGCTTCTTCTTCTGACAACGATCGTTCTCGCACGTGTGACGGTCCGTCCATTTTCTACTGTTTCTTTCACGCTGATTTTTCTTGTTCCCTTGTTCGTCATTGGAATGCTCGACCACTATCCATGGTCCCTGTGGGCGGGGGAGTCGCTTGTTGCAATGGGATTTTTACTCGGAACCAAGCAGGATCCCAGCCCTTGACGAAAGCCACGGTCAGAGGCAAGATTTGGCCAGAGGAATCATTAGCACTCTAAACCCTAGGGTGCTAATTGATCCAAAGAATACTCAGTAATATCTACTATTCTATGCAACTCCGCCCACTGGGTGATCGTGTGATTGTGAAGCCCGCCGTCAAGGAAGAAATGACAAAGAGCGGCCTCATCATCCCGGACACCGCTTCCAAGGAACGACCGGAACAAGGCGAAGTGATCGCCGTGGGTCCGGGTCGCATGCTCGAGAACGGATCTCGCGCCGCGGTGAATCTCAAAGTTGGTGATAAGATCGTGTTTAAGAAGTACGCGCCTGACGAAGTGAAGATCGACGAGACGGAATATCTCGTGATTTCTGAGTCCGACGTAATGGCGGTGGTGGAATAATTGAGCGGGTCCTGCCACGGTTCGCACTTTTCGCCCGCTCGTCGCGGACGAGAAAGTACTCGCCGTGTCACCCGTCACATTATTTTTTAGAGAAACTAATATTGATTGAAGTATGGCAAAGCAAATTATCTTTGATGAAAAAGCCCGTCATGCGCTCAAGCGCGGAGTGGATAGCCTTGCGAACGCGGTTCGCGTGACATTGGGTCCGAAGGGACGCAACGTTGTGATTGATAAAGGATACGGAGCACCGATGATCACGAAGGACGGCGTGACGGTTGCGAAGGAAATCGAACTCGAAGACAAGTTTGAGAACATGGGCGCAGAGCTCGTGAAAGAAGTCGCTTCGCGAACGAATGACGTGGCCGGTGACGGTACAACGACGGCGACCGTTTTGGCCCAGGCGATGATTGCCGAAGGCATCAAAAACATTACGGCCGGTGCGAATCCGCTCGCGGTGAAGCGCGGCATTGAAAAAGGTGTCGAGGCGATCGTGAACGAACTCAAGAACAAGATTTCAAAACCCGTTGAAGGTGATGAGATCGAGCAGGTCGCGTCCATTTCGGCGAACGATGCGGAAATCGGTAAGACGATTGCGCAGGCGATGAAGCAGATGGGCAAGGACGGTGTAATTACCGTTGAAGAATCGCAGACGTTCGGTGTTGAAACCGAAGTTGTGCAGGGCATGCGCATCGACAAGGGATACGCCTCGCACTACATGGTGACGAATACGGAACGCATGGAAGCGGAGTTCACCGACGCGCCGATTCTCGTCACGGACAAAAAGATCTCGTCGATCCAGGATATTCTTCCGATTCTCGAAAAGATCGTGCAAAGCGGCAAGAAGGAGATCGTGATCGTCGCGGATGAACTCGACGGTGAAGCGCTCACAACCCTCGTCGTGAACAAACTTCGCGGTACGTTCAACGCGCTCGTCGTCAAAGCCCCGGGCTTCGGCGATCGTCGCAAGGAGATGCTCCAGGATATCGCGGTTGTGACGGGCGCGACGTTTATTTCGGAAGACATCGGTCGCAAGCTCGACACGGTTGAGCTCACGGATCTCGGTTCGACGCACAAAGTCGTTGCGACAAAAGAGCACACCACCTTCGTGAACGGGAAGGGCGACAAAGCGGTCATCGACGCGCGCGTTTCCCAGCTCCGCAACCAACTCGAAAACACGGACTCCGAATTCGATCGTGAAAAACTTCAGGAACGTCTTGCGAAACTCGCGGGCGGGATCGGCGTGATCAAGGTCGGTGCGGCCACGGAAGTTGAAATGAAAGAAAAGAAACACCGCATCGAAGACGCGGTCGCGGCCACTAAGGCAGCAGTTGAAGAGGGAATCGTGCCCGGCGGCGGCGTTGCGCTCCTCCGCGCGCTCCCGGCGCTCGATAGCGTGACCGTCACGGGTGAAGAAGCCATCGGTATCTCACTTCTCAAGAAAGCGCTCGAAGAACCGATCCGCGCCATCGCGCAAAATGCGGGCAAGGATGGTTCGGTCGTCGTTGAAGAAGTGAAGAAGATGAAGGGAAGCGAAGGTTACAACGCCGCGACGGACGTCTATGAAGACATGCTGAAAGCCGGCATCGTGGATCCGACGAAGGTCACACGCTCGGCTCTGCAGAACGCGGCTTCGGTTGCGGCCATGTTCCTCACGACGGAATGTGTCATCACCGACATTCCGAAGAAGGAAGAGCCGGCCGGCGGTCACGGACACGGCGGCGGAATGGGGATGGATTACTAAAGTAGTCGGGCAGGCTTCGTGCCTGCCCTTTTTGTTTGGATTGACCCTCGAGGCCAAACCCGTCATGATGTGCGGAGTATGGATTCCGAGAAATGGTCTCAGCCTACATCAGAGGATACATCAGGAAGCCAGGAAAAGTGGAGCAATGCCGATCTTATTTTGCAAGAAGCTCAGGAGAAAGCTCGTTCTTCAGGAGTTCGTCGAAAAAATGAAGATCCGCATTACGGAGATCCGGAGATTGTTTTCGAAACGTCGGTCCAAGGAATCGTTCCTGAATCTGATGGACCAAGACATCTCACTCGCGACGAAATCGTCGTGAAAGGAATTCATCCGGTGTCGAAGGAACATGAATCACATAATGAATCTCAAGAAGCCGCATAACAACAAACACTATGACTGAACCACTCCACGCCAGTGTCCTGCCCTCGTTCGACAAGAAAGATGTCGAGGACAACAAATTCATCGCCGCTCTCTCGTATCTCGGAATCCTGTTTTTGATCCCGCTCCTCTTGAAGCGCGAATCACGATTTTGTAAGGAACATGCGTTGCAGGGTCTCGTGCTGTTTGTTGTCTGGATCATCGGATCGTTCGTCTATTGGATCCCGCTTATCGGCTGGGCGATGGGCATCGCGCTTCTCATCATCAACGTCATCGCGATCGTGAAGTGCGTCCAAGGGGAATTTTGGGAGATTCCGTATCTCGGTCCGCTGCGCAAAAAAATCAATCTTTGAAGAACCAAAAAGCAATCCCTCTGCGGATTGCTTTTTTGTTAAAAAACGGATAACGTCGCCCCATGAATAAGGATCTTCTCGCCCGCGCAGACGCGCTCCGAGCCCGTATCGAGGATGCGTGGCGTGTCTTAGAGCTAGACGCGCGTGCCGGAGAGATCAAGGCGCTCGAAGCCGAATCGTCGGCGCCGGATTTTTGGTCCGATCCGGAGCGGGCAAAGCGAGAATCGCAAAAGCTCGCCGAGTTGCGCAAGGAATTCGACGCATGGGCAGCGCTCAAAACGGAGGCTCTGGAAACCGAAGAGCTGCTTAAGATCACGGAGGACGACGCTTCGATGGAAGAGGAAATCACGAAGAAACTGACGGATTTCGAAAAGCGTTATCTCGATCTCGAATTCACGATGCTTTTTTCGGGAAGCTACGATGCATCGAGCGCGGTCGTATCGATTCACGCTGGAGCTGGTGGAACCGATGCGCAGGATTGGGCTGAGATGTTGCTTCGCATGTTCATCCGCTACGCCGAGTCAAAGAAATGGAATACGCGTTTGGTCGATGAAAGTCGCGGAGGAGAAGCGGGGATCAAGTCCGCGACATTTTTCGTTGAGGGTCGGTATGCGTACGGTCACTTGAAAGGCGAAGCCGGCGTGCATCGTCTTGTGCGACAGTCTCCGTTTAATTCCGATGCACTGCGTCAGACATCGTTCGCGCTCGTTGAAGTCGTTCCGGAACTTGATGATACGGTAGAAGTCGAAATCAAACCGGATGATCTGCGTATCGATACCTTTATGAGCGGCGGCAAAGGAGGACAGTCGGTGAACACGACGTATTCCGCCGTGCGCATCGTTCACTTGCCGACGAAGATTACGGTGACGTGTCAGAACGAACGTTCGCAAACGCAAAACAAGGAAACCGCGATGAAGATTCTGAAAGGAAAACTCGTCGCGCTAAAAGAAGAAGAACTTCGTAAAGAAAAAGAACAGCTTCGCGGCGAATTCCATAGCGCCGAGTGGGGGAATCAGATTCGATCGTACGTCCTCCATCCGTATAAAATGGTGAAGGATCATCGCACAGATGTTGAGACGTCTGACCCGGATGCGGTGTTGAATGGGGATTTGGATCGATTTATCGAAGGGTATCTTCGGTTGGAGGCAGGAAAACGAGATGTGAAGGCGGAGTTGAATAAAGAATAGTATGGAAGATAAGCCGCCGGTTCTGTATCACGGCTCAACGAAGAAGAACGGGGGTTCGTTTACACCGATGTTATTGCAGTCCACGGAAGATCATATCCATAGCAAGCCTGCTGTTTTTGCGACCGAGCATGCCGGGATTGCGAGTTTGTTTATGATGCCTGAGGACGCACTTTTTAGCATTGGATACGAACAGGGAATCCCGTATGTGTGTATTTGGGGAACCGCAGAAGAATTTATCTCGAAGGATCGAGGCGGTTACCTGTATCTTTTTTCAAGCGATACATTCGAAAAAGTGGGGAAGGAGTACGAGTGGCAAAGTTTTCAGCCCGTGGAACCGAGAGAAGCGAGGCATTTTTCTTCCGTGCTGGATGCATTTCGTGAGACAGGCGTTCGTATATATTTTATTCAGGACGATGCGCTGTTCGATATGATTCAGGCAAACAAACAGACACGCCTGGAGACATTAAAGAACGTTCAACCATGGAATCCCACATGATCCAGTAGGCCGCGATCAATCTATGAATCCCACACAGATAAAAGCCGCACTCACAGAACTCGGAGGCAGCGCGAACAAGCGTCTTGGCCAGCATTTTTTGATTGATCAGAATGTTCTTGGGCGTATTGTTGATACCGCAGCCATCAAGAAAGGGGACCGCGTCCTTGAAGTTGGTCCAGGACTCGGTGTTTTGACGCGCGCGCTTTTGGATCGTGGCGCGGAGGTGATTGCAATCGAGCAGGATCGTCGTTTTATTGAACGGTTGTCCGACCCGAATCTCCGTGTCGTTCATGGAGATGCGGCAGCGATTCATTGGCATGAACTTGTGGATGACCGACCGTGGAAATTCGTCTCCAATCTTCCATATTCAATGACCTCGCTCGCGCTTCGAAAAGCGTTGTGGTCACCAAAACCGCCGCAAGAAGTGGTTGTGCTGATTCAGCGAGAAGTTGCGGAACGCTGTATCGCGAGAGACGGAAAGACATCGCTCTTATCGCTCATGGTCGCGCTCGCATCAGAGTCATCGCGAATCGTGACGCGCGTTGCGCGAGGGGCGTTTTATCCGCCGCCAAAGGTGGAATCCGCCGTGCTGCATGTCGTGCCGATGTCCGTGAACGATCGCGAGAAAAAATGGGGGATGAATCCGGAGAAGGTCATGGACGTTGCACGCAAAGGATTTGCGCATCCACGAAAGCTGTTGTCATCAAATTTGGAAATTGATCCGAGCGTGTTGGGGAATCTTGGGCTGAATCCCAAGGCGCGAGCGGAAGATCTGGCTCCGGAAGCGTGGGCGAGACTCGCTTCCGTCGTCGTGTCTTTGGAGCTTTAAAACTGGGCCTTTCCCGTTGTATTCACGGCCCCAAACCGCCTCTTGACACCCTCCGGGGAATCCAGTAATCTGCCGGCACGTTCCACTCCTCACAACGAGGAATCCAAAAACGGAAAGAAGTCCACGCCAGAAGCGTGGTTTCGTATCGGAAGTTTTACAGGGAACGCCAATTGACCTTCGACAACAGAAGAGTGACCAAGTACGGAATCACGTCTATGTAAATGATTGATCCTCCGATCTCTACCAGGAGTCGGAGGAGTGTTAAATCCACTTCGGTGGGTTTATCTGAGAGTTTGATCCTGGCTCAGGATGAATGCTGGCGGCGTGTCTAAGGCATGCAAGTCGTGCGGATCATTTTTTGTCGCAAGACGAGAAATGGTTAGCGGCAAACGGGTGCGTAACACATTGGCAATCTGCTTCACAGTCGGGCATAAGCCCTCGAAAGGGGGTCTAATTCCACGATGGACACGAGGGGACACATGTCATTCTCGTGTAAAGTCGCAAGACGCTGTGAAAGGAGCCTATGGCCTATCAGCTTGTTGGCGGGGTAAAAGCCCACCAAGGCTATGACGGGTAGGGGATGTGAGAGCATGATCCCCCTCACTGGGACTGAGACACTGCCCAGACACCTACGGGTGGCTGCAGTCGAGAATATTCGGCAATGGGCGAAAGCCTGACCGAGCGACGCCGCGTGTAGGATGAAGGGCTTCGGCTCGTAAACTACTTTTACTCGGGAAGAACTTATGACGGTACCGAGAGAATAAGAGGTTGCTAACTCTGTGCCAGCAGCAGCGGTAATACAGAGACCTCAAGCATTATCCGGATTTATTGGGCGTAAAGGGTCCGCAGGTGGTCTTGCACGTCGGGGGTTAAATGTACGAGCTCAACTCGTACACCGCTTCCGATACGACAAGACTAGAGGGTGGGAGAGGTGAGCGGAATTGCCGGTGTAGTAGTAATATGCGTTAATATCGGCAAGAACACCAAATGCGAAGGCAGCTCACTGGAACACTTCTGACACTCAGGGACGAAAGCGTGGGTAGCGAAAGGGATTAGATACCCCTGTAGTCCACGCCCTAAACGATGGATGCTAGATATTGGGAGTATCGACCCTCCCAGTGTCGGTTAAAAAAGTTAACACATTAAGCATCCCGCCTGGGGAGTACGGTCGCAAGGCTAAAACTCAAAGGAATAGACGGGGACCCGCACAAGCGGAGGAGCATGTGGTTTAATTCGACGATAAGCGAGGAACCTTACCTAGGTTTGAAATGTAGCTGCAAGCCGGTGGAAACATTGGCCGCCTTCGAGGGTGCTACACAGGTGCTGCATGGTTGCCGTCAGCTCGTGTCGTGAGATGTACCGTTAAGTCGGATAACGAGCGCAACCCCTGTCCCGTGTTGAATGTTCACGGGATACTGCCTCGGATAACGGGGAGGAAGGTGGGGATGACGTCAAATCAGCATGGCTCTTACATCTAGGGCTACACACGTGCTACAATGGCCAGGACAATGGGTTGCCAAACCGTAAGGTGGAGCTAATCCCAACAAACCTGGCCCCAGTTCGGATTGAGGGCTGAAATTCGCCCTCATGAAGTTGGATTCGCTAGTAACGGCCGATCAGCCACGCGGCCGTGAATACGTTCTCGGGTCTTGTACTCACCGCCCGTCAAGTCAAGAGAGTTGCAAATGCCCGAAGGCCCCGATGAGGGGACGAAGGTAGAGGCAGCGATAGGGACTAAGTCGTAACAAGGCATCCGTAGCGGAAGCTGTGGATGGATCACCTCCTTTCTAGGGAGTTATCTGTTGTCTTCGGACAACTAAACCCCGAAGGTCGATTTCTCATTGAGTTCGCTCGATGGGAGTTCAAGTTCGGGCGTGGTTTCGTCTTGGTCACTTTTCTGGGTTCGAAGATTCGAACAACCCGGCGCAAGCCGGATTTTTGATACTCAGGCGTTGACAAAACGTGCAAAATATGGTTTCATGTCAGCCTGTTCCTTTCTTTTTCAACCCAATAGACGGAGTGTTCTTCATGACCAAGCGACGTGTATTGCTTCTGGATGAACCGGATCCCCGAGAATCGGGAGATCCTCTCGTGCTCAGATTGCCGCGCAAGATCCTTCAGAGCGAGTTCGTGCGGCACGGTATTCGGCCGCAAACGGCCTTGAGCGTCGATATGGCGATTAACCATGTTCTCGAAGAGCCCGACGCTCTCTGGTTCATCCTGACGAACCTCGGACGCACGTTCTCAACGAGCAAGCGTCTCGGGATGCGCGCGCATCAGGGAGAAATCCTCATTCGCGTCATCCGAGGTACGACGCCGTCGATCAACGCGCACATCGTACTGTGGACCGGCGGCCTCTTCAGCAAGGAGGAGGCTCTCGATCTCGGTGCGGACGCCTTCTTCGAAAAAACCGGTAAGGTCACTGAAGGATTGCTCTCCGAGTTTCGCACCTACATCCAGAAGACGGAGAACACATGCCCGACGAACGCATCCCTCTCACTCTGATCTACGTCGACGACGAGCCGCTGGTTCTGCGTGTCACGATGCGTCGTATCGAAAAAAGATACGGCGACCGCGTCGAGCGTCTCGAATTTCAAGATCCGAGCGCCGCACTTGAACGTCTTCATCTCGTCATGAGTGGCATCAATTCCGGAAGTGCGAGTGCGGAGTACGCGCGCATCGCGATTCTTTCGGACGGAGAGATGCCGTCGATGACGGGCGTCGCTTTTCTCTCCGCCGCATGCGAGATTCTCTCCGCGCCGATCCTCGTCGGCGCCTGTCTCTACAGCGGTACGCCTGATCTCATCAAGAGAGCTCGTGAAGAAAAGTTCGATACCGCGCTGAAACCGGACATCGACAGCGTGTTCAACTTCATCGATCGTTGTCTCGCCCTCATGGAAACGTAATACCGCCCCGATCCGTTCTTGGATCGGGGCTTTTTCATCCATTGACGACTTTGGCGTGTCGGGCTAATATCCTCACGCATTTTGTGCGGACGGCTAGCTCAGTTGGTTAGAGCGTCACATTGACATTGTGAAGGTCAGAGGTTCGACTCCTCTGCCGTCCACCAGCAACGATCCATCCGATAACGGGTGGATTTTTGTTGGGGATATCTCGGGTATGCTATAATCCGGCCATCACTCTTTTTATTCTTTGCGTCCTTTCGTATGGGGGAACTGAAACCAAAAAAACCGGTGCGCCGTCGCGTCATGAAGGCCGCCAATAGTCCGGAGCCGACAGGGCCGGTCGGCGGTTCGATGCCGACGGAACCGACCGACGCGATGTGCGGTCATTCTGATTGTTCTGGCGGGAAGTGCAGCGTTCGGTATGTTGGACCGACGTCGCATATGCGCGATCATCATATCGTTCATGCGGCACGCGGTATTTCGCATATTTGGAGCGCGGCTATCATCACGGGTCTCGCGATTGTTTTGACGGGCGCCATTGCGTTCAATTCCGTGGAGGCGCAAACGGATAAGAGCAAAACATCAGCAACGACATCGGATGTTCAGGCGCTCGCGAAACGTCTTGATCGCATGGAGAAAATGTTGAAGGATGTTGCCGACAAGTGTTTACTTCAGGCGAAAGACAAGCCAGCTGAAGTTTCCAAAGATAGCGCAACGACACCCACGCCGGTTGCGTGTACCTCATGTGCTGGGAAGCTCGAAACGTGTTTGAAAGCTGCTGGAGACAACACGGCCAAGACGGACGCGTGCAAAGCGCTTGACGCGAAATGCACCACATCGTGTAAATAAGGCTAAAAAAAGAGGTTATTCACACCTGACGGTTGCAGACGGAGAGGGGTTTTGGTATCATTTTCAACACACTGATAGGTGGTCAAAGCGAGTCAGATTGGCGAGTTCTTAGAGCGGTCCTGGCGAGGATGTCGTTCTAGATCTCACCAATGTGGCTCGCTTTGTATATAGGGGCTCATGTACCATTCGTCTATGACACCGAAGCGTGAACAAAAAATGAAAGATGTTGCCGAACGACGTTTTCAGGATCTGCACGTCCTTCTTGAGAACGTCGATGATCCGCATAACCTCGGAGCGATTTTACGTACGTGTGATGCCGTGGGTGTGAGTCGCGTTCATCTTGTGTATACGGAATCACGTCCGCCGCGCATGTCAGAGCTTCGAACAAAAGCGGCGGCATCGGCGGTGAAGTGGCTTGATATCAAAAAGTGGACATCGCTTGAAGAGTGTTTGACGGCTGTTCGATCCGAGGGATTCAAGATTGTTGTGACAGCACTGACGGAGACGGGCGTGCCGCAGTGGGAGATCGATTTTATACAACCGACCGTCCTCGCGATTGGCAACGAGCATGATGGCGTTTCGGCCGCACTCCTCGCAGCTGCAGATACGGTCGCGACGATTCCGATGCGCGGGATGGTTCAGAGTTTGAACGTTTCCGTCGCGACGGCGGTGATTCTCGAAGAAGCGTTGCGGCAACGAATTTCATCCAAATAAAAAACTCCTCCGATGATCGGAGGAGTTTTTTGTTCTGATTATTCTTGTTCTTTCTTTGTCATGCCCATGACCGTGTAGCGGCCAGGACCCATGAAGACGAGAGAGATGGCGATCGCGAGGAGCGCGAAGTCCACGTCACCCGCCGGGAAGGATGCTTTTTTGACACCGAAGAAGGCGACAAGCATCACACCGGCAATAAGAGTCGCGGCGACCGGAACGCCGACACCGAGAATAAGGGCGATACCGCCGAGGAATTCGGTCAGTGCCGCGATATAGGCGAAGAGACCTGGCATTGGGAAGCCGAGTTTATCGACCATGCCCGTGAAGGCGGTCATGCCCGGCGCGTCGCCGAACAGTTTGCCGTAGCCGTGCATGACAAAAATGACACCGGCGGCGATGCGGAGGACGAAAAGCCCTACGCTCTTATGTTTCTGGAAGCCCGTTAACATCTTTCCCATCATAGTGAGGGTCTAAAAAGAGAAGAATAAAGCACTTCTAGTATACATCAACCGACGACTTGGCGCTGGCGGAGCCGGTAAAAGATATCACGGAGCTGAACGGCCCAGGGGAATTTGAAGGCGAACGGTCCGACATTGATATAGCCAGTTGAGCCAAGCGTGAGGATCGATCCGAGATTTTTGAAGCGGAACGGTTTGAGCGGTTGGCCGTCGATGGAACGCAGGATGTTGTCTGTGAGGCAATAAGCCATTTGAAGGGCTGTCTGCGCGTTTTTGGGAATGAGGAGCTGCTTTTGGCGGAACATGATGGCATCACCACCGCCAAAGATATGCTCTTCAATGCGTAGCATTTCGTCCGCCATCATGCCTTGGTTTCCGCGGTCGATTTCGGGATTGATCGGAATGACGTTCGCTTCGATGCCACCGGCCCAAAGCGTGAGGCCGGAAGGGATCCGCTCGCCTGTCGTGAGCCGGACGGCTGTAGGTTCAATCGCCTCTACCGATGCGCCTTCACGAACCGCGATGCCGTTACGCATGAGCTCCTTGCGTGAACCGTTAACCATGCGTGAGGGAAAGCCCGTCAGGATCTGCGGTGCGCCCTGGAGGAGCGTGAATGAGGCGTAGGGGATGAGTGCCTCGTGATCCTTCAGAAGGCGTTTGACGTAGGTTTGGATGGCGAACGCGCTTTCGATGCCGGAAGGCCCACCGCCTACGATGACGAAGGACAATGCCTCGCGGCGCTCTTCTTCCGTTTTTGCAGCGAGCGCATGCGTCACGCGATCGCGAAGGCGGGTGTGGACGCGTTCGATATCATCCCAGGTTTTGAGCCACACGGAACAGTCTTCGCATCCAGGAATGTTGTAGAAGGCGACTTTGGCACCCTGGCTCAACACGAGCGTGTCATAGGGGAGAAGAATGATTTCTTGCTGTGTCGCAACCGAAACCGTTCGGTTGACACGATCGATGTGGGAGGCGAGACCGTGGACAAACGCAAATCCGAAGCGCGATGCACACGCAGCAAGCGGTGCCGTGTATTTGTCTTTCAGGTCGCGATCGCTCTCGAGCGCGTCGATAAGACGCGGAGTAAAGAGGAAATGGTCGGTGGCATCCACGACGGTGACATCGAGATCGTTCGGACGCGCTTCTCGAAGCTTACGGGCGGTGAGGAGTCCGGAGAATCCGGCTCCGACGATTACAACGCGGTGTTTTTGGGTCGTCATACGATTGGACGTCAGTTTGTCATGTAAGAAAAAAACTGTCATCTCGACAGTTTTTATCCCTTGATCGTTCCGCGTAATCGTTCGATGACCGCTTTGGTTCCATCGAGGAGCGACATTTTTTCCTGGAGTTTGAAGACGGCGCGTTCACGGGTGCCGGTTCCGCTGAACGGGCGGGCCAGGTCGGAGGCCGAGAACGGGGGATTCGCTCGGAGTGAGATCATCAGTTCGTTCGGCGTTTCTGTTTCGTACACAAAGACGATGATGCTCGCATCCGGCGCGTAGGCGATGAGCTCGCTCGTCACGTCATCGAGTGATTCCAGTTCCGCGCCGGTTTCGAGGAAGTCCTGGCGCGAAAGACTGGCCCATACGAGCTTGCGTTCACGATCCTGTTCGAGACGCGAAAGCGCGCGACCCCAGAGTTTGAGTGTCGGCACGGTGCGGGTGCGCCAGAGTCCGTGAACGATTTCTTCGCGTCGTGCACCCATGGCAACGAGCTGCGATGCCGTCGTCAGCGTCTTGGGCGTGACGTCCGTCGTGCGGAAGGATCTCGTTTTTGCGATCATTCCGGCGAGGAGCGCGGTTGCAATATCGGCGTTGATCACGTGGCGATTCCAAGCATCAAAGAGTCCAAAGAGGATTTCGGTTGTGGAAACAGCATTGAGATCCACGAGGTTCACCTGACCCCAGTGTTCATTTGCGCTGTCAGCATCGATATTCAAAATGGTCGTGCGGAACAAAAAGTCAGCGTGCGTACGTGCGAGTTCGCCGAGGCTCTGCATGTCCGGTGCGTCGAGAGCGATGACGAGATCGTAACGGTCTTCGCCGTGCTTCATTGCAACGTGCTGCGGGGACCATTCGCCTTGTTTTGGAACGAGCGTGATATTGAGCTTACTGTCTTTCACGTCGTACATGAGCTCGCTGAGCGGCACATCCTTCACATCCAACGTGATGTTGAACGTCCGCATCGCACCGACACTTTTTTGGATGTCTTTTCCGGCGGAGAGGAAACCGGGAATAGTCTTCGGATCGAGACCGGGCACAACGGCATCGACCTGCTTATCCATCGCACGCAAAAACAAGAGGCATGAGGTCACGGACGCAATGGCGTCATTCGGGGCATGCTCTTTGGTTACGACAAGAATCCGCTTGGCGCGGGTGATTTGCTCTATTGCTTGCTGTTGGGGGGTGAGGGCCATGTTTTTGGACGACAGGAAAGCTTATGTCAGCTAGAGAGGAGTGTCAACGGTTTGACGGCAAGCTCCAGAAATCGTAGGATTTATGCGATCTATGCGGCAAAATATCGACCCGGAATCTCTTCCCAAAGCCTACGACGCCTCGACCGTCGAAGATGACATCTACAAGGCCTGGGAAGCGTCGGGTGCGTTCAAGCCGCAGGGCAAGGGCGAACCATACTGTATCGTCATGCCGCCGCCGAACCGGACGGGCACGCTCCACATGGGGCATGCCACGATGCTGGCTATTGAAGACCTTCTCATTCGTTTTCATCGGATGCAAGGCAAGCGCGCGCGCTGGATTCCTGGAACGGATCACGCCGCGATCGCGACGCAGGTAAAAGTCGAACAACTCTTGATCAAGCAAGGGATGAAGAATCCGCGCGAAGAATTGGGACGCGAGAAATTTTTAGAAAAGGTCGTAGAGTTTGCCGAAGAATCCGCCGTCACGATTCGGAATCAAGTTCGCAAGATGGGATCGTCGTGCGATTGGGATGATGAAAAGTACACGCTGGATGAACATCGCAACCGCGCGGTGAACGAGATGTTTAAGATGATGTATGAAGACGGGATCATCGAACGTGGCTATCGCGTGGTGAACTGGGATCCGCAATTTCAGACGACGCTGTCGGATGACGAAGTGCAATCAAAAGAAGTTACGTCGAAGCTTTTGACGTTCACATACGACAAAGATTTTCCGATTGCGATCTCGACGACACGCCCAGAAACGAAATTCGGGGATACGGCCGTTGCGGTTCACCCGACGGACAAACGATATAAGAAATTCGTCGGCAAAACGTATGAGCCGGTGTTTTGTGGCAAGAAGCTTTCGATTAAAATCATTGCAGATGAAGCCGTTGATCCGGAATTCGGAACGGGCGCACTTGGCGTGACACCGGCGCATTCGACGATCGACGCGGACATGGCATCTCGCCACGGACTTCCGACCATTCAGGTGATCGATGAACATGCGCGTTTGATTGAATCGGAAGTTGGCGAGGGGTTCGGCGGACTCACGATCGAAGAGGCACGAAAGAAAATCCAATCGACACTCGAATCGGACGGCCTGTTGAAATCCGTTGAAGAGATTCAGATGAATCTTCCGGTTGCGGAACGCGGTGGCGCGGCCGTCGAGCAATTGCCGATGAAGCAGTGGTTCGTGCGCGTGAATAAACCGTTCGCATTGCGACAAGACACGCTTGGGAAATGGAAAAAGGGGGAGAAGGCTACACTCAAAGAGCTGATGATCCACGCTGTGGAATCAAAGCAGACGACGATCGTGCCGGATCGGTTTGATAAAACGTATTTCCATTGGATCAATAATCTTCGCGACTGGTGCATCTCGCGCCAGATTTGGTTCGGGCATCGGATTCCGGTTTGGTACAAGGAGGATGAAGTGATGGTGATGGAAAAATCGCCGGGCACAGAATGGGAACAGGATCCAGATACGCTCGACACGTGGTTCTCGTCGGGTCTGTGGACGTTCTCGACGCTCGGTTGGCCGGATGCGAAAGAGTGGAGAGAGAATCGCGACTACCATCCAACTGCGGTTCTCGAAACCGGCTACGATATTTTGTTTTTCTGGGTTGCTCGCATGATCCTGATGAGCACCTACGCGATCGGCGAAGTGCCGTTTAAGGACGTGTATCTCCATGGATTGGTTCGCGATGAGCAGGGGAGAAAGATGAGTAAATCGTTGGGAAATATCCTCGATCCTCTCGATTTGATCCCGAAATACGGCACGGATGCGGTGCGCCTTTCGCTCGTGATGGGGACGACGCCGGGATTGGATGTAAAGTTGTCGGAAGAGAAGATTCAGGGGTTTCGGAATTTCACGAATAAGTTGTGGAATATTAGCCGGTTCATGTTGATGCAGATCGGTGATGTGAAGCCGTCAAAGCCAAAAGCGAAGACATTGGCGGACGAATGGATTCTCGCGCGGCTCGCAGAGGTTTCATTGAGCGTGACGAAGAAAATTGATGCGTATCAATTCTCCGCAGCGGGTGAAGAGCTGCGAGATTTTACGTGGGGAGATTTGGCAGATTGGTATCTCGAAATCGCGAAGATTGAAAAAGGAAAAGAAGCGATTCTTTCTCACATCCTCGAAACACTTTTGAAACTCTGGCATCCGTTCATGCCGTTCGTGACGGAATACGTTTGGAAGACGGCAGGGTTCGAGGGAGATCTGATTGTTGCGAAATGGCCAAAGACAATCGACGTTGAAATCGTTTCATCGTTCGATATCATCCGGACGCTCGTGACCGACATGCGCCGTCTTCGTGCCGAGCAGGGGATCGAGCCGGTGAAGATGGTGGAGTTCGCGATCGCTATTCCGAAAGACGTGAAGAAACTTCTTGAAGAAAATATCGACATCGTCAAAGTACTCACGCGTTCCGAGAATGTCTCATTTGTTGATTCAATCGAAAACGGATGGGCGAGCGTTGTATCAGGAAATGCGACAATCGGTTTGAACGTCGCAGGATCGGTCGACGTGGAAAAAGAACGCGAGAAGACAGAAAAGGAAATCGAGGAAACGAAAAAATATATTGCGTCACTTACGGGCAAGCTTAAGAATAAAGAATTCCTCGCAAAGGCTCCGGCGAATGTGAGAGAAGAAATGGAAACGAAGTTCGGGGAAGCGGAAGCAAAGATGAAGGCGCTGACGGATAGATTGGAGAAGTTGAAATAATCGTTATTTTTCGCTAGAATTGTAGAAGATATGGCAAAGATTACCACGGACAAAGGCGCGATAACGGAAGTTCTCTCGCGTGCGGTTGAAAATGTGTATCCGTCGCGTGAGGCGCTTGAGTCTGCACTCGCGTCCGGGAAGCGACTTCGTGTGTACACGGGCGTGGATCCGACAGCGCCAACACTTCATCTTGGTCACGTGATTTGGATGCGCAAACTTGCGGAGCTTCAGCGTCTTGGGCACGAAGTGATTTTGCTGATCGGGGATTTCACTGCGATGATCGGGGACCCAACCGATAAGAGTGCGACGCGCCAACAACTCACGCGCAAAGAAGTTCTCGTGAATTGTAAGAAGTATAAAGATCAGGCTTCGCGTTTTTTATCGTTCAGCGGAGCGAATGCGGCGCAACTCAAATTTAACAGCGCGTGGCTCGCGAAGATGTCGTTTACGGATGTGATCGAGCTCGCATCGCACTTCACCGTCCAACAGATGGTTGAGCGTGACATGTTTGAGAAGCGGATTGCTGACGGAAAGCCGGTGCATCTCCATGAGTTTTTCTATCCGCTCATGCAGGGCTACGACTCGGTCGCGATGGAAGTTGATATCGAAGTTGGTGGGAATGATCAGACCTTCAATATGCTTGCGGGGCGTACGTTGCTTCGAGAGATGAAGCATAAAGAGAAGGCGGTGCTTGCGACGAAACTTCTTGTCGATCCAACCGGAAAGAAAATGGGGAAGAGTGAGGGGAATATGATCACGCTTGAGGATGCGCCGGAAGATATGTACGGAAAGGTGATGAGTTGGACGGATGGGATGATCTTGCCGGGATTTGAATTGTGCACGAATGTTTCGGAAGACGAAATGAAGGACATGCGTACGGCGATGAAGAATGGGGAGAATCCGATGGCGTTTAAGCGTCGCCTCGCAGAAGAAATCGTCACGATGCTCGTTGGTGGAAAAGAGGGGAGCAAAGCGGCGGCGCATTTTAGTCAGGTCCATTCAAAGGGCGAGCGACCGGACGAGATTCCGGAGTTTAAGGTGAAGGGTGCGATGTTGATTCTCGATGTTCTCGTCGCATCGAAGATTGTTTCGTCGAAATCAGACGCGCGTCGGCAGATTGAACAGGGTGGTGTGAAAGTGGATGATGCGGTGGTGACGGATATCTCGATGAGTGTGAAAAAAGGATCTGTCATTCAAAAAGGAAAGCGCCACTTTGTGCGCCTTGTGTAGCCATGTCGTATTCCTGGGATGCTATTTTGAAGAATGTTGCGCACGTCCTCTCCGACGCGGCGAAGGTGGAGATTGATGTTCGTGATCTTGTGACGCCACCGGACGATAAGCTCGGTGATCTTGCGTTTGGATGTTTCAAGTTGGCGAAAGCGAAAGGCAAAAGTCCAGCGGATATCGCGAAAGAAATTGCGGCGGCAGTTGGTACAGGCGATCACAGCATCGCGTCGGCAACGGCGGCGGGTCCGTATGTGAATATCACGCTTCAAACGGGGGATCTCATTGATCGCGTGGTGAAGGACGTGGAAGCGATGGAGAATTTTGGTGCAGTGGAAGATGGTACGGGGAAGCACGTGATGCTCGAATACGCGCAACCGAACACGCATAAAGAAATCCATGTCGGACATTTTCGGAATTTGATTCTTGGTTCTTCGCTCGCGCTCATTTTGAAGAGTGCGAGTTGGGATACGGTGACGGCGAGTTATCATGGAGATGTCGGCGCGCACGTCGCGAAGTGTTTGTGGTTGTTTGTTCGTAAGGGAGCATCGCACGCGAAGGTCGCAGCGCCGAAAAAGAAGAAGAAAGATCCGGTCGTCGCGCCGGTCTCGCCGGATGTGTTGGCTGAAGAGACGTTGAAGAATCTTACGGAAAATGCGGTTGCGGACATGCTGAAGGCGGTATCAAAAGAAGACAAGACCGGAAAATATCTGGGCGCATTGTACGCCGAAGCGTCAAAGGTCTTAGAAGAGAATCCGGACTGGAAGACGGAAGTGTCCGAAGTGCAGAAGAAGCTCGAAGCCGGAGACAAGGCATGGAGCACGCTGTGGCAAGAGACGCGACGCTGGTCGCTCGTCGAGATCGATCGTATTTTTCAGGAGCTTGGCGTCGCTATCGATCGGAAGTATTTGGAGAGCGAAGTCGTGAACGAAGGGCAGAAGATCGTCGATGAGTTGATCAAGAAGGGGATTGCGCGCGAAAGTCAGGGCGCGATCATTGTTGATTTGGAAGAACAGAAGCTCGGTGTCTTTTTGATCCGCAAGTCGGACGGTACATCGTTGTATGCGACGAAGGATCTTGCGCTTGCGAAGTTGAAGCTCAAGGAATATCCCAAGCTCGATCGCAGTTTGATGTTGGTCGACAATCGTCAGTCGTTGTATTTCAAGCAATTGTTCGCCACGCTCAAGCTCATGGGGCTCACGCAATCCATGGAGTTCGTGGGTTATGAATTCGTGACATTAAAATCCGGGGCGATGTCGAGCCGCGAAGGAAACATTGTCACGCTTCAGGATTTTCGTGATGAGGTTCTCGCCTATGCGACGAAGACGACCCAGGAGCGTCATGCGGATTGGACGGACGGGAAAGTCGCGCACACCGCGTGGTGTCTCACGATGGGCGGGATCAAATTTGGAATGCTGCGGCAGGATAGCGACAAGATATACGTCTTTGATGTGCAGCAGGCACTCGCCTTCGATGGCGCCACAGGTCCGTACGTGCAATATGCCGCGACGCGTCTTGGATCGATTTTACGGAAAGCGGTAGGGAATCCATTTAGCGGCGGTAAGACAACGCTCACAGCGCTCACGGAGCCATCAGAAAAACGTTTGGCGCTTACGATCGCGGCTTTCCCTGGAGTCGTTCGTCGCGCCGCTGCAGAACTCCGACCCGCATTTGTGGCACAATGGTGTTTGGACATGGCAACGCGATCGAATGAGTTTTATCGCGATGTGAAAGTGCTTGAGTCCGCGCCGGAGCAAAAAGCCGCGCGTCTCCGTCTTGTCGCTGCGTCGCGTACCGTTCTCGAACGCGGTCTCTCGTTCCTCGGCATTCCGGTTCCTGAAGAAATGTAATGACCATCTTACCCTTCGAGCTTGCACTCACCGTAAGCGCCGCGATCGCGGTGTTCGGACTTGGGTTCGTCGCATGGTGGTCCAATAAATGGTCGCGCGGCAACGTGTTGTTCGCACTTCTTTCATTTACCCTCGCGCTTTGGACGTCCGTTGATTGGTTCCGCGATCTCGAAACGACGGCACTCCCGCTCCAAGTGATTATTTGGCGCATGCTGTTTTATCTCAGCGTCGCGCTTGCACCGGCGATCGCCATCCATCTCACGACAACGCTCACGCGCCGTCCGCTCGGTGCGGCGGGGTGGTCGATGTACGGTCTCGGTTTTTTACATTTCGCCCTTCTCGATACCGCGTTTTTGCTTCGGTCCGTTTTCCATCAGTTGCAACTGGGGGTCGAACTTCTCGATGTCGGCGCCTTCGTCGGTCTCATTGTGAACATCATCGCGCTGTTCGTGATCGCCGCGCTCATGTATCCGACGCTCCATGATCGCGCGACGTCGATTCTCGACCGTCGTCGTGCTGCATACGCGCTCTTGTTGCTCGTCGCGTATATCGTTGCCGCATCCTCGCAATTCGTGACGACGCCTGTCCCGGCGCTCGTGATTATGACGGTTCTTTCTGTCGCTTTTTTCGTGATGAGTTCGGCAGCGCTCATCCGCGTCAAATTTCTTGATATCGATTTCGCTGCGCTTGAAGCATTGTTCATCGTGCTCGCGGCCGGGTCTATTGTGATGATTCTTCGCGCCACCACATTCACAGAAGGCGCAATCGCGCTTGTCGGCGCGATGTTGATCGGTCTCTTTGGCGCTCGTGCGATCCGTGTCGTGCGCGGCGAATCCCGTCGGCGCAAGGAACTCGAACGGATCAATTGCGAACTGGAAGAACTCGATATCGCGCGACGTGATTTCGTGGCCTCCGTGGCGCACCAACTACGCGGTCCGCTTGGCGGCATCCGGTTTGCCGCCGAGATGTTCAGCCGAGGGGATTACGGTCCGATGACGGCCAATGCCAAGAAGGTGATGGAGCACATGCGGACCAGCGCGGATCATTTGTTGTCTCTCGCGGAAACATCGTTGAACGCCGCACGGGTTGAAGCGGGAGTGTTTCAAACGATGATTTCGGACGTGGATGCGGCGGCCGAGCTGCGTGATCTCGCCGGAAGTTTGGATCTGAGTGCGCGCGCGAAGGGCGTGACGATTACGACGAACTTTCGGAAGTTACCGCAGCGTCTCAAGCTTGATCGTGAAGCGTTCCGCAACGTCATGTTCAATCTGCTTGATAACGCGGTGAAGTATACGGAAAAGGGAACGATCATGCTCGACGCGGCGATCTATGATCGAAAACTTCTTGTGACCGTTTCGGATACCGGCGCGGGACTCAGTCGTGAAGATCTTTCACGTCTCTTCAAAAAGTTTTCCCGCGGTGAAGAAGGAAAGCGCATCGCGAAAGATGGCGCCGGACTCGGTCTCTATGTGTGCAAAAAATTGGTTGATGAAATGGGTGGGACGATTTCGGCGGGGAGCGCGGGACTTGGAAAAGGTTCGGTGTTCCGTGTCGAGTTACCGCTCCGGAGTTGACCACCTCATCACATCGTAGGTAAGCTCCGCATGTTTCACCTATGTCATTGTTCAGCCCAAAGCGGCAAGAAGGATCTGATATGAACGAACAACGTGCATCATTCGGCGGGGGGTCGGGAGCGGCGACGCTCATCGCCCATGGCGTCCGCGTGGAGGGCGATTTTTCGAGCCAAGGAGACGTTTCGATTGAAGGTGAGGTTCATGGCGCCGTGAAGATCACGGGCCGGTTGTCCGTGGGATCGCAGGCGATGCTGAAGGCCGATGTGACGGCTGATCAGGCAACCGTGGCCGGAACGATCGAAGGCAACCTCACGGTCGCGAATCATCTTGATATCACCGCGACGGCGAAAATCACGGGTGACGTTGTCTGCGAAACGGCCACGGTCGAATCGGGTGCCGTATTGAACGGCAAAGTCATGATTGGAGCGAAGCCTGTCTCCAAACCGCCCAAGAGCAACGCGGAATCCAAACCGACGCCGCAAGCATAATCCTGCTTGTTGCGGCGAGTAAGCCGTATGAATCCGAGCTACGCCTACGTCTACGACGATTTTTTGGCAGACCGACGGTTCGAGCGCGACGTCGCGGCCTTGGAGACGAAACTCAGTACCTTCGACATGTCCGGCCACATCGGCCGGATGTCGTTGTTTCGGAGCGCAAAGGATCTCGTGCAAGGCATGGTTGCGAAAGGTGCCACGACGGTCGTGGTCGTAGGCAACGACGGCACGCTCGACAAGACAATGTGGTTTTTGCCGGATTTGAATATCACGGTCGGATACGTTCCGCTCGTCGGCCCGTCCGCCGTCGGTAAACTTCTTGGGATTCCGATGGGTGCAGGGGCATGTGATGTGCTTGCTGCGCGTCGCATCGAAACGCTCGACATGGGGAAGCTCGATGATCGGTATTTTTTGACGGAAGTTTCGCTTCCCGCGACGGTCGCATCGCTCTCGATCGAGGGGAAGTACACGATCTCACCGCTTGATGGGGGAGCGCTCTCCGTGCGCAATCTTGGTGGTCGCGTCGGGAACGACTTGGTTGCCGCTGATGCCAAAGACGGATGGCTTGAGGCGGTCGTGACACCCCGTTCGACCGAAGGGAAGGCCGTGTTTTGGAAACGGAGTACGACGAGTCCTGAAACACGAGTGCTACTGCAACACGGGCAGATCCAATCCAAGGACCCTATCGAAGCGCACGCGGATAATCATGCCGTGAGCGGTTTCTCCTTTCATGTGTCGGTGGTGCCGGCAAAGCTCAGGCTCATTACGGGGCGCGGGAGGCGATCGATCGAACGCTAGGTCTTGTCAGGATACGGAAGAAATGATACCTTCCGATGCGCGCTCAGGTGGCGGAATTGGTATACGCACTACCTTGAGGTGGTAGCGGGAGCAATCCCGTGGAGGTTCGAGTCCTCTCCTGAGCACCATGACGAGACACCCCTTTTACGGGGTGTTTTGTTATCAGCGGGGGCATGTTAGTCTTTTTGCGAGGAGGAGAAATCATGGAGTCTGGTTCTTTACATCCTGTTGCGAAGCGCGACCCTCTGATCGTGCAAACGCCGAGCCTCGTCCGACGATTGTTCGGGTACACCCACGACCGGCATCTTGCGGAAGTCTTCGCGCTCATCTCGCGCGATGAAGAACGAAACGGTGAAGGTCCTTCATTTGCGGAAGTATTTTTTCCACCGCTGTCGAAGTTCTTTTCAGATCTCATCGTCGACAACCATCCCAAGATTCTGTCTGATCTTGCGCTCCGTCGTCTTCGTCATCACCGCATGCGCGTCGACGGGCGAGCGAACGAAAAACTTCTTCTCTTGTTTGAAGAAGAGACGGACCGTCTGCGGGACCGTTCAGAATGTGCGCCAGGTGACTGGACCATCAGCGGAGTATTCATCGAGAGTTACTATCGCTCGGTGCGTCCACCGCGTAAGACGCTTTCGCGCGGTGTACGACGGATGATCCGACGCAACATCGGACACGGTTTCGATCTCGCACCCTAGCTCGGGTGCTTTTTGTATAAAAAAATCCCGATGCGTTATCGGGATTAGCGTTTTTTTACGCGACGGCTTTTCGGGGGATCATCGATGCGTGAGACGTTGCTCATTGCTTCCGACGGGAGGCGTGGGGGAGGAGGGATCTTGTTGATGAGAAGACTCGCATTGAGCGGTGGCAGCGGATTGCGTGATTCACGTTCCGCAGCATGTTCCTTTGCGATTTCTTCGCGCTCGATGCGTAGCTGACCAATCGCTTCATCAAGAGCGAGGATGGCTTCGGCCCTGCCAAGGTGGGCATTATCCAACGCTATTTTCGCGATTCTGTAGAAACATTTGGCCAGGCGTTTTCGGAGAGCTCGCTGGGCCGCCGAAAGCTCTCTTTCGTTCATGGGTAAACCTCCAAAGGACTGGGAGCATGAATAGCATTTTTTTCTGAAATATTCAAGACCTAGGAAGTACGTACCTTTTGACAATCCTGCGGGCAAGGGCTACTTTTAAGTGGATTTAGAGCGGTTTTTAAATACGCATTTTCTGATTCCGTATGCGACTTTTGCTTGTCGAAGATGATACCGATATTCGTTTTGCCTTAAAAAGCTGCTTTGAAGCAGAGTGTTTTGCTGTTGATCTTGCAGAAGATGGGGAACGGGGATCGTTTTTGGCTCGGACCGGCGATTACGACATCATCTTGCTTGATTACAATTTGCCACGAAAAAATGGGCTGGAAGTCTGTCGCGAAATTCGAGCTCATGGAAAAACCGTACCGATCATCATGCTGACGGTGCAGTCGGAAGTTGCAAGCAAGGTGGAGGTTTTGAACCAGGGAGCAGATGATTACGTTACGAAACCCTACTCGTTTCAAGAACTGCTGGCGCGCGTCCGAAGCGTGTTGCGACGACCGAAGATCATTCAGGGTGAGACGTATACCGTCGATGATTTGGTATTTGATACGCGCAGTCATGCGGTCACGAAGGGTGGCACGCCCGTGCGGCTGACGAGAAAAGAAATGATGCTCCTCGAGTATCTGCTGCGAAATCGCGGAATTGTTGTAACGCGAGGAATGCTGATCGAGCATATCTGGGACATGCATCTGGATCCGCTCTCGAATACGATCGATACGCACATTTTGACCTTGCGTAAAAAATTGAGTATTGGAAGTCGGGCGAAGTTGATCCATACGATTCCAGGGAGAGGATATAAACTGGATGTCGTGTAAGCGCTTTAATTTTTCTTTATGAAGATTTTACAATTACACGATACACTGTAACCCTAGATCCTAGGGTCGAAGGATCATCTCCTTAACTCACACACTTGTTTCAATATGGACAAACTTCTCAAGAAAGTGCTTTCCGATAAGAGCGCGCGCAATGGCGCCACGCTCGGAGCTTTTCTGTTGTCAGTCGTCGTTGTCGGCAGCCCTTGGCAGTCGTAAGGACACATGAATGGATACCTGCGTTGCGCTGTAGCGTTATGAAAGGTATTCATTTTTTGTATACATATCTGATCCGTCCTCTTTCGCCGAACGAGGATTTTCAACGTCGCGAGTACATTCTCAACATCCTGCTGCTGACCTCGATCGCGCTCACCGGTTTGAGCACGCTTTCGGCACTCGTCAATAAATTGGATCCCGAACCGTATCAGGGAGCACCGATCGCGCTGCTCGTCACGATCGCGTGTCTGTTTGCGGGGTTGCTCCTGCTTTCTCGGAAGGGACATTTTTTTCTTTCTTCATCGATTTTTATAACCATTTTCGGCCTGGCAGCAACCTATGCCTCGTATACATGGGGGACGGATCTACCGTGGAGTTTGCTCGCGTACGCGCTTCTGATCGTCATGTCGGGCGTATTACTCGGATCGCGAGCGTCTTTAGCCGTAACGATTACGGTGGCCGCGTTACTGCTCTTTTTGTCGCATCTTCAGTTACAAACCGGGTTCGCGACGATGCGATACTGGCGCGCAGAGGTGTATTCGATGAGTGACGCGTTCGTATCCGCGATATTGTGTCTCGCTATTGGCGTCGTGTCGTGGTTGTTCAGTCGTGAAATCCAGCGTTCGCTCAAGCGGGCTCGATCCTCTGAAGATGCGCTCAAGGTTGAACGCGACCAGCTTGAGATCAAGGTCCAGGAACGAACGCGTGCGCTCGAAGCGGCACAGCTTGAAAAGTTGTCACAGATGAATCGTCTTGCGAAATTCGGCCGCCTCGCGGGTGGGTTTTTTCATGATCTCATGAGTCCGCTCTCCGCGTTGTCGCTCAATCTCGAAGTATTGAAGACATCCCCGGAAAAAGGGCTTGAGGATGTCCAAATGCATCTCGAAGCTGCGATGAAGACGACGAAACGTATGGAAGATTTTATCTTCTCTGTGAAAAAGCAAATCCAAAATCCTGGGCTTGTTGAATATTTTTCGTTGAACAGTGAAATTCATTCCGCCCTCCAGGTGTTGGCCTATCGAGCGTCGCAGGCCAAGGTTCAGATCAATCTATCGGCCTCGGAGGAGATTCATACGCTGGGATCGCTTTTGAAATTCATGCAGATCGTAACGAACCTTTTGAGCAACGCGCTTGATGCAAGCGACGATCCGCATGTTCCTCCCGAACGAAGACGGATCGACATTTCATTATCGCGTGAGGATGAAATCGTTGTTTTTTCGGTACGTGATCAGGGTGTCGGAATTCCGCCGGAGAACACGGAAAAGATTTTTGAATCGTTTTTTTCGACCAAGAGCCGAGATCGCGGAATGGGCATCGGTTTGTATCTCGTCAAAAACTTGGTTGAGAATGATTTTCTGGGAACGATTACGGCTGAGAGCGAGCTTGGCAAAGGTTCAACGTTTACGGTTCGATTTCCGCTCGTGCGCATGACGGATTCTATCGCATCGAACGGATGATTATGGATGAACTCCTCCGTCGGATCGAACAGGAGCAGCAGGCGGATGGAGGATTTATCACGTGCTCATTTTTTGATCCGACAGCTCCATCCGATGTACTTCGTCACCGTGCGACGTTTACCGTGAGCTGGATTTTGGATTGTTTGAATTCTTTCAAGGGTGATCGTCTGATTCGTGATCGGGCTGCGGCGTTCCTTGTCGCGCAACGCAGCGATCATTGGTCTTTCAATTATTGGCCACGACACAGCGATGAGACATCCGCGCGTCCATATCCGGACGACATGGATGATACATTTTGCGCTCTGACGTCGTTGTTCGAATACGCTCCGTCGTCCATCGATGGTGCCGCACTCGCGAAGATTGTTTTATTGCTGACGGCAACAGAAACACAGGAAGGAGGTCCGTATCGGACCTGGCTGGTTCCTCCCGATGCGCCGGAGGCATGGAAGGATATCGATATCGCGGTGAACGCAAATATCGGATGTTTTTTGGCAGGCCAAAATGTGGATCTTGAACATCTCAATGCGTATATCGCCGAAGCGATTCGTTCCCGATGTCTCACATCGCCATATTATCCTTCGACGTTACCGATTCTTTTCTTTTTGAGTCGATGGGTACGCGGAGAGACGGAGCGAGAGGGCCTTCGAAACGCTTTAGACGAATGGACGATGGAACATCTGAAACCAAATTCGTTGGAACTCGCGCTCGCGGGTCTTACGGCATTTCATCTTGGCGATAAAGAACAGGGATTGTCGTTTACGTCGCGATTGCGGGAAGTGTCGATGGAGGATATCTGCCAACCGTATGCGTTCTGCATCGATCCGTCGCAAGACGGAAAGATATTTTATGCAGGAAGCCCAGCGCTCACGGCGGCATTTACTCTCGCACTGTTTGCCGAGTCCGAACGTGTCACGGAACAGACGGAAGAAACAAAAATGTCTCCTCGTCTCGTTTCCATCGACCGTCAGATCGAAGATCGGATCGCAGAACGGTTTGCGGGGCTTCCTGCCGAACTTTCGCAAGAGGCAATGCGTGTGTATGGAAAGATCCGTGATTTTGATACGAAGAAGCGTATTCCGCTCATGCCCGCTCTCATGACATCCGGACTGTTGGGCGGTGAGATGATTCCGGATGAGACGCTGGTTCGTCTCGGCATGGCGAATGTTTACGGATGGATGGCGTACACGGTGTACGACGATCTGTTGGATGGAGAAGGGGATCCGCATGCGCTCTCAACTGCAAATAGTTGTCTCCGCGAAGTTACTTCGATATATGCCATGGGTTTTCCTGAGCCGTCTTTCGCGGGGCTCGTAAAAGAGGTGATGGATAACATCGACGGCGCGAATCAATGGGAGCTTGTGCACTGCCGCGATGTTACGCACCTTCCAGATTATGGCGATTATGAAATGCTGGCATTGCGTTCGTTCGGACACGCGCTCGGTCCTCTCGCGATCCTGTACACGCTTGGGTATGCGACGTCTTCGCCGGAAATGACAGCGATGAACGATTTTTTCAAACACTATTTCATCGCGCGACAGATGAACGATGATGCGCATGATTGGCAGGAGGATCTCCGTCGTGGGCAGGTGAATAGCGTTGCCGCGATGATCCTGAAGGGTTCGACGATTGAAGCGGATCGTTTTGAAGAATTGGAGGTTCGTTTTTGGCACGAGGTAGTGCAGGATGTTGCCGCGCATATTCTCAAACATGTCGGAGCTGCACGTGAGGCGTTGACTGCATTACCGATCAAGCAGACGGATGCGTTTGAAGATCTCCTCGCTCCGGTTGAGAACGCAGCTCAAGATGCGATCCATCAACAACGTGAAACGTTGGCGTTCTTGTCAACATATACGGGATAGCAAACACCCTCGGCGTGCGAGGGTGTTTGTGTGGTGGACGCTGTGGGATTCGAACCTACGACCTTCCCGATGTAAACGGGTTGCTCTAACCAACTGAGCTAAGCGTCCGGACGGGGACATCCTGCCATACAACATACGAACTGTCACCAGGTGTGCTATTATTCTCGTAACATATGGGAATCTTTCTTCGCATTTTAATCGGTATCGCGATCGTCGCGCTCGGCGCCTTCATGGTGATCCGCACGCGCAAGCTCCTGGAGTTTTTCGGTCCCGTCGCTTGGGCGGATGCACATTTGGGCGGGGGAGGGTCAAACTTGTTCTACAAGTTTCTGGGAATCTTCCTGTGCTTCATCGGTTTTATGGTGGCGACGAATCTCTGGACGGCATTTCTCGAAGCAACACTCGGATCGCTCTTCGGATTCAACCGAGAGCCTGGCCTCTAATCTATGACGGTACGGAGCGGGACGGAGCTCATTAACCCGTTCAAACTGCTTGAGCGGGTGGGAATCCGCGCAGGACAACGCGTGGCGGATTTAGGTTGCGGTTCGTTGGGTCATTTTGTCTTTCCTGCCGCGCAATTCGTTGGAGCAGACGGCGTCGTGTATGCCGTCGACATTCAGAAGAGCGTTTTGGAGCAGATTGAAAAAGCCATCAAGCAAGATCATCTCTTCAATATCAAATGCGTGTGGTCCGATATCGACGTGTACGGTGCCACCAAGATCGATGATGCATCGCTTGATCTCACGCTCGTCATCAATAATTTGTATCTCTCGCAAAATCGTCCGCAGCTCGCTCGCGAAGTCGCGCGTCTCACGAAGCAGGGTGGACGCGTTGTCGTCGTAGAATGGAAGACGATCTCGACGCCATTCGGTCCCTCCAATGCGCAACGCCTCGATCAAGGGGAGGCAAAGAAGATTTTCAATACGCCGCACTTCAAACTGGAGGATGAATTTGAAGCCGGTCCGTATCATTACGGCATCCTCTATTCCCGGACGGACTCGCCCCTTGCCTAATCCCCGTTTTTTCGGCAGGCTACCGCCGTATGACGCTTCCTCCCTTTCTCCGGCCTTCCTATTGGTTTGCCCTGTCACCACCGCCGCTCATGCCATGGGTTGAGTGGACGCTGTTGGGACTTTTCACCGTCTGCTTCTTTGCAGGCGTCATCCTGCGCCTTATCTCGATGCGTCAGGGGATGGAAAAGATGACCCGTCGCACGTACGAGCGTGGATCTAACATGCTCATGATTCTCGGCCTGTTCGGATTTCTCTTGTTCGTGCTGAGCTTTGAGCGTATTTATATGATCGGGATGCGCGCCGGATACCTGCTCTGGGTCGCGCTCCTCGGATGGTTTGCGTATCGCATGTACACGATCGTCCGTGTCGATATGCCTGCGATGGAAAAGCGAAAAGCGGATCGTGAAGCGATCAACAAATGGCTTCCGACTTCAAAGAAGTAGATTCTCTCGATCCGCGCCGCCGGTTCGGGAACCGCGGCGAAGATCTCGCCGCGGTTTTTTTGATGTCACGCGGTTTCAAGATTCTGGCGCGTAACTGGTCCTGCCGCCTCGGCGAGATCGATGTCATCGCAGAAAAGAATGGGGCCGTTCATTTTGTCGAAGTGAAGACACGACGATCACGAATGTACGGAAATCCGGAAGATTCTATTACACGGACGAAGCTGCTTCATTTGCGAAGGACGATTGAAGTGTATTTGCAGCAAGCACGGAGCGCTCCACGGAATTATCAAGCGGATGCGCTTGCGATTACCGCGATTCCAGGGCAAAAGCCGGAGTTTTACTACGTTGAGAATATCTTCGGATAAGTCAGACAAGGAGACTTGACAGTTTTTTTGGTTCGTGATAGAAACTCACCACGTACATCAGAACACAGACCGTAGCCGTTTTCCTCGAAAGGGGAGGCGGCACACCGCAACCGCTCGAAAGGAGTTGGACATGAACAAGAAGAGACGGAGGGCCTTCATGGCCCAAAAAACCGAAAACGAATGTTCTCTCTGCGGCGACACCAACAACATCGGCGACAACCTCGACGGCGACCGCGCCTCCGAGCTCGGCGAGACCCTGACCCACTAGGCCAAGGTCGACGCGCGAGGCCCTCCCCGGGAAGTATCTCCGGGGAGGGCCACCTCTCTACTACGAAACCTCGTGCAGAAATGCCGAGGCTTCTTTGTATCTATAAAAGAATCATTGCATCGCCAAACGAGTAGAATCGGTATTCATTCTTGATCGCTACCGCGTAGGCATTGAGGACGTTCTCGCGACCGGCGAAGGAAGAGACAAGGACGAGGAGTGTCGATTTTGGGAGATGGAAATTCGTGATGAGACCGTCGATTTTTTTAAATACAAATCCTGGCATGATGAACATGCTCGTAAAACCGTGCGTGACGCCGGACTCAAGCGCACGAACCGTCGTCGTTCCGACGGCGATCACGCGACCGCCACTCTTTTTTGTTTCTTCCATGGCGCGAAGCGTCTCATCCGGCACATCGATCCACTCTTCGTGCATCACGTGCGTTTCGAGCGTATCGGTTTTCATCGGGCGAAACGTGCCGAGTCCGACGTGAAGCGTCACACTCGCGAATCGGATTCCATTCGTTTTCAGTTTTTCAATCAACTCCGGTGTGAAATGAAATCCCGCTGTCGGTGCGGCAACGGATCCTGTCTGTTTGGCGTAGACTGTTTGGTAATTCTCTTCATCCGCCGGCGTTTCGTTCACATACGGAGGAACGGGAACGCTGCCGATCTGATCCGTCCACGCGAGAATATCTTCCGCCGAGCGGTTGAAATCAATCAGAATCGTTCCGTCTTCACACTTCTCCTTTACGGACGCGGTCGTTCCATCTTCGAACGAAACGGAAGATCCTTCTTGAAGTTTTCGTCCTGGTTTTGCGAGGGCGATCCAGCCTTGTCCTTCCGGTCGAAGGAGGAAGATTTCGATGTTGTCTTGGGCTTTAAGTCTCGCTTTAAACACCTTGCTGTCATTCACCACGAGAAGATCGCCTGGCTTGAGATATTCACCGATCTCGAAGAATCGGCGATGTTCGATCGCTCCGGTCTTTCGATCCAAAACCATCAAGCGCGAATGGTCGCGTGGACGAACGGGCGTTTGGGCGATCCGTTCGGGTGGCAGGACGTAGTCGAAGTCCGACGTTTTCATGCGCGCGAGCCTACCATGAGCCGTTGACAAATGCTAGAATATCTGTTAGTTTCGAGGCACATTGTGACTGTTAGGAGGTGAGTATGGAAACAGCTCGGAAAGAAGAAGTTGCACGGGCGAATCGGGCATTCCAGTCTGTCGTCGAAACCATGACGAAGGCAGGTGTCGAAACGCCTCATCGAATAGAAGAAGAGCGCGGCCAGATACGAATGGCCTCGTCGCAGGAGCACGGAGACGACTACGACTTTGCCTGGTGGGTCGACCACGGGGACCTCGAGACGGGTCCGAGCACGGTCATCATCAGCATGGTCTTCGCTCCGCTCCCGGGCTCTCCCGAAGTGCCCGATGTATCGCTCTGCTACATCGCGGCCAAGGATGTCTGGTACCGCCACGCGTCCATCGATGGAGTGCCGACGGAGGACTCGGCGTTGATGGATGCTACGATTCTTTCAGAGCAGATCAGCCTGCTGGTCTCGGCGCACAAGCTCGCTCATTCACAAGATCCTCCGATGCCGGCGCAGGCAGGAGCCTCTTTCTAAGCCCTCTTTTGGGCTTTTTTCTTATCCGCTCGCACTCTTGCCAAGAAAGGCGGTCTTTGCTATCGTTCCGACACTATGAAGGCGGATATCCATCCTACCTATTTCCCAGACGCGAAGCTCGTCTGTGCCTGTGGCAACGTTGTCACGGCTGGTTCGACCGTTGAAGAAATTCACGTTGAATTGTGCTCCGCGTGCCATCCGTTTTACACGGGTAAGCAGAAGCTGATCGACACCGCTCGTCGCGTCGAGAAGTTCGAAGAGAAAGCCGCCGCCAAGGCCGGCAAGGCCGGTGTGCTCGGCAAGAAGGCGAAGGCCGTAAAGCGCACTGCGCAGAAGGTCGCCAAGAAGAGCCAGAAGAAGCCGACACAGCTCCACGAAGCTTAGATTCGCATTTCAAAACCGGTCATGAAGGCCGGTTTTGTATTATGATGGATTATTCCTATGGCCGATCTCACCAACGTCGCCGCTGAAGCGCGCGCCAAGCTCGTCGAGCTTGAAACCAAGATTTCCGCTCCCGAAACGCTCGCCGATCAGCGTACGCTTCGGGATGTTTCGCGTGCCTACAATCATCAGAAAACAATTTCGATGGCGGGGGAGCGATACGTTGCAGCTCGTCAGGCGATGCATGACATGAAAGAAGCGGCCTCGTCTACGGACGCGGATATGCGAGAGCTTGCGGCGATGGAACTCGATCGTGTCACTGCTGAATATCAAGATGCGACACTCGCATTTGAGACAATTCTCGTTCCTCCAGATCCGCATGATGCGAACGACGTGATTGTGGAAATCCGTGCTGGAACCGGTGGTGAAGAAGCGGCGTTGTTCGCGCTCGAGCTTTTCCGTATGTACGCCCGGTATGCGGAACGTAAGGGCTGGAAGACATCGTTGCTCTCCGAATCCCACGCGGAACAAGGCGGGTACAAAGAAGTCGTTTTCTCCATCGACGGTGAAGGCGCATACGGCGATTTAAAGATCGAACAGGGCGTTCATCGCGTGCAGCGCATTCCGGCGACGGAAAAGCAGGGACGCATTCACACCTCAACCGCGACGGTCGCCGCGTTGCCTGAAATCGAAGAAACGGAAGTGACGATCAACACGGGTGATCTGCGTATCGATACGTTCTGTGCGGGGGGCAAAGGTGGGCAGTCGGTGAATACGACCAAGTCCGCGGTACGCATCACGCATATTCCGAGTGGGATCGTGGCGTCTTGTCAGGATGAGCGTTCGCAGCTTCAGAACCGCGAACGCGCCATGCAGATTCTGCGTGCCCGTATTTGGGAAATGGAAGAAGAGAAAAAGCGCAGCAAGCTCGACGCCGAGCGCCGCTCTCAGATCGGACGCGGCGACCGGTCCGAAAAGATCCGCACCTACAACTATCCGCAAGACCGTATTACCGATCATCGTATCAAACATTCCTGGCATAATATCGACCTTATTTTGGACGGAGAACTGGGTGAAGTCATCCAAACGGTGAAGGCTGGAAAGCAGGGGACTGACGAAGACGAAGCATGAGCCAGCCTTGACAAAAAGGCTGATTTTTGGTAAATATGTTCTCCCTTGGAAGGCCTATATTGGGTCTTTGTAGGGAGGTTCTTATTCCGCACTGCGGAAGAAAGAGGGCTCCATGAGCCGAATCCAGAAGGTTCTTTACATCGGTTTCTTTCTGTCTGCCTGCGTTGCGTACCCCGAGGACAACAAGTCCAATGACGGCGGTAACGGCGAAGGCGGCTCTTCCGAGGGCGGTTCCAACGACGGAGGTTCGTCCTCCGACGGCGGTAACGGCGAAGGAGGGGCTCCCATCGAGCCTGCCACGTACTCCTGCAGCGACGTGCCGAGCGGTCATTTGGCCGTGAAGGTGCGTACCGAGGTGGTGCCTGACAACGGTGCCATCATGATCGAAGGAGGGGTGTATCCCCTCGAAGGGTCCGGACTCCCGACGATCAATTGGGACGTTCTTGCCACCGGAGGGGAGGGCGCGGAGATCCTTGCGTTCGACGCCGGCGAAATGCCATCCGGTTCTCGCACGCAGATTGCGCCGGGAACAGCGTACGACGGTCAGGACGGCATCGGGATCTACTACTGCCCCGACGTGAAGCCCTGGGTGTGCCCCAACACGGACATCCTGTGCTGCTACGGAACGACGGTGGTCAGCGAGTATCTCGATGCGGAGGCGGTCAACACGTTCACGTGGTCGACCGATAACCCCAATCCCATTTGTGTCGCTCCCTGAGCGATATCACGCATGCCTCCTCAGTGTATGCGAGATCTCTCGCGTGCACTGAGAATGGGCTTTCACAACAGACAGAGATGCATTGTTCTTTCACATGGAGAATCGCATGACTCGATCTATTGGACAGCTTGTGCTCCCGATGACGTTTGTTCTCTCCGGTTGCTTCCTGGATTCCATGGGTTACTTTTCCGGCGAAGGAGGTAGTGGTGGGACTGGCGGGCGCGGCGACGATTCTGTTACGGGTTCCGGCGCGATGGGCGGTATGCCGTCCGTCGGCGGCATGGGCGGTGGATCAACCTCGAAAGGAGGCGGAGGATCTGTCAGCGACGGAGGTGGAGGAAATCCTTCCGTCGGAGGCGGAGGCGAGGGTGGAGGACCGAATCCGGTCAGGTGCACCGTTACATGGACCGTCCCCAGTCATTCCGCGGGGAAATATCTCGGCATCGGCGGCATCATCGAACCCGCGGCATATGTGATGCCGTTCCCCGGCACAGGCTGTATGGCTGCGTCGGTGGGCGACAACACGGTGGTCTGTTCGTTCGAGCAGCCGGCGGCCGGAGCGGAGCTTCAGTTCAACCTCTACAATTACGACGATATTGGGGGAATGGTGCCCTTCGCACCACGGTGCGATCAGCCCGGGTTTCCTAGCTCGGATTGCCCGGGATCCGTCGTCGTGGAATGCAGCAGTCGGCAGGTGATCCCGACGTTCCAAGACGACAACATTGAGGCCACGCCTCCTCCTGCTCCGTGGTCATACGTCGTCGTCAACGACGTGTATGAGATTGCGACGACGATGCCATGACGAAAGTAGTTCTTTCTTAGCTTAACCCAGATTCGTCTGGGTTTTTTCTTTGACAACTACGATTGACAAAACAGTCATTTTTTGATACGGTCGCGGCACAAGAAAACGTTCCTTTTATGTCCGTTTACGGACCGGGAGATTGCGCATGAATCGAATCTCGTTCCTTTTGTTTCCGTTCCTATTTGGGTGCCTCCTCGATTTCGAGAAGTTCCGTGTCGGTCAGGGGGGCGAATCCGCTCATGGTGGAGGCGGATCAACGTCTTCAACGGGTGGGATGGGAGGCATTCCCTCAACCGGCGGTGAAGGTGGAATGGGAGGAATGATCACCTCGAACGGAGGCGGAGGAAATCCTTCCGTCGGTGGTGGCGGGTTCGGTGGTGAAGGTGGCGTCGGAGGATCCGGCGGCATCGGTGGTGAAGGTGGTATGGGTGGCGGATGCGACGGAGGGGAAAAAGAATGCCCCCTCGGAAGCGGAACCTGCGTCACGCCTGATCCGACAAATGGCTGCGATGATCCGGCAACATGTGCGCCATGCGGTCCGTACGCAAACGGTGTCGCAATGTGCGCGCTCGGCGACTGCGCCATGGACTGCAACGATCCGGATTTCGACGACTGCGATGTCGATGATGCAACCGGATGCGAAGCGGATCTGCTGAACGATCCGTTGAACTGCGGGATGTGCAACATGCCCTGCGTCTCCGGCATCTGCGATATGGGAACCTGCGTCACCGAGATGTGTGGTTCACAACCGGTCCCCACGACGGGACGCGCCGTATGCCTCGTTCTCGACAGTGCGAATCTGTCCGCAACGAAGTATGCGACGGTCACCGCTTCTCTCAACCAACCGGCTGCACCGTTCGCGGATGATCCGTATACGATGAACTGCATTTCGCAGGAAGCATCGACGGCAGACAACAGCACGGATCCGTCCGTTCTGTGCGTGCTGCCGTCCGGCGTCTCCGGTGACACCGTGTACCTGGCCCCCAAGGCCTATGACTCGCAGGTGACGAATCCACCGGATCCGAGTGAGTTCTTCACCTTCCTCTGTGACAACCAGGATCTCCCGACGGCGGAGTGCGTTGTCCCGTGGAGGTTCTACGCGAACGGAGGACTCGTCGATACGTGTACGCAACCACCAACAGGCGCGTGTTCCTACCACGATCTCAATCAGCCGGATCCGCTTCAGATGAAGTGGGTCTACTGATCAACCAGGCCGTTCCGAATCTCGGAACGGCCTTTTTCTTTTGCCAAATAGGGTTGACATTTTCGTGAAAAGATGATAGGGTGAATTCACAAAAACTCAACGCAAAAATGCTCTTTTTAGCGCCCCAACAGGCGCATGGAGATTCCGAATGAAACAACCCGGTATCGTGATTCTGGCAATCGCACTCAGCGGCTGCATGCTCGACTTCGACGGTGTCGGTCCGTTCTGCCCCGAAAGCGGTTGCCCTGAAGGCGGCGCTGGAGGAGGTTCAACGCTCATCGGAGGAAACGGCGGCATGCCTGAACAAGGCGGCGGCGGATCTACCTCAGACGGAGGTGGAGGAAATCCTTCCGTCGGAGGATCGAATCCGACCGGCGGTGGCGGCGAAGGAGGTGCTCCTCCTGTGACCGTCATGGTCGAGTGCGGTCCCGCGTCCGCTCCGATCATGGTCGAGATTCCGGAAGACAGCTTCTTTGTCTGCTGGTATCTCGAAACGAACGATCATCCGACGAATACGATCCTCCGCATTGGAGGCACGATCGATTCGCCGAACGATCCGGATCTGATCGCGGACCCGTTTCCGGGTTGCGAGACGACGGCATACGATGACCCCAACGTCTTGTGTGATCTCGGTCCGCGCGAAGTCGGAACGGATGCGGTTCTGGAACTCCGGGCGGATGGAGCGGATCTCTACGTGATATGCGATCAGTTCGATCTCCCCGGCGAATGTCCTGGAGAGGTTCGAATCTATCGCGGCGCAACGCTTCTCGGATACTTCAACGACCCACCCTCGGGTCCATGGAGCTACGGAGGCCAGAACGGATCGCCCCGTACACTCAACTTCAACGATCCGTCGTAAAGATGGATCAGCTCGAAAGCCCCTGCTGCGCTCTGCGCCGGGGGTTCTTTCTTTATATGGGCCGACTCTTGCCCGTTTTTCGGCTCCATGATACCGTCCGGTCACCCGAAAACGGGTCTTTATCCATCTCGAATGTTCCCCATAAACGGGCTTCGTCACCTCCCTGATTCTTTCTCAGGGCGCGACGCTCGGGAACATCGCTTAAAAGGTACGATCGCAAGATCGAAAATCATCCATATGACGAAGATTCCTTCGTTGGTCGACATGCTCCAAGCCGGAGCACATTTCGGCCACCAGACGTCCAAGTGGCACCCCAAGATGAAGAAGTTCATCTTCGGAAACCGCCAGGGCATCCACATTATCAACCTCGAAGAAACGCAGAAGGCCCTCGAACGTGCCATGGCGTTTGCCAAGCAGACGACGTCGCGCGGCGGCATCGTGTTGTTTGTCGGGACCAAAAAGCAGGCAGCCGAAATCGTACGCATGAGCGCGACCGAAGCCGGCATGCCGTTCGTCGACAAGCGTTGGCTCGGCGGCACGCTCACCAACTTTGCCGTGATCACCCAGGTGCTCCGCAAGTTCAAGGATCTCAAGCGCAAGCAAGAGAAGGGCGAGCTCGGCAAGTACACGAAGTTTGAACAGCTCAAGTTCAACGAACAGCTCGATCAGATGGAAGAGAAGGTCGGCGGTATCAAAGAATTGAACCGCATTCCGGAAGCCGTCTTCATTTTCGACATCCGCAAAGACAAAACCGCGCTCGAAGAATCCAAGCGCCGCGGAGTCAAAGTCATCGCTCTCTGTGACACCAACGTCAATCCGACCGACGTCGATTACTGCATTCCGTCCAACGACGATGCCGTGAAGACGATCGGTATGATGGCCGGTCTCATCGGTCAGGCGTGCAAGGAAGGTCGCGAAGAATGGGAAGCCGCCCGTGCCCGCCTCGGCGTCACGCTCGGCAACAACCCGGCGCAGAAGCAAGCGACCACCGTCTAAATAGATTCCGACCCTCGTCGGAATGACATAAGTACATTACATATGGCAGACGCAAAGCAAGTGATGGAGCTTCGTGGTCGCACGGGAGCGGGAATCGTTGATACGAAGAACGCGCTTGAAGAAGCCGGTGGCGACATGGAGAAAGCGATCGAGATCCTGCAAAAGAAAGGCGCTCTCAAGGCCGCCAAGAAGACATCCGAACGCACGACCGCCGAAGGCATCGTCGCGTCGTACATCCATCACAATAAAAAACTCGGTGCGCTCGTGGAGCTCCAGTGCGAAACCGATTTCGTCGCGCGCAACGAAGAATTCGTTCAGCTCGCAAACGAACTCGCGATGCACGTGGCCGCGATCGATCCGCTCTACCTGTCTCCAGAAACGGTGCCGGTGAATGAGCTCGAAAAGCAGCAGATGATTTACAAAGAAGAGATGGCTGCCGAGAACAAGCCGGACGAGATCAAAGCGAAGATTCTCGAAGGCAAACTCAACAAGTGGTATTCGGAGGTGTGTCTCACGCGACAGTCATTCTTCAAGGATGAAGACAAGACCGTCGAACAGTACATCGGCGAGAAGATCGCCAAGATCGGCGAGAAGATCGCGGTCGTGCGTTTCACGCGCTACCAGATGTCTCCGCCGCAGGCGACAGAATAAGAAAAACCGCCCGGATTTCCCGGGCGGTTTTTTTGTATAAGGAGGATTGACGAAGAAGCTTTTTTATGATGATATCCGCGCGGAGGTGATTATGCCGGATTCGTCCCTTTTCAAAAGTCTCATCACTCCGATCCCTGCCGAAAAGCAGGAGAAGCGGGGTTGGGCCGTCACACTGAACGGTCAGACCGTTCCGGAGGTCAGCACGCTCGAGATCTCGAACGCGAAGTTCGGAGTCGTGTCCTACGGGAACACGCCGCCGGGCTACGACGGTTGGTCATTCAAGGAGATCGGTGGAGGTGGATCGGTGATCGTGCCATACGTCTCGATCGATGGAGTTCTTCACATCGGTGTGCTCGAACAAGCGCGTCACAACCAGGGTGGAAAGGTCTTGAACGTTCCGCGCGGATTTCTCGCTCCAGGCGAGTCGCACTTTCAGGCGGCGCGTCGAGAGTTTTCGGAAGAGACGGGACACGATCCGAGAAAGATCGAGGTCATTCCTCTTCCGGGAGAGCCCATGAACTGCAACAGCGCCTTCTTCGAAACGGCGGAGAAAGGCGAGGGCGTACGATTCTTCGCCGTCCACTTTCACTCGAATGAGCTTGAGACGCGCGACGGTGTCTGCGTCTTCCGCGAAGGCGTGTTGAAGTCCGATGAAGCGTCCAAGGCCGCCAAGCTCGCCGAGCAGATTCTCGGTTGCCGCTTCATCCGCTACGAGGAAGCGCTGCGACTCTCCGATATGTTTACGGTCGCCGGAGTTGGCAGACTCATCGTCCATATCGGCATGAACACGTAAGCATCGTGTCTCACCCCTCCGCCATGCGGAGGTTTTTTGTATTTCGTGATATTCTTTCGTCATCTATGGCCATTCGTTCTTCAAGTCGCATCAAGCGTGAAGTCGTTTCGACGCGCGGACCCGGACACGACATTCGCGACGCAGTGAGTTATCACGCAAGCGCGATTCTTGTGCTGTTCGTGTTCACGATTCTCACGTCGCTGGGACTCTCGCTCTGGATGCTGAAGTTTTATGTTGCACAGGATCAGTATCGTCTCGCGCTTGATCTCGTGGCTGGCAAGGTGTTGTCCGTCGAAGAACAGCAGGATGCGGGTGTGGGTCCGGCCGTTGCGCCACACGTGTACGAGGAATCGTCTGTGCCCGGAATTTTTGTGAGCAACACACCGTGTCCGCCCGGAGAACTCGGCGAGTGTAACGATCTGATCGTCGCGAAACAACAGCAAGACGGCTACGAGGTTATTGTGAAGAGCGTGCGCTCACTGATGAACAGTTTGGGATACGATGCCCTCGCATATCCGGTTGGAATGTCTGCCGATGGCAAGACGATGGCGTTCCGTCTCGGGAATGAAAACGATACAAAAGAACTTCAAGAGCACATTGTTCTGTTTGATACGACAACGCGACGCGTGGAAGATCTGGAGGTTGCGCTTCCCGTTCTGTCTGCGTTTAGCCCAAGCGTGAAATACGCGGCGTATCTGAACAGCACAGATGAACTTGTTGTCACGGAACTTGTGACGGGAAAAAAGAAAACGATCGCTCGCGGAACCGCAGATAAGGACCTTCTTATCGTTTCGTTGACCGACGTCGCCGTTATCTTCGATATCTATTCTGCGACGGATGGAAAAAAGATTGAGAGTCGTACAGTCAGCTTTTCCTTTTAATGCATGACGCAGAATCCGTTTACACCTCCTATGTCCACTATCGCCATCAACGGATTCGGCCGAATCGGTCGGAACGTGTTTAAAGCGGGAATCGCCATGCCTGGGTTCAACGTCGTTGCGGTGAATGATCTGACCGATGCGAAGACGCTTGCGCATCTTTTGAAACACGATTCGACGTATCACGCGTGGGATCACAAGGTCGGATATGACGAAAAGAATCTTATCGTAGACGGAAAAAAGATTCCGGTACTTGCGGAGAAAGATCCGAAGGCGTTGCCGTGGGAAAAAATGAAAGTGGATGTTGTGCTCGAATGCACGGGGCGGTTTACGGATCTCGAAGGCGCGTCGCAACATTTGATCGCAGGAGCGAAGCGGGTGATTCTGTCCGCTCCGGCAAAAGGCGGGGGAGTTCCGACGCATGTAATCGGGGTGAATGAAAAAGGCGCGGGCAAAACATCGAAAGTCATCAACAATGCAAGCTGTACCACGAATTGTATTGCGCCGGTTGCGGCGATCATGCACGAAGCATTCGGAATCAAGAAAGCAATGATGACGACGATCCACTCATATACGGCGGATCAGGTATTGCAGGACGGGCCGCACAAAGATCTCCGTCGAGCGCGTGCGGCCGCACAGAATATCGTGCCGACAACGACGGGAGCGGCGATCGCAACGGCAGAAGTCATTCCGGAATTAAAAGGTCTGTTCGATGGTATTTCCATTCGCGTTCCAACGCCGTGCGTGTCGTTGTCCGATTTCACCTTCCTTCTCAAAAAGAAAACGACGATCGAAGAAGTGAACGCAACGCTCAAGAAGGCTGCGAAGAGTCCGTTGTATAAAGGGATTCTGGATGTGACGGAAGAAGAACTTGTTTCGAGCGATTTTATCGGCAATCCCGCATCATGCATCGTGGATCTTCCGTGCACACAGATTGTGGATGGCGATATGGTGAAGATTCTCGCGTGGTACGACAACGAATGGGGATACTCGAATCGTCTCGCGGAACTCGCGATCCAGGTTTCCAAGGCGGTCGCGCTTCAACCGTAAATGTATCTCCTCATCGCACTCGCCGTCTTGATTCTCATCTACGGCTATTTCATCGAGCCGCGGTGGCTTGCGGTGCGAAAATATCGTGAGCCGCTCATCGCGAAACCGACGACGTGGCTGAAGATCGCGTTCTTGTCCGATTTTCATGCCGGTGGAGCGATTCCAGCGAACTGGTGGGAGCGTATTGTGCTTGAGACGAATGCACATGCGCCAGACATCGTCGTGCTGGGAGGTGATTTTGTCGTTGATCACGCGAGCGCGGTGAGCAAGCTTGCGCCACTTAAAGATCTTCGGGCGCCTGATGGCGTTTTTTTCGTGCTCGGGAATCACGATTTTTTAGATCGTCCGCAGGATATTCGAACCGCGTTTGTCGATATGGGATTTGCGGATCTTACGAATCGGAGTATTCGTCTGAAGCAGGAGGGAAAGGAAGTGGAAATTCAGGGTCTTGATGATCATTGGTACGGAGCGCCGCAGCCGTTTGCGCGGAGCAATCCAGTGGTTCCACATATTCTTATCGCGCATGAGCCGGATGTCATGCTTGATCTTGAACACGGCAAAACGGATCTTGTTCTTGTCGGACATACGCACGGCGGGCAGATTCGGTTGCCGATATTGGGTGCGCCATGGATTCCTGCGAAGCTCGGACGGTTTGCGGATGGCGGGCGAAAGATGAGAAACGGCGTGCCGTTTGTGATGGGGAGAGGGCTCGGACAAGAACGCGGAAGGCCGCGCATCGGTGCACGGCCGGAGATTGTGATTGTCGAGGTGGGGGTGTGAGGGGAGTCTGACTACGAAAAAGATTTTTTCTGCTGCGGAACTCGCTCAGCGCTTCGCTAGATCGCTCGACAGTCCTCGCCGGAAAAAATCTTTTTCGTAGTCAGACGTGCACCGATGCGCTAAGAAGAAAAAGAAAAGGAAGGGGAAGAGAGAATATGGTATTCTATTGGTATGAAACTTCGGGTTTTACCTGCTTCGATGTCGCTTAAGGGAAAGCGGGTGATCGTTCGTGTTGATTGGAATATTCCAATCGCGGGAAAGGGGACAGAAGAGGATTCGCTGAAGATGGAACGGTCATTCGATACGATCCGCGATTTTGCGAAACGTGGAGCGGTTGTATTGTTGCTTACGCACCTTGGTCGTCCAAAGAAACGCGATGTCGCGCACTCCACAAAAAAACTCGCGCACATCGCCTCTGTTTTGTCCGGACTCAAGATCCATTTTGTCGGCGAAGCGGTTGATGACAAAAAGGATCTCGCAAAACTTGCGAAGGCTGTGCAGAGTGCGAAGAACGGTTCGATTTTTTTGCTCGAGAACGTTCGATTTTTGAAAGGTGAAGAACAGAACGACCTCAAGCTTGCGAAGGCGTATGCATCGCTTGGGGACGTGTTCGTGAATGATGCGTTTGCTTCTTGTCATCGCGCGCATGTTTCCGTTGTCGGGATTGCAAAGCAGCTTCCGGCGTATGCGGGGGCGTCACTCGCGAATGAAGTTGCGGGGCTTGAGCGTCTGTTGAAGAAACCGAAGAAGCCGTTTTTGGCGGTGATCGGTGGATCAAAATTGTCTACGAAGATTGATGTGTTAACGAAACTTCTTTCGATCGCGGATCGTGTCCTGGTCGGCGGAGCCATGGCGCACGCCTTTTATGCGGCCAAGAAGATGCAGATCGGAAAATCGTATGTAGAGAAATCGGGCATCGTCGCGGCGCGGAAACTCCTGAAACATCCGAAGCTTGTATTGCCGGTGGATGCGGTCGTCGCGAAAACGATTGATGCGAAAGCGCATCCGTATGTCGTCCCGGTTCATAAGGTGAAGAAGCAGGAGATGATCGGAGATATCGGCACCGAAACGATGATGGCGTGGTCGGATGAGATCAAGCGCGCAGGGACCATCGTCTGGAACGGGCCGCTTGGCGTGACGGAATACGGTGCGTTCTCACACGGATCGCTCGTTATTGCGCGTGCGATCGCGGCACGCAGTAAAGGGAAATGTTATGGCGTTGTTGGAGGCGGGGATACGCTGCCTATCGTTCTTCAGAGCGGCATGTCGGAATGGATCGATCATCTTTCCACCGGTGGCGGAGCCATGCTTGAGTTCATGACGATGGCGGGCAAGCTTCCGGGTCTCGAAGCGCTTGCTGCATCCAAAAAATAATCTATGGCCATTGAAGACAAAAAACCCGGAGAAACCGAACAGGAGAAAGGTCTGCGTCTCTCCGTTATCCAAAAAACACTTGAGCTGATGACGGCGGCATTTTCGCTCGTCGCAGCGCTTGCGTGGAACGATGCGATTCAAACCCTGTTTCTTCGTCTCTTTGGTCCTGCGAGCAGTCTCTGGGCGAAGATTCTGTATGCTCTTCTTATTACGGCGCTCGTCGTCTGGATCGGTATTCGTCTTTCACGCGTTACCAAGGCGGCAGAACGCCGTTATACTAAACATTGATTTGTATGCTCTTTTCTTCCTCCAAAATTTCTTCTGTTGTTGCGCGCGAGGTTCTCGACTCGCGTGGAAATCCCACGGTGGCGTGTCGCGTGACGCTCTCATCAGGCGCGTCGTCTGAAGCGAAAGTGCCGTCCGGCGCATCAACAGGATCGCACGAAGCGTTGGAGCTGCGTGATGGTGGAAAGCGGTATGGAGGCAAGGGCGTTCAGAAAGCGGTAAAGAATGTGAATGATCGCATCGCGAAGGTGTTGCGCGGCGTTGATGCAAAGCGACAGATGGATATCGATCATGTGATGTTTGAGCTTGATGGAACATCCAACAAGTCATCGCTTGGTGCGAATGCGATGCTCGCCGTGTCACTCGCCGTCGCGCAGTCGCTTGCGGTTCATCGCAACTTGCCGCTCTGGAAATCATTGCGTCACACGTTCCGTTTTTCCAAACCCGCTTCGTTGCCTGTGCCGATGATGAATGTGCTGAATGGCGGTGCGCATGCGGATTGGTCGCTCGATGTGCAGGAATGCATGTTGCTTCCGCGTCAGCGCTCGTTCGCAGAACGCCTTCGTGCCGGAGCGGAAACATTTCACGCGCTTGCGAAACTTCTTAAAGAACAAGGATTTGTCACAACGGTTGGAGATGAAGGCGGCTTCGCGCCGAAGCTCCCGAATGTGGAAGCGGCGTTTGAGCTGCTTGTGAAGGCGATCAAGAAAGCAGGATATGTTCCCGGGAAAGAAATTGCGCTTGCGACGGATGTTGCGGCAAGCGAATTTTATAATAAGAAAGCGAAGACGTACGTCTTCAAGGCCGAAGGTGGAACGCGATATAGCGCGAGTAAGCTACTGACGCGATACGAGCAGTGGCAGAAAGATTTTCCACTCATGTCCATCGAAGATCCATTTGCCGAGGATGATTGGTCCGCGTGGAAAAAGGCGGTTCCAGTTTTGAAAAAGAAAAGTCTTATTGTCGGCGACGATTTTTTCGTCACCAATGTGAAACGCCTCACGCGTGGCATTGAGGAAAAAGCGGCAACGGCGATTTTGATCAAACCCAACCAGATCGGAACACTGACCGAAACGGTTGATGCGATTCAAGTCGCGCAGCGCGCTGGCTTCGCCGTTATCATCTCACACCGTTCCGGTGAAACGGATGACACGACGATCGCGGACCTCGCGGTTGCCTCTGGCGCGGAATATATCAAAACAGGTTCACTCTCGCGATCTGAGCGCGTCGAAAAATATAACCGTTTGCTGGCGATTGAAGGAGAGCTGTAAGTTATTCTCCGTTTTGCCGCACTTCTTCCCGAATCGCGCGCACCTTTTCCACGTCCACTTCTTGCATGGCTTTTTTGACGCGTTTTTTATGCGTGGAAACAATGTTCTGAAGCGTTGCCTTGTAGGCCACCATGACGTTGTGGAGGTGCTTCAGATCCTGTGTGGAAGGGGGCATATCTTGGGCCAAGTATACTCCATATCAGGGTCTTGAGAGAACAGACGGGTCATGATAGGGTTCCGGCAATGCAGATCGCCCAAAAAACCCCGAAATTTCATCTTGTCACGTACGGGTGTCAGATGAATAAGAACGACTCCGAGCGTATCGCGGGGCTTCTTTCCGGCCTGGGTTTCGTATCGACCGAGAGTCAGGAAGAAGCGGATGTCATCTTGCTTAACACCTGCTCCGTGCGCCAATCCGCTGAAGATCGCGTGTTTGGGAAAATGAAAGTTTTTGCCGCGCTCAAAGAAAAGAATCCGGATGTGATCATCGCGGTGACAGGATGCATGGCCGGTCGCGATAAGAAGGGGGAGTTCAAAGAAAAAATGGCACCGGTGGATCTCTATTTTCCGACGCCGGAGATGGTGAAGTTGCCGCGTTGGATTGCGGAGCTTCGTCCCGATCTTGTGAACTCCGCGGATCTTGAAGAGGATTATTTAAAAATTCGTCCTTCGCGTGCGCCGGGTGCGCAGGCGTTCGTGACCATCCAAACGGGGTGTAATAAGTTTTGTACGTATTGTGTGGTGCCGTATGCGCGTGGTCTTGAGAAGAATCGTCCGGCAAAAGATATTTTGAATGAGATTCACGAATTGGTCGCGCATGGCGTGATTGAGATTACGCTTCTGGGCCAGACCGTAAACTCGTATCGCGCACCGGACCCGGAGGCGTTTTCGTCAAAGAATCCGTATCGTGATCATTACGCCGCATTACTTTGGGAAGTGAATCAAATTCCTACTCTTCAGAAAATCCATTGGACCGCGCCACATCCGAACTCGATGACGGACGAAGTCATCGATGCGCTCACGCTGCCGAAGCAGGTGAACTATCTTCATCTTCCGGTTCAGGCCGGAGCGGACAGTGTGCTCTTCCGCATGAATCGAAAATATACGCGTGAGAAATTTCTTGACGTGATCCGAAAGGTAAAAGAAAAGCGTCCGGGTATCGCGCTCGGCACCGACATCATCGTCGGATTCCCGGGTGAAACCGCAGAACAGTTTGATGAAACGGTTTCGCTCTACCGCGAATGTGATTTTGATATTTCGTATACTGCGCAATACAGCCCACGATCCGGAACGCTCGGCGTGAAGCTCTTCAAAGACGATGTATCTCGTGAGGAAAAACGTCGACGTTGGGATGTGCTCCAAGAAATAATGGAGGAAACGGCGAAGCGCAAGAACCAAGCGTTTGTGAACGGCGTCGTGCATGTCTTGATCGAGAAGATCGAAAACGGACTCGCATCCGGAAACACGAACGAGATGAAGCTGTGCCGCTTTGCCGCAAGCGACCCGAATCTGGTCGGGACCATCGTGCCGGTGAAGGTGACCCAGGCGCTCGAGTGGCAATTAAACGGGGTCATGGTATCCTCATCTTAAGGCCTGTTCATGCCGATCGTCAGACCCCATCGTCCGTCATCAAAGAAGCGATTGCCGCGAATCGTGTGTGTGGTAGGCCCTACATCCTCCGGAAAAACCTCCCTCGGGATACGCCTCGCCACGCAATTCAAGGGAGAAATCGTGAACGCGGACGCCCGGCAGTGCTACACGCAGTTTTCCATCGGGACGGGCAAGCCGCCCGGAATGCGCGGGACCTACGAAGGCCGCCGCGCTTTTTTAGTCGAAGGAGTTCCGCATTACCTGATGGATTTTTTGGATCCGAAGAATCCGCTCACGGCCGCTGAATGGCGCGAGTCTGCGATCACGGCCATCAAAGGGATTGATCGTCGCCATCGTTTGCCGATCGTGGTGGGCGGTACGGGACTGTATCTCCAGACATTGATCGATAATTTTACGTTCCCGAATGTCGAACCGAAGCCGCATCTCCGTGCCGCATTTGAAAAAAAGTCATTACAAGAATTGGCGACGCTTCTCGTCAAACTCGATCCTTCTGCTGCCGAAGCCGTTGACTTGAAGAATCCACGTCGGGTGATTCGCGCACTCGAAGTCGTAACGTTTACGGGCAAGTCTTTTTCGTCACAAAAGAAAGTCGGCAAACCGATCGTCGAAGCGTTTCAGGTTGGTATCAAATGGCCACGCACCGAGCTCAATAAGCGTATCGATGATCAGATCGAAGAAATGATCGAACGCGGCTGGGTTGATGAGATCCGCGAGGTGATCGCAAAAGGCGTTCCGGTCGATGCTCCGGCAATGACATCCATCGGTTACCGTGAGCTCCTCTCATACATCCGCGGCGAGAAAACCCTTGAAGCCGCCATTGAAAGTTGTAAGACCGCCGTTCATCGCTACGCGAAACGCCAAGAAACCTGGTTCAAGCGTGATGTGCGCATCCATTGGGCGCACGACGAAGACGAGGCGGTGGAGATGGTAGAGGAGTGGATGAAGGAGGATTAAACCCCGATTTCTTTTTTCACCATTTCTTCGGCCTGAGCCGGATTCGCTTTTCCCTCGGTGGCTTTCATGATTCCTCCGACGAACCATTTAAGGACGGCAACTTTTCCATCTTTGATGTGTTGGACTTTGTCCGGGTTCTCGGTTACGAGACGCTTCACGATTTCTTCGAGCGTTCCCGCGTCCATATTCTGTCCGAGATTGTGTTCTTCCATGAGATGCGATGGATCGGTACCGGTGTCCACCATCATCGCGAGAAGTTTTTGCGCGTTTGCGCTGCCGAGCTCTCCGGTGTCGAGAAGATGAAGGAATTCGGCAAAATCCTCCGCGCTGATCTTGAGATCCTTCATCGTCATGCTGCGTTCGGTCATGACACCTGCGAGTTTTGATGTGAGCCATCCTCCGGCGAGCTTCGCAAGTTTTTTCTTTCGTTCGTTCAGTAATTCTCCGCCGCTCTTGTCGGAGTCATCCGTTGATTCCATCCAGGCGCCGAGTTCGCCCATGACCTGTTCGGCATAGTCGGCCCAGCCTTCATGTGCGACGAAGAATGCGACATCGGCAGGGGAGAACCACCATTCTTCGATAAGACGTTCACGCATCTCTGTTGGCAATTCAACGCTGCGCGCAGCTTCGCGTTCGCGGATCATGACGAGGTCTTGTGGCGGAAGATCTGGTTCGGGGAAGTAGCGATAGTCGGCGCTGGATTCTTTGAGGCGTTGTTCAAAGGTGACGCCTTTGTTTTCATCCCAACCACGCGTCGAACCGACCGGCGGGGTGTTGGAGGCGTACAGTTCGCGCTGCCGTTCGATCTCGTAGGCGAGTGCACGTTCGACGGCACGGAATGAATTGAGATTTTTTACTTCGATCTTCGCATTCAAAAATGATTGCGTCGGCATGTTGTTTTCATCCACTTCGAGCAGTGAGATGTTTGCGTCGCAGCGCATCTGCCCTTTTTCCATATCGGCATCCGATGCGCCGATGGCACGGAGGATCGCGCGCATCTCTTGCAGATACGCCTTTGCTTCTTGCGGGGCGCGCAAATCCGGTTCGGTCACGATCTCGAGAAGAGGCGTTCCGGCGCGATTAAAATCCACGGCTGTTCCATTCGGTGTGTGAACATTCTTCGCTGCGTCTTCTTCGAGGTGCGCGCGCGTAATGCCGACGCGAATCTTGTCTCGTGATGCTTCGCCGCCTGGAACGGTGATATCGAGATAACCGTTCACCGCGATCGGCAACGTAAACTGCGAGATTTGATATCCCTTTGGAAGATCGGGATAGAAATAGTTTTTCCGATCAAACGCGGATTGATCCGGGATACGGCAGTTGAGCGCGAGTCCGGTTCGGACACCGAGCGCGATCGCTTCTTCGTTTAAGGCTGGGAGTGCGCCGGGTTGGCCGGTGCAGACCGGGCAGATCGCCGTATTCGACGGAGCGCCGTCATCCACGTTTTTGCAGGAGCAGAACATTTTGCTCGCGGTTTTCAATTGGACGTGGGTCTCAAGACCGATGATCGGGATCATTCGCATATCGAGAGTATGGTAAGGATTCGTGGCCTATAACACAAGACGCGCCGGTTGGCGCGTCTTATTCGATGTGAGAGGTTAGCGTGTCTTTTGGAGCGCACGATACATCTTCACCTGGAAACCGGAGAGGAGCGGCATGAGCGCGGCAATCACGATCATCTGGACGAGTTGCATGATGCCGAGGAGGAGCGGATCGGTGGCGCCATTTTGATCAAACGAACCACTGCCGCCAACCATGGCGACGATGCCAAGTGCGATGCTCATCGCAAGACCCATCGCGAGACCGAAGACGATTCCGCCTGCGAGCATACGGCCGAACGTGCCCCACCAGCGACCGCGCACGAGAGCACGAGATGCGCCGAGAGCCTGTGTGCCGCGCGTACCCTGGTCGATCAGGACCAACTGGCTGAAGTAGAGCGCGACGCCAAAGTAGATGCCCGGAAGGATGAGGAGAAGCGACGCGCCGAGCACGACGAGTCCCGTCAAAAAACCAACCCAGAATAATGGGATAAGAAGCGACCATGCTTTTTTGGCTTCATCCGCAGCAGGTGTCGGCTGCTGACCGGCCTCGAGTTTCAGCATCGTGAGAAGCACGCGGATCGTGATCCAGGCGGTGAAGATCGTCGCACCGAGAGAGATCACGCCTGAAAGCACGGCGAGATTCTCGTTGACCTTCATGAGGAGGCCGCCGACGAAATAGGCGAGACCCACGTAAATCAGGAGACTCGACGTCTTAATGCTGGTATTCCAGGTCGATGTGAACAATTTCCAAGAGTCCGTGATCAGACTCCAGGCGCCCGGAAGAGGTTTTGAGGTGGTTTCCATATGTGGGAAGGGTAACAAATTAGCCTTATTTTGTCATTGGGTGAAAAGAAAAATCCCGGAGAGGGATTAGGGTTTCGGCAGCATGGGCGAAAGCATGCTCCAGAGACGTTCGTGGACGACTTCGATCGGCAGGAGCGCGCCGTTTTCCATGCATTCCACAATTTCCCAGTGTTCGACCGTGTCGAGCGTGAGCAACGAGAGATATGCTTCCTCTGCCGCGCGCAGATGATCGCGATCCGCTTCGTGGATGTCGCGTACCTTTCCGTTTAGGTAGGCACGTTCGTCCTTTTTTGTGATCAGATCGAATCCGACGTCGGCCGGGACGTGGAGCAGAAGCGTGACGTCCGGTTTCGGAATGCCGAGCGTTCCGTATTCGAGCTCGTTCAGCCAGTCGAGAAATTGTTTTCGTTCCTCGACGGTTTTGAGTTTTGCCGTCTGATGTCCCTTATTGGCCGAGACGTAGCGATTCGAAACGACGATGGCTCCGCGTTCAAGTGCAGCGCGGATCTCTTGGGCAGCATCGAAGCGATCCAGAGCAAAAAAAGTCGAAGCGCATTTCGCACTGACCTCTTTGCCGTATTCGCCGCGAAGGTATTTTTCGACGAAGTACGCTGAGGGGTTGCCATACCGGGGGAAGTCCACCAATACGACGTCCCGTCCTTCGGCCTTGAGCCGGTCGGTGAGCCGAGTGGTCTGGGTGCCCTTCCCAGATCCGTCGGTTCCGTCGATGACAATGAACATTCCGTGAGGCATAGGCGTGAGATTGGTGGAAAAGAGAACGCGCGTCAAGCGTGACGTTCGTAGGTGACGAATGAAAAGCCGTCGTGATCCTCGCGCATGCTTTCGGCCCACATCGCAGGATCAATTGTGGGGAAGAATGCATCGCCATCCACATTTTGATCTACGTGCGTGATTTCAAGTCGGTCGGCGCGTTCCATGGCTTGTGCGTAGATTTCGGTGCCTCCGATCACGAATGGATCACGAGCGAGATCGATCGCTTCATCAACGCTTCCTGCGCGATCAACTCCTTCGGGGAGCGCGTAGTCAGACTGTCGTGTCACAACGATGTTTCGGCGGCCGGGGAGTGGGCGGAATTTTTCCGGAATCGATTCCCATGTCTTGCGGCCCATGATGACGGGATGATCCATCGTGAGATCTTTGAAGTGCTTCATGTCTTCCGGAATGCGCCAAGGGAGCGATCCGTTTTTGCCGATGCAATTATTTTTCGAGATTCCAGCAATGAGCGTGATCATGGTTACACAGCGATCGGGAAATCGATTTTGTCTTGCGGTTCGTATCCATCAAGTGTTGTGTGTTCGCCGGTCCAGTCGAAGATCGAAGTGAACGGTTCCGTTTTGATGCGCGGGAGCGGAGCAGGTGTGCGGCCGATTTGTTCCATGGCACCGTTGATGTGGTTTACGTAGATGTGCGTGTCTGCAAGGAAGCCGATCAGTTTCCCTTCCTGTAATCCCGCTTCCTTCGCGAGGAGATGAAGAAGTAATCCGTAGCTCGCGATGTTGAAGGGCAGACCGAGCATCGTGTCGACCGAGCGCTGGTTCCAGAGGAGGTTCAGTTTGCCGTTGATGACCGTGACTTGAAAGCCATAGTGGCAGGGCGGTAGCGCCTGTTCTGACAACGCTTTTGGATTCCACGCCATCACGATCATGCGGCGATCGTTGGGATTTTTTTTCAGTGTCTCGATGACTTTTCCGAGCTGATCGATTCCTTTGCCGGTGTAATCCGAATCATAGTTTTCGTACGTCGCATCAAAATGACGCCACTGGAATCCGTAGACCGGACCCAGGTCGCGTTCTTGCATCATGCGTTGTTTGGAAGCTTCGTCGTGACCGTACGGCGCTTTTTTCGGATTCGCCCATTCGTTCCAGATCATACAGCGACGTTCTTGAAGCCACTGTTTGTCCGTGAGTCCTTTGATGAAAAATTCGAGTTCCGCACGCATCGTTTTGAACGGCACCTTTTTCGTGGTGAGAAGCGGAAAGCCATTGGCCATGTCGTGTTCGAACATGACGCCGGCAACAGTCAGCGCGTCCACGCCCGTGCGGTTTTCTTTCCGTTCACCTTTCTCCAAAATATGGCGGACGATATCAAGGTAGGATTTCATAGAAAAGAGGGTAGAGGATGGGAATTATCCTGTCGAACCGAACCCGCCGCGCGCCGCTCCGAGAGCCGGACCTTCTTCGAACGCCACGGCAGGGCGGGGGATGATGATGCCTTGGGCGATGCGCGTTCCGGCTTCGACACGGACTTCCATGTCCGTGGGATTCCACACGGAGAGCAGGAGTTCGTCTTCCGGTCCGCAGTAGTCCGGATCAATAACGCCGACGCCGTTTGCCATTGTGAGTCCGTGTTTCGCGAAGAGTGAGGAGCGCGCGAAGATCAGGAGCACATGGTCCGCCGGAAGACCGAAAACGAGTCCGGTTGGTAAACGTGCCGCTGAATGTGCAGGAACCGTCGTGTCATCCAGAATCGCGAGATCGAATGCGGCAGCGCCCGACGTTTTGTATTCGGGAACGATGGCGCGCGGATCGCGTTTAGTGACGCGGACGTTGATCATGTATTTTTGATTTCACTCATGAGTTCGTCGACCTTGGCCGCGAGCTCGTCGTAGCTTCCGAGATTCTCGATCGTTTTTCGGGCCTTGGGTTCGACATCTCCGATCGTGACTTCGGTCGGGAGCATTTCCATCTCTTTGAACGCGTCGAATGTCCGCGTCGTTTCGCCGGCGTTTTCACCGCGCTGCGCGACGCGTTCGTGGCGAAGCTCGACAGGCGCTGCGATATTGATCAGATAAAAGGTGCCGAGTTCTTCCAGGCCGTTCAGATCATCGAGGCGACGGATACCGTCAATGACGATGAGTCGCGATGGGTCGTCTCCAACGCGTCGGACCATCGCCTGCTTCAACACCCCTTCGCCGAATTGATGCCGAAGAATTTCGGAAAGCGCGACGAGGTTCTCCCGATTTTTTTCGACATAGAGACGATCAAGCGTTTCGCGAAGGAGGTCGCTGAATCGGTAGACCGAAGCGCCGTAGCGTTCTTTCAGAAGACGCGCAACGGTGCCTTTGCCCGAGCCTTTCCGGCCGACGAGGCCGATGACAATGCGTTTATCCGATGTCATAGCGGGGAGAATTTTCCCATGTGGGCGAGGGTTCCACGATCGGGAGATTGGGTTGGGCAATCGGAGTCGGTCCGGTCCGCGTGAACCATTTTGCGAGCCTCGGTCCCGTTTGTCCCGAATAGTTCGACTTCAAATCTTGTCCGTACACTTTTTCCGGCGGTGCCAAGAGGCGTTCGCAGACCATGAGGCAGATCGGCTGGCCGTCACGCAGAATGATCTCGTGGCCATACGCTTCGACTTCGAGCACCGCCGCGGTGCCGCGTTCTTCGTCGCGTTCGCTCCAGCCCCAGCCCGGATCAAAGAATCCGGCGAAGTGCGAACGGAACTCGCCTTTGGACGGATCATAGTTCGCCATTTCGGCAGCGATCGTCGGTGGTACGAGAATTTTTTCTTTCGTGACAAGAATATAAAACGTGCCCGGTCGAAGCGTCAGTTCACCGTTTTTGGGGCGCGGGATCGGTTCGAAGAATTCGTGCGGATCGTGATCAAAGCGATGTGTATCCAAAATGTTCGTCGCGCCGCGCTTTGCCCACCAGCCAATGACGCCTTCAGAAGAGAGATCCACGGTCATTGTGATGCCGTCGCGAACAACTTCGTCAGATGGGGGGATCGCCTCTCCGTCGCGGCCGCGGAGCAAACGATACCGATCGTAGATCATGCGATGTTCGAGCGATGAGAATCGCGCTTCTCCATGGAAAAAGCGGATCTGATTCACGCGATCGCCGGGATAGAGTTTGACGGGAAAACTTTTCGGAACGACTTCGAGCCAGAGCGAGCCGATGTATCCTGCCGGAATCGAATCGTATCGTGCCACACCGTCCGCCAAAATGCGCGAACGCAGATCGATACGACCGCTCGATGATTTGTTTGACGATGTCGCGCGGATGCCTGGCGGAAGCTCAAGCGTCTCTTTGAGACGGATCAAATAGATCCCGCCGATTTCAAGCGGCAGGTCGAGATTCGTTTTATAGAGCGCCGCGCGTGTCGCGATGTCTTCAACGCGTTCACCGGGTCGCGGGAGATACGAGCCGCGCAAGCGATACACTTCGTCGGTGAGGGTCAGGTCGAGGGACGAGGGCTGGATTGCCGTCGGGTCAGCCTCGCAGATATATCCCGACGCCATCATCTCGCGGATGAGCTGGTAAGGGATTGCGCCGGGACGATTCACCATATCGGCCGAAACCTTATCGAGAAAGCAAAAACAGGGCAATGCCCTGTTTTTGCGTCGATGTGGATCGATTAGACCTTGGCCGGATCAACGTTGATTGCGGGGCCCATGGTGGAGGTCATGACCAGGGACTTGATGTAGGTTCCCTTGGCGCTGGCCGGTTTCATCTTGCGGATGGCTTCGACGACGGCGATGAAGTTCTCTTGGAGCTTGGCATCGTCCTGCGACGTCTTGCCGATCACCTGGTGGACGTTGCCCGTGGCATCGTTCTTCACCGTGACTTTACCGCGCTTGAGTTCTTCAACCATCTTTTTCACGTTCGTGCCGACGGTTTCCGTCTTCGGGTTCGGCATGAGGCCCTTCGGACCGAGGATCTTCGCGACCTTGGCCATTTTCGGCATCATGTCCGGCGTCGCAACGGCGACTTCAAAGTCGACTTTTCCGGTCTTGGCGATCTGTTCGAGAAGCTCTTCACCTCCGACGATATCGGCACCGGCGTCTTTCGCTTCCTTTTCTTTGTCAGCGGGGACGAACGCGGCGATCTTCTTCATCTTGCCGGTCGAGTTCGGCATGACGAGCGTCGAGCGAACCTGTTGTTCACCCTTCTTCGGGTCGATCCCAAGGTTCATGTGCACCTCGATGGAACCGTCGAACTTGGTTGTCGATGTCTTCTTCACGAGCTCGATCGCTTCTGACGGCGAGTAGAGCTTCTTTGAGTCAACGAGCTTCTTGAGCTCATTGTAGCGTTTGGAACGCGGCATAGCTGTGGTGCGGACGGGCGGTTGGGCCCTCCCACGGTTAGGTTTGTAATGGCGCCACTCTAATACAAAACCGCCCCTGGGTCAAGGGGCGGTTGGGCTTATTTCTCGTCCCGTGATTCTTTGCGAATCGTTCTCCAGTGATACGCGAAGAGGGGGATACCGACGACCAGGAAGGCGAGATCGCGGACGGCATCGCGTTGCTTTTGGACTTCGTAATTTTCTTTTTGGATGCGATTGTTGTCTTCGCAGTTCTTCATGTAATCCACGTTGGGCGCGTCGGTGCCCGGCGGCATTACCGGTACGGCGCATGGTTGGATATAGTAGTTCGCATCATCCGCTTTCGTAAAGACCCAAGTCTTGAGACCAATATTCACGAGATCGGCGGTCGAGAAGACGATCATCATGAGTGAGATCAGCGAGACGACGTAGAAGTACAACGTCTTGATGAGAGAAGATTTGGAGGTTGTCATATTGATGGGAAGGATACCACAAACAAAAACACCCGGATGTGCCGGATGTTTTTTGTGTCGTGTTAGACGACGTTGAGTCCCATGTTCTTGGCTGTGCCTTCGACCTGCTTCATGGCAGCTTCGACGGTGTGACAGTTGAGGTCAGGGAGCTTTTTTTCCGCGATCTCGCGGATCTGAGCTTTGGTGATTTTACCGACTTTTTCCTGGAGCGGTTTCGCGGAACCCTTTTGGATTCCAGCGGCCTTCTTCAGCATTTCGGCGACCGGAGCGATCTTCAGGATGAAGTCGTAGGTGCGGTCTTCGTACACCGTGATGATACACGGGACGACTTCGCCGCGGCGATCCGCCGTGGCGTCGTTAAAGCGCTTGCAGAACTCCGCGATGTTCAATCCTTGCGGACCGAGAGCGGTACCGACCGGCGGGGCAGGGTTCGCCTGACCACCGACGATCTGCAACTTGATGAGTGTTTTGACCTTTTTGGCCATATTCGTAAATCGTGGTGAGTAATCAGGAGCGACGAGAAGCGCATCATTCCTGAAGACCTCGCGATTAGATCTTCTTTACCTGGGTGAAATCGAGTTCGAGTGGGGTCTCGCGGCCGAACATGGAGACGAGCACTTTTACTTTGCCGCGTGCGCCATCCACTTCGTTGACCTTGCCTTCGAATCCCTTGAACGGTCCGTCACCGATCTTGACCGGCATACCCGGTTGGATGTCGATGGAGAATTGCGGTTCCTCGGCCGTGCCCATGCGCTTCACAAGATGCTGCACTTCCTTTTCGGAGAGCGGGGACGGCGTGGTACCGGTGCCGATGAATCCCGTGACGTTCGGCGTGTTGCGCACGACGTACCACGAGTCATCCGTCACAACCATTTCAACGAGCACGTATCCCGGGAAGATTTTTTCTTCGACGACCTTGCGTTTGCCGTTCTTGATCTTGATTTTCTTTTCGGTCGGCACGATGACTCCGAAGATTTTGTCGCCCATACCGAGCGTATCGATACGTCGCTTCAGGTTGTCGGCGACGTTTTCCTCGTACCCGGAGTACGTGTGGATCGCGAACCAGCGGCGGCCGAGATCAAGGGTTTGTTTAGCCATACAAAATCAAAGAGCAGGATTATGGTTGAGGGGTCGGGGTCGTTGGTTCGACCTGAACGTCTGAAGGGCGGAAGTCGCCGCTCTGGGGTTCGATATCGAGACCTGGAACCACGGGAGTGACGGGAGCGGGGTCCGCGACCGGCTGCTGTTGAGTCGTTCCATCGCGGCTTTCAAGTTGCAACGTCACGATGCGGTTCAGACCAAAGTCGAGACCGGCGAAGAACACAGCCACAAGCACGCTCACGCCAAGGACGAGGGAGCTATAGCGGATGGTGTCTTTGCGGGACGGCCAGGTTACTTTTTCGAGCTCCGCTTTGGCGGAACGAAGGTAGTCAGTGAGGGCTTTTACAGGATTCATAGGTTCTAAAAAACCCTTCGCGGGCTTCATGCTTGGCAAGATATCACGACTTGAGACGATTGACAAGACGCGCGCCTTCCGGTATACAGAGGATGGTTTGGGACCATTCCCGACCGTTTACATTATAAAAAGGAGCATAGATGTGATCCTCGAGATCGCAACAGGGGTCCCAGGTGATCCCCAGTGCCGTGCCATCGCCTTCCGTTCCCTTCATACGATCTGCAACGATCCTGTGAAGGCGCGTGAAGGACTGTCGATCAGGGGGGATGTCATCACAGAATTCTCCGAAGCTCTTCGAACACTCGAGAAGCTTTACGGAATGCGCCCAGCGCTTCAACCAGCTCATGCCGTGCGAGCCTGGCCGCTGTCACGCATCGAGACGATTCTCACGCACATGCTTGAACGAGTGTATGCCGTATTCGCCCACGAGCACGCACTCTTTCGGAGCCGTCCCAAGGACGTCGCCGAACTGGAACGAGTGACACAGCAACGAGATCGTCTCGACTCGCTCTGTCACATCATGGGATGCATCGTACATCTCGAAGATGCGTGTGATCGGTTGAAGCAACGGAAGAACGTGAGCACTCTTCCTCTTCATCAACCGCGTTACATCGAAATACGACGCGCCGCTTAACCCCAAAAGGGGTTTTTTCTTTTGCGCTAGATATCCAGGTTCGCGTTTTTGGCGTGCGTTTGGATGAATTTTTTGCGCGGGGCGACTTCGGCGCCCATCAGAATGTCGAAGGTTTCATCGGCAGCAACGGCATCGTCGATCGTGACAAGTTTCATGACGCGGTTTTCCGGATTCATCGTTGTTTCCCAGAGCTGTTCCGGATTCATTTCACCAAGACCCTTGTAGCGTTGGATCGAAATGCCTCCAACAACTTTGATCGTTCCATCGGCTTCGAGTTCGTCTCCGGTTTCGGATGTCGCTTCCGGTGCGTCTTCCGTCGTTTCTTTTTTTGCTTTCAATAATTTTACGTCCTCTTTCTGTTTTGAAAATTCGGCCACGAGATCGTCACGCTCTTTGTCAGAGAACGCATACTGCGCGTTTTTGCCTTTAGAGACGCGGAAGAGGGGAGGTTTTGCGATGAAGAGGTGGCCGTCGGTGATGATGGTGGGGAAGTAGCGGTAGAAGAGCGTCAGCAAGAGCGTGCGGATGTGCGCACCGTCGACGTCGGCGTCGGTCATGATGACGATGCGGTTGTAGCGCAACTTCGAGAGATCAAACATCTCACCGATATTCGTTCCGAGTGCGATGACAAGGCTCTTGATTTCGTTGTTGCCAAGCATCTTGTCGAGACGCGCGCGTTCCACGTTCAAGATTTTTCCACGAAGCGGAAGAATCGCCTGGAACTCGCGGTCGCGTCCCTGTTTCGCGGAGCCTCCGGCAGAGTCTCCCTCGACGATGTAGAGCTCGGAGACGCTCGCATCTTTCGTCGAACAGTCGGCGAGTTTTCCCGGAAGCGTAAACCCTTCGAGTGCGCCTTTGCGTAACACGGTGTCACGGGCGGCACGGGCGGCGGCACGGGCGCGTTGGGCGAGCACGCACTTTCCGATGATGGCTTCGGCGTCGCGCGGATGTTCTTCGAGGAACATCGCAAGCGCTTCATTAACGACGGTTTCAACCGCGCCACGCACTTCGGGGTTGCCCAGCTTGGCTTTTGTTTGTCCTTCGAATTGCGGTTCCGGGATCTTGATCGAAATGACGGCCGTGAGACCTTCACGGACATCTTCACCGGTCAGGTTTTCATCCTTCTCTTTGAGATAGCCTTTGCCGCGCGCGTAGTTGTTCAATACGCGAGTGAGTGCCGAACGGAACCCCATCACGTGCGAACCGCCTTCGGGGTTGGTGATGTTGTTGGTGTACGCGTAGAGGCTCTCGCTGTATTCCTCCGTATATTGGATCGCGATTTCGACGGAGGCTTTTTCGACCTGTTTCTCAACGTAGAATACGGAGTCGTGTTTGACGTGCTTTGAGTGGTTCAAATGACGCACATACGACGCGACGCCGCCCTCGAAATAAAAACCGTAACTCGCGTGTGGTGCGGTGCGTGCATCGACAATCAAGAGGCGAATGCCCTTGGTGAGATAGCATTGCTGGCGAAGATGTTCCAAGACGCGGCTGAGTTCGAATTCGACGGTCGTAAAGATGGAGGCGTCCGGTTTGAACGTGACTTTCGTTCCGTGGTTTTTGCTCTTGCCGATTTGCTTCACCTTATATTTCGGAATGCCGCGTGCGTATTCCTGCTGGTACATACCGCCGTCGCGTTCGACGATGACTTCGAGATGATCAGAAAGCGCGTTCACGACCGAAACACCCACACCGTGGAGACCGCCGGAGACTTTATAGCCCGATGCGTCGCCGCCGAATTTTCCTCCCGCGTGGAGCTTGGTCAGTACGAGTTCGAGGGCGGAGACTTTAAATTGTTTGTGCGTATCAACCGGAATACCGCGGCCATTGTCATGTACCGATATGCTGCCGTCGGCGTTCATCGTCACGGTAATAAGATTGGCGTGCCCGGCCATGGCTTCGTCGAACGAGTTGTCGACGACTTCCCAGATCAGGTGGTGCAACCCATCCGGTCCGGTCGAGCCGATGTACATGCCCGGACGCTTGCGTACCGGATCAAGACCTTCGAGGACGGAGATCTGTTCCGCACCGTAATTTCCGGACTTCTTTTTGTCGTCTTTGGCCATAGTTGAGGATGGGCCAATGGTAGCGGTCCAAAGCATTCGGAGCAAGGGCTGCGTGGTACACTGGTGTCATGCCGCCTGGCCCGGTCGAGATCGGTGGAGGGTTTTCGGAAGGTGAATTGAAGTTCGCATCCTTTTGGGTACGAAATCGTATCTTGGTCACGCGCATCGGCTATGGTGCGCTCATCGGGTTCTGCGGTCTTCTTTGGCTCTATATTTTGTGGGGACTCGCCGACGCCTTTTTGATTTCGTATCCGCGGGAGTCACGGCTCACTGCCGAGATCGCATCCAATCAAGTGACGCTCACGTCGCTTGAATCTGATCAGCCCAAGAATATTCAAACAGGAAGCGTGATGGTGCTGGAGACGACGGATGGGCGGTTCGATATGGCTGTCGATCTGGAAAATGCGAATCTGCAGTGGTGGGTGGAGTTCAATTATCGATTCAACATATCCGGTGAACAGACGCCGATTCGGAACGGATTCGTGATGCCGGGATCAAAAGGCGTGATGACCGAACTCGGATTTCGTCCCAAGAGCCGTGGTGGAGCGGTTGCGCAACTCGTGGTCGAAAACATTCGATGGCACCGCGTCGATCCGTCGCAGGTGGGGGAGAGATATACGGATTTTCAGATCGAACGTTTCAATGTGGCGTTCGAAAACGTGACGTTCAACCGCGATCTCGTGATCGGATCGCGTCAGGTTGGGCGAACGTCCTTTGATGTCATCAATCGTGGTTCGTACGGATATTGGAACATGGATCTCATTGTTCGTGTGTATCGTGCGACGAATGTCATTGGCGTGAACCGTATTTCGCTCACGCGGCTTGTTCCCGGTGAAACCCGACACGTCGATCTCGACTGGTTTGAAAACATCCCCTCCGTTTCACGGACCGAGATTATTCCCGTCATCAATTTTCTGGATGAGGAGAGTTATCTTCCGACCGAACACTTCAGACAATAGCGGATGACAAAGGCGATCCGCTATGGCACCTTCCCTTCATGCGCCGAGGGTTAGAATTATTTGTTCGGTTCGACTGGACGTTGCTTCTTGCCTCTACGGCATTGACCGTCTTGGGATTGCTTGCGATCTACGGCATCGGGATTTCACGGGATGCCTCGTTGTTCCAATTTGAAAAACAGATCGTTGCCTCCATGATCGGATGGGCGCTTATTTTTGGTGCGGTCTTTCTCGATTATCGGTATATCCGTCCGTTCGCGTTGCCGTTGTATGGCGTCGGCGCATTTCTGCTGACCGCCGTTCTCTTTTTCGGGCAAACAATCCGCGGGACGCGCGGATGGTTCGTGATCGGAAACCTGTCGTTTCAGCCGGTCGAACTTTCAAAGGTGCTGCTCGCTGTTTTTTTGGCCGGGTATTTGTCGCGTCACGTCCACAAGCGTCTTGGCTGGATTCCGCTCATTGGATCGGGTGCGGCGACAATGCTGTATGCCGGACTCGTTTTGCTCCAGCCTGACTTCGGTTCTGCCATCGTCCTCATCATGATGTGGATCGTTGCCGTGTTGTTTGCCGGACTTCCACGTCGTGCGTGGCTGCTCATGATCGGCGGCATCATGATCGCGGGAACGCTGCTCTGGACCGTCGGGCTTCATTCATATCAGCGAGCGCGTCTTATCTCATTCGTGAATCCGGCGGCGGATCCGCGCGGCGCCGGCTATAACGTCACCCAGGCACGCATCGCGATCGGTTCGGGCGGCGTTTTTGGCAAAGGAATCGGGGAAGGATCACAATCACGTCTCAAGTTTTTACCGGAAGCTTCGACGGACTTCGTTTTTTCCGTCATCGGTGAAGATCTCGGCTTTATCGGGATCACGATTGTTCTTGTTCTCTTCGGTGTCATTACCGTCCGGCTGCTTTCGATTGCCAAAGCCGCTTCAGATCCGTTCGCACAAATTCTTCTTGTGAGTTTCATCGCACTCATCGGTTTTCATCTCCTCGTAAACGCAGGAATGAATCTCGGCATTATGCCCGTGACCGGCATTCCGCTCCCGTTTGTTTCGGCCGCCGCATCGTCACTTGTCGTCGCTTTTTTGATGGTCGCACTTGCAGAATCTGTCGCCGTCCGCCGTCCGTCCGGAACGGATACTCGTACGCGTTGACCCAGCGGCACGAAAACGATATCTTGAAAGACATGGATCAGGCTCATTCTTCGCATCTGCTTGCGCAATGCCCGCTCTGTCACGCTTCGTATCCTGCTGCCGACGTTCGGCTTGTGGGAGAGAAGGGGACGACGCGGTTGTTTCATTGTACGTGCCGCACGTGCGGACATGCGATGCTGGCAATTATTCTTGAAACCCAAGGATCGATGAGCTCGGTGGGATTGATGACGGATCTTGAAATTCAAGATGCACTTCAGTTTCGCGAATCACCTCCGATTTCTGCAGACGATTGTATCGCCGCACATCGGTTATTACAGGAAGAAAGTCAGGAATTCTGTCGAAGTCTACGACTGCAAAAATCGTAGGGAAGGTGAAGAGTTGACAGATTTCGAGGAATATCGTATCTTTCCGGCACTGATTTTGCCTATTTTGATATGCCATTTGCCCTCACCGCCGCCACGCGTACCGAACTCGGAAAGCGCGTCAAAAACGTCCGCAACGCCGGGAAGCTTCCTGCCGTCGTGTACGGTCACGGAACCGAACCCAAGGCCTTGGTGCTGGGCGTTTCTGAATTCCAAAAATTGTATCGCACGGCTGGGAGCTCGTCCTTGATCGACTTGGCGATCGACGGTGCAACGACCGTGAAGGTTTTGATCCAAGAGGTTCAAGTGAACCACCTCACGCTTCGTCCGCAGCACGTCGATCTTCGTCAGATCAACATGAAGGAAGAGCTCGAAGTCGAAGTTCCGCTCGCGTTCAAGGGCGATGCTCCGGCGGTGAAGGAAATGGCCGGTACGCTCATGAAGGCATACGACGCTGTGCTCGTGAAGTGTCTCCCTGCTGATTTGCCGCACGAGATCACAATTGACCTCGGCGTGCTCGTGGGTTTCGACGACCTCGTGACCGTTGCTGACCTCAAACTTCCGGCAGGCGTGACCGTTCTCCTCGATCCGACCGTGTCTCTCGTCTCCGTGTCCGCTCCGCTCACCGAAGACCAGTTGAAGAAGATGGAAGAAGAAGGTGCTGGTGACGTGACTGCGGTGAAGACCGAAGCCGAAGAGAAGAAGGCAGAGGAAGAAGCGAAGAAAGCCGAAGAAACCGCCGCCGCAGAGGCTGCGAAGTAAGGTGGTACAATGGGGGTATCCTCATGACCAACGCCACCAAAAAAACACCCTTCAATCTCGAAACGTTTTTGAAACGGTCCTGGCCTATCGTATTGGCCGGGGCCGTTTTGGTTTTGTTGATCGCCGGTGTCATTTTTAGCCTGGTGTTGCGCGGGAAAACACGGAACGCTCAGACGGGTCAGGAGAACAGCCTCTTATCTCCGACCTCGACGACGATCGATATGAATGTGGTGCCGCGACACCTGGATGGCATTCCTGTTCCGAACGGAATGGAAGCCTTGATGCCGGTCGCGGTTATGATTGAGAATTCGCCGGACGCACGTCCGCTTTCCGGTGTTTCCGCAGCGCGCGTCGTCGTCGAAGCTCCGGTTGAAGGCGGAATAACACGGTTCATGGTTGTGTATGATGCTTCGTCGACGGTTGAGCAGATCGGTCCGGTCCGCAGCGCACGCCCGTACTATGTCGACCTCGCGGATGCTCTCAATGCAGTGTATGTCCATGTTGGCGGGAGCGCCGAGGCACTTCAGAAGGCCACGTCTCTCCCCGGATTCCGAAATCTGGACGAGTTTTTCAACGGCGGATTTTTTTGGCGGTCTGCAAAACGTGCCGCGCCACACAACGTGTACACGCGTTCCGAATTGATCACGAAGGCAGTCCAGAAAAAGGAGTGGGAAGCGGGGGAGTTTACGCCCTGGCGCTTTCTTTCGGAAGCCACGACATCGACCGAACGAGGAAACGTCACGAGCGTGAACGTTCCGTATGGTGGGACATTCAATGTGGCATGGACGTATGATGAAGATACGAACCGATATATTCGTCGTCAGGCCGGTATCATCCAGAAAGACGCCGATGGGACCGTCGTGAGTTCGACGAACGTGTTGATTCTCAGATCCGAAGAACAAGTGCTCGATGACTACGGCCGTCTCAAGATCCGCACGACCGGAAGCGGAAAAAGCGTGTTGTTCCGGAGTGGGAAGCGTTTTGATGTGACATGGCGTCGTACGGCCGGTGAATGGTTCACCTTTGAATCCGTTGAGGGCGGTGAGATCTTTTTTGAGCCGGGACAAACGTGGATTTCAATCGTGACATCCGCCGCTCTTTTGCCTGCAACACTCGACGCGGCGTCATCAACGAATCCGTAGGTTCTCGCGTTCAACGTGATTGACGAAACGGCAAAAGTGGTATATCATATACGATATATCTTTTTTATATGCCAAAATCCTCCTCTGTTGCGCAGCTCGCTGAAGAACGTCGTGCGATGGGCGCATTCGTCCGTCGGATCCGCGAACAGCGCGGCCTGACCCAGGCCGATGTCGCATCCGCCCTCGGAACCTCACAAAGCGCGCTTGTGCGCATGGAGAAAGGGGACCAGAACATGGGGATCGATCTCCTGCGCAAGCTGGGAGATGTATTGGATCATAAGATCATTTCGGTCAGCGACTCGGTAGATTTTGAAATTCACGGAGGTAAACAACTGCACGGAGAGGTTGCGACGGGAGGATCGAAGAATGGCGCGCTCGGTCTCCTTTTTGCCGCACTGTTGAATCGGAACACGACGACACTTCACAATATTCCACGCATCGAAGAAGTGTTTCGTATTCTCGAAGTGTTTCAGAGCATCGGTATCCAGGCGACGTGGAAGGAACAGAATACACTTGAGATCAAACCGCCGAAGACGTTCGATCTGAAGGGGATGGATCGCAAGTCCGGAGGAAAGACGCGTTCCGTGATCATGCTCATGGGTTCGATGATTCATCGGCTGAAGACGTTCGAGATTCCGTCAGCGGGTGGTTGCCGCATGGGGATGCGCACGATCGCAGCGCATCGATACGGTCTCGAAGCGCTCGGCGTGAAGATCCTTTCCGGACAAAATGCCTACGTCGTGAAAACGGGAAAGCTGAAGCCTGCCGATATCGTCATGTATGAATCGAGTGACACGGCGGCAGAGAATCTTTTGATGGCTGCCGCGCTCATTCCGGGGAAAACGACACTTCGATATGCACCGCCGAACTATCAGGTCCAAGACGTCTGCTTTTTTCTCGAAGCGCTCGGCGTGAAGATCGAGGGAATCGGTACGACCGTTTTGACGATCCATGGCGTGAAGGATATCAATCAGCCGATCGAATGGTGGAACAGCGAAGATCCGATTGAATCCATGATGTTCGTGAGTGCGGCTGTCACGACCGGATCCGAACTCACGATCAAGCGTTGTCCGATCCGTTTTTTGGAACTTGAATTGCTCAAGCTCCGCAAGATGGGACTCCGTATGAAATGTTCCAAGGTGTACACGGCGCATAATGGGCGCACCGAACTTGTCGATGTGACGGTGTATCCATCCAAGTTGCACGCACTTCACGATAAGATTCATGCCCAGCCGTATCCGGGTATCAACAGTGATAACCTTCCGTTTTTCGTTCCGATTTCGACACAGGCCAAAGGGGCGACGCTTGTCCACGACTGGATGTGGGAGAATCGTGCCATTTATTTCACGGAGCTGAATCGTCTCGGCGCGAACGTCACGCTCGCCGATCCGCATCGTGTGTTTGTGCACGGACCGACACCGCTCAAAGGTTCGCAGATTGTCTGTCCGCCCGCGTTGCGTCCTGCGATGATTATCTTAATCGCGATGCTTGCGGCCGAAGGAACGTCGATTTTGCGGAACGTCTATTCCATTTCCCGCGGATACGAACAGGTCGCTGAACGTCTGAACGCGATCGGCGCGGATATTCGCGTGATCAGAGGGATCGCGTAATTTCAAGAACACGGTCACGTTTTGCAAGGTCTTTGTGAATTTTGAGTTTCGCTTTCGGGAAAATGCTTCGTGCGAGAGTGCGGAGCGTTTTTGTTTGTGGGGGATCGTATTCGATGAGGAGGGTGTGGAAGTGAATATCGAATGAGGAGAGTTGGCGAAGAAGTTTTTCGATGAGTTCGAGTCCGTTCTTTTTTGCGAAGAGCGCCGTTTTCGGTTCAAACGCGACGACGTCTTTGTCGAGCTTTGTCCGGTCCGAAAGAGGGAGGTAGGGGAGATTTGCGGTGATGATGAGGCGTGGGGATTTTTTTGTTTCGAGAGCGCGTCGCATCGTTGTATCAAGAAGATTTGCTTTGAAGAACGCGACGTTGCTGATTTTGAGATTCTTTGCATTCTTCTTCGCGACGGTGAGTGCTTTTGATGAAATGTCGCTTGCGATCACCTTGCGCGGCTTGATGTGCTTCGCAATCGCAAGAGCGATCGCACTGCTTCCTGTTCCAACGTCCCACACGAGATCCGTGGAAGACGGTTCGTGTTTCAGGATTTCACGTACGCGATCAACCACGAGCTCGCTTTCCGGTCGTGGGATAAGGACGTTTCTATCAACATGTAAAGGAAGCCCGTAGAATTCTTTTTGTCCTAAAATGTACGCGATGGGTTCTCGGCGTTTTCGTCGTGCGACAAGCACACGATACGTCTTCGTCTGTTTCGTCGTGAGGCGTGCGTCATCGTGGACGCGGAGCCACGTTCGATCTTTTTTCAAGACGAATGCGAGCAACACTTCAGCCTCAAGACGCCCTACGTGACGATCCGCTTCGCAAACGATTCGGCGCGGCTTGAGGTCGAGAGCGGCAGGATGGATCACATCGCGTACGGTCGGGCGGGGAGACTTGTCAGGCATGCGGATATTGTGTAGCATCCGTGTCGTCGTGTCATTAGGACGCATAGCTCAGCTGGTTAGAGCGTTCGATTCACATTCGAAAGGTCCCTGGTTCGATCCCAGGTGCGTCCACCATCAAAACGCCTCGCTGATTGCGAGGCGTTTTGTTATTTTTCGTCCTTCCATTTCGCGAGAAATTCGGAGCTCGACCAATTCTTTGGTTCGCCGATGCCGGTTTCGACGGCGATACCGAGTTCCTTGCAGACGTCCCATTCCGGAATCGTTTCAGGAGAGCATCGGTCGCCGCCTTTTGTGAAAACATGGGGCTTGAGTCTGCGGAGTGCTTCGCGGACCGTCTGATCGTTTTCGATCTCGAAGGGCACGATGAAGTCTGCGCCGCGCGCGTAGCTCATAATGCGGCAGCGTGTTTCAAGATTTTGGAACGGCTTTCCTTTTTTCGCGGTCAAGAAACTATCACCGTTCACGACGACGATGACGGTGTCGCCGAATTTTTTTGATTCCAAAATGCAACTCAGGTGGCCGGGATGTACGGGATCATATCCGCCGGAGGTGCACACGATGCGACCCAGCTCACCACGGAGACGATCAATATCATCGAAACTCACGATGGGGGCGGGACGGGAGGGGTCGCTCATAGCGTAGAAGTAGTCTCGCAATGGATGGACGCTCTGTCAACGTCCGCATGTTACAATCTCCCGCATGTCGAAACTCACATCGTTCTGGTCCAAGCTGCTTCCGTTTAAGCGTCCGCCCCGTGTGGATCGGTATCATGTGACGGCCGTGACGAATCCCGTTGAGCTCGAAATCGGCGAACAGCTTCCGATTGAAATTCGGTACGTTCTCGCCGTGCGACCTTCGCGACATGAGGCGTTTCGCAAGCTTCTTGAAAAAGGGTACGGGATCGGTGTGCGCACGGTTGATAAGACGCCGGAGCGCGTGCTTCAGGCTGTCGATCGAATCTCGCAGGAAACGCAGCACAACACGATCATTCCATGGCTCGAGCGTCTTTTGCGTCATGAAGAACTGCCGGTTTTTTCGGAAGAAGAGCTGCGAAATGCGGAGCGCAAGGGGATTAACTTGTACGAAGAAGTAAGAATCATTTTGGGGAAGCGATACGAATTCAAAAAGATCATCCTGATTCCGCTTGAAAATCAGGGACTCACGGAGAGCGAGCAGGTATTGATGCGCGAGGTGAACGAGGATTTGTATCCGCACGCGATCGACGTGATCGTGAATCGTGTGACATTCGATAACGCGCACACGCGGACCGAAGTTGCGCAGTCGATCATCAAAGCGCTTTTGATCGTTGGTCCGGTCGCGCACGTGCTCGAACATGTCCTTGCGGGCATCGGAAAAGTATTCGCGGCAACGGCGGATGACTTGTTGTCCGAAACCGCGGAGTTGTTTGCGTTGCGAGGATCGGGTTTTTCGTGGCGTCAGCTTGCAAAGCGATCACGCATTCTTATTCCTGTTTTTATTCTTGCGACGTACGGCGCGTTTCAGGTCGAGTCGCTCATTCATGACGGACGTCTCGCGCTCGCCGGTGTCGTGTTCGGTCTTTCCGCCGTCGCCCTTTCGCTCACGACGGCGATTCAATCCATCTTCCTGTATAAGAGTTCATACGCGTCGCTTGTCCGCGAGGGAAAATTACGTCTTGAACCGGGCAAGGGATTGTTCTCGTACGCGCTTCGACAAGACTTTACGAATCCGGCGCGGCTCGGACTGTTTGTTGGCGCGGTTGCGTCTCCGATCATGGCTGCAATCGTCTTTTCGTTTTTTCCGGAACTCACGAAAAACGGATGGGTTCTGGCGCTTCTTGGTTCGACCGAATCCGTCGTTGCGAGCCTCACCGTTATGGCTGCGGCACACGTGAATCGTGCTGTTTTTCAGTCCCGCGTCCGGCGTGCCATCCAGTCCCGAATCCGCTAGGAGCCGACCCTCGACAGACCGTCGAAACCGCGCTAAACTCGCTGTACTCTCCCTCTTTATGCAACTTTTTCGACGTCGCGATGAGACCTCTGCCGACCAAGCGCCCAAAATGGCGCTCGGCTTCCTGTTTGAGCTGATCCAGGTCGCGGCGGTGTCGCTTGCGATCATCATTCCGGTCCGGTACTTCCTGATCCAGCCGTTTTACGTCAAAGGTGCGTCGATGGAGCCGAACTTTTTTGATCACGAGTATCTCATCATCGATGAAGTATCGTATCGTTTTCGCGAGCCGATTCGCGGTGACATCGTCGTGTTTCGTCCGCCAACCGACTCCAATCAGTTTTTCATCAAACGCGTGATCGGACTTCCGGGCGAGACGGTTGAAATCGCGGGCGGTCAGGTGAAAGTATTCAATGACGCAAACCCGAACGGATTCGTGTTGCCGGAAGAGGAATATCTCGATCAGGATTTTACCGCGACAACAAAAACCGTCACGCTCAAGAGCGACGAGTATTTCGTGATGGGAGATAATCGCATCGCCAGTCTCGACTCGCGTTACTTCGGCCCCATCAAGCGTTCCTCCGTTGTCGGACGCGTGTGGTTCCGCGGCTGGCCGCTCGATCGCTGGAAGGTCTTTGAGAATCCCGCGTACGTGAACCCCGACGTCTCTACTCAGTAAACCTCTGTCTCCACCGCTATGATGCCCAAGAAACCTGTCGTCAAGAAAGAAGAGGTCCCTAACAAAAAAGCTCCGCAACCGATCGCGCCTCCCCGTGGAATGCGCGACATTCTGCCCGTCGACCAGCCGTATTGGAATATGGTCCGTTCGACGTGCGAATCCGTGGCCGGTGCGTACGGATTTGAACGCATTGAGACGCCGATCGTCGAAGAAACGAATTTGTTCGTACGCGGCGTCGGCAAAGCGACGGACATCGTTGAAAAGGAAATGTACGCGTTTGAAACCTCTGGCGGCGAAAAACTCGCGCTCCGTCCCGAAGGCACCGCTCCGATCATGCGTGCCTACATCCACAACGGGATGATCAACATGCCGCAGCCGGTGAAGCTGTGGTATCAGGGTCCGATGTTCCGTCACGATCGTCCGCAGCACGGGCGGTATCGTCAATTTTCGCAATTCGGATGTGAAGTGATCGGCGAGGATGACGCGGTCGTTGACGCGCAGCTTGCGCTCATGAGCCATATTATTTTGAAAGAGCTCGGTGTCGATGCCGTGATCCGCGTAAACTCGATCGGAACACCGGAGTCGCGTATCAATTATAAGAACGCGCTCGTATCGTATTTCCGCACCAAGCGCGCCAAACTTTCCGAAGAAGATAAAAAGCGTTTGCTCAAGAATCCGCTTCGGATTCTCGATTCAAAAGATCCGGCCGTTGCCGAACTCAAAGCCGAAGCGCCGCAGATCGTGGACTGGCTCGATGAAGATTCCAAAGCGCACTTCATGCGCGTGCTCGAATATCTTGATGAAGCCGGCGTACCGTATCAACTCGATCCGTATCTCGTTCGCGGTCTGGACTATTACACCAAGACGGTGTTTGAGCTCTATACGCAGTCGGATGATCAGGAACTTGCGCAGGCTGCGCTCGGCGGGGGTGGACGCTATGACGGTCTCGGTGAATTGCTTGGTGGACGCCCGACGCCTGCTGCCGGATTCGCGCTCGGACTCGATCGCATCGTCTCGCGCATGAAAGACCTGAACGTGAGCGTTCCGCAGCCGACGATCGATGTGTTCGTCGCGCACCTCGGTGATCAAGGAAAGAAGCGTGCGCTCGCCATGTTCGAAGAGCTTCGCAAGGCGGGGATCCAAGCCGGTGAAGCGTTTGCGAAGCACGCCATCAAGGCGCAAATGGAAATTGCGAATCGCCGCGCTGCGAAGTGGGCGATTATCGTCGGTCAAAAGGAAGTGTTGGATGGCACCGCGATCATCCGTGACATGGATGCGGGAACGCAGGAAATTGTGGATGCACGAAAGATTGTGAATGAAGTCAAAAAGAAGTTGGGGAACGGGGCGAGCTAATACGGGATGTTCCGCGGCGGAACTCGTTCATCGCTTCGCTAGATCACTCAAACAGTCCTCGCGTTCACATCCCGTATTAGCTCGCCCCTTAGGAGGGGTGGAGCATTAGGGAAGGTGCTTGACCGGAAGCGGGTTATGGGATATCTTCATTTTCGTCGATTCCGACGGAATGTCGGAGCTATTATCATCATCCTCAATACTGAAAGGAGTGTACGACTATGGCAGAAGTGAAGCGAAAAAAGGGAGAAACGTTCGACGCTCTGTTCCGACGCTTTCAGCGCCGAATTCAGTCGAGTGGAAAGGTTCTTCAGGCAAAAAAGATCCGTTTTTTGCGCAAGGATGAAAAACCGAACAAACGCCGTGACGGTGCATTGCGCCGCGAAGAAATGCGCGAAAAGTACGAATACGAACTCAAAACCGGCAAACTCAAGCCGGAAGTGAAAAAGAAAGGCCGGTTTTAAACCGCATGACCATCCTCGAACAAATCGACGTTGAGCTCAAAGAGGCCATGAAGGCCAAGAATGAATCGGTGCTTTCTACGCTCCGAATGGTTCGTTCCGCGCTCAAAAATAAACAGATTGACGTCCAGCACGATCTTTCGGATGACGAAGTCGTTGCCGTGATCCGTACGATGGCCAAACAGTATCGCGATGCGCTCGCGGACTTTACGGCCGCGGGTCGCCAAGACCTCGTCGACAAGCAAACCGAAGAGATTGTCCTCCTTGAACGTTTTTTGCCCGCCGCAATGCCCGAAGCTGAGCTTGCTGCGGTGTGCGAGCGCATCATCAAGGAGCAAAACGCCACGATGAAAGACATGGGAAAGATCATGGGACTCGTCATGAAAGAAGTGGACGGTCGAGCGGATGGGACAACCGTCCGAAACATCGTCCAAAAGCTTCTTTCGTAAGAAAACCACCGATCAAAAAGAACTCGCCGAGCGGCGAGTTCTTTTGTATCAAAGTTATCCCTAGTTTTGATGGTTGCGTCTTTGATTTTCCGCTATACTGTCGCCAAGGACATGGATGTTTCACGTTTCGCATTCATGCACACGGCCTTTCGTCGTGCATTTACGGTCTGCATTCTGACCGCGTGCGTTTTCGGTATGGTTCCGGTTGCTTCGGCGCAGACACCGGAGAGTACGCAGAACGTCCAAGACGTCGCGACGGCCGCAGGTGTGTCGGGCGGATCGGATCTGATCCAGATCATCGGACGCATCATCAACATTTTTCTTGGATTCCTCGGAGTCGTCTTCTTGGTTTTGTTGTTGTACGCGGGATTCACCTGGATGACAGCGGGCGGCGATGCCACGAAGGTGGATACGGCCAAGAAAACGATTCGCAATGCGATTATCGGTCTCGTGATCATCGCGTCGGCGTGGGCGATCACCGCGTTTATTTTGAATGCACTCGTGGGAGCGGGTATTGGAGGCGGAATCACGGGATCGGGGAGTGGAGGGTTCGGCGGCGGCCTTGTCGGTTCGTCGGGTTCTCTTGGGAACGGCATTATCGAATATCATTTGCCAGAACGGAACGCAACCAATATTCCGCGGAACACGCCGGTGATCATTACGTTCAAGCAGCCGATCCAGCCCGCATCGTTTATCGAAGGATGGACAGAAGCTACGAGCGGAACGGTGAACGGATTGAATGCGGGAAATATTAAAATTTTCCAAACCGGAGACGAAGGAACGGCGCTGACATCGGTCGCTGCGCGGGTGAATTTCACGCAGGATCGCAAAACATTCGTGATCCGTCCGGTTGCGCCGCTTGGGAGCCCAACGGCGAACGTAAAATATACTGTCCAATTGAAAGGAGGGAATTCCGGCATCCTGCTCGCGGCTGGCGGTGCGGCGTTCGGCGGAGCATTTGGCGGTGGATATGAGTGGGGATTCGAGGTTTCGACCTTCCTTGATACGACGCCTCCGAAAGTGTTGGCAGCGATTCCGTATCCGGGCGGGACGTATCCGCGCAATATTGTTTTGCAGGTCACGTTCAATGAAGCCGTTGATCCGACGGGTGCGTCCGGTATTTTTCAAAACGGTTCCGGATTTTCCAACATTCAAATTCGTCCTGATTCCGGTGCCGGGACTCCGCTTGAGGGTGATTTCCATATCAGTAACCAGTATCGCACCGTTGAATTTACGACATTCAGCAAATGCGGGGTGAATTCGTGTGGCAGAGACGTATTCTGCTTGCCTGCCGACGCCACGCTCGAGACAACCGTCCGAGCCGCGACACTTTCAAGCCAACCGCCGACGGCGCAATTCACGAATCAGGGGTACGACGGTATTACGGACGTGGTCGGAAATTCACTCGATGGAAACGATAACGGTGCCGCGGATGGTCCGCCGCAAGATACGTATGTCTGGAGTTTTGGCACGACGAATCAAGTAAAGCTCAATCCGCCGCGTGTGACCGAAACGGTGCCGGATGCGTCGCCAGGTTCGGGTCAATCGAATCGTCCGCTTGATGAAAATGTTTTGGCGACATTCGATGATCTGATGCAGTCGTCGAGTTTCACGAGCGACGCCGCTTCGATCCAGGCGAAAGGTCCGGGTGAAACCGATCCCGATACGTTCTGGTGGTTTGTGGGGATGGAGCTTTTGACCGCCAATAACACGCCGGTGCAGCCGGGTGAGCAAGCGGTGAAGTCGCAGCTCGTCATGAAGCACCGCGCGTATCTGCCTTCGGGGCTCCAGCCGAGCGAACTCAACTACTACAATCCGTTCCTGTTGTCGGATCTGCAAGACGCGTATCAGAACTGTTTCAATCCCGCGTCGTCGATCAATGCAACCAACCCCGCACAGTCGTGTGCCGGATTGCCCAACTGCTGCAACAATTCTTCTCAGTCACAATCTTGTAGCTTCACCCCATAGTCATGCGCCGCTTTACCGCCCTGCTCTTCCTCTTCGTCTCCCTTTTTGCGGGAGCGGTTCTGTTTTCGTCGCATCCGGCACTCGCACAGGTTGATACCGGACTCGCAGAAGTCGGGCAGACGGTCAATTTATCATCGACCGATCCACGCGTGATCGCAACGAATATTATTAACGTTGCGCTCGGTCTCGTCGCGATCATCCTCGTGACGCTCTTGATCTATGCCGGCTTCGTGTGGATGACGGCGGGCGGGGATGACGCGAAGGTTGCGCAAGCGAAAAAGATTATTTTGTCGGCCGTCATCGGTTTGCTCATTATTCTTTCCGCATGGGCGATCGCACGGTTTGTGATCGAACGTCTTCTTCAGGCAACGCAAGGTCCGGGCGGGGGAACATCACAGGGCGGGGGAGGATCTGGCGGAGGATTTGGAGGCGGCGGTTCGTCGAATGCTTTTCAGGTGAAGTCCATCACGCCGCAAGGGAATCTGCCGATTCGAAACGTGCAGGTGAAGATTTTGTTTTCTCGTCCGGTAGATGAGGCAACGGCAACGGCAATTCTCGTAACACAGGGCGGAGGAACGACGGTCGCAGGGACGCTCACGGTGAATAATTCCGTCGTGACGTTTGTGCCGAGCGCGCCGTGCCCTGCACCGAATGCCGCATTGTTCTGTTTTGATGCGGATACCGATTACAACATTCAAATTGGCGCATCGCTTCGATCTACACAGGGGCAGTCGCTCGTCTGTGGCGGATTTGCTCCTGCCTGCAGTGCGGCATTCCGCACCGGAAATCTGATCGATACGCAAGATCCGAATGTTTCCGTTATCGATCCGCAGGATGGCCAGGGCGTTCCGGCGGACAGCCTCGTCACGGTTCGCGCGAGCGCGACGGATGACAGCGCGGTTTCTTATATTGAATTTTCTGACAATGGGACGGTGATTGATCAGGCGGCTTCATCCGCCAGTTCCTCACAGAGTTTCACCGGAGAGGTGCAGTGGGATACGGCCGGTATTCCGCTTCAATCCGTACGGAATCTCGTGGCTCGTGCCTTTGATATTGATGCGCACGATCGTCAGAGCGCCGCCGTGAGCGTGGTGATTCGTGCCCCGTCGTGTTTCAACGGTGTGCTTGATGGAGATGAGACGGAGATTGATTGTGGAGGTACGCCGAATACGCCTGGTTTCTGCGGTGCGTGTTCCGGCGGAAGCTGTACCGCAAACAGTCAGTGTTCTTCTGGCGTGTGTCAGAGCGGAACCTGTGTCGTTCAGCCGACGATCATGTCCGTGGCTCCGCTTGATGGTCAGCCGGATACCTTCGTGACGCTTCAGGGATTGAACTTTGGCACGACGGGACAAATTCGTTTTCTTGGTGCTGCCGGTCCGGCCGATGACGTGATCGCTCTCGCACCGCAAGCGTGCGTCGCTGCCGGTGTGACGACGTGGTCGCCGACGCAGGTGATCATCGCTGTGCCAACGGCGGCCGTGAGCGGTCCGATCGAAATCACAAACGGTGTCAGTAATTTGAAGGATGCAACAAGCGACGCGCGAGGGCCGCAGATTCCTGACTTCCTTGTGAACGGCGAGTTGCATCCCGGCGTGTGTGCCGTGCAGCCGAGCCAGGGATTGGTCGGAGATCAGTTCAGTGTCGTCGGACAAGGTTTTGGCGCGGCACCGGATGCGGTTGCGTTTGGGAATGTCACTTTGAATTCGTTTTCCGGTTGGGCGGATACGACGGTCGGAAGTAACGTTCCGGTTGTTGGAACGGGAAAATATTTGGTTCGCGTTCGATCAGGTGGAGAATTCAGCAACCCAGCGGCGTATACCGTGATGAGCAAATCGAGCTCCGGTCCGCCGGTTGTCACGGTCATCGACCCGTCGACCGGTCCGCGTTCGGAATACGTGACGCTGAGTGGTACGAATTTCGGATTCAGCGTTGGGACGGTCCGATTCCGCAATAAGATTTCGGGACAAGAAGCGCTCGGTGATACGGCGTTTCCGGCCGCGTGCGCCGAGGGGTATTGGAAGGAAACAAGCGTCGTCATGAAAGTGCCGTCGAGTTTTATTACGCAGGGTGCCGTTACACCGGGGGATTATTCCGTGCGCCTCGTCCGATCCGATGCCGTTGAATCCAATGAGGTTGATTTCGTTGTTTCTTCCGTTCCGGCAAAGCCTGGTATTTGCGCGATCAGTCCGACGGTCGGTCCGATCGGAACACCCGTCACGTTTATCGGCGAACGCTTTGGAGGCACCGCGGATACGGTTACGTTTACATCCAACATTTCTGCCGTCCCTGATTCCTGGAGCAATACCGAAGTCAAAACAAAAGCCCCGACAGGTGCTTCAACGGGTCCTGCGCGTTTGACGGTTCAGAGCCAATCATCGAACGCGATGAATTTCCAGGTTCGGAACTGTAACGAACAAGCCGGTATCTGTAGTCAGAATGAACAGTGTTGCGGAAACGGAACCTGTATCGCAAAGAGCGGGACGTGTGCGGCCGTGGTGCAGAGCGCGATGTACGCGTGGCAATCATCGACCGGTCTTATTCCCGTTGCACCGCGCGTCGTTGAAGAGTGCCGACCGAATGATGCCCAGCCGCCGATTCCGTCTCCGGCTCCGTGGAACAAGCGCGCAGGTGGCGAGCAGGCGTGTGTGACGGCCAGCATCACGATGCGGTTTACGACAAAGATCGAGCCGACGACAGTGGTGGCATCCAATTTCCGTGTCAAAAAATGTACCAGTGCTTCAACGGAACCGTGCGCTACAACAGAAGATGTTGTGCTCAAAGCAGGATTCCCGCTTCATCAGCCGGCATCGCAAAATCAGGATGCGGTTATCGTCGAAGGCGCGGCCAATTTTGATACCGATGCGACATATCTCGTCGAAGTGCTCACGGGCGTTCGTGGATTCGGACCGGGAGGCGCAAACATGGATGCGTCCACATTGTGTGGAGACGGTGTCGGATACTGCTTCCGTTTTAAGACGCGTTCTTCTGCGGCTCCCTGTACGGTCGGTGGTGTGAGCGTCGCTCCGCATCCATATGAACTGAACGAAACGGGTGCGGACGTGGATTATCTCGCCTCGCCGCTCGCAGCGGATGATAAGTGTGTCGTTCTTCAGTGTGACAAGTACAACTGGGAATGGCAGAACGGTGACACGACACCGGATGGTCGCGCGGTGTTTGAACAGCCGCTCAAGCCCGGCCTATTGCCGAATTCAATTGCCTGTCGTCAGGTCGGTGTTGCCGTGAGCGAAACAGGAAATGTTCCGGTTCACATGAATGCGACGGTTCAGCCTGACAACATCAAGGGAACGGGTGATTTGTATGTGAAGTTTATCCCGCCGCGCGTTGTGGATTACGCACCGAAATGCGATCAAGCCTGTATCAATGCCATGGCATGGGCGACATTCAACGTCGCGCTTGATCCGTCGACGATTGCGGGGAACATTGAGATCCGTCAGTGCAACAACGAGAACTGTATCGAATCCGAACTCGGCGCACCGTTGGCGTTTGCGAGCGATCCCAATCAGCTGACGACCGTTCCGAAGACGTCCGAAACAGAAAAACGCTTCCTTCAGATTCGCGCGGTTGATGCGAACGGCGCCTTGCTCTTCGTTCCCGGCGCGTACTATCGCGTGTTGCTCCGTGGCGGTACCGATACGGGGATTCGTGGATTGAACGGCGTTCCGATGACCGGTTTGAATCATCCGGAAGGATTTGTATGGACGTTCCGTACCAAGCTTGGCGCCGATGCGTTCTGTGTTGCGGATTCCGTCGATGTCTCGCCGGGTGAAAAGTATGAAACGCAGGTTGGTGCGCGTCAGCTTTTTAAAGCGACGGCATTCGGAAAAGCGGACCAGTGCAGTGCGCAGGGTCAGATGTTGATTCAGACGGAAGATACGCAGTGGTCCACGTCCGATCCTCTCGTCGCACAATATTTCCTCAATGGTTCCGTTGATACGGGAGGTAATTTGCCGGCGCAGTGCAGCTCGATGTGTCTCGCACTCGGATCCCAAGGCGTCTTTGGAAAAGTTGCATCATGCGGTAACGGCATCATCGAAACGTCGGATGCGGCGTATTGCGCAACCTATAACGCGGCAAACGGAGGAAATAATTGCAGCGTCCTTCCGGCCGGAGCGCGTGACGCGGAGCAGTGTGATCCGGCTGTGTCAGGGAATATCGGTTTGTGTGATGCGACAACCTGTTTGTGGAAACCAACCGCGCAGGTCGGACAGAATCAGGGCACCTGCGGCAACGGAACAATCCAGCTCGGTGAGATGTGCGATTTCGGCACCTTCTGTATGGGGGCAAATGGCATCACGGACATGACTTCGTGCACGGCCCCGGCTGACAAAGCCGCGTGTGAAGCGGCAGGCGGATCGTGTTCTCCGCAGCAGTTCCGTGGCTGTTCACCGTTCTGTCGTCATACGGGTTCTGCATCTGCAGGCTCAACGTGCGGCAACGGAGATATCGCTGATGGAGAAGATTGTGACGATAATAATGGCAACAGTAATGATGGGTGTTCGAGCGCATGTCTTCATACCGGATCCAAGGCGAGCGTCTCGTCCGTCTGTGGGAATGCGATTCTTGAACCGGGAGAAGTATGTGAAAAGGTTTTGGTCAGCGAACCATTGTTCCCGGCCGGTTGTGATGCGCGGTCGTGTCTCCACACGGGTGTTGATCTGTGCGACAACGATCCGAATACGCCCGACGTGAACTGTTGTGGCAATGCCACGATCAGTGCGGGGGAAGATTGTGATGATGGAAATAAAGATGCCGGAGACGGATGCAGCATGCTGTGTCTCCTTGAAGGTTCATCCGCGGGATATCTCGATCCGAGTTTCTGCAGCGACGGCATTTTGGAAACGGGAGAACAGTGCGAGGTAGGATTGCCGTCGGATCATCAGGCATTGCTCACGGCTCCGAACAATGCCGTTCCTCCGGTTCCTCCGCCGCTCGGTACGCCGTCCGGAGACTCGATTATCGACGCCGTTCAGCTTGCATACATCGTGGGTGATGCAGAACCGAATGCGAACGGTCTCATGGCTTCGACGCTTGGCGCGCTTTTGTCCGGAAAGACCGGCAATGCGACGTACGGGCTCCAGTGCGGATTCAGCTCCGAAGATTCGTGCAGCCCCGGATACGGACTGACGGATCAAGGGTGTTGCAACCTCCGTCCGGAGATCACGACAAGCTATCCGCCGCATGCGTCGACGGGCGTGTGCCGCAACGTGCAGATCAGCGCGACATTCAATGCGCCGATGAACAGTCAGTCGGTCGGTGCGAACGTTCAGATCGCGAAATGGGAAACAACGAATACGTGCCCTGCCGGCACAACGCAGGTCACGGATGATTTCCGACCGGTTCAAAAAGGAATCTTCGGTTGGTTCTCGCACACATGGCGCCGACTGATCGCGTGGGCCACGGGACGCCCGGCATATGCCGCCGTGTGGTGTGCCGGTGCCGCTCCCGGACAGATGGTTGCCGTGGTGGGTGATCCGACAAGTTTCCGGTTCAATCTCATCAACGCGCTCGAAGCGAATACGCAGTATCGCATTAAGTTTTTGGGTGACGATTCCGCACCGAACGGATTGTCTGATAACAACAGCGTCAATAATAAGAAGGGGATCAAGACCCTGAAGGGCGTCGTGGCTCCGTATGATGGCGCGACACAGGTCGGTCCGTTGACCTGGTCATTCACGACCGGCGACGCAGTGTGTGCGGTGAATCTCATCCAGGTGACGGACCAGCATCCGGATCATCCGCTGTTGTTCGTGAAAGATGCAGAAACACATCCGTTCACGGCGCAACCGGTTTCGATCCAAAATGGTGCCTCGGTTCCGATTGTCTCCGTGGTCGAATATGACTGGGAGTGGGATCCGTGGACAACGGCCAACACCGAAGTTGTACAGATCGCGCCGCCAAATCCGGGGAACGCTGACAATGCTTCCGTTGTCGCGCAAAACAAGAACGGCAACACGTTCGTCGTGGCATGGTTGCTTATCACGGCAGACTCGGTGAGCACGCCGAGTACTCTCGGTCGCAACGTTCAAGGAACGGCGCCGGTGACCGTCCAATTGTGTGAGAATCCGTGGCCGAGCTTGTCAGGCCCCGGTCCGATCGCCCCGTTCCGCGACAAACAGCCGACGGGTGATGGTTCCGATTCCACGCTGACCGGTTCGATGTTCGAGAACGGTCCCTTCTTCAACCTGTCGACAACGTATTGTCGCGATGCGGGTGCGGCGGGTACGGATGATGATCTTCCGAAGTTGAATATCAATTTTGTCCCGCCGACATCGGTTGATGCGACCGAAGGGATTTTGCGTCAATATCTCTTTACGTATGGTGCCGACGATGCGGCGTTACAAAAAGACGGTATCGGTATCCGCGTTGCCGCGAATCCACTTCACTTGTCGCCGGAAGATTGGTACGCCTGGCGCGGTTTCGGTGGAAGTCCGCAGCCTGTGATGGTGGATGGGTATCGCGGTCTCAAGGATGGGACAACGACCTATGTTGCGGCTGCGAACACGCAGGATCCGGGGCAGAGCATGTACTCCAATATTTACTTGATTTCCCACAATCCGGACGCGTCTCCTGTTACCGTTGGGATTTATGAGCAGATGGTGCAGACGCTTGCATTCAACATCAACCTCACCACGGAAGTTTCAAACATTTGTGTGCAAGGAAATGATCCGAATACATACGGCATGGGTCAGTTTGTTGCTGGGGATGCCGGGATCGTCTCGTGTTCAAGTGACTTTGATTGTTTGAAGTACAGCAACGATACGCACTGCGGCAGCTTCAAGCTCAAGCTCGCCCGCGATACGGAGCGTTTGGCGGATTATCAGATCATGGCCCGTGAGATCGAGGACTATCGCATTCAAAACAATACCTATCCGAAGCTCAATGCAGGGACGTTCCTTCAGGGATTCAGCACCACGCGCTGGAATTCATGGAACGACGAGCTTTCAAAAGTTGTTGCCGCAAAATTGCCGGTTGATCCCGTCAACGAATTCCTGACATGCGGACGATGTTCCCAGTCGCAAGCTGTATGCGGCGCGAATGCAGATTGCCCGACGGGAGAAACGTGTACTGCCCAGACGGTTGCAGGTGCAACCTATGATCCGCTCGCGTGCTGGGATGCGCAGAAACGTCGCTATCTCTGTCCGCGCGTAGGCGTTTCGCCGTCGCACGTGTATCAGTATCGCGCGCTGAATGGCGGCGCCCGTTACGAACTCTCAAGCGAATTCGAGGTGCCGCAACCGACCACGCCCAACTCCAATTGGTGGGTGCCAGAATTGTTTACCGAAATCAAGCGATGTCAGAATGCAGACACGAACGGATTCTTGTGTGATGTCGATACCGATTGTCGTCCCTGTGCAAATCCGAAAGATCTCGTCGGCTGTCCGGTGGCGCAATTCCCTGTACCTGGCGGAGCATGCAAACCTTCGAACGGTCGGTTCGTGTATCGCGACAGCTGTCCGAATGTTCCATATGGTCAGGGTGGGACGTGCGGTGATGGTGCAATCGGAACGACGTGTGTCGGCGGAGCGAATAACGGTCAGGGCTGTACGCAGGATACCGATTGCAGCGGCGGTTCATGTAGCGGCACCGAACTCTGCGAGATCGGTCAGACGCGTATCGCCGACTGTTCGACAGATCCGAATAATCCGACGTCGGATGGACTCAAGCTTCAGGTATGCAGTGAGTGCAAGGAGTTTGTTGATGACGTGAATATCACCAAGTGCGATGCCGGTTTGATGTGTGGCAACGGACGCGTCGATAAGAAGTGCATCGGAGGACCGCGGAACAACCTTTCATGCTTGGCAGCCGCTGATTGTCCGTCAACACCGAACGATCCGCCGGCTATCTGCGGACCGACATCCGAAGTCTGCGATGATGGATCTCTGAACGGAAGCTATGGACACTGCAATGTGACGTGCACCGGATACGCTTCGTATTGCGGCGATGCGCTTATCTCTCCGGGAGAATCGTGCGACACTGGCGCGCAAAACGGGCAGTACTGCAGCGGCAACTGTGCAAATACATGCAGTCTTGATTGCAAGGGCAAGGCTCCGTCGTGTGGAGATGGCATCGTGGATGCGCCAAACGAACAATGTGACGGACAGACGGTGACGACGATTCTCGGTATCTGTACCGCTGGAACAGCCATTGATCAGCCGTGCTCGACGAATGCTGACTGTGGTACGGGTGGAACATGCGCAACGTCCGGTCCGCTCGCATCCTGCCAGGGCGTTACAAAAAATAAGTGTGCGACGAGTCTCAAACTGTGTCTGAATCCGAGCACGACCTATCCGGGAGCCAGCTTCAACCCATCCAGTTATGTCGTGTGTCAGGAAGATTCCGACTGTACCGGTACGAACGTGTGTCGTCCGCTTCAAGATGCGGTTGCCGATTGTACCAACGACTCGCAATGTTCCGTGCCCGGTATTTCCGGAACCTGTTCGGCCTATCCGACGTCACACATCCGTTCGTGCAGTGCGGTCGGTGCGGATAAGTGTACGTATCCCACGTTGCCTGTTACGAACTCAAGCTGGTCGGAGTGCAAAGTCTTGAACGTGTGTGGCGATGGTATTTTGAACGCACCTGCAGAAACGTGTGATGACGGTTCCGGTAATGGTGATACGAAGGCGTGTACCTCTACGTGCAAGAAGAACGTCTGTGGTGACGGAAAACCGTTCATCAACGTTGAAGAGTGTGACAACGGTGCGCAGAACGGCGACATCACATGTAATGCGGACTACGGTTCGACTTGTGCGTCGTGCAGTACACAGTGCAAATTCCTTGCGACCTCCGGCGGATACTGCGGCGACCTCGTGAAGAACGGCGGAGAGCAGTGTGACGGCATGGTGGCCGTGAATAATATTACCGATCAATATTCGTGTCCGGGTCCGGGACGACCGGCGGCAATATGTCCGTACGTGAACGCCGACTGTCTCCAGAGTCCGTGTCAAAAGACAAAAGAAACCGGTATCACGTGTAAATCACTTGGCTTTGACTTTGCGACCAACGGCGTGAAACCAAAGTTGAAATTGCTTCTTGATCCGGCGACAACGAATCTGGATAACACCTTCATAAATCCGATCTGTCCTCAGCTTGTCGGAATGAAGTATTACGAGTGGGAAATGTACAAGGATTGTCTTGGCGCGACGTGTTTCAATCCTGAAACGCAGGTCTTTGAGCAGATTGTAAAAGCGACAAGCGGATCGCGGTACGTCCTCGCTGCGTTGGATAACAATAATCCGGTAGAGCAGACGAATGGTACTCTTTCATTCGCAAATCCGTTGCCGACCCCGAATGAGTTTTGGGCATGTGTGAGAGAAAAAGGTCCGGCGAAAGGCATTGGCATTCAAACGGAAGGTGCGCCTGAGCTCGTGCAATGCGGTAATTCCTGCGGATTCACCGGTTGTGCCAAATGCAGTGATGAACCTGGAACGGGTCAGATCGAGGGTGACGTCGTTGACGCGGTTTATAACCAGGCGGTTCCGGGCGCAGAAGTATCCCTCTTCTATAAAGGCGTCCTCGTATCGCAGACAGCAACGGATGAGGACGGACACTTCCAGCTCGATGCGCTCAATGATCGTGCCGAGTGTTCGCTCTACAAGCTTGTCATCGACAAGTACGACGACAACCCGTGCACGGGAAACGAAGGGAATCGTCCGAATTGTGCGTTGCCTTCGGCTCCGGACTGGAACTATCCCTATAGCGTTCCGGAGGGTGATCGTGGTGGCTATTGGCCGCTGACAACGCCAACCTTCTCCGTGTCTAACTTCACAGAGATGGTCGGAAACCAGGGAACGAATCGTATTTACCTTTTCCCGCGTCCGGGAGTGGGGGAGGCCTACTATACGGTTCTTTGGAGCGATGATTGGTCTTCCAACGGTTCAATCTGGGGCGGACATAATAACCACTTGATCGTGCCGGAAGCATACGCGTACACGGCAGCGAACGGCACGCAGGCCGGTGCACCGAACTATCCGCAGAGCTTTGAAGCGACCACGTGCAATTACAGTAATCGTCCGGCGACGAATAACCAGTGCGTCCGCGACGTTACCTGGCGTGGTTCATTGAAAGGATATACGGATCTCGAAAAACTCCCGCACAGCTACCTTGTCTGTCTCCACAAAGCAGGAGACAAGGTCGGAGGGTATAATGATCCGTATTGGAATGGGTGTCCGGTCGAAGGTCGCTCGAAGTGTCTTCAGGCGAATAATGGAGAGAATCCGAACGGCATCTGCACGAAAGGAATTACGGATTCGCCCGGTATCTGCAAGGGCGGGACGTTGAACGGCGCTACGTGTCCCAATGTGGGCTCCGCGTGCGGGAGCGGTGGAATGTGTAATTTGCCGTGTGAAAAAGAATGGTGGGACACGTGTGACTTCTATAAAGACGGTCCGCTCACCACATACGTCCGGTATTCCGCGTTCAGCGGCTCGCTTGATCCGATCAGGCTCTACTGGGGCTTCTGGAACAGATCGATTCACTCTGTGTTGAATAGCAGCGGAGGCACGACATTGAGCAGTCATCTGAATAACCGTGGCTACCGCGCCGTTATCTCGACAGACTCGCAGATCGTCGAATTGAATGCTGCGAATGCCACACAATCATGCGGGAGTGGTGGCACAAAGGATTGTAAGTTCTGGGATATCGCGTGGCTTGATCCGACAAATGCCACCCTTCAGATAAACAACAGTCTGAAGAACAGTCGTCCGACAGGTATCTCGACGTACGAATACTCGTTCCAGGGTACGAACATGGGCAAGTACTGCATCGCCGGATCCACGATGTATAGATCGTGTAGTACGAACGCCGATTGTTCGGGGATTCCGTCAGCAACGTGCGTCACGTATGAATCCAGCGACACTGCTCAATACCAGCAGTGGTCGAGGGCCAACTACTAATCTTTATGGACCGACGTAATCTCGTGTATTGGATCATCCTGGGCGTGCTCATCACTGCGCTCGCAGTGGTTGGCGTTCTCATCCTTCGGAAGCGTGCGGCTCCGCCCGTCGTGATTCCGATCGGCGGCGCACAAAACGGAACGGAAAAAACGCCGCCCAAAAGCAAGCCGCTCGAGGACTACGTTCCCGCTCGTCCGTACCAAGATGGCGATGTTCCGTCCGAGACCGTTCCCGAGTCCGAATTCGGGGGCGAGCCCACGACTCCCTAACCTGATACACTACCCGACGTATGTTTGATTCCGCCCCTCCGAATTTGCCCGTTGAACCCGGCACGACGCCGTCTCCGGCTCCCGCACCGTCTTCGATGCCGTCCGTTCCGGCACCTGCGCCCGCTCCGTCCGGGATTCCTCCCGTGGCTCCGCTCCGTCCGCTTTCGACGGCACCGTTGAAAAAAGAACCGGAAGATATTTTTTCAGGTCTTGATACCGCAAGCGAACCTCCCTCGGAAGGTGCGATGGATCTTGAACCTCCGCCACGGCGATCGCCGCTCATGTTCGTTTTGCTCGCTGTCTTGATTATCATGATCGTCGGAGGAGCTGGTGCCGCTGTGTGGTACTTCTTGATCCGCGAGCCTTCTACGGCCCTGATCGTCGAAACGCAACCTTCTTCAAATCCTCCGATTGTTACCTCTGATTCCGAACCGGTCGTCGAAACACCGCCTGCGCTGCCTCCGGAATCCGGAAGCCAGAATCCGCCGCCCAACATTCCGCCTCCAGAATCCATCACGCCGACTCCGGAAGAACCTCCACCGGCCGTTGTATTGGCGGAAGCATCGGATAGTGATGGTGACGGACTTTCAGATCCCGAAGAAGCGATGATCGGCACGGAAGCCACAATGCAGGACTCGGATGGAGACGGATTTGGTGACGGCGCGGAGCTTTCCAGCGGGTACGATCCTACCACCCCGCGTCTCGCGATTTCCGCTTCGCCCCGTTTCCGTTTGGCGACGATCGGATCTTCGCTCCAGGTAAATCTTCCTGCTGCATGGACCGTTGGTGCCGATACGACCTCACCGGGCAGTGAAGCCATTCAAACAGGAACACCGACGACCTTCTCCGTCCGCACGTCTCCGCTTCCGGAAGGAACCACCTTTATGAATTGGTACGCTGCCAACGAACCAATGGGAGATGCGACGTCGCTTCGTTCCATTACGACGAAGCAGGGATACCGCGCCTATCAGACCAGCGATCGTCTTCAGACGTACATCGAGATACCGGGTTCGATCGTCATCGTGACATATCGCCCGAATGCATCCGCGTCTTACGACTTCCGCGCACTCTACGAATACGTGATCCAAACGATCCGTCTCAGATAATGTTGTATGCCTGACGCCACTCCTGAAACGAATGCTGCAGCTCCGGTGAATACCGATGAGCTTGAAATCCATACGATCCCGGATTCGTATTACGGTGTCGCACTCAAGGCGAATATTGTCGAAGAAAAAAAACATCCGTCTTCGCCGGAAGCCCCACGAAAGAGTCGATTGCCGATCGCACTCGTTATCATCGTCCTCGTCCTTGGCATCGGCGGGGGATTCGCGTACTTCAATCGGAGTCTGCTTTTTCCTTCGACGACGCCCCCAGCTGTTGTCGTCGAAACGCCAAAGGTGACGCCGCCAACGGTTCCGAGCGCGCCATCCGATACGTCTGCGACATCAACGAACCCGCAGAGCGCACTCGTGAGTTGGACGGATACCTCATCAAACGAATCCGGTTTTCGTATCGAACGGAATGACGGGAGCGGAACGTTTTCTTCTGTGACGAGCCTGCCGCCGAATAGCACCTCTTTTCTCGACGTGTCCGTGCAACCGAAGACGACATACGTATATCGTGTCCGCGCGCTGAATGTGGCTGGCGAATCAGATCCAAGCCCGGAAGCGAGTGCCATAACGCCAGATCTGCCACCGCCGGCGCCCGAAGCTCCCAAGCTGCCGCCTGCAGGTCTTGATCGTGAATCGGATGGACTCACGGATCTCGAAGAGTCCCTGTACGGTTCGAATTTGAGCGATCCTGACACTGATGATGATGGATTCCTTGATGGGAACGAGGTGTTTCATCTCTACAATCCCGCCGGAGCCGCACCTGCACGATTGCTTGATCTTTCGCTTATTAAGACGGTGGAAACGCCAGTGGGTTGGGTGATGGGCGTGCCGTCAGGATGGACGGTGACACTCGGCACACAAAGCGGCACGAGCGCGACGATTGATTCGAGGCACGGCGAAACGTTCGTTGTCAGCGTCGAAGAAAATCCGGAGCGGAAACCCGTGCTTGAATGGTATCTGTCCTCGCACACTGGTGTGACGGCAAGCCAGGTTCTGCAATATCGATCGAAAGGCGGATATACCGGAATTATCGGCGCGGATCTTCTCTCGACCTATATTCCGTGGGGCGACAAGATGTTTGTCCTGACCTACGATCTCCACGATCAACCGTTCATCAACTATCGGACGACGTATTCGATGATGTTGAACTCGCTCTTGTTGTCCGGACTCCCGCAGGTGACGGTCCCGATGTCGGACGAACCGTTGCCGTTTGAGCCATCCGCAACCACGAGCGGCGTCGTTGCGCAGCCCGTACCGGTCGAACCCACATCATCGCAGCCATGATGAAGGTTCTCGTGTGCGGCGCGCTGCCGAAAGGACTTTCGTCATCCGTTGTCACGGCGACGGTCGCGGCCACGTTTCGTCAGGCGAAGCGGACGGCGCGGGGAAGCCTCTCCGTGCAATTCGTTACCGAGGCGAAGATCGCCAAGCTCAACGGAGCGTATCGTGGGAAGCATCGATCGACGGACGTCCTCTCTTTTTCATCAACGGAAGGGGATTTTCCGGGAGCTTCTTCGAAAGAGTATGAGTGGGGAGATATCTTTGTGTGTCCGGCGTATGCCAAGCGTGAAGCACGTCGTCGAAGCATTTCCCTCGTCGAAGAGCTCTTGCGTCTTGTCTCACACGGTACGCTTCATTTGCTGGGATACGATCATGCAAACGAGCGTGACGAGATGAAGATGTTCGCTCTCCAGGAATCGGCAGTAGAATCCGCCATGCGTCGCGTATGAAACCTATCCTCCGTTCTCTGATGCGAAGTTTTCGTCACGCGTGGCGGGGGCTCCTTCTTGCATTCCGTTCAGAACGAAGTTTTCGGATTCAGGTCGCGGTCGCGGCCGTCATGCTGGTTGGCCTCGTGATCCTGCCCTTGGCAGCCTGGGAACGGGTTGTGCTCCTGCTAGCGATTGTGGCTGTCCTCGTGCTAGAATTGCTGAACAGTGCGGTTGAACGGCTGGTTGATTTGATGAAGCCTCGGCTTCACGAGTACGTCGCGGATATCAAGGATTTGATGGCGGGGGCTGTTCTCCTTGCGGCCTTCTTTTCTGTCATTGTCGGGGTTCTGATTCTTTGGCCGCACGTCGCCACCGTTCTCAAACGCGTATGAAGGAACGTATTCTAGTCGGAATTGATCTTGGAAGCTCACACGTCCGGATTGCGGTCGGACAGCTTGTGGCGTCCGGAGATCGTCACAGCACCGTGAGCGTCATCGGTGCAACGGAGAGTCCGGCGCAGGGCATTTCTAAGGGATGTGTCACATCGCTTGAAGATGCCGTGAGCTCGATTTCTGCCGCGCTCGAACAAGCCGAGCGGCAGATCGGTATGCCTCTTCAGGAGGCGTATGTTGGTTTGGGCGGGACGCATATCGTTGCACAGGAGGCGAAGGGTGTTATCGGCGTATCGCGTCCGGACGGAGATATTCGTCAGGAAGATGTTTCGCGCGTTCTTGAATCCGCCCGTGCCCTGGTGAATCCTGCCAACCAGGAGATTTTGCATGTGCTGCCGCGCGGATTTTCGGTCGACGGACAACGCGGCATCAAAGATCCGATCGGGATGCAGGGGATCCGTCTCGAAGTTGAAGCACATCTTATCCAAGGGCTTTCCAGCCATATTCGGAACGTCACAAAAGCCGTGTTTCGTACGGGGGTGGATATCGCAGAGCTCGTCTATGCTCCGCTTGCCGCGGCTCAGGCCGTGACCCAATCGCGTCAGCGCGAGCTTGGAGTGTGTGTTCTCACGATCGGAGCCTCTACTACGGGCCTCGCTGTCTACGAAGAAGGAGAGTTGCTCCATGCCGTGACGCTTCCTATTGGGGCCGATCACATCACGTCTGACATCGCCATCGGTCTTAAAGTGTCTCTCGAAGTCGCAGAACATTTGAAGCGTTCCCATGGCAACGCATCACCGGAAACGGTGAATAAGCGTGAGGACGTTGATCTTCGTGCGTTCGGTGCGGATGAGACGGAGATCGTTTCCCTTCATTACGTCAGCGAAATTGTCGAAGCGCGTGTCGAAGAATTATTTGAGAAGGTCGAAGCTGAGTTGCGCAAGATCGATCGTTCCGGTTTGCTCCCCGCCGGAGTGATTCTGACGGGTGGTGGATCAAAGCTTCCGGGAATGGTGGATGTCGGAAAGCGCGTGCTTCATCTTCCATGTTCCATCGGATTTCCCAGCGTGCAAACGTCGATGCCCGAACTCGCACTTGATCCGCGCTTCAGTACTGCGGTCGGGTTGATTCTGTGGGCGTACGAAGCTGAACGAGGAGGGGATGCGCAGACAGGACGCGGAGGTTGGAATCCTCTTGCAGGAAAAGGTGACGGTTGGTTTGGGAAAGTTTTGAATCCTCTGAAAAAAGTCGGCAAGAGTTTCATGCCATAACGAACATCCGCCAGACAGGCGGATGTTTTTATTTTTCCTTGACGTACGTCGGGTTGGTTTGTATCGTTAGATCTATCGAGAACACTTTTGTGGCTCAATAAAGCCTTGAATGATCACATCTCGTATTCAATACTATGGCTGAAATCAAACCCGACATCGAAACCTTCGCCAAGATCAAAGTTGTTGGCGTTGGCGGATCAGGCGGATCTGCGGTCAATCGCATGGTCGCGTCGAAAATTCGAGGTGTGGAATTCATCGCCATGAATACGGATGTTCAGGCGCTCCATCACTCTCTTGCTTCCGTGAAGCTTCATATCGGCAAGACAGCAACGCGCGGTCTTGGCGCCGGCATGGATCCGGAGATTGGTGCTCGCGCTGCAGAAGAGAGCGCGACGGAAATTCGCGAAGCGCTGAAGGGCGCGGACATGGTGTTCGTGACGTGTGGTCTTGGAGGCGGAACAGGAACGGGTGCCGGTCCGGTCGTGGCGGCAATCGCGCAAGAGATGGGAGCGCTCACGGTCGCTGTCGTTACGCGTCCGTTTATGTTCGAAGGCGCGCAGCGTCGCGTGATCGCCGATGCAGGGTATGACAATTTGGCTGAAGCGGTCGATACCATGATCACGATCCCGAACGATCGCATTCTTCAGATCATTGATCGGAAAACATCTCTTCTCGATGCGTTCGAGATTGTCGATGATGTGCTGCGTCAGGGTGTGCAGGGTATCTCTGAACTCATTACGGTTCCGGGTCTTATCAACGTCGACTTTGCCGACGTACGCGCCATCATGTCGAACCGAGGTTCAGCGTTGATGGGCATCGGTCGCGGCCATGGTGAGAACCGCGCGGCAGATGCGGCCAAGGCAGCCATCGCATCGCCGCTCCTCGAAGTTTCTATCGACGGTGCCAAAGGCATTCTCTTTACCATCACGGGCGGATCCAATCTTGGCATGTACGAAGTTTCGGAAGCTGCGAAAGTCATTACGCAGTCCACGGACCCGCAAGCCAAGGTTATCTTCGGTGCCATTATCGATGAATCCATGAAGGATGAAGTAAAGGTCACGGTTATCGCGACAGGATTTGATCAGCGCACCGAACGACCGCGAACCAAAACGGTTCTTGGTTCCGGCGTGTACGTTCCTCCGACCAGCCGTCCGACCGAAGCACTCGAACGTGTTTCCTTTGCATCACGCAACGCAACGACGGAACAACGTACGGTTGTGACACCGAATGAACCGTCGCGACAGGCTGAAGAAGCTCCGGCCGTTCCACGACAACAACAGGTAGATACGCAACCGGCCGCGCGTCAGCCGCATGTTCAGACTCCGGCCTACGCACCAGTGCAACAGACGCGTCCGCCGATGCCGCCGCCCGCTTCGGTTCCGGCTGCGAAAGAATCGAACGATGAGGATTTGGAGATTCCGGCGTTTATTCGGAAGAAAATGATGTAAGGGAGGATGCGGTGTCGTCGCTTCACTCACTGCGGATTCCTTTAGGAGATGGTCAACGTCCTCGCACGTTCCGCGACGACACCGCATCCTCTGAGGGAGGAGAAATAAACGACGGATTTTTTTATAACTATGTACTGTCCCGTCTGCAGTAATGAGGATACGAAGGTGATTGATACACGGCTGGCGACGGATGGGACGGCCATTCGGCGGCGGCGGGAGTGTGAATCGTGCGGTCACCGGTTTTCTACGAACGAAGAAATCGAGCTTCTCGATGTTCGTGTTGTAAAACGTGATGGGAATCATGAAACGTATTCGCGCGACAAAATTGAACGGGGGTTGAAACGCGGATTGGAAAAGCGATCGCATACCGAGGCAGCGTTTCGATCGCTGATTCATGGTATTGAACGCGACATTCAACGCGAGACGCAGGGAGGAGAAATTACGAGTTCGCAGATTGGAGAGATCGTGATGAATCGATTAAAGGAATTCGATCAGGTCGCGTACATCCGATTTGCTTCGGTGTACCGCTCATTCGAGGACGTGAAGTCATTCAAAAAAGAATTGGACGAGCTCAAAGACGGTCAATGACGCCGTTCGTTCGGCGCGCTATGATGGGCGCATTCTATGCCCATCATTGCTCCAAAGCGCACCAAGATCGTCTGTACGATCGGCCCGGCATCACGAGATCCTGCAACGCTGTTTAAACTGGGACAGGCGGGAATGGACGTGGCGCGGTTGAATTTTTCGCACGGAACATATGATGAGCATCGCGCGATGTTCAAGCATTTGGGGTTGGTCGGTAAACGTCTCGGGAAACCGTTCGCCATTTTGCAGGATCTGCAGGGACCGAAAATACGCGTCGGCGACCTCCCGAAGGAAGGGGTGAAACTTGTGACGGGACGCACGGCTATTTTTGCGACGGGATCAAACATCGCATCCGGCGACATTCCGGTCACGCTTGAATCGCTACATCAGGATGTGAAGCGTGGCGAGCGGATGTTGCTCGATGACGGGCTTCTTGAAGTTCAGGTCCAGCACGTCGAAGGTCGTCGAGTGTTTACGCAGGTGATTCAAGGAGGGACGCTCACGTCGCACAAAGGCTTGAATCTTCCCGGAACGAAATTGAGTTTGCCTGCGTTATCGGATAAGGATCGGGCGGACGCGGCTTTCGGCGTATCGCTCGGTGTGGATTTTATCGCGCTCTCGTTTGTGCGTTCTCCGGAGGACGTGAAGGATCTGCGACGACTACTGGATCGGAAAGGTCCGAAGGGAAAACGGATCAAGATCGTAGTAAAGATCGAAAAGCAGGAAGGTGTAGATCGGTTCGACGAAATCCTTCCGCTCACAGACGCGGTGATGATTGGACGCGGTGATTTGGGGATCGAAACACCGGCGGCGAATGTTCCTGTTATCCAAAAGCAATTGATTGCCGCATGTCGCGAAGCGGGGAAGCCGGTCATCGTCGCAACGCAGATGCTTGATTCGATGATTCGGAATCCTCGGCCGACACGCGCGGAAGTTTCTGATATCGCAAACGCGGTGACGGATCATGCGGATGCGGTGATGCTCTCTGGAGAAACGGCAAGCGGGAGTTATCCCGTCGAAGCCGTGCGTGTGATGGCGGATACGATCCGTGCAACAGAAGCTTCGCGATTTGATGATGTGAATCTCGTCGATGTTACGGCGCCAAAAGATATGGATGATGTCGTTGGTGCAACGGTGCGCGTGCTCGTCGAAGCGCTTGAGAAGCCGCCCGTCGTGGTTCTTTCCGATGATGGACGAGCCGTACACGACATCAGCTCATTTCGTCCCGAAACACCGGTCCACGCCATCGTGACAGATCCGCATATGGAACGCGTGTTGCAACTGACGTGGGGCGTTCAACCGATCTGCATTTCACATAAAAAAACGCCCGAGCTGTTGCTCAAGGCGGGTCTTGAAGCGCTTCGCAAAGCAAAGCGCTTGAAACATGGTCAGCGTTTGATTTTGGTCAGCGGGACCGCAGCGAGTCGTCGTGACGGCGTTGTGCGCGTTGAGATCACGAAGGCCTAGTACGAGATTTCGTCGAGGCGGATAACCTTTGCTTCGCCGACGTTCGGTTCCCAGCCCGCAACGAGTCCGCGCAGAATCGGGAGATGCGTGACGTAAATCGTTCCCGGCGTGAGTTCTGCGAGTCGCTCGCGATGTTTCGACATCTCCGCCCATCGCTCGTCCGTTTCCATTGGGATTCCGATCTCATTTGCAATGATCCGACCGGTTTCTGCGGTGCGTCTCGAAGGAGATGTTACGATACGCGTCCACTCTTCTTTTTCACGCAAAGAGCTTGCGACAGCGCGTGCGTCTTCACGGCCTTTTTCATCTAGTTCACCCGTTTCGGTATTGTACGATCCGTGGCGTACGAGTGCGATTACACCTGCGTCTTTGCGATTTTGAGAATCAAGTTCCATTGCGTTTCGCTTACAGGTTGAACAGAGAGTCGCGATTGTGTCGCGAGTGGCATGACGTTTAGGAGATACGTATTCTTCACTTCATCCAAACTCATCGGACGCACGAGCGGCGTGACGGCTTCGACGTCCACGACGGACCAGTTGCCTTCGCTCGCGGTCGGGTCGTCATAGGCGTCGCTTGTGACGCGCGCGATGCCCATGATCGTTTTTTCGTCGCCGCTATGATAGATGAACGCCAGGTCGCCCGGTTTCATGAGACGAAGATTGTTGCGCGCCTGATAGTTCCGCACGCCCTCCCATCGCGTCTTCTTGTCTTCAACGAAGCGTTCCCACGAGTAGACCTCCGGTTCGGTTTTGAGGAGCCAATAGTTCATACGCGTGTTGTTTCGTATTTTGTCGAGACAAGTTCAGATAAACGAATTCCTTCCAGGGTATCGGTGATGCGATCTTGAACCGTCTTCCAGATTTTTCGATTCGAGCAACCATCTTCGGACGGACATGCGGCATCATCCATCAAGCAATCGACAAGCGCGACGGGTCCTTCGATCGCATCGATGATTGAAGCGACCGTCACGTTCTCTGGCCGATCTGTCATCACGTATCCGCCCTTTGATCCGCGTTTTCCTTCGATGAGTCCTGCTTGGCGCAGCGTTCCGGCGACTTCTTCGAGGAAGCCTTGGGAGATTTTTTCGCGTTCGGCGATTTCTTCCAGCGATATCGGAATACCGGCCTCGTGGTTCGCGGCAAGATAGGTCATCAATAGCAGGCCGTTGTGGACCCGCATCGGAACGCGAAACAGCGTCTTCATGTCGTTTCCCGAAGCGTACGGTGTTGCGTGGAAGGCCGTCAAGCGCCTCTTGCCAAGCATCAAAACGCGTGGTACCTTCACGCGGCAGAAAAAAGCCACGGATGCGTGGTGTAGCCCGGTTAACACGTCTCCCTGTCACGGAGAAGACCGAGGGTTCGAATCCCTTCGCATCCGCCACGAACAAGCGTCCCGCAAGGGACGTTTTTTCGTATTCTTGACCGCCGTTCTTCTCGGCCTTAAGGTACGCGAAGTCCTTTATCGGGGGAGGCTATAAATGTTCAAGCTCGATGGGTATCCACGAGAATCGCATGTCTGGACGAACACGTTCATTGCACTGCTCGACAAGTATGAGGTGCGTAAAAAACGCAGCCGAGTGCAGGAGTACGATGGGAGTGGAAATCGCGAACCGTGTGTCTTCTGGTTCGTAACGAATGGCGAGAGCGCATATATTGAGTGGTCGTATGGGAAGAGCAATTCAAAAAAACGACCGTGGCTCATGCTCAAGTACGCGCCAACCTTCGATAGCCAATTCCTGACCCTCACCTTTTTGCACGAGGTTTGGCGATGGGACGTGAGCTCAGGGAATCCGCAGGATCCGGTCGAACGGAGGCGGACAAACGTTTTGGAGATGCTTCTCGTCGGGTTACCGAAAGACGGAATTCTCAATCAGGAAGATGCGGAACAGGTCTTGCATCGTATCCTCGAGCACTATCAACGCAATGCCTTTCGGTCATGAGCGAGTTCTTCGCTCTTTTTGTTTTTATTCCCGTATTGGCATACGATACGTCCATATGAAACGTCTTCTCCTTTCGCTTTCCGTTGTTGCGTTGATCGGCGCGGGATGTCCGTCCAAGGCTCCAGCCACGAGTGCGTTGCCCGAAGCTCCTGTGCTGCAAGATGAAAAAGGGAATCCGATCGTCGCGACGTCCTCAGCTCCGACAAACGGCACGGCTCCGAAGACAACGACAAAACCTCCGACGCAAAAGAATCCGCAGTTGCAGCCGAGCGCGCCCGTTGTGAAGCCAAAACCAGGCCCACAGACTCTGACCGTGACGATTACGTCGACGGGGTTCTCGCCGCAAACGATGGCGATCAATGTCGGGGATTCAATCGTGTGGGTCAATAAGAGCGGAACGAGTCAGACGACGGCATCAACCGCTGCGTTTAACTGGGACTCCGGAAATATTGCGAATGGCGCTTCGTATAAGCGGACGTTTACTGCGGCGGGGAGCTACGGATATTACAGCGGATCGAGTAATTTCAAGGGCACGATCGTTGTTCACTAGTTGATTGGTGAGCCAATCCGGTAATTCGTGAAGAACGTATCCGGAACGTCTTTGACGAATCCGGCCCAGCCCTCACCGAATAGATCGACGGCTTTTTCTTCGGTCGGGATCCACCGGAGTGTGCCGAGGATATCCGCAACGAGATAGACTTTTGGATCCGTTTGGATTTTGACGAGCGTTCCAGGTTTTAGCGTGACGTTTGATGCGATACGGAATGGGGCGAGTTCTTCCGGCTGGAGTGTTTGTACGCCTGAAAAGTCGGAGAACCACGAATAGTAGACGGCGTCATTCGGGAACACCAAGCGCGTGCCGTCGGATTTTAAACAGTACACGGTTGAGTTGATCGGACTTCGTGCGAGGAGCGTACAGGTTAAACGATCTTCGATAACGAGCGCTGTCGGACCGTGGTAGCGCTCGGGATCGGCATGCGTGACGTACGTGTCATGCATTTGAATACCGAACGTATCCATCCAGAGGAGAATGGCGCGAAGATCGACGAGTTCATAATGTACGACCTCCTCAACACCGGGGGAGACTTCGCGGAGAAGGATGCGGGTCGCGAGACCGATGAGGTTGTTGTTCGCATCAATACCCGCGCCGCCCGACATGCCAGGCGTGATCACGGCATCAGTTTGGATGATGCCTTGTTCCAGAGCGCTGATCGTTCCGGTTGTGACGGTAAGGCGACTCTTCGATGAGCCGGGATATCCAATCAAGGAAAGTGAATCATTGTTTTTTGAAAACTCATCCGTTTTGAGAAAGGGAAACGATGCGATCGTTGTTTGGTTGACCGGTTGTCCGATTTTTAGAATTGCGAAGTCGCGGTTTTGCGATTCATCATAGACGAAGCGTTCGGGAATGGCGCTATAAAATACCGTTGCATTTGTTGTGCCATCGTTTTGGAGAAACGCAACGTTGCACTCGAAGTTTTGTTGGGCGCCCGTTTCCGTGTTTACGATCAGGTGCGCGTTCGTGAGCACGTATCCTTTTTCGCCGTTCACGACGACGCCCGAACCCTGCCATTCTCCGCAGATGACTTTCACGACAGCTTGTCGCACGGAAAACGGTAGTTCAGCGGCATGAAGCGGATGCGCATACGCCATCGATGCGAAGGCGAGCTGGATCGCGAACAATGAAACTAAAAAACGGCGGTGAAGCATACGACATCCTAGCATTTTGCCTTTCTTTCCTCCAGATGAGAGGATGTTGAACATATGCCAAGCATTTTTTCACGTATCGTGAGCGGAGAGATTCCGAGTCACAAGATTTGGGAGGACGAACGGTTTTTTGCCTTTCTTGATATCCGTCCGATTCAGCCTGGGCATACGTTGTTGATTCCGAAGCATGAGATCGACTCGGCGTTCGAGCTTGATGATGAAACGTATTCGGCATTGTTCCTCGTAGCCAAGCGGCTCATTCCCGCGATTCAAAAAGCGACGGGCAGCGCACGCGTCGGCCTTGTTGTTGAAGGACTGGAAGTCCCGCATGCGCATCTGAAGCTGATTCCGATTTCAAAACCGCACGATTTGGCACAGGAGAATGCAAAAGATGCAACGCCGGAAGAGCTTGCGATGATGGCAGAACGGATTCGAAAAGAAATCGAAACGTCTTGAAAAAGAAAGAGACCCGATGCGCTCACCCCTTTTGAGGGAGGGAGCACATGGGTCTCGTCGAGAGAGGGCTACGGAATGACCACATTGCATGCGGTCACGTTGTAGCAGGTTTTTCCGTTGGGGGCGGCGACCGCTTTGGCGTTGGCCGCATGCGATCCGCAGTCCACCATCGGCTTGGAAGGGTCTTTGTCTCGGCCTGCGAACCAGCACTCTTTCGTGCCGGACGTTTTTGGCCAAGCCTTGAGGACCATGGCGAACGTTTCGTCCGTCATGGGGTGTGTTCCTGCCGCTAAAACTTTGGCGGCAGGTGCGGGTGCTGTGGTCGGAGACGGGGGAGCCGACGGAACTTCGGATGAGAAGTTCGACGTCGGCATTGGGATCATCGCCGCCGTGTCAGAATCCTGGGTAGGGCTCTTGACCACGTACCGGTAGAAGACCATTCCCAACACGAGGGCGAAGAGAAGTCCGAGAACCGTGCCGACCCCGATTTCTTTTCGCTTGCGTTGTATGTTGGCGATCACCTCTGCTGAAGGGCGTTCCGGCGGAGCGTCTCCTTCTTTGAAGAAGTCCTTTCCAGTATCACCGAGGGTCGTCAGTGGTACCGGCGACGCAGGTTCCGTCATGGCTGGTGCCGTTGCCGGATGTTCTCGACTGAACGTCGCGGGCGGGATCAGCAGAGGAGTGACTGACGGAAGCGGTTCGGCAGGCATCGGCGGTTGCGACGAATGAGTCGAAACCGTGGGTGCCGTGACCGAAACGGGGTTCTCGGGCTTCAAGGACCCTGCCCGCAGTTCCGCGATTCTTTCGATGTTCACGTTCACCATTCTTGACGCGGCGAAGATCTCGTCGACCGTTTCTTTGGGATTCTTCCGCAGCCATTCTTGCGTTGTGTATTCTTTGACGACGGATATCGCGCGGAGAAAAGGGTCGGTCGGATCCGGGGGATTCAATCCAACGCGTCTGTAGTAGAGCTGGATTCTTGCATGAAGCGAGATCGCTTCCGGATCATCAGCGCTGTAGAGCGTGGCTTCGCAGAGACGATCGAAGGCCGCTCTCGCCGCTTTGAAGGCCAGTGCGAACGGGGAGGGCGTTTCCTCCATCGGCGGATCGGGCGGCGGACCAGGGCGGTCCGGCTCGCTGACGTTCACGCTGATCTTCAGCTGCTCATCGGAGGACGAGGAATCGAGATTCTCTTTCGACATGACATCGAGTAGCTCTTGCGCGCTCTTGAGTTTTGGCGCGCTTTTTTCTCGGGGAACGATTCGTCCTCTGATAGGCCGAACATTCCCGATGGGGAGCTCCTCCACGGGAGGCAGAGGTTCTGATAGATCCGCAGACTGTTTTTTATCGTCGTTGGTCATTCCATATTCCTAGCTTGTACCCCGTATTTTTCGGGGGAAAGGGCGTCTTCTTCGTAGCACCATGCCATAAAGAAGCAAGAAGAAAGACTACCATAAAATGAGCGTTTTGTCAATCGTGCGGGAGTGAGCGAAAAATGCCTTAACCATGCGGGTTCTTGTGCCAAAAGGTCCCGCCGAGTATCCTAAAACGATGTTTTACCGTCCGGTATGGCCCGTTTGAAGCCCGTCGTTCTCATCGTTATCGACGGTTTCGGTATTGCTCCCGATGCCGACGGGAATGCTGTACACAAGGCGAAAATGCCGGTCATGCAAAAATTGATCGAATCCTATCCGGCGATGACGCTTCGCGCCTCAGCAGAGGCCGTGGGATTGTCGTGGGGCGAGATGGGGAATTCGGAAGTCGGTCACCTGACGATTGGTGCCGGGCGCATTTTTTATCAAAGCTATCCTCGCGTGACGATGTCGATCGAAAGCGGGGAGTTTTTTAAAAACGCGACGTTGCTTTCGGCGATTGAGCATGCGAAGAAGAATAACAGCACGCTTCATTTGATGGGACTCGTGTCGCCTGGTGCGGTGCACGCCTCGGACGAGCATCTGTATGCATTGCTTGATCTGTGTAAACGCAACAAATTTGATCGCGTTGCGGTCCACGCGTTTCTCGACGGACGCGACACGATTTTCAATAGCGCCGTCGGGTTCATCGAATCGCTCGAAAAGAAAATGACCGAGCTCAAGGTTGGAAAAATCGCGACGCTCGCGGGTCGTTTTTATGCGATGGATCGCGACAACCGATGGGATCGCATTCAAAAAGCATACGACGCGATGGCACTTGGAAAGGCGGATGTGATGGCGACATCGGCGCTCGATGCGATCAAAGAGGCATATGCGAAATCCGTGTACGACGAAGAATTCATTCCCACGGTCATCACGAAAGGCGGGAATCCCGTCGCAACGATCAAGGAGAATGATGCATGCATCTATTTTAATTTTCGCCCAGATCGCGCACGTGAACTCACGAAGGCCTTCGTCTTGCCGAGTTTCGACAAGTTTCCCCGCGAACAGATTAAGAATCTCTTTTTTGCGACCTTCACGGAATACGAAAAAGATCTTCCCACACAGGTCGCGTATCCGCCGCAGCTGATCGAAACGTGTCTCGCACGTGTTATCTCGGATGCGGGACTTCGACAGCTTCATATTGCAGAAACGGAAAAATATGCGCACGTCACCTTCTTTTTGAACGGGATGAATGAAATGGAATATCCTGGGGAAGAACGTGTCATTATTCCTTCGCCGCGTGTGTCGACATACGATAAAGCTCCAGAAATGGCGGCTCTGCAGATTTCGGAACGTGTCGCGCAGGAGATCGTGAAGGGGAATTATGATTTCATCGTCATGAATTTTGCGAACCCCGATATGGTGGCGCACACCGGAAACGAACAGGCGACGATCACCGCCTGTGAAACCGTCGACAAAGCGATCGGACAGATCGTCGAAGCGGCGCTTGGCGTGGGCGGTGCTGTTCTGATCACGGCAGATCACGGTAACGCCGAGGAAGTAAAAAATCTCACAACGAATGAAATCGACAAGGAACACTCCACGAATCCCGTGCCGTTCATCATCGTCGGAAAAACATTCGAAGGTCTCAAGGCGCCGACCGGTGACGTACTTGGCGGTGATCTCGCAATGACACCGGCCGTCGGTATGTTGGCGGACGTCGCACCAACGGTCCTCAAGATCATGGAATTGCCTGCGCCATCGGACATGACCGGACGACCGTTGATTTAAAGCCATGAAAACAGTGTCGTTGGATGCGGCGAAAACCGTTCGTGTTCTCGGAAAATATTATACGAACAAGGCGGACATGGATTTGGGAAATCCGAAAGATACGCTGCTCGGTGTTTTGATGTCTGCGCGGACGACGGATAAGCAGGTGCTGAAGATTTTTCCCGCGTTCAAGAAGCGATTTCCGACCTTTCAATCCCTCGCGAAGAGCTCACCGGAAGAAATCGCGAAATACATCAATACGCTCGGTTTGTATATCTCCAAGGCGAAAGCGATTTACGGACTCGCGAATATCGTCATTAAGAAACACAAGGGAAAAGTCCCGGGGACGATGGAGGAGCTGATAGAGCTTCCGGGCGTTGGCCGGAAGACGGCGAACTGTGTTTTATCCCATGTGTTCGGACAGGACACGGTGTGTGTTGATACCCACGTGTTTCGTATCGTGCATCGGCTCGGATGGAGCAGGGGAAAATCTCCTGTGATTGTCGAGCGCGATATCCAGAAGATCCTTCCAAAATCATTGTGGAGCGAAACGAATCGGACGTTCGTGCAATTCGGTCGCGATATCTGCAAGCCGGGAAAACCGCAGTGCTGGCGCTGTCCTGTTGCAAAATGGTGTGCGTATCCAAACAAGACGCCGAAGCCGGCGTGATATCCTGTTTGCATGTCTGAACTCGCCATCGTTTCTTCCCTTCAACAAAGCATCATCGGTTCGCCGCTTCTGATTTCGTCTGCGGTGTTTGCCGCGCGGTGGTTGATCCTGGCGTTCCTTCCATTGGCGGTGTTTTGTTTGGTACAAGGGAAGACGGGTCGGCATGCGGTTTCCGAAGCCGTCTGGGCGCTCGTGATCGCACTCTTGCTGACGTCCCTTCTTTCGCGCATCATCGAACGACCACGTCCGTTTCTTGCCGAGAAAGATACGGCGGCTCCCGTTATGAATCTTGTTCCGCCTCCGTATAATACGTCGTTTCCGTCGGGGCATACGGCATCCGTTGCGGCCATGGCTGCTGCGCTCGCATACGTACATCGTCGCGTGGGATTTGCGGCAGTGCTCGTCGCGGCTGCCGTCGCACTGGGTCGTGTTCTCGTCGGCGTACATTATCCGACGGATCTTATCGGTGGACTCGTCGTCGGATTGCTTGCGTTCGCCATCGTACGTTTTTGTCATAACGAACTTCGGAAACGTGTATGAAAAAACTTTCTCTCATCATCGGTCTCTTTTGCATCCTGCTCGGTCTCGGGGCTGTCTTGTTTATTCCCGCTGCATTGTTGACGAAACCCGCTGCAAACGCGCCAGTGATCACCGTCGAGATTCCGGAAGGATCGAGCATTAAAGACATCTCGCGCATCCTCGTCGAGCGAAAAATCCTCGGATCAATGACGGGATATCGGTTATACGCAAAACTTGATGATGTTGCCTCAAAGGCAAAAGCGGGAACGTATGAAATCGCATTCGGATCCAGCTATCGTCAGATCGCGCGGATGCTTTCGGTGGGTCCGGCACGCGCAGAGGCAACCATTACGGTCGTCGAAGGACGAACGATCGCGGATCTCATGGAAGAACTTTCAAAGATGGGTGCGACCGTTGCGCTCGGCGATTTTGCGGCAGACCGATACCGCGTGGATCATCCGGTCTTGAACGATATTCCGGCGAACGGAACGCTCGAAGGATATCTGTTTCCGGATACGTATCGCGTGTGGAAGGATCAGCTTCCTGTCAGTTTGATCGAGAAACAACTGGTTGAATTTGATGATCAGACAAACGGGTTCCGCGAAGAAGCCGAGAAGCAGGGGAGATCGTTTTATGACGTGATGATTCTGGCATCGATCGTCGAGAAAGAGGCGCGGCACGATGAAGATCGACCGATCGTTGCCGGTATTTTCTTAAATCGCATCAAAGGCGGGATGCGTCTCCAGTCAGATGCAACGCTGAATTATGTTATCCGAAGCGGCCGTTCGCGTCTTACAAACGAGGATTTGCAGAATCCGTCGCCCTATAACACCTATATGCATGACGGATTGCCCCCAGGTCCCATCGGGAATCCGGGTCTCGAATCCATCAAAGCGGCTCTCAACCCAGCCAAAACGGAGTATTACTTCTTTCTCACGGACGACAAAGGAAAGACGTATTACGCGAGGAATCTCGAGGAACACATCCAAAACCGCTATAAAGCGTACGGAGAATAGGTTTGTCAACCAGCCTTGACAAAAAGGCTATTTTATGGTTAACTACGCGGTTCTCAATGTGCCATATGGATGCTCCATGTGTGTGTATTGGGGACGCAAATGTTCATAGAAGGAGCATGGTCTATGGCCAAGCCCAGTCGAAAAGATCGTAAGATTGCCAAGATGCGTCTCGTGCGAAGTCCGATGGTGGTGCCCTCCAAGGCCCCCGAGGAACGCGTGATCCCGCCAGCGCCACCGTCCGGTGTGCGGCTCGTGGAAGAAACGCCTCCTGTTCCTGCGCTGGAACCGGAGATCGCCACGACGACACCCATGCAGATCCTCTCGACGGACGTGGACAATGTGTCCATGCTGATGAGGGGAGATCCGTTTGAAGAGGAACGGCTCGACCCTTCACGGTCGATCGACCGGACCCTGCGTTCCCTCGTTTTCGGAGGAATCATCCCTCGCGATGATATTTGCCTGCTGATGACATATGTCAGCGTAGTGAAGTTTCAGACTTCGAAGGTATGGAATCTGGAGGCGAGAGACGCTCTTGTTTCCGCAGCACGCAACGACGAAGGAGCCTGGACGCGCTTCCGAATTCGCATGAAGCGAACGGGACTGCTCGACGAGCTGACTCAGAGAGCGCCCCGCCGACTGAGTCACGTTAATGTCTGCTCCCGTGATACGAGAGCCGCATAATCGCACATATCAAGGAGGACTCAGGCCCCGCATCAGTAACATGGTGCGGGGTCTTGTCTTTTCATGTAATCTTCCTGCCATGCCGACATTTGTTTTACAGGGGACAGGAAAATCCGCCTCGCGTCGGATCGATTATGCAAAGGAGCTGAATCAGGAACAGCTCGATGTCGTGTTGCACGGAGACGGTCCATGCCTTGTCCTCGCGGGTGCGGGTTCAGGCAAAACGCGAACGGTGACGTATCGCGTCGCATATCTGTTGGAGCAAGGCGTTGATCCATCGTCTATCTTGTTGCTGACATTTACGAACAAGGCTTCGCGCGAGATGTTGGAGCGCGTTGCGAAGTTGTTGGGTCAGGAGGCGCACGGACTCTGGGGTGGAACATTCCATTCGGTCGCAAACCGACTGCTTCGTGCGAATGCGCAGATCGCAGGATTTCAAAAAGGATTTACGATTTTGGATCAGGAAGATTCACGCGCGCTCATCAAGGCCGTGATGAAGGATTTGAGTATCGATCCGAAGGCACGTCGTTTCCCGTCCGCCGCGGTGTTGCAAAGTATTATTTCGTATAGTCGCAACGTGATGATTCCCGTTGCGGAAGCGCTTGAGATGAAGCATCCGAATTTCGAGTCTCTCGCGAAAGAGGTCGAAGAGATCGCCCGCATGTACGATGCGCGCAAGAAAGCGGCACAGAGCATGGATTTTGATGACCTGCTCTTGAATTGGCTGACGCTTATCGAGCATCCGCAGATCGGCGAAGCGATGAGCCAGCGGTTTCAATACGTGTTGGTCGATGAGTATCAGGATACGAACGCGCTCCAGGCGAGAATCGTGCAAGGTCTCGCGCATGTGCACAAGAATATTCTGATCGTTGGCGATGACGCGCAATCGATTTATGCATTCCGTGGCGCAGACGTGAAAAACATTTTGAGTTTTCCGGAGCAATGGGAGAACGCGCGCGTCTTCAAGTTGCTCACGAACTACCGTTCGGTGCCTGAGATTCTTGATCTCGCGAATGACTCGCTCTCGCACAATCTCGGACAATTCGAGAAAGATCTTATTGGCGTGAAAGAGCATGGAAAAAAGCCGATGATGGTCCCGACGACATCGGCGAAACAGGAAGCGCAATTTGTGGCCGAGCAAATTTTAACCTTGCGGTCGCAAGGCACTGCGCTTGCAAACATGGCCGTGTTGTTCCGTTCATCCGCGCATTCGCAGGCACTTGAATTCGAACTCGTGAAGCGCGATATTCCGTATGAGTATCGCGGCGGTATGAAGTTTTTTGGGCGTGCGCATATCAAAGATGTGCTCACGTATCTTCGTATCATCCAAAACCCGCATGACGAAACAGCGTGGCTTCGTGTGCTGAATATGCAACAGGGGATCGGTGCCACGACGGCGTCGAATCTCGCTGCGAGCGCGCATGCATTTCCGGATGCACAACGCATCGTTGATACGGATGTGAGCAGCCTGCTACCGAATCGCGCAAAGGAAGGGTGGGGTCATCTCGTCTCCACTGTGCGAGTCATTCTCGATCATCCGGATGATCCGGGCGCGATGATTCGTGCCGTGATGGAATCTCCCTATCGTGATTATTTGGAACGCGAATATCCCGACTACAAAGACCGTCTCGAGGATTTGGAACAGCTCGAACTCTTCGCGCAGAGTTATCGCGGTCTTGAACAATTTCTCGCAGATATTTCGTTGTATGACGATGCGGTGAAAGGACAGGATGCTGCACCGAGCGGCGAAGAGCGCATGGTGCTCTCGACGATTCACCAGGCGAAAGGTCTCGAATGGGACACGGTGTTCGTGATCCATCTTGCGGACCAGGCATTTCCGAGTTCGCGCGCGATGGAAGAGGATGGACTCGAGGAAGAACGTCGTTTGTTTTACGTTGCGATCACACGCGCACGCAATCGGTTGTTCCTGATTTATCCGATGACCACGGGATATGATAGTTTGAATTTCAATCGGCCATCGTTGTTTTTGGAAGAAGTGTCTCCGCGTTTGCTTGAACGTCTCGACGTCCGCGAAGCTCCGCGTACCGGTGTGCCACGCTTGCGTCCGACCGGTGGTGACTGGAATTTTGACGAACCGTTTTCCAGTGATGGTGACGTGATTTCGATCAACCGTAATGGGGAGCGATCGCGTTCGTCCGCGGCACCGACCGGAACCGTTATTTGGAAGTCTTCTTCACCAAAAAAGGAACCGCCGCGCACGTCTTTTTTGCGGGGGATCGACGAGCTGTAAGGCGAAGGGGGAGGGATTGATTAATCTCGGTCATTGAGCTACCGTCGTTTTGAATGCGAACCGCTCTTACACGGCTTCCGGGGCATCCCGATGAAGCCTGCGATTTGGTCGCCGAAACCATCGTTGACGAGTATTTGCGTCGTGATGTGAATTCGCGCGTGCGTCTGACCGTGAGCGGAGGACGCGGCGTCATGTTCGTATCCGGCGACGTGCTCTCGCAAGCCGATTTTGATGTCTCCGCACTCGTCCGTCGTACGCTCGGATCGCTCGGCATTACCGACGATATCGAACCGTTTGTGTCGCTTGAGCCCGTTGCGGCCGAGCGTGTACACGCGGCACGTTTGCCGGCGGAACTTCCCGTCACCGTGACAGGATTTGCGAGCAACGAAACGATCGAGGGTCTTCCGCGTCATGTCGTTGCCGCCCGGCGCATTGCGCGTGCGCTGTCCGATCTCCGTGATGGAGATTCGGATTTCTTTTGGCTTGGACCGGATGCGGAAGTTTCTATTGTCGAGAATGCGAACGCTTCAATGCGCGCGTTGCTTCGTGTTGAACACGGAACCGAGTCGTTGGAAAAAATCCGCGGGCTATTAAAAGAACGATTGTCCGGCGCGCTCGATGGCGCGGAGATCGAAGTGAATCCGACGGGACCGTGTGAGCGTCGCGGACTCGTGTGCGTTTCCGGCGCATCGAATCGTCCGCAGATGTTGTACGGTTCCGGTTGGCCGACAACGGATCGCGGTATCGGTCATGATCCGTCATCCGCATCGAAAGCGGGACTGTGGGTCGCGCGTGCTGCTGCGCTCCGTGCCATCCGAAACGGCGCAAGTGCTGCGTTGGTCCAGGCGACGTATCTTCCCGGTGAAATGAAACCGCATGCGTTCAAAATTCGTGATGAACGCGGACGTGATTTGTCTTCCATCGTTCCGATTGAGAATATGTCCCTCGAACGCGTTACGCGTGAATGGCTGCGCCCCGGACTCAATGTCGATGCCGCCCGTGCCGGAATCGTGGGTGATGCATCGCTTCCCTGGGAAACATGACCCATTGCGCGTCTCGTTCCCGTCGGCGATAATCTCCCAACTATGATGAAACGCCTCTTTCCTCTCGTGGCTGCGGCTGCTCTTGTCGCCTTTGGCGCAGGTTGCGGATCCAAGCCGACGACAACGTCCCAACCGTATGCGACGGAAACGGATCCCTATGCAACGAATGAACCCGTCATGACACCGCCGGAAGAGACGGTCGCGACGAGTTCCGTGCCAGTTCCTGAATCTTCAACCACGACACCACCTACATCTATGACCAACGAACCTCTCGCGTTCCCTGGCGTTCTTCCGGAAAGCGAAATTACCAATAAGATTGTCCGTCTCAAGACCACGAAAGGAGAGATCACGTTTGAGCTTCTTCCGAAAGAAGGACCGAATGCGGTTTCGAACTTCGTGTATCTCACGAAGAAGAAGTTTTATGATGGACTCACGTTTCATCGCGTGATCGAAGGCTTCATGGCTCAGGGGGGAGATCCGCTTGGTCAGGGGTATGGCGGTCCTGGGTATCAGTTTGCGGACGACAAGGTAACGCTGCCCTACAGTAAGGGAATCGTGGCCATGGCGAATGCCGGAAAGAATACCAACGGGTCACAATTCTTCATCATGAAGGAAGATTATCCGCTTGGTCCTGACTATTCGATTTTTGGACGTGTTCTTTCGGGTCAGGACGTTGTCGATGCTCTTCGCGTCGGCGATGCGATGACGGAAGTTACGGTCGAAAACAAGAAATAACCGGAGGAAAATCGGAACGCCAGCCTGTCATGTGTGGGCTGGTTTTTCGTTATACGAGGCGATACACTGCAACCTATGATACTGGCGACGAATCCTCGATTACGGAAGCTCCTTCTTGCCGGAAGTTTGTTCGTTCTTTTGGCGGGCGGAGCCTATCTCGAACGCCATGCGCTGCGTGATGCGTGGATGCGTTTCCGTGCACCGAGTCTCCCACCGGCTTCGGCGTATATTCCGGGATCACGGACGCCAACAGGCACCGGTTCTCAGGATGTCACGACACCGTTCGAGCCGGGCTATTCGACGTCGGAACACTACACGCTCGAAACCGCTCCGGTCGTGAAAGCGCCGACGGGAGATCCACTCGCATGGAATGGTGTCTTGCCCGCCGAAGTAAATCTCGACGTTCCGTTTATGACACAGGCGCCGCATGCGAATTGGGATATGCCGTATCAGGAAGCGTGTGAAGAAGCATCTGCGATCATGGTCGATGCGTTTTATCGGGGGAAGACCGGACGCATTCCGGTCGCACAAGCGGACGAAGCGATTCTGAAACTCGTGGCCTACGAAAAGAGCACACTCGGTTTTTATGAAGACACGACCGCCGCACAGACAGCAGAGGTTATCAAAGGATATTTCGGATACGAGAACGTTGTCGTAAAGCCTCTGACGTCTGCAGAAGATATCAAACAATCATTGGCTCTCGGATATCCCGTCATCATTCCGTTTGCGGGCAAGCTCCTCGGCAATCCGAATTTCACCAACGGAGGTCCGCCGTATCATATGCTTGTTGTGCGGGGATACACGCCGGAACATTTCATCACCAACGATCCGGGAACACGGAACGGACTCCAATATACGTATTCGTATGAGGCGATTCTGAATGCGGCGCATGACTGGATGGGAAATCCGTCCAATATTACGACCGGCAAAAAGATGATGATCGTTGTGATTCCGAATGATGCGTTATGAACCCACGCGCATTTACTCTGAGTTTGGTTCTCGTCGGTCTCGCGATCGTGCTTGCGGTTGTCGTTCGGACGTCGAATAGACAAAACACGGAGACGCCGATGCCCGTTGTTCCGCTCCCTGTATCAACGTCAACGGTTGAAATTTGCGATACAAAATTACAGATCGCTTTTTTGAACACGCAGACTGATCCGAACATGCTTGACTGCACAAAGACCGAATTTGTGACGCGTGCGGTATGTGGTAGTCCTTCGGTCGAGAAAGCAATGGAAGAATTGCTCAAGGGACCGACGGCATTTGAAAAAGTTGATGGATATCTCTCAACGCTTCCGGAAGGTCTCATGCCGCCGACATGGAACGGAACGCAATTGGATTTCGATGCGGAACTTGAAGCAGGCGTGGCTGGATCATGCCGTGTGGGAGCCATCCGGGCGCAGATTCTGAATACCGCGATGGCAAACGGCGCGCCAACGAGTACCGTCTTGTCGATCGACGGCCGTACCGAAGACATTCTTCAACCGTAACGTATGAATCATATTCTTCCCGCGATGGCCGCAGGCGCAAGCGCCGGAGGAATCCTGCTGCTCTTGTCGCATGTCGCTCCCTTGTTTGGTGCCGGTAATTTTGTTCGCGATCTTGATCAGCCGAAATTACTCGGACGTGACGTGACGCGGCGTGAAGCGCATATCGCGGGCATGCTGATCCATCTGCTCGTTTCGATCGTTGGTGGGGGAGGGTATGCGTTTTTGATTTCAACGGGCGTCATTTCGAATTTTCATTTTCTTCCGATCCTGGCGTGGTCGGGAATCATCGCGCTTGTTATGGGTGGAATCGTTTTGCCGCTCGAAGGTCATGGGGTATTCGGGTTTAAAGAGGATGCGTGGTTTCCGATCGATTTATTGCTGACAAACGTCCTTTGGGCGATTCTTTTTTGGTGGCTCATGCGCGTATGGATCGGACTCGCCGTGTTTTCCTAGCTGCGGGGTTTCTCGCCGTGACGTCCGTTCTTATCAGCGGTGCGGTCTTTTTTGGTGCACAATTTCTGCTCGCAGATGCGGGAACAGCGATGCAGGCCGCGCAGGATCAGGATATAAAAGAAGCGTTGCCGATTTTCGATGTGCTTCCGGTTTCGCCGTCGCGCGTAGAATCCGTTTCGTTATTCATGGGCGGCGATGTGATGCTTGATCGCACGGTTGCAACACGGATCACCCGATCTGGAAATGATGCATATGCCTTTGCAAAGATCGCATCGGATGCACGTTTTACCGATCCGGATCTTCGTGTTTTAAACCTGGAAGGACCGGTGACGGCCCGCCGTGCACCACCGGAAAAAGAAATTGATTTTCAATTTGATCCGCGATTTGCGTCGATGCTTCGTGAACTTGGTGTGAACGCCGTTTCACAGGCGAACAACCACGCGCTTGATCAAGGACGCGCCGGAGCCGAGGAATCACGACGTCATCTTCGCGACGCGAACATCGTTGTGTTCGGCGATGAAGTTCGCGAAGATCCCGTTCTCTCGTTTGCGACGACGAGCGTTCGCGGACGGATGCTCGCATTCGTCGGTTTCAATGAGACATCGGATCGTATTGATGATGACGCGGCAGAGATCGTTATGACGGAGGCGCGTCGTGTTGGAGATACGGTCATCGTTTTCATGCATTGGGGAGAGGAATATCGCAATCGCCCGACGAAGAATCAGGAAGTCCGAGCGCGATGGTTGATTGATCACGGCGCAGACATCGTGATCGGTGCACATCCGCACTGGGTGCAGGGAATCTCGATGTATCGCGGTCGTCCGATCATCTACTCGCTTGGCAATTTGGTGTTTGATCAGGATTGGTCGGTTGAGACGCGACGCGGGCTCACGCTCGGACTTCGTATCGCGGATACGGGCATCGCCGTGGATCTCTATCCCGTGCAGATCGATTTGAGCCAGCCGCGATTCGTCGAGGGCACAGAACGCGACGAGCGTTTAAACGAACTCGCAGCCGTGTCGGACGCCGCATTGTTGTCGCAGATCATCCGTGGTGAAGTGTTCTTTCCAACGCCGTAAGTATGCGCCTGCTCCAAGTTTCGGAATTTGTCGAAGTCGTGAACACGATTTTGAAAGAGACGTTATCTCTGGAAGTTTTTGCGGTCGAAGGCGAAGTCTCGGGATATCGCGTATCACAAGGACAGTGGGTCTCGTTTGATTTGAAAGATGACAACGCGCTCGTGAATGTTTTTTTGCCACTCTGGAAGCTCCAGGTTCCCGTCGAGGACGGAATGCGGGTCAAAGTCATTGGCTTGCCGCGCGTGTATCCGAAGTATGGAAAATTTTCATTATCCGCCGAGCGGATCGAACTTACCGGTGAGGGCGCGCTTCGCAAAGCCCTCGCAGCACTTCGCGTCCGTCTTGAAAAAGAAGGGATGTTTGATCCGTCACGCAAACGCGGACTGCCACGATTTCCGGAACGGATCGCGCTCATCGCTTCGCGCGAAAGTGCCGCATACGGGGATTTTATCCGTGTCTTGAGTGAACGATGGGGCGGTCTCAAGATCGATCTCTATCACGTCGTCGTGCAAGGGGAGCGCGCGCCGGATGACATTACGGCGGCGCTGACGCAAGCATCATCGGGTGAATATGACGCGATTATCGTGACGCGTGGCGGGGGATCGTTTGAAGAGTTGATGTGTTTCAACGATGAGCGCGTCGTTCGTGCGATTCACGCGTCGAAGATTCCGACGATGGTTGCGATTGGTCACGAACGCGATCTTACGCTCGCCGAAGAAGCAGCGGATGTGCGCGGATCAACGCCAACGGATTGCGCGCGTCGTCTCGTTCCGGATCGTCGCGATGTTCAATACGAACTCGCGACACTTCTTTCTTCGATCGAAACAGAAATGCTCGGCCGCGTTGAACATGGACGTTCTCTCATCGAGAGGGCGTTGAACGCGCCGGCTTCATGGATCGGGCTTCAGCGGAGTGCGTTGCGAGAGCAAACTTCCCGCCTCGAAACAGGCGTGCGACAATGGCTACGTTCGTTGCAGGAACGGCTCGCGGCGGATCTTCGCCTCTTAGGATCTCTGGATCCGAAAGCGGTGCTCTCACGCGGTTATGCGATCGTCCGTGACGCAAGCGGCAACGGCATTGGATCCGCCACCCTGCTTCATTCCGGCGATGCGTTGCGTGTTACCTTCCATGATGGTGAAGTACAGGCCCGCGTGGACGGAACCGATCAACAAAAACTCTTGTAATCTATGGCTGCGAAAAAAGAAACGAAATCAATCGATGTTGCCAAAGGCTTTGATGAACTTGAGGCGATTGCCGCTTGGTTTGAGCAGGGTGATGGCGATGTGGATCAAGGGCTCAAAAAGTTTGAGCGCGCGATGACGCTTGCGGATTCGCTCAAGCAACGCCTGGACGAAGCGGAGAATTCGATCCGCGATATTAAAAAACGTTTTACGTCAGAAGAATAATTTTATTTTCATTCTATGTTACAGCTCCTCCTTCGTTTCGTCCTGAACGCGCTTGCGGTCATGGCCACAGCCTACATCGTTCCAGGCATCACCGTCGCAAATTTTTGGGTCGCGCTCATTGCGGCCATCGTGATCGGTGTCGTGAACGCCCTCGTGCGTCCGATCCTGCTCATCCTGACGCTCCCGATCAATATCCTGACGCTTGGCATCTTCACGCTCGTCATCAACGCGCTCATGTTCTGGCTCGCAGCGTATCTCGTCAAAGGATTCGATGTCGCCTCGTTCGGTACCGCCTTCCTCGGCGCGCTCGTCTTCTGGGTCGTGTCGTGGTTTACCAACGCTCTCTTGGTCGAAGCGAAGAAATAAAAAACCCGACAGCGTGTCGGGATTACCAGGCCGGTCTTTTATGGAAGACCGGTTTTGGTTCGCGCGGAACGATATGCCCCGGTCTCGAGGAGTATATTAGCCCGCGCTTGTCTTTGAGTGTCGGGAGCGTTGTGAAAACGCTACGGAGTTTTTTCGCTTTCCGGAGTTGTTCCCACAATGTTTCCGATTTTTTGTCGATCCATTTCACACGACAGAGGTCGGTCTCGTCGAGGATCGCGTCGGAGAAATTGGTGTCCTTCAGATTTGAATACCGAAGGTCCGAACCCGTGAGATCCGTACCGGACAGGTTGGCATCATGGAACACGGAGAGAATGAGCTTTGCTTTTACGAGCTTTGCCTGTTGAAGGTTGGCACTACGAAAACAGGAGCTTTCGCCAGCAACGAGGTTGAAATTCGTTTCCGTCAGATCGCATCCCGTGAAATCAATGGACTCCATCCGTGAGCAGGTGAAGTCCGCTCCGATCAACACCGCATTTTTGAACTTGGCTTCGTTGAGCGACGTGTGCGAGAGGTTCACGTTTTTCAGATTGGCGTCCTGGAATTCCGCCAGCATGAGACTCGCGCCGGACAGATCCGCTCCGCACAGATCGATGCCGCGGAAGTCCGCATGGTCGAGCGGGAGACCATAATCCTTGAAATCTTCTCCGGCGCGCCATTCGACGATGCCGGCGACACCCTTCTCTTTGATGAGAGCAATAAGACCTTCATGTCTCATGTTCACCTCGAATGTACGGTTGGTTGTCCCTCGCTTGTATCACGATCCAGACCGATTGTCTACGGTTGACAGGGGATTCGGTTTTAGCTAGGTTCACGACGGAGGAAAGATGAAAGAAGATGTTCGGGGACTTTGTGATTCGTACAACGATTTGTTCCGTAAAGCTGATCTCATCAAGGCGAACGAGTGTGCTGCGGACGTGATCGGTAAGACAATCGTTATCGTCATGACGGGGACCGACTGGTCTCGAATCCTCGGTGGAACCATTACTGCTTTCGGGGCTTCTATCCGTGGACCCAGCGAGGATGAAGAGTGGTGTCTGAGTTTGCAGACTTCTATCGTCCATCCGGAATGCGATGACATATCGACGATTGCGGTCACGTTTGAAGGCGACGAGACTCGTTGGGAGCTAGTGAGTATTTCTCGGCAAAACAATGAGATCATCTCAAGACCGATTACGTTGTCCGCCATCCGCTAGCCGAGTTTCTCACTCGGTTTTTTCTTACAATAAAAAAAGACCCGCCGGAGCGAGTCTTCTTCTTTCTTATTCTACGATGATCGTTCCCGTCATGCTTGGATGGGGGATGCAGTAGTATTTGTAGGTTCCTGGAGCGAGTGCGGATGTATCAAGCGTTGCGGAGCTGTTTGCGTTGAGGGTGAGGTCAAACGCTTCGTTGTTCGCGGTTGCGGTGTGTGCAACGCTGTCTTTGTTTGTGAATGTGACTTTGTCGCCTTTCTTCATTGTGAGCGTCTTGGTTGCGAACGCGAAGTTCTGGACAGCGACGGTGTGCGTTTTGAGTCCGACGTTCACATCAGCGTCGACATCCACGTTTACCTTTGCGTCACCTCCGACCATGTCGTTGTCGAGATTCCCCTCGCCGGATCCTTCCAACATTGTGCCGCCGGCTGCATTTTGTTGTTCGGCTTCCATGGCGGCGTTCACATTCGCATCAACGTCCGTCTTGCTGTTGAAGCTGCAGCCAGCCCCCAATAGGGCCACAACGGCAACCAAAGAAAGGAGTTTTTTCATATGTTTTAAGCATACACCCATCTATCTTGACGATCCATCGGGTTTCGGGTAGTCTGTGGCCAACACTCAAGTCCTGAGACAGCAGGTGTTCTCCGATTCGTCGGAGGACTCAATACCCTGCCGAGGAGCTTGCAAGAGGATTTTGATCCTCTTCAAAGCACTCACAGGACGACTGTGGGTGTTTTAAAAAGGTCGAACCTCTCAATCTGTCATATCGTGAACTATGCCAAAAACCCGTCAACAGAAAGCCGATATCATCGGTAAGCTGACGCGGGAGTTCAAGGATGCGAAGTCTGCGGTGTTCGCGGATTTCCAGGGCCTCACCGTGGCCAAGGCGGACGAGCTGCGCAAAAACATGCGTGCTTCGAACGTCGACTACGTGGTGGCGAAAAAGTCTTTGATCACTCGTGCGGCCAAGGATGCCGGTTTCGATCTCAATGCGAAGTCTTTCCCGGGCATGCTCGGTGTCGCCTTCGGACTTGAAGACGAGATCGCTCCCGCCAAAGTGTTGGGCGACATGTCGAAAACGACAACGCTCAAACTCGTCGGCGGTATCTTCGAAGGTTCGGTCGTTGCCCAGGAGAAAGTCGTTGCTCTCTCCAAGCTTCCGTCCAAGCTCCAATTGCTTGGTCAGGTCGTCGGTACGATCTACGCTCCTGTCTCCGCCTTTGTGCGCGTGTTGAACGCCGTCAAAGAATCCATGGAGAAGGAAGCTCCTGCTCCGGTCGTGGAAGCCGCTCCGGCTCCCGTGGTCGAAGAAGCGAAGCCTGCCGAAGCCCCTGCCGCTGAAGCCGCTCCGGCCGAAGCTCCCGTTGAAACACCTGCCGCCGAAGCGCCTGTCGCTCCGCCGGCCGAAGAAACTCCCGCTGCATAATCATCATTCACATATCTATGTCTGAAGAAACGAAAGTGGTCGAAGTGCCGGCGAAGTTCCAGGACCTCGTCGCCTCGATCGAAAAAATGTCCGTCTTGGACCTCGCGGAACTCGTGAAGGTTCTCGAAGACAAGTTTGGCGTGTCGGCCGCTGCGCCGGTCATGGCCATGGCTGCCGGTGGTGGCGCTGCCGCTGCCGAAGAAAAGTCGACGTTCAACGTTGAACTGAGCGAAACCGGTTCGAACAAGATCGGCGTTATCAAGGTGGTCCGTGAAGTGACCGGCCTCTCGCTCGGAGATGCCAAAGCACTCGTCGACGGCGCCCCGAAGATGGTCAAGGAGAACGCTCCGAAGGCCGAAGCCGAAGAAATCAAGAAGAAGATCGAAGAGGCTGGCGGCAAAGCCACTCTCAAATAAGATCGAAAAACGAGCCTCGCAAGGGGCTCGTTTTTTATATACAGAAAGAGGTGAAGAGGTGAAACGGGTCCTGCCTCGGTTCGCACTTTTTTCTCCGCTGGACGCGGAGGAAAAAGTACTCACCGAGTCACCCGTTTTCCTTTTATTTTTTTACGGGAGGGGAATGAGGAGGAGGCGAGTGCCGTCGATGACGATCAATCTCTTGTTGGCATCGTCTCCGTCCACGTCGCGGGGGGAGGAGAAAGAGGGGGACGTCAGTTGTGCTTTGAGTGTGCCGTCTTTGTTGAAGACGAGGACGCGTTTGCCGGCAGGGTCGGTGATCGCGATGCGTTGGGCGTCAGCGGTTGTCCAGATGCCAGATGCAGCGCGGAGCGGAGGATCGACCTGGGTGAGACTGAAACCTTCTTGGCCGCCGGAGAGGAAGCGGGCGAGTGTTCCGTCTGCTTTCAGGATGTAAACGTTGCTGTCGATTGCGAGAGCGACGGAATTTTGAAGAGGAATGTTGGATGCTTTGATGTACGCGGTTTCAGCGCCAAATCCGTTCGTTCCGGATTGTCCGCGCCAAATTTGGCCGTTCGGACCGTCCAAGGAATACGCCCGACCGCCGTAGAGGACAATGTCCGTGGTGCTTGAGGCTTTTGGTTGTGAGCCAATTTGTGAAACTTCATCCGTCTGAATGTTGATGGAGTAGAATTTCCCTTTTGCCGTCGTAAAGACGACGGACTGTGTGCCGAGCGAGCCAGCAACAATCGGTTCGGTTCCTGCAGGGAGCGAGATTTCTTTTTTCGTTTTGTCTGCGACGTCGATCTTCAGGATTTTGTGCGCGGAATTATCGACGACATACGCATTGCCTTTTGCGAGAACCGGAGCGGCGAGAGAGCCGTCTGGGACGCCGGTGAGCGCTGCGAGCTCGACCGGTTCAACGACGGTTACTTTTCGCAGGCGTTCCTTCAACTGGTCGAGTTGGCCACGCAGCGCTTCAACTTTCTCCTTGTTCTTCGCGTCAGATAGATTCAGGCTTGCGAGCAGTTGTTCCGCCGTTTCAATTTCTTTGCGGGCGCGAGCATCGTTCGCATAGACCAGGTCCGACTCGGCGCGATTTCGGTTGTCTGAGGCATCGTCGAACGTTGATTGCCATGCGGCGGCTTCAACGGCAAGGCGCTGGCTGCGCTTCCATACCGATATTCCGATGATGCCTACGAGCACGATGACCCCCGCAGCGATCGCGATCGTCTTATGTTTTTTGGTGAAGCGTGATCCGTGACCCGCGTTCATGCCGCGGAGGCTCGCCATCGCGGCGATGTCTTTGGTGCGATCGCCGTTCATGATCTTCGCGCGTGCCATGTGGATGAGCCCAAGGACGCCCCCCATCGCTCGTTTCGCGATGGTCATTTGTGTCGCACCCGGCTTCGACGGCGCGATCGTGGGAGAGAGGTGATTGTCCGCGTCCTTTTCTGTTTCGCGGAGCTTATTGATGGAGGCCGTGCTCTTATCCTTTTCCATGGCCGCAACCTTGGCAGCAATGCTCGAAGGCATTTCGAGCGAGACCGAGGCGATGACAACGCCCAAGAAGTCATCCGGAATACCGCGGCGTTCCAGATCCTGTTTGATTTCGAGCGCTGCCGATACGGGCGGAAGCGTCGTGAGACGTTCTTTGATGCGGAGCTCGTTGCGGAGACGTTCCAGGTTGGTGGTGCCGGCAATGAGAACATCGCCTGGTTTCATATCACCGCAGATGATGGATGCAAACGGTTTTTTGGGATCAACGTCTGCCGGCTGTTCGAGCGAGCCGAAGAGATCGAACGTGCGGAAACTTCCATCCGGTTGTTTTTGGAGGAAGACGTTCATGAGCCGTCCCGTTCCGGTGAGGCACACATGATCCTGTGACAGCTCCAGAACGAATAGATTCACGCGGTTCCATGCGAGCGGTGTCGGCTCGCCTTCGAGGAAGGTCGCAACAGAATCATTCAAGCGTTGAATCAATTTTTCGAACCGCGCAACCGGATCCTGCTCGACGCCTGCGACCATATGCTTGGCCTGCTCGGCGGTTGCGCTGATGATATCGAGCAATCGTTCGTAGACGTACAGCGTCGAGGCGACTTCTGCGATGATAACGAGGCTTGTCCCTTTTTTCGTCTGGTTCCCGCCTTCGAACCGAAAGATGCCCAGGATTTTCTCATCCGTGGGGCTTTTTGAAACCTCGATTTCCGCGATGCGGAACTGCTGTTCGGTCATGTATTCCTCCATATCCTAGACGCCCGTACGGGAGTTGGCACCCCCTTGTCAAGGGGGTGTGTTCGAGGCAGGATAGGAGCAGTTGTATGCTTGAACACCTTTTTGGGTCAAAAACCCGTGCCAAGCTATTGACCCTGTTTTTGCATCATCCCGAGCAGGCGTTTTTTGTTCGTGAACTTACCCGTCTCATCGACACCCAGATTAACGCCGTTCGTCGCGAACTTGAGAATCTTGTCGAACTTGGAATCGTGAACGAGATTGAAGTTACGGATGAGGGCGCAAAGCGTCCTGGACTCAAGCGCAAATATTACAAGATGAACGATCTGTTTCCGCTCATGACCGAAATCCGCACGCTCGTGACAAAAGCGCACGTGCTCATGGAGCGCCGGTTGGACCGCGAAATATCGGCCTTGGGTGAGATTCAATACTTCGCACTCATGGGAACGTTCATCGGTCGCGTGGGTGCGCCGGTCGATCTCTTTTTGGTCGGAACCGTCGATGACGCGGCAATGCGCAAGCTGATCACAAAGCTTGAGAAGGAGTTGGGTTTCGAAATCAACTTCACCTGCATGACGCCGCAAGATTTCAAATACCGCAAAGAAATCACGGATCGCTTTTTGTACTCCATTCTCGAATCCCCGAAGAACGTCATGGTGAACAATCTCGAACGACCCGACGGACTTCCGGCATAACGAACGCGTGTTCTTTCATTGAACAGTAATATGAATCTTCGTCCGCACCCTTGGCTCTTCATTGATACCTCCGTCGCCGGAGCCGGTCGCGTTGGCATTCTCGATGGGCTCACGATTCAGGTGAAGGGGATTGTAGGTCGTTCGGGCGCCTTGCTTCCTGCCATCGCGAAGATCGGTTCGTCACGTTTGAAAAACGTTCGCGGCGTCTGTGTCGTTTCGGGTCCTGGATCGTTTTCTTCCGTTCGAGCAGGCGTCCTCATCGCGAACATGCTTGCACGTCTCTTGCGGGTTCCGCTTGTCGGCGTTTCTGTTCGCGAGGCGGATGATCTGACGAACCTGTCCGATCGGCTTTCGCGACAAGATGTTTCTCCTCAGTCGTTTGTCGCGCCGGTCTATGACGCCGAGCCGAATATCACGATGTCACGCGCATGATTTCTCAACCCGCAACGCAGCCTCAGGTGACGCGATGGAAATGGCGTCTGCTTGAAATATTTCCCGGTGCGCTCGTGTGGGTCACATTGATCGCCACGATCGCTCTTTCGTTTATCCGTCCGCTTTGGGTCGTGTACTTCGTGATCGTGTTCGATTTGTATTGGCTATTCCGCGTCGGATATTTCGCCCCGTTCCTGATCCTCTCATGGTGGCGTTTTCGTCGTGAAACACGAATCAACTGGCAGCCGCGCGCAGAAGCCTGCGAAGGGTATGACCGCATTCGGCATGTGATTTTTCTGCCGACCTACAAAGAAGATATTGCCGTCATTCGCGGAACGCTTGAATCACTCGCATCGTCCGCATATCCGGCAGAGCGTATGATCATCGTGCTCGCGGGCGAAGAGCGTGATGCGGAACGGTTTACGGTGCAGGCGGCGACGTTACAGGCTGAATTTTCGAATCGTTTTTTGAACTTCTTCACAACGCTCCATCCGAAAGATCTTCCAGAGGAGATTCCGGGCAAGGGGTCCAATTTGAATTGGTCCGGACAGAACATGCTTCCGCGTATCGATGAGATGAAGCTCTCGTATGACGATGTGATCGTGTCGTCTTTCGATGTGGATACGACAGTTCATCCACAATACTTTTCACGTCTCACGCATCTGTATCTTACCGTCCCGCATCCGACGCGCAGCTCGTATCAACCCGTCGCGCTCTACAACAACAATCTATGGGAGTCTCCGGCGGTTGTTCGTGTGGCAATGTTCGGAACGACATTCTGGTTGCTCACAGAGCTGTCACGACCCGAAGGAGCAATGACGTTTTCGTCGCACTCGATGAGCTTGCGCATGCTTGTTGACGTGGGCTTCTGGCAGAAAGATATTGTGAGCGAAGATTCGCGCATTTTCCTTCAGGGTCTTCTCCGCTATCACGGCGATTATCGTGTTACGCCGATGTATATTCCCGTATCCATGGACACGGTGATGACCGGCGATTATTGGCATGCTGTTCTCGCGCTCTACAAACAGCTCCGTCGTTGGGCGTGGGGTGTCGAGAATTTTCCGTTTATGGCCGTCATGTTCTGGCGCGACAAGCAGATGTCGCATTGGACAAAGTTCACATTCCTCTGGAAACAGATTGAAGGAATGTACACATGGGCCACGGCACCGATGTTGATTTTCTTGATGGGGCGGTTGCCGTTCTGGGTCGCGCCCGAACAGTTCCGCGAATTCGCCGTTTTCCAAAATACGCCGTTCACGCTCCAATGGATCATGCGGTTCGCAATGGTCGGCGTCTTTTTATCTGCCGCGCTCGCTCTCACGCTGTTGCCACCGCGACCGGCACACGTGCCGCGACATCAAGCGCTCGTCGTCGGTATTTTGCAGTGGCTGCTCTTGCCCGTGACGTTCGTGCTCTTCGGTGCCTTTCCGGCGATCGACGCGCAGACACGGATGATGCTCGGTAAGAATCTTGGGTTCAACGTGTCGCCCAAGCGAAAAATTTCTTCTTGATATGGACGAAGCGAAGCGCGTTGCGGTGAATATCGTCACATGGAATTCCATGGCGTATTTACCGAACCTGCTTTCATCGCTCGATGAACAGGACACGCGCGACTTCATGGTGACGATGGTTGATAACGCCTCGACCGATGGAACGGTCGCGTGGCTGCAGGAGCAGCGCCCCGATGTCGCCGCACTTCGTAATTTTCGTAATCAAGGATTTGCCCGTGCCCACAACCAGGCGATCGCGATGGTGTTGTCGCGTTGGTCGGAAGATGCACTTGAATCACGATACGTATTGGTGACGAATCCCGATCTCGAATTCGCTTCTGACGCCATTCGAAAGCTCACGGAATTCATGGATGCGCATCCGGAAATCGCGGCGTGCGGACCAAAATTATTGCGCGCCAAAACGGTTGCAGGAGATCTCGACGGCGGACGCGAAACCGACCGGACGACGATCATCGATTCTGCCGGTATCGTCATGTATCGTTCGCGTCGCCATGCGGATCGGGGAGCAGGAGAAGAAGATACGAATCAATATGCCGCCGGTGATGTGTTCGGCCTTTCGGGAGCGTGCGCCATGTTCCGCGCGTCTGCGCTTGTCGCGTCGAAACTCGCAGGCGAAGTGTTCGATGAAGATTTTTTTGCCTACAAAGAAGACGTCGATCTTGCGTGGCGCATGCGACGACTTGGGTATCGTGCAGCGTATGTTCCGGAAGCGATCGCGTGGCACCATCGTCGCGCAAAATCCGTGGAGCAGGGATTTTTGTGGCTCAAAGCGTTCGTTCATCGGTTCACGAAACCTGCGTATGCGAACCGTCTCTCGACGCGCAATCACGTGTGGCTGATCATCAAAAATGACAGTTTCTGGAATATCATCATGCATCTTCCATGGATTCTGCCGTATGAATTCGGGAAGACGCTCGTAGGATTGTTCAGCCCATCGACGTGGCAGGCGTGGGGGCAAGCGATCATCGGGATTCCGGGCATCTGGAAGAAGCGAAACGAACTTTCGAAACGAACCGTGATACAACCGTCGCAGACGCGCCGCTGGTTTGTATGAATCCCAAGATTACGTTTGTCACGGTGTGTTACCGCACGCCCGGACTTATCCGTCAGTTATTGAAAGGTTTCGAAGACGCGAAGCTCGCGTTTCCGTTTGAATACATTCTCGTCGACAATGCCGCGGGTGACGGAACAGGCGCGATGGTGCGCGAGCGTTTTCCGTGGGTCACGATGATCGACGCCCCGGGCAATATCGGATTTGGTGCGGGCAATAATATCGCGTTCCGCCAAGCAAAAGGGGAGTATGTGATGCTTGTGAATCCCGACCTCACGGTGTTTGCGGGCGAGCTGGAAAAACTTTTCGCGTTCGCGGAAGCACACCCGGATATTGGGCTCATCGGACCAAAGCTGTTGAATCCGGATCGTTCGCTCCAGCGTTCGTTCCACCGTTTTCCCAGCCCGATTATTCCGATTCTTCGTCGTTCGGGTCTTGGTCGCACGAGATGGGGCCGCAGAAAGATCGACGCCTATCTCATGCAGGACGCCGACCCGTCTCAGACGCAAGACGTGGATGGACTCTTCGGTGCCGCGATTTTGATGAGACGTCCCGCGCTCGAAGCGATCGGTCATTTCGACGAAACGTTTTTTATGTATTTTGAGGATGTCGATCTGTGTCGACGTGCTTGGGAAAAGGGTTGGCGTGTGACGTATTTTCCCGCTTCAGAATTCGTCCACTATCATCAACGAGAAAGCGAGGTGAAGGGAGTGACCCAGTTGCTCACGAACCGCGTGCTTCGGGAACACATCAAGAGTGCATTCCATTACTTCTGGAAGTATCGAGGGAAGAAACATCCGCGTCTTGAAGGAGGAAAGTAGGATTGACACGTTGCCTATTTTTTGGTAAATCTGTTCAGTCGCCGTTTTTCATCAAAGGTACGTTCATCATAGTGAGAATATTCACGAGCTGGATTAACCGAACGGTACTAAAAAGGAGACAGATCACGTGGCAAGCTTTTCGTCGGCTACTGACGCGGAGATCACTGAGTTCAAGAAGCGACTTAGTCGTGCGGGGTTCACTGCGGAGATGGTTCGCGAAGTGAATCGTTCACACGAGCTCGCTAAAATCATGTACGAGGCCCTGGTGAGTCATTCGACCATCACGAACAAGGGCGAAATTAAGGAAGAGCAGCTCGTCCAAACGCTTGCAGCGATTCTCGAGGCTGCAACGCGAGACGCCGTTCTGAAAGCATTGGAGCGTAATAATGGGAACCGTACACAAACTGCGCGTGACCTCGGCGTAGACCCGAGAACGATCTTCCGACACGTAGAATATGCAGGTCTTCCCAAAGAATAGACTTCTCTGCCGCATCTAGAATGATGCGGTTTTTTATTATCTAGATTCTCTCAGTTCGTAATATGAAAGTTCATTAAACAAAGCAACGGATATACGTGTATACTTGCTCCGATGAAGGAAGAGACGCCGAATTTTTTGACCTGCCCGGTTGAACCCTGGCCAGGCGATTCGCCGTCTCCGATCCAGAAAGCCCCGAAAGACAAACAAGGAGATTCTAAGCTACAGATACCCAAGCCGCCGAAAAAGCCTCGATCGTGGAAGGTTTGGGTGATCGTGGCGGTTTTTTTGGTCATTGGAGGTGCACTTCTTCCGGCGGTCATTGGAGGCGTACGTGCGCTTCTCGCTGTTCGATCTGCGCAGAACGCGATGACGAGTGCGGAGCAGAAGATCCGTGTGATGGATGTGGCGGGCGCAAAGACGGATGTGGAAACAGCGCAGTCTTCGCTTGCTGACCTTCGGACCGCGCTTCGTGGGATGGGATATTGGCGCGACGTTCCCGGACTCGGCACGCAGATTCGTGCGGTTGAAGATGCGGCAGGAGCGGGATCAGGCACCCTCGATAGCGCATCCGATCTGCTTGAGATTGCGAGCGTGATCGTTGATGCGCTTCAGGGCGGGAGTTCTGCGGCCGGATCGATCGGAACGGGGATTGCCGAAACGCGATCATTCAGCGAACTCACGCGAGAAGAGAAGCGGGATCTTCTTCAGAAGTTCGCGAACGAGTTGCCGCGTCTGCGACTCGCGCGCGACAAGATGGATTTAGCGCTTGAACTCTGGAGTCGCGTTCCGCAGGATCAGCTCGCATCACCGATCCGCAAAGCCCTTGCGCCACTCGCGGATACATTGCCAACGCTTCAGCGGTCTCTAGATGAAGCCGTCCCGATTATTGAAGTCATTGTTCCCATGGCGGGATATCCCACACCGACGCGCTATTTGATGTCGCTTCAAAATGCCGACGAGATCCGTCCTGCTGGCGGGTTCATCGGCACGATCGGAACGATGACGTGGGATGCGGGAGACATGTCGGAGTTCGCGTTTACGGACGTGTACAACATCGACAATCCTGTTTCCGGCGTTTGGAAAGAGACGCCACCCGAACCAATCAAAACGTATCTCGGTCTCGACAACTGGTTTTTGCGCGATGCGAACTGGTCGCCGGATTTTTCGGTGTCTGCCGAACGCATTCTCGATTTTTATATCCGCGAAGCCGAGCTTCAGTTGCATGCGCAGCTTCCGCACCGCCCTGATGCGTACGTTGCGCTTGAGCCGGGATTTTTCGAATCACTCCTTCGTCTGACCGGTCCGATCGTTGTCGACGGAATTACCTTTGATGCCGACACGTTTTTTGAAAAGATCGAATATGAAGTTGAGGTGAACTGGCACCAGCGCGGATTGCCGGTGGAAGAACGAAAGCTGATCCTCTCCCGCATCGGTGACGCGCTCACAAAAAAGCTTTTTTCTCTTCCTGCAGGTCGTTGGCCTGAGATTCTGGATCTCATGACGGATGCGCTGGAACGCAAGCAAATCATGGCGTATTCGCGAAACCAGGAGCTTCAATCTCTTTTTGACAGTCGCGGGTGGAGTGCGCGCGCCAAGCCGACGACCGGTGATTTTCTCTGGGCGATTGACGCGAACCTTGCGGCGCTGAAGACGGATGGAGCCATGAAAAAAGAAATCCATTATTCGGTGAATGCAAAAGATCCGCGTGGACCGGTTGGGACAGTGACGCTGCGGTATACGAATACGGCAAAGGGATTTGGAGATTATCGGTACACGCGATATCGCAGTTACAGTCGCGTGTACGTGCCAGAGGGGGCGGAGCTGCTTTCGTCAGAGGGTGCGATGAAAGATGATCTGAATAAAACTGGCGGGAACTTTATTCCCGGAAAGGTGGACGTGATGAAGGAGCTTGGAAAAACGGTATACGGTGCATTCTGGAGTATCGAGCCGGGGAAGACGCGCGAACTTTCATTCACGTATCGATTACCTCGGAGCGTCACGGATGGAATACAAAACGGAATGTATCATTTGGACTGGATGAAGCAGCCAGGTGTGGATGATGCAGGTTTGACACTCGACCTCTCTCTCGGTAAGAACATCATGTCCGCAACGCCGTCTGAGAATGAACAGAAGTGGGGAGACGCGCGATATGAATACGAAACAGATTCATTGACCGACCGCAGTTTCGACATTCGTTTTTAAAACGCTACATCACATGTTTGCAAAAAAAGTCGGCATCGACCTCGGCACGACCACGGTTTTGGTCTACGTGCCAAAAAAGGGGATCATCTTGAATGAACCCTCGGTCGTTGCCGTATCCCTCGCTGATAAACGCGTCCTCGCGGTTGGGAAGGAAGCGAAAGATATGTTGGGTCGAACGCCGGATACGATCGTGGCGCGTCGTCCTCTCAAGGATGGCGTGATCGCGGATTATCGTACAACGGAGGCAATGCTGCGTTATTTTTTGAACAAGGCCCTCGGCGGCATGCGTTTTTTTCGTCCCGAAGTCATGGTTGCGGTTCCGGGCGGGATCACATCAACGGAACGGCGCGCGGTCATCGACGCCACGATCAGTGCCGGCGCGCGCGCTGCGTACATCATCAAGGAACCGGTTGTCGCGGCGATCGGCGCCGATATTCCGATTGGATCCGCATCCGGTCACATGATTATCGATATCGGCGGAGGCACGAGTGAGATTGCCGTTATTTCACTTGGCGGCGTCGTCGCGTCTTCGTCCGTTCGTATCGGTGGAAACAAGCTGGATCTCGCTATTCAAGAACATGTGCGTCGCAAGTACGGTCTCGCGATCGGCGAGCGCACCTCCGAAGATATTAAGATTCGAATTGGCTCTGCTCTCTATCTTGAACACAAGCTTGAGATGCAGGTGAAAGGGCGCGATATGATCAGCGGCTTGCCGCGCCTGATTACGGTGACGTCTGACGATGTGACGGATGCGGTTCAGCACGAACTCCAGGGAATCGTCGAAGCGATTAAGGAAGTGTTACATAATACGCCGCCGGAACTTTCTGCCGACGTGATGGAAAAGGGGATGGTGCTCTCCGGCGGATCCTCACAACTTCGCAACCTCGATCGTCTGTTCGCCGATGCGACCGGCGTTCCCGCGTTCGTCGCCGATGATCCACAGCTCTGTGTCGCCAAAGGCACCGGCATCGCCCTCGAAAATCTTGAAAGTTATAAGCGCAGTATTTTCACCTCCTAATAATTACGAACCCGAGATTTGGATGCAGTTCTAGGAATTCGCGAGGACCGCACCGACCCGTAGCAGCGCTACGGTGAGGGAGGACCGGAGTGGATGACGACGAAATGCGCCAAAGGTTGGGTTCGATAGTGTTATACTCCTGACATGTTGATCGGGATCGAAGCATCGCGGGCAAATAAGACAGCGAAAACAGGTGTCGAATGGTACGCCTGGCATGTGATCCAGGAACTGAAGCGTCAAACGGGCGCGGATGGTCATTCCTGGGTTTTGTATACCAACGAAGCGCTGCATAGCGGTCTTGAGGTATTACCGGAAAATTGGTTTGAGGTGCGCGCGAAGTGGCCGTTCCGTTTTGGCTGGACACAACTGCGCTTATCGTGGGAGCTGAAGCGACGGCCGATCGATGTTTTGTGGTTGCCGGGCAGCACGATGCCTAGATATCTTCCGAAGAAAAGCGTTGTGACACTGCATGACATCGGGTTTCATCGGTTGCCGCATTTGTATAAAAAGCGCCAAGTCCACATTCACGAGGTTGCGACACGCGAAGCGGCGCGACGTGCTACGCGGATCGTGACCGTTTCGGAATTCAGCGGACGCGAACTTGTCGAAGCGTACGGTATCGATCCGGCAAAGATTGCGATCACACCACTTGGTATCGATCACACGATGTACCATCGCATTACGAATGTCGTTCCGATCGAAACGCGGTTGGCACGCTATCGTATCTCGCGACCGTTTTTTATTACGATCGGTCGTCTCGAAGCGAAGAAAAATATCGTCGGACTCATTCGTGCGTTTACCGAATTCAAAACACGCCGCGGGATCGGAGATCCGCACAAGCTCGTCTTGGTTGGCGCACCGGGATATCAGTATGAAGAGATCAAGCGCGCGATCGCGGCTTCCGGTGTCCGTTCCGATATTCTGGAACTGGGGTATGTACCCGAAGTTGATATCCCACCACTCCTGAACGCGGCTTCCGCGTTGATCCATCCATCCTGGTATGAGGGGTTCGGTTTGCCACCGGTGCAGGCGATGGCGTGCGGATGTCCCGTTCTTTCGTCGACGGCGGCGAGTTTGCCCGAAGTGATCGGTCACGATAACGCGTTATTTTTTCCTCCTGACCAAAATGAATCGCTTATCGCCGCCATGGAGCGCATCGTGTCCGAACCCGGTCTCGCGACAACGCTTCGTGACGCCGGCATCGCGCGTGCAGCCGCATACACATGGGAGAATACGGCGAAGGCGACCTTGCCTGTTTTAACCGCGTGGTAAGCGTATGCACGATATGAAGCAGAAGCTCATCGAGTTCGGGTTTTCCGATAAGGAGGCGAGCGTGTATCTCGCGATGATTGAGCTTGGTCCGTCGAGCGTGCAGGACGTTGCCAAAAAAGCCGGCGTGAACCGCGCGACGACGTACGTGATGATCGAGTCGCTTAAACGTCGCGGTCTTATGTCGAGCGTCGAGCAAGGGAAGAAGATTTTGTTTGCGGCGGAGTCGCCGGAACATTTGCTTGCGATCACGCGTGCCGAATTGGATCGCGTGGATGAACGTCGACGCGGACTCGAAGCATTGATGCCGCAGTTCATGGCACTCTTCAACGCGGTAGAAGACAAGCCGCGCGTGCGTTTTTTTGAGGGAGAAGAGGGAATCGTTGCTGCGCGAGAAGTGTTGGGAGAACTTTCAAAAGGCCATGATGCGTGTTTTGTGTTCATGCATTATGACGCTGCGATGCTGAAGATGGCAGAAATGGATGAAGCGAATCGACTTCGTTTGCTCCGGACCACCGTACAAAAGATTCGCATGCTGTATTCTCTTGATGAAGGAACAGCCCTTCCTCAGCTTCCGGCGAACATTATGCTGCGGCGCATCCCCGCATTGATTCAATCATTTCGTGGAGAATGCAATATCTATGATGACTTCGTCATGTTGGCGGACGCTTCGCCGCGCCCCATGGCGATCATCATCCAATCAAAAGAATTCGCGACATTATTACGCTCCATGTTCGAGCTGGCGTGGGCATCGTCTGCAATACCGGCGTAAAAGAAAACCCGGTTATACACCGGGAGTGAGAGTAGCGGATGTCAGGAGACGAGCGGCGGAATGTCTGCGGCGTACTGCTCCGGAAAGAGCAGACGGTATACAGACATGAACCGTTCAGAGCAGCCTCCGCATCCACAGTGAAGTGGTACGACGTTTGTATTGGTCACGTTATCGGTGAACAAGATGTCGTTGTCGTTCGCGGGAGACCCAAGTTTCGATCCTTCGATCAGATACAGGGAGCGCGTGCCATGTTCATCGAACAGCCCTCCTTGCATAGGAGCGCCTGCCTTTCCCTCGTTACGCTTCCACTGGGTTGACGATCAGCTTCCACGTTCGAGCCTTTTGAGCCGTATTCGCGACTACGGCTAACATCTGGGCGGAAATAGCGACACATCCGGTTGTTGGGAACCCGACAGCTACACCGTAAGCCATCGGTGGCAGAACCATTACAGCCCCGCCTCTTGAGCGAAAAAATAATAACACGAGATAGCTAAAATATATCTAAAATCGCTTTGTTGAGCGGTTTTTTGGAATGATGAAGAGGTGTCAATCATGCTTGACATTTTCGTGAAAAAGTGCTATATTACGCGGTCAATCCTCGGATTCCGGGTGCCGGATTGATGCCTCATGTTGAGGTCAAAACGCACCTTGAAAACTTCACGAAAGGACACAGAATGCTCAACGCACGGTTCATCTGGTTTGTGACCGTTTGGTTCTTGTTCGCTACAGCCTGCACGCTTCCTCATTCGGACGTCTTCAACGATGCTGAAGGCGGGAGTGGGGATCAGGATGACGATGGCGTCAATCCGGGTCCCTCGAATCCCGACAACTCGAACGGTTCCGGCAACGGAGGAAACGGCGGATCGGGTGTCACGAGCGGCGGCGGAGAACATTCGACGCCGTCGAACGGCGGATCTTCCAGTGATGGTGGATTCGGCGAAGGTGGAGCGGGGGAGGGCGGAACGGGCACGACATCGTCGAGCACGTCCACCACTTCTTCTTCATCGACGTCCTCATCCAGTTCGTCATCGAGTTCTTCATCGAGCTCGTCGTCGACCGGATCGGGTGGTGGAGATCCTGGTCCTGTGACCGGCACGCTCACGATCGTCGCGATGCATCCTAATCAGACAGGGACGCACGCGTACACGTTCTACGATTGGCTCGATCCGAACGTCAATCAGACGGCGCTTCAGTTTTCGCAGGACATCGAGCTCGTAGAAGATATCGACTACATCTTCAACGGGCAGACCGATGGCGGCGACTGGTGGTGCGGTGGAACCGGTCAGAAGACCGTACTCATCGCAGCGCTGTGGAACGATGATCCGATCCCGTTGTTGATCCAGACGACGGCAACGGGATGCAACTTCAAAGTCCATACGTCCAATTTCAACTGCCCGTCGAACGACTGGGACTGCGATGGACATACCACGGCCACGGACTGCGATGACGGAAACGCGATGCGGTTCCCGAATCAGTTCGAGACGTGGGGCGATAGCCTCGATATGGACTGCGGGAATGGGAATGATCCGGCATCGTGGAAGTACACGGTCGCGGGTCTCGCCCAAGGTGCGAATCTCGTACAGCTCATCGACGCGAACTCATGGTCGAATTCGCTGAATGATTTCACGACAAAGTACACGATGTCGTGGAACGGCTCGGCGTCGAAGTACGAGGTAGCGATTGGCAGCTGGGTTGCGCCGACGGAATACGTCGTGCGTTACCGGATGAACCTCAGCGATCCTTGGATCTGGGCAAGCTACAAGCAGGGGAGCTCCTGTGTGATTCTCCTCACCCATCAGGTGAAAGAGACATTCTACAATACGCTTGTGACCTTCGCGGCAGATCCCGCCAAGATGTGTCACTTCGTGAAGCTATAACAGTATCGACGTACGCCGTCGGAGTTCGATTGACCAAACTGGTTGATTGAACTCCGACGGCTCTTTAAATATAAAAAAGAGATAAAGGGGCCCATTCGTGGTAATCTATGGGCAACTATGTCCGAGTTTTCCTGGGGATTATTCGTGGCCCTCGCGGCGAGCGCCATCTTCGTCGCCTCGGGAATTCCGCTCGGTCCGCTTCTCGTGTTCGGCGTGGTGATCGGGTTGTTTGTCGCGTATCGGTATCCGTATTTTACGTTTTACGTATCGCTCGCGCTCATGCCATTTCTCGGTCTCACCGTGTCGATTCCGACAGGGGAGCTCGCCATCGGCAAACGCGCGTTCGGTGGATCGATCGATATTGGGCTTGCGGAAGTTCTGTTGCTCGCACTTCTCGCTGCGTGGGCGCTCAAGTTGTTGTGGCTATGGCAACGTCGACGTGATCGGAATTGGAAGCCGCAACTGCCACTTTTAGGATCGTATCTCTCCTTAATCGGCGCGCATCTCGCGTCCGCGTTTTCTTCGCTCGGACCGGATCGAGTGCTGGTCGCGAAGTTCGCACTGCGGCCAGTGCTTTTTTGTTATTTGGCGTTCGTCGTCTTACCAGTCAATTTTATTCGTTCGCGACGCAAACTCGTGAGCGCCTTGTCCGTTGTCAGTCTCGTCGGATTATGTGCGGCGTTGAACGGCACACTGTCGCTTTTTTTTGTCGATGCGACGAGTCAGTTTATTCGTCGCGCGCATCCGTTGCCGTTCTTCGGTGTTCACGCGCTTGGCGATAATCACAACCTGCTTGCGGAGCTCATGGTCGTGACGGTGATGATCACGCTCGCACTCGCGTTTTTGGTAAAAACGGAACGCATGCGTCGACTGCTCCTGGCGTCTGCGATGTTGCAAGGCGTGATCGGTCTTCTCACGTTTTCTCGTACAGGATGGATCGTGTTTGCCGTTCAAGCGTTGTTTTTGGCGGTGATCGAATATCGCAGCGTTCTTCGTCGTCGGTTGCCGCTGATGTTGGCATCGCTTCTTTTATTGATTCCGTTTGCGTTTGTGATGCTTCAGATTTCATCATCCACCGTTGCAACGAGCAGTAACTCGACGCGTGTGGCGTTGCTTGAGATTGCACTCGACGTCTTCAGCACGAGTCCGTGGATCGGCGGGGGAGCCGGGACGTTTGTGGAGCGCGTGGGATCCGCGCAGGTATTCCGACTTGAGTACGGTGATCCGCTTGATGCACACGGATTCCTTCAGAAGCTTGCTGCAGAAACAGGTATTTTTGGACTGCTCGCGTTTGCGTTTGTGCTCTACAGCTTTATCCGCGCTGTGCATCGTGGCCTCGTGCACATTCCATCCGGGCCGCATCGTCGCGTGGTGTTGCTGCTCTTCACCGGCGCGTTCGGCGCAATCGTGTATCAATTATTCAATACCAATTACTGGACCGGAAAAATGTGGTTGCCGATCGGGCTCACGCTCGCGGCGCTCCGTGCGCTTCGTCAGGATGCCGAAACGCGTGAATCGTCCGAACCCGTATGAGTGACTCGATCCATCGATTGACGAGCGCGCACCGTGAACCCGGAGGACTTCGACGGTTGGATTTTATATTGCGCGCGATTCGTCGGATGCATGAGGAGCGCGGCCGTGATCTTACGATCGGAATCATGGGATGGGGACAGGGGAGCGATGCACTTCCGCTTGCGGATGAAGGTCATCGCGTAATCGTCGTCGAAGCGGATTATGCTGTGCGCAAGCGCGCGCATGAAACTGTGAAAGAAACGGGCGTACACTTGACGGTCATTCCCGAATCACAATTGCAGCATGAAGATCCGTCATTTGACGCAATCATCGTGGATGCGACGCGTGAAGGTGATATCCGGAACGAACTCGCGGTGCTTCGTCCATATTTGGCAGTGCATGGACACGCGTATGTTGCGGCTTCACGTCGCGATGTGATTCGTTCGTGGAACGTTTTTTTTGAGCTATTGCGTGCCGCTGAATGGCGCGTGATGGATGCAGCGACGACGATGAGTCGTCACCGTCTCACGCGACGCGATTTGAGACGCGCCCGTTCGTTGTTCGCGTCCGTGTGGCCGCTTCGTTTTGCGGATGGATGGGTCGTCGAAGCGCGACCGTTTGATTCAACGCATGCGTACGCGCTTCATCTCATGCCGACGCTTGGCATGGGCGGAGCGGAACGACTCGTGCTTGATCTCGCGTCACATCTTCCCGACGAACGCATCGATGCGGGCGTTGTCGGTATCTTCGGAGGAGGTGATCTCGATGTCGCGTTTCGTGAGCGCGGAATTCCTGTCCGTACGTTGCATCGTCGCGATCCGTTCGGTATCAGCACGCTCATTGATGTCTATCGGATTTGCTCGCTCGAACGACCCGACATCGTGCATACGCATCTGTTTGGCGCGGATGCGTGGGGGAGACTCGCTGCATGGATGTCTGGAGTTCCGATCATCGTTTCAACCGAACACAATGTGAATCCAAGTTATTCTATCGTGAAGCGGTTCGTGAATCGCGTGTTCGCTCATTTTACGAAACGGATTATCGCGGTTTCAAAAACGGTTCGTGACGTCAGCGTGCAGCAAGACGGGATTCCGGAATCGAAGATTCGTGTCATCACGAATGGGATTGATATGGATCGCGTTGTGCCACGTGGTGGTCGGCCGTTTCATGACGTTCCGCGACTCATCACCGTCGGTCGTTTGTATCCGCAAAAAGATCACGCGACGTTGCTCAAGGCGCTGGCGCTCGTAAAACGTCCGTGGCGATTATCGATTGTGGGGTACGGGCCGCTTGAAACGGAGCTTCGCGCGCTTGCAGATCGTCTGGGTATCGCTTCGAGAGTGGAGTGGTTGGGGATCCGGCACGATGTACCGGAATTGCTCGCGCGCGCAGATGTGTTTTGTTTTCCGTCGCGCTGGGAAGGATTAGGGAATGCCGTTCTTGAAGCCGCTGCTGCAGGACTTCCGGTTATCGCTTCAGACCTCCCTCCCCTACAAGACGTTTTACGACGCACGGAAGTTTCGTTCGTTACAGCCGGCGATGTTCCTGCGTGGTCTCATGCAATCGTCGATATAATCGATCATTCCGCTTCTGCCGTGACACGCGCCGCTCGCGCCGTTCCGCGGATCCACGCAGACGCCGCATTGCCGCGGATGGTGCACGCGTATGCGGACGTGTATCGTGAACTCTTGAAGACATGAAGATCCTCCACGTCAACAAATTTTTCGATCTCAACGGCGGTGCCGAAGTGTACATGCATGAATTGATGCGCGTGCAGCGTGAAGCCGGTCACGATGTCCATGTCCTTTCGACACGCTCTCCGGCGAACCTTTCTTCAAAAGACGCGCCACGGTTCGTCGCGCGCCACGAGATGGGTCATTCCGAGGGACCGACGAAGGATATCATCAAAGCCGCCGCGTTTTTTTGGAACCGCGAGGCAAAACGTGCCATGGAAGAAGCGATTCGCGATGTGAAACCCGACGTCATTCATCTTCATAATATCTATCATCATCTTTCGAGTTCGATCCTCTCCCCGATTCGAAAAGCGGGTATCCCCTGCGTGCAGACGCTGCATGATCTGAAACTCGCGTGTCCGAATTATAAAATGTATACCGAGGGATCGCCGTGCGAACGTTGCAAAGGCGGACGCTATCTCGAAGCCGTGAAGCATCGATGTTTATCGAGCGGATTTCTTCCCAATATGCTTGCGGCGGCGGAAATGGGATTCACGAAAGTGAAACAGTCGTATGAGCGCACGGTGCACACGTTCATCTGTCCGTCTGATTTCATGGCGGAGAAAATGATCGAATGGGGCGAACCTGCTTCGAAGTTTACCGTTGTCCACTCTCCTGTTCCGAGCATGGATGCGCGTGCGGTGCGTGGCGGTGGGTATCTGTTGTCTGTCGGTCGTCTCTCCCCTGAAAAAGGATACGAACAACTTGTCCATGCCGCGAGAAGCGCGCCAGACGTGACAATCAAGATTGCCGGAACGGGACCGGAAGAAGACCGATTGCGTTCGTATATCGACGCGCATCGCATGACGAATGTGGAGCTCGTCGGATTCAAGCGCGGGAATGATCTTGTCGAGCTCTATCGAAATGCCGAAGCCTATATTGCCTGTCCGATCGGATATGAAAATTTGCCGCTCGCCGTACTTGATGCGCTTGGATACGGGTTGCCTGTGCTTGCAACGCGCATCGGCGGACTTCCAGAAATGGTGAAAGACGGAGAAAGCGGATTCCTCGTTGCGCGTGGTGATACGGATGCGTGGCACGCCACGCTAAAACGCTTCAGCGTTCTTTCTTCAGAAGAAAAAACGACGATGGCGGATGCGAGTTTCGCGCATGGACGAGATGCATTCCCTGATTGGAGCGCGCATGAAGCGATGATTCGTGGAATCTATGAAGGCGCTGTGACGTAAGGTTGTCCACAGTCTTTATGATTCTTTGATGTTGTATAGCGTATACTCGGCGCAGTAGCTCCGATAAGGAGCTTTTGATCATCGATCATTTTTTTATGACAAACACGGAGGAGAATTTTTACGTACGTCTCACGGGAAAATATTTCGCGATGAGCGCAATCGTTTTTCTTAGCGCCTTGATCGCCTTCGTCTTGATGGCGCGCCCAACATCCGCGCTCACGTGTACGTTTGCGAGCGCCGGTGGAGCCACGGCACAGGATTTTAATACCGCCGCCAACTGGTCGTGCGCGCAGGTTCCGACCAACGGTGATCGCGTCATTATTCCGGGAAATACAACGACAATCGCAACGGGACTCACGATTACGATTAGCTCGGTATCCAGCACGGGAAATTTGAACCTCATGGACAGTACGCTCTCCGCATCCTCCACGCTCGACGTGAGTGCGGGCGGTGCGGTGACGTCTACGAGCGGTTCCATCACGATCACGTCTACGAGTACGATCGCAGGCTCCGTATCCTCTACGAGCGGAACGCTGACATTTTCGGGATCAGCCAGCACGACGGCGACCGGACGCGTTTCAAATAATTCTGGCAACACGTTATTCAGCGCCGCATTTACAAACGCGGGTATCTTCAATATCGGTTCGGGTTCGGCGACGACAACAGGAATTCTTACGAACTCCGGAACGATCGGAACGATGACGGGCACGCTTTCGGTCGGTTCCAACTTCACGAACAGCGGAACATACAGCGTAAACACCGGAACGTTTAGACTCACAGGGAGCGGAGATCAATCTATTACGGGTTCTGCCTTCTATAATCTCGCTTCCATTAAAACGGGAGGAACGGCAACATTTATCACGAACGCCGTGACGGTCACGAGTACGCTCGTCACCGCGAATGCCGGAACGATTTCGTCGGCTGCACTTGCCGTGACAATTACGGGAGCGTCTACGATTGGCGGTACAACGGTTGTAACGTCAACAACGGGTGTGCTCACGTTTACGGGAGCCGTAACATCGGATGGAAGCATCGGAACAATTTCCGGGAACATTCTTTTCAGCAGCACCTACGGAAATACGGGAACATTTGACGTCGGATCCGGTACGGCGACAACGACCGGAGCATTCACCAACTCGGGAACGGTTCACGTTGCTCCTGGAACGTGGCAGGCAGTCTCAACGATCACGAATACGGGAACGATCGTTTTGGGAGCCGGCGTTATTAAGCACACCGCGGAATCCGCACTTCTTACCAATTCAAGCGGAACGCAGACGGCGACGTTTACCACCGGAGATAGCGTCTATATCACCGTGGAAGACGGAAACCGCAACCTTGATGGAACAGCGGTTGAAACCATGAGTGTTTCGTTGAACGTAGATTCCAGCGGCGGAAGCGACAGCGAAGCGCTGACGCTCACGGAGACGGGCGCCGCAACGGGTATTTTTCGGGGCAGCCTCGCGCTCGTGAATTCCTCGTTCGTATCAACGGGCAACAGTCAACTCGAAATCAGCGCTACCGGTGTCGCGACATCGCAATATACGGATAACCAGGACTCTGCCGACGTCACGTCGGATACAGCGGCGCTCAGCTACGTGTCTGCGGCAGCCAGCGGATCAAGCAGCGGTGGAGGCGGTCTCGGTTCTGCAGGAACGCAGGCGATTGCTCCGATCCAGACGCAATTCCAAACCTACACGCAGAATATTGCAAGCCTCGGGCTCTCGATTCACGCGCTTGTAAAACTTCCGGATGACAAGGATCCGAATACGCAGATCGATAGCGCTGTGTATTACATCGGTGCAGACGGAAAGCGCCACGCCTTCCCGAACAATCGCGTCTATTTTACTTGGTACAGCTCATTCGATGGCGTACAGATTATCGGTGCGACGCAGCTCGCTTCAATTCCACTTGGCAACAACGTCACGTATAAGCCTGGCAAGAAAATGGTGAAATTCACCACCGATGCCAAGGTCTACGCGGTCAGTAAAGGCGGGATCCTTCGTTGGGTCAAGACAGAAGCTGCAGCCGTCGAGTTGTACGGCACGATGTGGAATCAGAACATCGATGATATCTCTGACGCCTTCTACTCGAATTATTCTTTTGGTGCGGATATTTCCTCTATTGCGGACTTCAATCCAGCCCAGGTTGAAGCATCCGTCGCGGTTCCGACAGATAGTCTGAAAATGTAAAAGAAAAAAGTGAAAACCCCACCCTTCATGAAGGGTGGGGTTTTGTTTTGACGAATAGCGTCAAATCCGCTATACATAGCGCAATGACGATGCGTCGTGGAATTGCGGCGTGGACACTGCTTGCGGCTCTGATCGCGAGCCTGTTTCCAGCGCCGCTTTTTGCTTCGAGAGGATCCCAAACAGCGCCAAAACTTTTGAATTTGTATCTTGATTGGCAGATCAAGGACGCGGATCTTCCGCTTCTCTCCCGTTGGGATCTGCTCGTTCTCGACATGGATATCGCGTGGTCGTTTCCCGAAAAAATTCGCGCCATTCGACAGGCAAATCCGAATATCAAGATCATCGCGTATATCAGCGCTGGTGAGCTTGCCGTTGCCCGCGGTCAGGGCGATCCGACATCGCCGGGAGCGAGACTCGCGTCACGCGTTCCTGAAGCGATGTACATGCACTCCGCAAACGGCGCACGAAAAACGTGGTGGCCCGGAGCGCATCTCATGAATGCGACGGATCTCGGTCCAACCACGAATGGAAAACGATGGGCAGATACGCTGCCGGATTTCGTGCGTGACGAAATGATGTCGACGGGTTTGTGGGACGGCGTGTTCCTTGATGCCGCATACAGCGATGTGATTTCTTTTTTTGGAGCAGATATCGATCCGGATGGAAACGGGAACGCGAACGCATCTGCTGAGGTGAATACGGCGTGGCGTGCGGGAATGTCGCGTCTTCTTAAAAACATGCGCGGCGCTGTTGGGCCGGAGCGGTTGATCATGGTGAATAGCAGTTCGGCCTATTCGTCGCAGGTGAACGGTGTGTTATTCGAAAATTTTCCACGCTATGGTTGGGCGGCGCCGCAAAGCGAATTTCAGACGACGATCACGAAGAATATCCGTCCGGTGATCACGGCCTACAACACGAATACCGATAATCACGAAACGCCCACGGATTATCGTTTGATGCGTTATGGTCTTACCAGCGCTCTCCTTGGTGATGGATTCTATTCCTTTGATGCGGGAGACCGTGGTCATTCACGCGCGTGGTGGTATGACGAATATGACAACGTGCTTGGGGCTCCCCTGCGGGCATCTCGAAGGCTCGTTGGATCTGGCAGCGGCGTTACGGCGGGTGTGTGGGCGCGCGAGTTTGAGCGTGGTGTTGCGCTCGTGAACAGCACGAACCTCACGCAGAAAGTGACGCTCGCAAGTGCGTTCGAAAAAATTCGTGGGACGCAGGATGCGCGGACAAACAGCGGCGCGCTTATCCGCACGCTGGATCTTCCGCCGCAAGACGGACTTATTCTGCTGGGACGCTCCGATGCAACGGATGTGCGAGGCGGCTCGTTTGTGAACGGTTCGTTCGTGCGTATTTATGGCGCAGACGGCGTGCAGCAGCGGAACGGATTTTTTGCACAGCGCGACGATGCCCCCAGCGGCGCACAAACGGTCCTTTCTGATATCGATCAAACAGGAACGGACTCGGTGATCACGACGTATCAAGGAGAAGTTGTGATTCGTACCGGTTCGAAACGTGTCGCGTTCCGTCCTTTCGGCGCAGCGTATAAAGGCGCGATGACGATCGCTGTCGGAAATGTGAATCGTGATAAGCCACTCGAAATTATCGTCGGTCGTGATAAGGCGAAGCCAGCAGACGTCCGGATATACACGCGTGACGGAAAAGAGCTGTCGCGTTGGGTCGCATACAATCCCAATTTCGCCGGTGGTGCGCGTGTCGCCATCGGTGATCTCGACGGTGACGGACTTCGCGAAGTCGTGACGGCGGCAGGTCCCGGAGGCGGTCCGCACGTACGGATTTGGAAAACGGACGGAAAGCCGTGGGGCGGTAGCTTCTTCGCATTTAACGAAAGCGAACGCGGTGGAGTATCGATCGCACTTGGAGATCTCGACGGTGACGGCAACGCAGAGATTATTGCCGGTTCGGGCGAGGGTGCGATTCCAAGAGTGCGTATCTTCGATTTTCGCGGTACGCTGCAGAGAGAATTTTTTCTTGGAACCAAACCGTTGTTAGGCGGCCTCACGGTGACCGCTGCGGATACGAATGCGGACGGGAAAGCCGAAATTGTTGTTGGCGGAACAAATCCGTTTTAGTGTATGAACAAAAAAACTTCTAGCATAGGAAAGAGCAATGTCTCGCGTCATACCGCAAATGTCGCGCTTACGCCGGCTCGTGCAATCACGTCTCACGTGCGCAAACGCTACGAAGAGCGATATCGAGGCCGGTATCGTTTGGCGCGTGCCGTTTTTACGTTTGATCTCGCGCTTCTCGTCCTTGCGATGGGATTATTGGTATTGAACATCGCTTTTTTTACACGCGTATTTGATCCCGCCCCTGGCGTTGATCTGACGCTTCGTCGTGGAGAGATTGTCGCCGAAGCACTCACTCCCCTCGAAGCGGTGGTGCGATCCGCGGACGGTGCACTCCACGAAGATGTGCGCGTGACATGGCAGTTGCCACCGTCCGTTGAAGTCGTGCGCGCAGAACCGGCAATGACGAATGGAACCGTACGGTTGGATCGCGTTGCTCCAGGAAGCGATGCGGTTTCGCGGATTTTTGTCCGCATTCGTGCCGTACCGCAAACCAAGGTTCCCATCGGATTTTTGGTACGCGAAGGGACGCGCTTCGATGCAAAGAGTTTTACCGGTACGGATACGCTTTTCGTCGCTTCAAGCGCACTGACGGCAGAGCCCGCGCTTCCGGTTCATGCCGTTGAGCCTGGCGGATCGATCCCGATTGCGATTTCTAATCGGAGCACGCTGACCGCGACGGCTGTCATCGTTCGCTTGCTCGCAAAGAATAACGCAACGTCCTCGGGATTCGGCGCGTCGGATGAATACGTGCTCGGTAATCTTGCTCCCGGTGAACGTCATCTCTTTTGGCTCGACGTAGATCCGACTGCACACGGGCGACTTGAATATACATGGGAGGTCCAGGATGGGTCGCTTGCCGTTTCACGTCAGACACTGACTGTTGATGTGGCGGCGGATCCCGTTGCGGTGAAGATTGACGAACCCTTGCTATCTACACCGGGATCACGATCAACCGACATTTCATACGAGGCGGAACGTCCGGCGAAGCTTCTGGTGTTCCATGCGCTTCAAGCGACAACGACGCATGATGTGGGCCGATCCTACGATCTTGCTTCGGGAAACGGGATCGTTCACATCCCGCTCCGATCTGATATCCGTACAACCGACACCGTGTGGTGGGCTGTGCCGTACGAAATCCGTAACGGCCGAACGGTCTTTGGAAAACGAATGACAGGTTTGTTGGCAACGAATTTTCAATTCTCAACCGCCGCCCGATACTTCGGTCCGTCCGGAGATCAGCTTGGAATCGGACCCATCCCTCCCCTCGTCGGCGAGACGACGAGCTATTGGATCGTTTGGACGGTGGGACCAACGGATGCAGATTTGAAAGATCTCGTTCTGCGCGGCGAGTTGGGTCCGAACGTACGAGCAACCGGTCGATACGCTTCTATCATCCCGGGTGATTTTATCGGTAGCGGAGCAAGCGTCGAATGGACGATTCCATCTCTTCCCACAACAGGGCATGATCCGGTGACGTTTGCGTTCGAAGTTTTATTTAAACCAACAGGGGACCAACGCGGAACCGTTCCGGTTCTCGTGAGATCAAGTACGGCGAATGCGATCGAAGTACGATCCGAATTGAATCTCGAAGCGAGTGACGGAAGTGAAGACGCGAATTTGATTGATGATATTCAAGCCAGAGGAAAGGGACGAGTGGAATAAAAAAGTGACGTAATCCAAACAGATTCCTCCGCTCGTCGTCGGACTCCTCGGTCGGAATGACATACGTTTGTCATCCCGAGCGAAGTCTGACGAAGTCGAGGGATCTGTTTTATTTCTCCGGAGGTCGTGGGGAGAATTTCGGATTGCGGATTTTCCATTGGTCGATCCATTGGCCGATGCCTTTCGTGTCGCGTTTTTTTCCGATCGTGGTTTGGCGCTGCGACCAGTGGAGGAGAGATTCGAAGTGAATCGAGTAGCGTCCACGCACCACGATATAGCGCACATCGCCGCCGGCCATCGCACGGCGGACCGTGCGGGGATTGATTCCGAACAGTCGCGCAGCTTCGGACACGGAAACGCGCACGGCGATCGGTTCACGATCCGCATCTTTGTTCGGCAGGGTTGGCTTTCTTGGCATTAGGTAGAGAGTACGATTTTTTAATGATATTTGTCAACAATAGTATGGACAAAATAGGGGATAGACGAGGTATTCGCTGGTAACTGTCCTATATATGGGGTTTAAGGCTTGAAGTTCAACGGTTTACAGGCTACTCTCTTCCCACTCTTTCGGGAGTCAGCATGTCGAATCTCATCGATCGCTATCTCCTTTTCCGTATCCGTACCAAACGGGATCCAGAGGCTTTTGCGAGGATTTATGATCGCTACGTTAAAGCCTTGTATCGGTTTACCCTTTTGAAGCTCCCCTCCAAGGAAGAAGCTCAGGATATTACGGCGGAAACGTTCACACGGACGTGGAAATATCTTCAGGAAGAACCGTCGGTGACGCATGTTCGCGCACTCCTCTATCGGATCGCGCGCAACCAGATTGCTGATTTTTACCGCAACCGTCCGGTTTCCATGGGCGTGGAGCCGTCCACTGTAACGTTTGAGGGTGATGGCGCGTCTACTGTTATGCAGGAGATTGGCGATCACGGCCGCGAACGGCGCGTGATCGAGGCGAGAGCCGAGCTCTCACTGATCGTCAAACAGCTCGAACGTCTCAAGGAAGACTATCGAGATGTTGTGACCCTGCGGTTGGTTGATGGATTGGCCTTTGAAGATATTGCCGACATTCTTGAGAAGAGTCCTGGAAATGTCCGTGTGATCTTCCATCGTGCCCTGAAAGCGTTGAAAGAGTTGGACTAAATTTTATCCTGAACATGTCTCGCCATTTGCAACAGCGGATCAGCGCTCTGAGCTCCGTTGAACGTCGTCTCGAACCCGAGGCGGCGTGGGTGCGTGCAACACGCGATTCTTTGCTTACAACGGTGAAGGCCTCTTTGCCTGTCGAACCCGTCAGTCCCACGCGACAGATCTCACAGTTTTTCCGTCACTTCGTTCCATCGCAGCTCATGTATGTCGTGCGCGGACCCGTGATGGCAACGCTCGCGATTTTGATTGCAGCGATGGGAGGATCTGTCGCGTCCGTATCCGCCGCCGAGCGATCGCTCCCCGGCGACTTTTTGTACTCCGTGAAGCTTGCGACCGAACAGGCGCGTTTGGCGTTCACGCCCACCAAAGAAGATAAGCTCAAACTCAAGATCGAATTTACGACGCGTCGTGGTGAGGAATTGCGGAACGTTGCGCAGAGCGACGTTTCGGAAAAATCCGACCGCGTTGTCCAGGCTGCTGAAATTTTGAAGCGTGATCTCGACACCGTGCAGAAGCAACTCGATGACGTGAATGCGGACGGCGAAGCGAAGGCTGTCGTTGAAGTCGCGAGACTTGTTGATCAAACATCCAACGATCTCGTACGGACACTGCAAGATACGAAGTTGGAATTGCCAGCCGAAACACAGGAGAAAATTACTGAAGCGCAAGCAGCGGCTTCCGATACGGCCGTGAAGGCGATCGGCGTCATTGTGGAAAAGCATGAAGAGTCGAACGAAAACGCTTCCGAAACGGAAGTCGTTCAGGCTCTTCAGGACCATACGAATGTTGTTGCGAATGTGACCGGTGATTTCTTGCTTACATCGTCCACGCACCCGATTGTTGTTTCGACAGCAACGACGACGGTTTCCTTGCCGGACGCTGTTGCGCAGGTGAAGGCCGCAACGCAGAATGCCTTCGCCGCACAGATTACACAGGAGCAGCTTTCGAACAGCTCATCTACGCCATCGACATCTCCTTCTTCAACAACAACGAGCGCAACTCCAACCGGTTCGTCATCGAGCACATCTTCATCCGTTGAAATCACACCCCCATAAATCAATCGAGCGGCCGGTTCTTCCCGCCTCGCAGGGCACTCGAGTATCTCGAATGTCCTGACGGGCGGGGGAATCCCTCTTGCCCGCTCGTGTTACATCCTCGCCACTTGATCGGATCGTAAAGGTCGATCCTCGACTTCGTCGAGGTGATCCGTTCACTATCCACCTATCGCGACCTATGGATCCACCCGGATCGTAGGTTGCAAACTATACAGGTTCCTACTCTATGAATTCACTTAAGAAACTTTTCTCCTCCTTCGTCTCGATGATGATGATCGTCTCGTCGGTGGGTGCTGGTTCGCTTGGCTTCGCCAACGTCGCCTCCGCCGCCACGACCGGTGATCTTCTCAAGGCGTCTGGTCCTGCCGTGTATTACTACGCACAGGATGGAAAGCGCTATGTTTTCCCGAACGAGAAAACCTACTTCTCTTGGTACAACGATTTTTCGTCAGTCAAGACCATTTCTGACGCAGAACTCGCCGCCATCTCGATCGGTGGAAACGTCACGGTTCGTCCTGGGACGAAGCTCGTGAAGATTCAGACCGATCCGAAGGTTTACGCTGTCACCAAGTGCGGTGTTCTCCACTGGGTTGAATCCGAAACGATCGCCAAAAATCTCTACGGAGATGCTTGGGCGACTCGCGTCATTGACGTCCCGGATGCCTTCTTCGTGAACTACACGATCGGCTCCTCCGTCGCGACCTCGGTTCATCCGGATGGTCAAACGATCACCTACAATGGTGACTCAAACAACTATATCGTCTGGGGTGGCCAGAAGCGCAAGTTCGCTTCGTCAGCTGCTTGGACGGCGAACATGTTGAATCCGCTCAACTCGGTCATGACGACCATCAGCTACCCGAACGGGTCTGACGTCACGGGCCGTGAAGGAGACATCGCTGATGTCGTCTGTGCCGGTGCTGTTTCGACAGGTGCCCTTACGGTCGCCCTCGCTGCAGACACCCCGGCCGGCGCCACAGTTCCGAAAAACTCCGCGTCCGTTCCGCTCGCGAAATATTCCTTCTCCGCCGGTACGGGTGATGTGGTCATTTCTGGCCTCACCATCCACCGCGTTGGCGTTGGTGCCGCTTCGGACCTCGCGAACGTTTACCTCTATGACCAAGATGGCAAGCGCCTCACAACGGGTCGCACCATCAACAGCCAGAGCCAGGTTGCGACGTTCAGCTCGCTGAGCATCGCCATCCCGGCCGGCCAAGCGAAGTTCGTCTACATTTACGGCGACTTCTCGAGCCCGTCAGCGACGGGTGGTCAGCACTCCTTCGAAATCATGGACGCAGCTTCGGTTGTCGTCGGTGGTTCCTCGACGGTTTCCGGCTCGTTCCCGGTGCGCGGCAACGTGTTCACCGTCGGTACGACGCTCGCAGCTCGCTTGGACGTGAACAAGGGCGCAACGCCTGCCAACCCGACGGTTGGTGCATCTGAAGCCGAAATCTCGAACTTCAAGCTCACGGCCAACACGAACGACGTCAAAGTCAACCAGATCACTGTCTACCAGGCCGGTTCGGTTTCGAACTCGGACCTCACCATGATGAAGCTCTATCAGGGCAACACCTTGGTCGGATCAGCTGACGCGGTTGGTTCAGACGGTCGCATCGTGATCAAATTCAACCCCTCCTACCTCATCACGAACGGGACGACGAAAGTCTTCTCGCTCAAGGCGAAGGTTGGCGGTCGCGCAGATCGCACCATCAAGACCTACGTTGAATACACGACGGACGTGAACGCCACGGACCTCGTCTACAACGCCGGTACTGCTGTGTGTATCGCCGACACGGCTATCGGTGGTTGTACCGCCGCTGGTCAGGGTTCATTTGACGGAGAAGATGACGCAGATGACAACTTCATCGTCGTCACCACCCAGGGTGGTACCTTGACCAACGCGTTCAACGGTCCTGCGACCTCGAACGTGGCCAAGGGCCAGCTCGCTGTTCCGCTCTACAAGTTTGCGTTGACCGCCGAAAACAATCTTGAAATCCGCAACATGGGTTTCTCGATCAACAAGTCGGCCGGTTCGCTCTGCTACGTACGCGGTACAGGTACGGGCGCCGCCACGGACGGTACCAACTACTTCCGTTCCATCAAGATCAAGAACATGGACACGGGCGTCACAGTGATGGGTCCGACGGAACTTTCGTCGTCCCTCGCTGACCAGTCGACCGGTTCGGGCACCATCACGTTGTCCGACTCGTTCAACATGACGGCCGGCCAGACGTTGAACCTCGCCATCGTTGCGGATCTCTCCAACTCGGAAGACGCGACCGGTGAATTCTTCGGCGCCAGCGACTGTGGCTACAAGGTTACCTTGAACGCCTTCGGTTCGTCTGACGTTCGCATCACGGAAACGGGTGAATTCTTGTCCACCGACAAGATCATCCCGAACACCGCTGTCGTCGGTAACCAACTCAACGTCAAGGCTTCCAGCTTGACCATGTCTTTGGCCGGTACGCCGTCCTCGGGCACGATCGTCAAGAAGTCGGCCAACGTTCCTGTGGCTGGTATCGTCGTTACAGCCGGTGCACAGGCCAGCGTGCTCATCACCAGCCTTACGCTCACCTGTCAGGCGCAACTCGCTGCCTCGGGTCAGGCGTTCGGTTCGGCCGGTGCTCTCGCCAACTGTGACCAGCGCATCACGTCGCTCTCGCTCTGGGACGGTACGACGCAAGTCGGTACTGCCAAAGCTCCTGACACGACGACTGGTGCCGCTCAAATCACCAACATGAACTTCACCGTTCCTGGCGGTTCGAGCAAGACGCTCGAGGTCCACGCGACCTTCAGCTCCACGGCTTCCACAACTGCTCCGTTTGACCAGGTTTCCGTCGGCGTTGCCGCGGATGCTGACGTCGTCGCGCAGGATGCGGATTCCAACACAGTGGTTCCGTCCCGCTCGAGCGGTCTCGACCTCAACGCTGATGGCGCCTCGCCGTCCGTGAAGATGACGATCCTCAACAGCGGTGTGGTTAGCTACGCTGCGGACTCCAACCCGGTTTCGACGATCGTCGTTGCTGGTAAGGATGTCTGGGTTCCGTTCGCTCAGTACAAGGCCACGGCTCAGTACGAAGCGCTCGAACTCGACCGTGTGGCGGTCTTCGCCTCCGGTACGGCTGCTGGAACAACGCACAACTCCGACAACGCTGTCTTCGCCATGATTGCTGTCGCCTCTGGTGGCGCGGTCAAGGGCTCGGACATCTTGTCTGCCGGTACGACGGGTACCAAGGATGTTGATCTCTCGAACAACAAGGTTGTTGTTCCGAAGGATGGGTCTGTCCAGTTCCAACTCTGGGGCAAGCTCTCCAACATTCAGTCGTCCTCATCGGTCTCCGGTGCAACCACGGGCGTTCATCGCTCGGGTATGCAGGCGACCTTGGGTCTCAATAGCGGACTCGTGTCCGGCGAATGGGATTCCAACTACTTCCAGAGCGTGAACATCCGCGCCACGGGTCAGGCTTCCGGCGAACGCGTCTACGCGTCCTCCACGAACGCCACCCACGGCAACGGCATGGTGACTCGCAAGACGAAGCCGACCGTTACCAAACAGTCGCTCTCGTCGACGACCCTCGCCAACATCGATCAGGATCTCATGAAGTTCCAGGTCGCTGCTGATGCCGCCGGTTCGATCGCCTTGAAGCAGGTCATGTTCAGCATCTCGAAGACCAGTGCTCTCACGTTGAGCAACTTCCGCGTCCGCAAGGGCTCCACGGAAATGGCTCTCGGTGAATTTGCGGTGAACTACGCGTCCACGACGGGTGGTTTGACCGACATCGAAACTGGCTCGGTTGCTACGACTCAGAACTCCGGTACGGTTATCGTTTCCTTCACCAACGAAGAATCGATCTCCGGCTCGGGCAACGTCTACACGTTGCACGCCACGGTCTCTGGTGCGACGTCCGGTCAGAACGTGTCACTCTCGTTCCTCCGCGACTCCTCATCCAGCGTCGTCACGGGTTACCTTGTCAGCAACACCTACTTCGGCAGCAACTTCTCGTCGTCCACCGACATCTACCATGTCGACACGGCGGTCGCTCCTGAATCCGGAGTCGGCGCAGGCAATGCAACCGGTACGTTCCTGTGGTCCGACGTTTCTGAAGTCCCGCACAGCACGGCTGTCGGTACATCAGGTGGATCACGCGACTGGACCAACGATGTCTACATTGAAGACGTCTCCCAGTCACAGACCCTCAGCTTGTAATCCGGCGATGGTCTGATCCTCACGGATCAGCCTCACGGAACCTACAGTTGAACGGTTACCAAGACCCGGCTTCGGCTGGGTCTTTGGTATGAAGGGGAGGGGCCGGTACTCATGCGCACGCTGCGGAACTCGCTCAACGCTTCGCTAGATCGCTCTGGCAGTCCTCGCTGCGCGCATGAGTACCGGCCCCTCCCCGCTGGGGTGGCGGTTTTCATTGGAGTGTTTTGCTTCTGATATTGCGGCTGGCGGAAAAAGGCGGGCGTGATATGCTGACGGCCAATATGCAACGCACTGACGCCATTCGATGGTTAAAAGCCATTACGTATCTCGGGATTTATGGAGGACTGCTCATGCCAGTTGCCTTTATTCCGGTCGTTATTTTCCCCTTCGTTTTCTCGAAGCTCATCTTCCTGCAAATCCTGATTGGGCTGACGTTTCCGGCGTATTTGATTCTCGCGTGGGCTGAGCCGCAATATCGTCCAAGACAATCGATGCTGTATCTGGCGATCGCCGCGTATTTTTTTGCGGTAGGAGCTTCCGTTGTTTTTTCCGTTGATCCGTTCCGTTCATGGTGGGGGAATCAGGAGCGCATGAACGGGTTGTTCACGCTTCTGCACTTTTTTGCGTGGCTCACCATGACGGTTGGCGTGATCAAGACGTGGCCGCAGTGGCGTCGATTTTTGAACTATGAAATCGGTCTCTCTGTTTTCATGGCTGTGGTGGCGATTCTTCAGAAGCCTTTTCCGAGTCTGCTCATGTTCCAGGCCGGTGAACGCGTCGGCGGCTTGCTCGACAACCCCATTTACATGGGCGCCTATCAGATCTTCAACCTGTTTTTCATCGCCCTTCTTTGGATGAAAGGTGCAACACGCAATCAAAAAATCTGGTACGCAGTTGCCGCCATCGTCGATATCACTGCCTTTGTGCTCGCTCAATCGCGCGGGGCGATGCTTGGTCTTGCGGCAGGAATGGCGGTGTTTGCGCTCGTGTATGGTCTTCTTACGGAAAATAAAAAAGCCAAGCGCTGGGTACTCGCAGGCGTTCTCTGTGTGTTTGCAGGATACGGAATCCTCTTCGCCATGCGCGACACGGACTTCGTGAAGAATTCGTCGCTCGTACGCTTCACAAACTTTTCCGGCGCGACGCGTACGCGTCTCATCGCATGGGAGATCGCATGGAAAGGATTTCTCGATCGTCCGCTGACGGGTTGGGGAATGGATACGTTCCATATCCTCTTCAACGAGAAATACAATCCGGAATCGCTTCGTTTCGGATATTACGAAACGTGGTTCGACAGGTCGCATAACACCGTGATGGATATCCTGTCGATGACCGGATTATTCGGGCTCATTACGTTCGCGGCGATCTTTATTTCGCTCTTCTGGTCGGTGCTGCGAGCGCATCGGAAAAAATGGATTGATGCGCCGATCACGAGCGTGCTCATTGCGCTTCCCATCGCGTATTTCGTTCAGAACCTGTTCGTGTTTGACCACCCCGCGGCGTTCTCGATGAGCTTCCTGATGTATGCGCTCGTCATTGCTGCAACAACCGCACAGTTCAACGAAAAGCGTGATGAGACCGCGGCTCCCACCGGTTCGACCCGTTCCGTTCCGTGGATCGCGTTCGGCATCATCCAAGTGATCGCACTGTTGTTCGTATGGCGCACGTCGGTTTTGCCGTTCAAGGCGTCGATGCTGTCGATTAAATCAAACAACGCATTCGGATCAGGCGCGTATCAGCAGTCGTACGATTACGCACAGCAAGCGGCCGCGATTTCAACGCCATATTTCGACGAACAAACATTCTTGCAGTCTCGGAACTTTATCGGAGGCGCTGGAAACGAAGCGTTTCAAAAACTTCCGTTCTGGCGTGCGTGGCACGATCTCGTCATCAAGATCTCAACCGATCACCTGAAGAACAGTCCAAGAAATACGCACCCGCACTTCATCCTGGCGCGTTTTGCAGAGTCGATGGGCCCTGCGATTCCGGAGGACTACGCGATTGCCGATGAGCATTATAAGAAAGCGATCGAGCTGAGCCCGAAACGCCAACAGCTCTACTACAGCTACGGCCGTTTCCTGATTGAGCGCGGACGCAAAGACGAAGCGCTGGATATCTTAAAAGAAGTTACGAGCTTTGACGAAGAAATCGGAGAATCGCAGTGGTTGCTGGGACTGCATCTTTTCTTCGATCATCAGAATCTTGAGGAAGGTGCCGACGCGCTGATCAAATCGCAAACGGTTCTCTATCCGTATCCGCTGAAGGAATCGCGCGAAGCGATGGCGCTTGCCATGGCCTACGACGTGAAAAATGACAAGGAAAAATTGAAGGAGATCATGAATCTTCTGCCGACGCTTCCGCAGTCATCGCCGCAAGTCTATCTCCAGATTGCGCGCGTGATGGAGCATCAGGGATTCATTGAGGAGCGTGATCGCATCTTGGCGGCATTGACCCGTATTGACCCGGAGCTTGCGACGCGACTCGGTCCGCTGACCGCAGGTGTCGTGACAACGATTGATGCGGCGCTTCAAATCACGGAAAACCTGCCTATTCCGGAAGCTCCGACGACAACCGGTTCCATCTCCACAACGCCGATCGCATCGAGCAGTGGAGGTACGGGACCGCGACGGTAATTATTGAAACAGGTTGAGCGTTTGTTGAACCGCGTCTTCCCAACGGAAACGCGATTCAACAGCACGACGGGCGGCTTCTCCAAGAGCCGTCCGTTTTTGTTTGTCATCTACAAGAGAGAGAATGGCGCGACGCATCGCTTCTTCATCCTTCGCAGGCACAATGATTCCCGCATCCGGTTCGAGCATCCAACGACACGCACCGACATCCGTCGCGATACAGGGAAGCTTCGCGGCCATGGCTTCGAGGAGAGACCACGGCATACCTTCTTTGGAGGAGGGAAGGACGAAGAGATCAAAGCCAGGCAGAATGAAAGACGCGAATTCATGTCGACCAGCAAGAAAGACTTTTCCTTCAAGACCCAAATCGTGATGGAGGCGTTTTAGCTCATCGAATTGCGGCCCATCACCGATAATGACTGATTTCAAGTTAGCATTAGATTTTACTAACGGCGCCAAGGTTTGAAGATATCGAAGTAAATCTTTTGGAGGATAAGCATTTGCAACCGTACCAATGACAATATTCTCATCACTAACATTAAAAAAATTTCGTGCTCGTTCCCGTGTTGTAAGAGAGAGATCGAACGCCGCGAGATCCAATCCATTCGCGATCGTAACGACGCGCTCTTTCGGACGGATGTTTTGTTTCTTCGCTTCTTCCTCATCTCCCGGATGAACGGTGACGATTACGTCTTTTTTATCCGCGGTCAGTTTTTCACTCCAAAGGTAGATGAATTTTTTCCAGGGCGAAACATCTTCGAGGAACGCCCAGCCGCCGATACGATAGATGACCCGCGGAACGCGTTCGATCGATGCGGCGATGGAACCGATGACGCTCATTTTTGAGCTGTTCAGATGTACGATGTCGGGTTTGTAGTCGCGGAGGATGCGTCGAATTTCGTGGATCGCTGCGAGGTCATGGAATGCGGAAAGTTCACGCCGCACGGTCTCAAGACGCTCGAAATGAATGTCCGAAGCTTTGCATCGCGTCTCAAGTTCACCGTGTCCGCCTGCTGCAACCATGACGCTGTGTCCCGCTGCTTTGGCAGCTTTGGCCATGTTGTGCACAAAAAGCTGCGCACCGCCCCAATCGGAGGTGGTGATGAGGAAGAGGATGCGACGCTTGGCGGCTTCCATAATTGCGGCTAAGATAGCGGAATACTGGCTTAAATACAACGTATGTGCGGAATTGCTGGGATCGTGACCAAGAACGGCGCCCCTCTCGACGAGGGGTTGCTTCGTGGCATGTCCGGTGCCATCCGCCATCGGGGTCCGGATGGGGAGGGGATTTGGACCGGTTCGGGCGTGGGTTTTGCTCATCGTCGTCTCGCGATCATCGACCTTGATCCGCGTGCTGCACAGCCTATGCAGGATCGGATGGGTGAGCTTGCGATCATCTTCAACGGAGAGATTTATAATTACAAAGAGCTGCGAACGGAGTTGAGCGCGGAGTGGGAAACGGAGAGTGATACGGAAGTGATTCTCGAAGGCTATCGCGTGTGGGGTGATGATGTTGTGACGAAACTTCGTGGCATGTTTGCGTTCGCATTGTGGGATACGAAGAAGAATCGACTGTTGATCGCGCGCGATCGGATCGGGAAGAAGCCGTTGTTTTATGCGACGGCGAAGAACGGGGATTTTGTTTTCGCAAGTGAGATCAAAGCGTTCAAGGATGTTGTTAATCTGAAGCCGGACATGGATGACGTGCGGACGTTTCTTGGATTGCAATACGTGCCGACACCGCGAACGGGATTCATCGGCGTGTCGCAACTCGCACCGGGACACATCGGGATCATGGAAAACGGAAAACTCACGACGCATCCGTATCACATGTGGTCGCGAGAGACGTGCAAGATGTCGAATGGTCACATCGACGAAGGAATTCGCAATCGTCTTGATGAAGCCGTGAAGCTTCGCATGCTCGCGTCGGATGTTCCGGTCGGTGCATTTTTGTCCGGCGGCGTGGATTCTGCAGCGGTTGTTGCCTACGCATCGAAGTACGTTGATAAACTCCAGACGTTCACGATGGGATTTGATGTTGCGTCGATGGATGAGCGGAAAGAAGCGCGCGAGATCGCAGAAAAATTCAACACCGAACATCACGAATTTATTGCAACGCCGGAAGATCTGTTGCGTCTCGTTGATGATCTCGTCGAGCAATACGATGCGCCATATGCGGATTCATCCGCGTTGCCATTGTGGTTGCTCGCGCAGGAAACATCGAAGCATATCAAAGTCGTTCTCACGGGCGACGGTGGAGATGAAACATTCGGAGGATACAAACGATATCTCGCATATCTTCAAGCGCTTGAACTCGCGCATCTTCCTCTTTTGAATGCGGTGACGGCGCCTGCGGTGCACTGGCTGGGAAGAGTCATTCAAGATCCGCGCTTCGAACGGTTCGGACAGATGGCGAACGTGATGCAAACGCGTCCGGAAGCAGCATACGGAGAGTTGTTTTGCGGCGCCTATTTCAATTCATGCAGATTGGAGGAAATGTGTCAGCCGGAGTTTCTGAAACAGACGAAAGACAGCGATGCGGTCAGCTTTGTCGCGAAAACGATGGGCGGCTCCGCAGATCTCGATGCAGCGATGTATTTCGATCTCACGTCTTATCTCCCCGATGACTTGAATGTGAAGATGGATCGCGCGACGATGAAGTTTGGACTCGAAGCACGCGCGCCGTTTTTGGATCAAGATCTCGTCCAATTCGCATTGGGTCTTCCGCTGGAACAAAAAGTGCACGCGGGCCAAACGAAAGTTTCGTTGAAACGCGCGATGCGGTCGATCCTCCCGTCCGACGTGCTGGATCGTAAAAAGAAGGGTTTTCAGGTACCGTTGGCGGAGTGGTTCCGCGGGCCGCTCAAGGATCTCGTCCAAGAACGATGTCTCGGCGCTTCATCGCCACTGCGAACCATTCTGAAACCGGAAGCGATCGAGCGATTGATCAACGAGAATCAAGACGGCGCGGATCACGGGAATCGACTGTGGATGTTACTCACTCTTTCAACCTGGCTTTCGAAACATGTCTAAACGCGTATTGGTCACGGGGGGTGCAGGATTCGTCGGTTCACATTTGTGCGACCGGCTGATTCGCGATGGGCACACGGTGACGTGTCTTGATAATTTGTTTACGGGCGCGAAGGAAAATATCGCGCATCTCATCGGACAACCTGGGTTCACGTTTATCGAAGCGGATGTACAAGTGCCGTTCACCGGTGAGTATGATTGGATTTTTAATCTGGCGTGCCCAGCATCACCGCCGCATTATCAGCATGATCCCGTCGAAACCGTTCGCACGAACGTGCTTGGGATGATGAACTGTCTCGATCTCGCACGAAAAAATGGCGCGCGCGTGTTGCAGGCTTCAACGTCAGAAGTCTATGGCGATCCGCTCATGCATCCGCAAACTGAAAGTTATTGGGGAAACGTGAATCCTATTTCGCGTCGTGCGTGTTATGACGAGGGAAAGCGCTGCGCGGAGACATTGTGTTTCGATTATCATCGCGAGTACGGCGTAGACATTCGTGTCATTCGTATTTTTAATACATACGGACCGCGCATGGCGAAGGATGATGGTCGTGTGGTTTCGAATTTTATCTTGCAGGCACTTCGCGGCGAAGACATTACGATTTACGGTGACGGATCATACACGCGATCGTTCCAATTCGTTGATGATCTTGTCGAAGGAATGATTCGCATGATCACGCAGGATGGATTCACTGGTCCGGTCAACATCGGAAATCCGGGAGAATTTACGATTCTCGAACTCGCGCAGATCGTCGTCGAGATGACGGGATCATCGTCAAAGATTATTTATCTCCCCGCGGTCGAACACGATCCAAAACAACGACAGGCAGATATCACGCTTGCAAAGGAAAAATTGGCGTGGGAACCGAAGATTCCGCTGCGCGAAGGGCTCGAGAAAACGATTGATTATTTCCGGAAGATCGTCTAACCTTGAAGCGTATTTCCTATGGATTCTTGGCGCGTTGAGCTGCATTGTCACACGAACGCATCGCCATGCGCGACCATCTCGCGCCCGAATTTGATCGCCCAAGCACAGCGACTCGGAATTAAAGCGATGGCCATTACGGATCATGATTCGATTGACGGTGCGCTTCGCATGCAGGAGGAGGCTCCTTTTTTTGTGATCGTGGGTGAAGAGGTGACGTCGGCGGACGGAGATATCATCGGTTACTTTTTGTCGGAACGGATTCCGCCGGGACTTTCTGCCGAAGAGACGATGGATCGGATTCACACGCAGGGTGGCGTCGTTTCGTTGCCGCATCCGTGCGATACGCTGCGCAAGCATCGGTTTAATCCGGAAAAGTTGATCCCGATGTTGGAGCGTATTGATTGCTTCGAGGTTTGGAATGCGCGTAATGTGTTCCGTTCGTCAAACGATCGTGCAGATGCGATTGCGGATCAACATCATCTGCGAAAGATCTCGGCGAGCGATACGCATACGGGTTTCGAAGTCGGACGGAGTGGAGTCGAGATGACGCCATTTCAAACGCCACAAGAGTTTTTGCAGCATCTTGAATCTGCGACATTGATCCGCGAAAAAAGTCCGACGTGGGTTCACGGCATTACGAAGATTAAGAAAACATTTCCATCATTTTTCTCTGTATGAGCAATCGAACACTCGTGACCGGTGCACCGGGTTGGCTTGGAACGCGTCTTGTTGAAGCGCTGACGGGGAAGACGACGGACTTCGCGAATGCGACGACGATCGGTGCGCGACCTGTCCGCGTTCTCGTTCTTCCGGGGTTCGATGCGTCACCAACGACGGCGCTCGGAGCGGAAGCGTTTGAAGGCGATATCCGAAAACCGGAAACGCTCACGAAGGCGCTCGAAGGTGTCGACACCGTGTTTCATCTTGCAGGTATCATCCATCCACAGAAAAAGATTCAGGAAGTTTTTGATATCAATACGGAGGGAACACGGAATCTATTGAACGCCGCGATTGCCGCCGGCGTTCAGCGTTTTATTTTTGTCAGCAGCAACTCGCCCGCAGGATGCAACAAGAATCGTAACGTTTTGCTGACGGAGTCTGATCCACAGAATCCGTATAAGGCGTACGGTCGCAGCAAGGCGATGGCAGAGGATTTGGTGAACAAGGCGAATGCCGAAGGAAAGATCAAGACGACAATCATTCGTCCATGTTGGTTTTACGGACCGAATCAGCCTGCGCGCCAGTCGCGATTTTTCCGCATGATCAAATCGGGCAAGCCGATCGTGTTTGGTGACGGAAAGAATCTGCGTAGCATGTCGTATGTCGACAATACCGTGCAGGGATTGCTTCGTGCGGAGTCTTCATCGAACGCTATCGGACAAACATATTGGATTGCAGATGCGCGACCGTATGAGACGAATGAGATTTATCAAACGGTTGCAGAGCTTCTTGGCGTAAAACTCACGCCGCGATTTATTCCGGGGATTGCGTCAGATATTTGCGAGCTCGTTGATGACGCGCTTCAGGCTGTTGGAATGTATTCCACGGATTTCCACGTTGCCGGAGAGATGAATAAAGATATCGCGTGTTCGATCGAGAAGGCGCGACGTGAAATTGGATACGAACCGACGATTGATCTTCGCGAAGGGATGCGTCGTTCGATCGAATGGTGTCGCAGCCATGGCCAGGAGATTTAAGCATGAAGGTCTTCATCACCGGAGGATCGGGATTTTTGGGAGAACATCTCGCACGGGCGTTCGTTGAGAACGGACACGCTGTTACAATTCTCGATCCGATTGCGCCGAGTAAGACCGCGGCGGTTGTGGAATATATCAACGGTGATGTTCGCGATCGTGAGGCCGTTCGTCGCGCGTGTGCTGGCGCGGACGTCGTGATTCATAATGCGGCGCTTGTTCCACTCACACGCGGCGGAGATTTGTTTTGGGATGTGAATGTGAATGGAACGAAGACCGTTCTCGAGGTTGCGAAGGAACTCTGCGTGCGCAAAGTTATTTTCATTTCCTCCTCATCCGTATATGGGATTCCGGAAAACGGCGCGGTCATCACCGAAGAAACGAAATTGAATCCATTTGAAGCATACGGAAAATCCAAAGCGGCTGCGGAAGAGGTCTGTCAGTCGTTCAAGAAAGATCTCGACGTGAGCATCCTGCGCCCTCGAACAATTCTAGGTCCTGGGCGCATGGGACTGATGTCGCTTCTTTTTGATTGGGTTGCGTCGAATCAACGCGTCTATATTCTAGGAAAAGGGGATAATCGATATCAACTCGTCGCGGCTTCGGATCTGTGCGATGCCGTTCTGCGGATGGCGACACAGTCGTGCAAAGGGGAAGATTTTAATATCGGAACTCCGCGATTCGGTGCGTTGCGGGAGGATCTCGAAGAGTTTATCAAGCGAAGTGGAAGTGGATCACGTGTTACGTCGGTTCCTGGATTCCTTGCGCGCATGACGTTACCGATTCTTGGATTCCTCCGTCTCTCACCGCTCGTTGGATATCAATATCACATTGCGGATCGTTCCGTTTCGTTTTCCGTTGATAAGCTCCAGCGCGTTCTCGGGTTCATGCCGCAGAAGAGTAACGCAGAAATGCTGCATGAAACGTATCAATGGTATGTCAAACACAAGGACGAGGCGAAGAGTGGATCGGCGCATAAGACGTCACTCAAGAAAGGAGCCTTAAAATTACTCGGCGTTGTTGATTTTTTCTTCCTGCTTCGACCTGCGCAGTGGATCAAGAATTTTTTCGTAATGGCGCCGCTCGCGCTTTCGACGAAACTCACATCACCGGATGCGATGTGGATGTCAGTCTACGCGTTCGTGTTGTTTTGTTTCGCATCAAGCACTGTGTACATTTGGAACGACGTCATTGATTGCAAGCGCGATCAGGAACATCCAACCAAGAAGTTTCGACCGATCGCGTGCGGCCAAGTCAGCATTCGAAACGCGTTGATTCTCGGTTTTTTTCTTGGGAGTTTCGCGCTGATCGCGGGATATCTTCTTGATGAACGCTTCGGCATCGTGATCGTCGCATATTTTTTGCTCAACGTTTTCTATTCGTTGTGGCTGAAACACATCGCGCTGATCGACCTTTTTGCGATCGCATCGAATTACGTGCTTCGTGTTGTCGCCGGGACGCTCGTGATCCATGAACCGGTTACATCATGGGTGATTATTCTCACGACGCTTCTCGCGCTCTTTCTTGCTCTCGGAAAACGACGCAGTGAACTCGTGACGCTTCAAGATCGCGCAGAGCATCATCGTGCATCCTTGCGACATTATTCGCTCCCGTTCCTTGATCAACTCATCGTTATCATCAGCGCATCCATCGTCATGGCATGGACGCTTTACACCCTCGATCCCACGATCCAGGCGCGTTTCCACTCGAATCTTCTTCCTGTAACCGTACCGATTGTCCTCTACGGACTCTTCCGATATGGGTATTTGGTGCATCAAAAAGGAGAGGGCGAGTCACCGACGCACACGTTTCTGGCGGACAGACCGTTGTTGCTCACCGTAGGGCTCTGGTTTATCGTGATTTTTTCGCTACGCTTCCTGTCCTAGCGACCTGGGTCGGGGGGTTGAAAAAAAGGCTTATTAAAGGTACGGTGGGGCGGATAGAATAGCCAGTATGCCTCGCAGAGCCATCATTTTCTCTACGACCTATTTTCCACTTGTTGGAGGCGCTGAAGTGGCAATGAAGGAGATCACAGACCGACTGCCCGAATGGCAGTTTGATTTGGTATGTGCGCAAATCCAGTCAGGGCTGCCGCCGACCGAAAAGATTGGAAACGTCACCGTCCATCGCGTGGGTCTCGGTCTTACGATCGATAAATATCTTCTTCCGGTTTTTGGATCCATCCGAGCGTTGTTCTTGCCGGGCGCGACAACGTCTGTCGTCTGGTCCCTCATGGCGAGCTTCGGCGGATTTACCGCGCTCGCGTTTACGTGGCTTCATCCGAGCGCGAAATTGTTGCTCACGTTGCAAGAAGGAGATCCGCTTGAGCATTACGCGAAGCGCGCGGGATCGTTGCAGTTTTTGCATGAAAAGATTTTTCAACGCGCGAATAAGATTCAGGCGATCAGCCGCTTCCTCGCGGAGTGGGCGACGAAGATGGGATTCAAAGGAACGCCCGAGGTTGTGCCGAACGGCGTGGACATCGCAAAGTTTTCGACACATATTTCTTCGGAGCGTCGTGCAGAGCTTCGAATGTCATTTGGTTTTTCCGATTCGGATGTCGTCCTTGTGACGGCATCGCGTCTTTCGCTCAAGAATGGCATTGATGATTTGATCCGATCTCTCACATCGTTGCCGACGAACTATAAAGTGTTGATCGCGGGAGAAGGAGAAGATCGCGATAAGCTGACGACACTCGTCGCGCAAAAAGAATTGAAAGATCGCGTTGTCTTTCTCGGCGCGAAGAATCACGATGAGCTTCCGGATATTCTGCAGTCTGCGGATATTTTTGTTCGCGCGTCGTTGTCGGAAGGTCTTGGGAATTCATTTCTCGAAGCAATGGCTGCAGGACTTCCGATCGTGGGAACACCTGTCGGCGGCATTCCGGATTTTCTGACGGATGGAGTGACGGGTGTGTTTTGTGAGTCACGCAACCCGGAATCAATCGCAAAGGCAGTTCGTCGCATTCAGGAAGAAGCGGGACTTCGTGAGAAATTGACTCTGAACGGAGGGATGCTCGTGCGTGAACGGTTTGATTGGAACGCGATTGCGCGTCGTATGAACGAAATTCTTCTTTCACTCGACGTATGATTTACGAACGTGGAAACGCTGCGAAGCAAGACATGCTCGAAGACATCGCGTGTCGTTTTGGTGATCGATCGTTTCGTGTCCTCGATCTCGCGGGTGGAAGCGGACGCATCTGGCAAGAATTTCTCACTACACATCCGAACGCTTCTATTGTCGTGATTGATACGGATAAAATCGCCATCGCAGAAGGAAAGAAGATGTATGAAGGAAATACGCGGATCGAACTTCGTGCATTTGATGCGCAGAAACCGATTGAAGGACAATTCGATGTTGTGAGCGCAATGAGTGCGATCGAACATGTTGTTGATCGTCCAGCTTTTTTGAAGACAGCCTGGAATGCGCTTGTGAGCGGGGGAGTTGCGTATATGAATTATGATGTCGGGCATTTTCGTTCGCGGAATGTAAAAGAACGCATCATGGTGTACGTGAGTCAGCTTCTTGCGTTCTTCAAGATCGAAGGACCGTATATGAAAAAGGTGGATGACGTTCTCTTCCGTACACAAGCAGAAACGCAGGGGTTTATTGTAGAAAAGACGCAGAAACATAATTTGGCAAACCTGAAAGGATTGATGAAGGGTGCGACAGATGAAGCTATCCGAGATTGGGTTTCATTTGAAAAGCGATTGAACGAATTGTTTTCGCAAGAGAAACTTGATCGCATGATGCTGTCGACGACACTTGTTTTGAAAAAGCCATGAAGATTCTCCTCGCAACGGGGATTTATCCTCCCGAATCTGGAGGACCGGCGACGTATACCGCCGGTCTTGCTTCTGCGTTGCGTGCGCAGGGGCATTCCGTTGAAGTATTGGCATACGGAGATTCGCGCTTGAAAAACGATCACGTAACACGCGTGTCTCGTCGTGGTGGTGCGATCGTTCGGTATGTTCGATATGCGTGGCACGCGTTTCGTCTCGCGCGTCGATCGGACGTCGTCTACGCACAAGGCCCGGTGTCGGAAGGATTGCCCGCAACGATCGGGGCGCGCCTCGCAGGAAGAAAGATCACGATGAAAGTCGTGGGAGATTATGCGTGGGAGATGGCGATGCAGAATGGAGAGAAGAAATTATTGGATGAATATTTGGAATCAAAACCGAACGGTCAGTTAAGCCGTATTGAACGATGGACAGCGCGAAACGCAGAACGTGTCATCGTACCGAGCCGGTATTTGAAGACCGTTGTTGAGAAATGGGGCGTAGCGAGTGAACGAATTCACGTCGTTGTGAATGCGAATGAGCCGCTTCCTGATAAGAAAGGACGAAAGAACGAGCGAGAGGCGCTTGGCGTTGTTGATCGTGTTGTACTTTTGACCGCCGTTCGAGCTGTTCCGTGGAAGGGCGTTGGTGATTTGATTGCATGGATGAAGGATTTACCGTCTTCGCATCTTCTTGTTGTCGCCGGAGATGGACCGGAACTGGAGAATTGGAAGAAGGCGGCGCAGGAAAACGGAGTAACGGATCGCGTTCGGTTCCTTGGGCGTGTGGATCGTGCAGAGCTGGCTCGCTGGTATGACGCGGCTGACGCTTTCCTTCTTAATTCTGGGTACGAAGGATACCCGCATGTAGTGGCTGAAGCCGCTTCGAAAGGAGTGCCTTGTTTTGTGAGTGACAAGGGAGGGAATCCAGAGACCAAAGAAACGTTTGTCAGCTTGGTGACAGTTTTGCCGTTTGGAGACAAAAATGCGTGGACCTCGGTTCTGCGCAATGTCTCTATTCGTGATTCATTGGTTTTTGGAGCTTCAACGTGGACTCATGAGAAAATGGTAGGGGAGACGATGGAAACGCTCGAAGGAAAACACGATCCACTGAGCGTCATCATGGTGAGTTATGATCGCGAACTTTTGGATGAATCGAGTACGACATCGCAACGCGTGATGTCGATCAGTGGTGAAAACACGAAGATCAAGCCGATCGTGATGCAAGGAAAAATCTTGCGAAACATTTGGAAGGGGATTTGGATTGCGAAGCGATCTTCTTCTCGTATCTTGGTCACGGCGCAAGATCCATTTGCTGCCGGTCTCGTTGGATATTTCATTTCACGAATTACGAACGTCCCGCTTGAGATTCAGGAACACGGAAATTTCTATTCAGGCGAGTGGGTGAAAGAGTCTTGGAAGAATCGCGCGCTGTCACTCATTGGTCGTTTTATCTTGAAGCGTGCAGAAAGAGTGCGCGCCGTGAGTGAGCGTGTAAAACATGATCTCGTTCGAATCGGCGTATCGGAATCTCGCATTGAAGTGATCCCAGTTTCGTTGGATCTCTCCAAATTTTTAGACCTTCCGTTGAGGTCCATGGAGTCGATTCCGCACCTCGTGGCTCCTTGTCGATTCGTGGAGCAAAAGGGTTTGGATACCCTTTTGGAAGCCGCGACCATTCTCCGCAAGAATAAGATCCAATTTCAGCTTTCGATCATCGGATCTGGTCCGATGGAGGCACTTCTTCGAAGCCAGATTGAGGCGCGTGGATTGGCTGAGATCGTGACCCTAGAGCCTTGGAAGGAACAGGGAAGACTTTGGGACGACGCGGATCTCTTCGTGATGTCTTCTCGCTATGAAGGATTCGGTCGAACGATTCTTGAAGCAATGGCTGCAGGTGTTCCGATCGTGACGACGGATGTCGGTTGCGTTGGTTCCATTTTTCGTTCACAGATAGATGGGCGCGTCGTAGAGCCGAACGATGCGGTCGCGCTTGCGAAAGCAATCGAGGAACAGATTGCGGATACGACGCGACGCGAGACGATGCGCCAGAGTGCGCGTGATCAGGCGAAGGCGTTTCCGTCGCAGGACGAGCTTCATGCAAAACAGCGAGAAGGATGGAAGAGTGTGAAGTCCTCTGGCTCTCGTTTTGAGCTGTGGGTTGGTGCATTTCTTCTCTTCGCGATTGCGACGCGCCTCGCGTCAGCATTTTTATTTCATGATTCTCTCCTGAATCGTGAGTGGGGATTCTACACGCTCGTCGATCACTGGTTCCAAGGGTACGGATATAGCTACGCGACGCAGCTTGGATGTGCGTCCGCGTATCGTTCTCCGGGGTATCTTTTCTTCCTTACGGCTCTCTATTCTGTCTTCGATCCGAAAAACACGTTGGCGCAGGGACTTGTTCAAAACGCGTTCGTGGTCGGCGTTTTGTGGCTGGTGTACGCCGTTGGAAAACGCTTCGTTGGGAAGCGCGCAGCGCTCGTCGCCGGACTCCTCATGGCGTGCTATCCGTACACCTTCTATCACTACACTCAGTACTATCACACCTTCCTTTCTTCGTTCTTCCTCCTCTTGATCGTTTGGTTCCTTTTCCGGATCACGGAAACCAAGCGATATTTCTACGCAGTGGGCGCTGGTCTCTCGATCGGATGCCTCGCATACGTTCAAGGAACGATTCTTCCCGTCACTCCGTTCCTTGTTGCGTGGCTTGTGTGGAAGTTGTGGCCGAATTGGAAGCGCGCCGTTTCGTTTGCTGTGATCATGGGCATCACATCCGCTGTGTTGATTGCGCCATGGACGTATCGAAACTGGATCGCGTTTCACAAGATCGTGCCGCTTACGACGGATTTGGGATTTGGAGCGTATAAAGCGAATAACGAAAACATCTATGCGCTCACGATGCGCGGATATCCGCAGGAAGTTGTGGACGAAGTCATCGTCTCTTCGACCAATCCGAATTATGTTCAGTATCGTTTGCGACCAGAGATCGAACAACGATTGAAAGATGAAGGCGCGTATCGCGAATCGTTTTTCTGGACCGCGTGGCATCCGAAGGAACCGAATGCGATTGTTTCGACGTGCGCCGAGTTAGGTCCGGTCAACGAAGTCGAGTTCAGTGCATACTGGAACGAAGCTGCGACGAAATGGACCAAGGAACACTTCTGGAGCGAAGGATGGAAATTGCAGTTGCTGAAAATTAAAACATTTTGGCAACCATCGCTGTTCCCGTCCGTCAAAACTGGTGCGCCATGGTCGTTCGCGAATAATCCGACAAAAGTATTTCTTGCACGTGCGGCTGTCACGGGCGCGTCCGCTCTCGTGATCTTTGGTGGGCTCATCGGCATCCTCTACGCCGTTCGTCGTCGTGACAAGAACGTGTGGCTCCCGATCGCGATCCTCGTCATCTACACTGTGTTGCATACCTTTTTCGCGGGGTACACCAAATATCGCATCCCACTCGATAACCTTCTCGCGATCTACGCGGGTTGGACGATCGTGAAACTGTGGGATCGCCTGCGAGGGAAATAATATGTGCGGCTTTGCTGGATTTGTTGGCGCTCCTGACTCCGATCTTCTCAATCGGATGGGTGATCGCGTGCGTCATCGCGGTCCGGATCAGGACGGTGCGTTTTCGGATGCGGGCTGTTCATTCATCCATAAACGCCTTTCGATCATCGATCTTTCCGAAGCCGGTCGTCAGCCGATGGCGACGGTGGATGGACGCTTCGTGATCGCGTACAACGGCGAGATCTACAATTATAGGGAGCTGCGAGAGCGATACACGAAAGAAGGATGGACGTTCCGCACGCAGACGGACACGGAATGTTTTCTCGCGTCCGTCGCGCTCCACGGCCTAAAAGATCTCAATCAATTCCATGGCATCTTTGCATTTGCGTTGTGGGATACGAAAGAGAGCGTTTGTTATGTTGCGCGTGATCGGATGGGGATCAAGCCTTTTTATATCACGTTTGATAATGGTCGTTATGCATTTGCTAGTGAAATTCCTTCTCTTCTTCAATTAAAGTCGAAATGGAAAATTGATACTATTGCACGATCCCTATACTTAACTCTGGGTTATATATCAGGACCGCGTACTATATATGAAGGTATCGTATCTCTCGAGCCTGGAAGACTTTACTGTATTAGACAAGGAAAATTGGATGAAATCGGAAGTTTTACTAAAAATATAGAAGAAAAAGATTCGCTATCTTGGACTAAAGCTAAAGAGAAATTGATTCATATTGTTGATAAAGCAGTATCGGATCAGCTCGTGTCTGATCGTCCCGTTGGTGTTTTTTTGTCCGGCGGACTCGATTCGTCCGTTGTGCTGTCTTCGATGCGGCTTGCGCAGCCGCAAGGAAGAATCAAAACGTTTACGACGCGATTTAAGCACGACACCTTGGATCAGAAATTTAATCGTGATGCGGAACTCGCAAAGCGTACGGCAGAGAAATACGGATGTGATCATCATGAAATTGAAATTGATGAACACGACGTGATACGTGAGGCCGAAGGAATTGCTACGCATCTCGGTCAGCCACATAATAATCATTCGACGGTAGCGCTTGATGCGGCTGCGAGACTGGCGTCGAAAGATGTGACCGTCGTTTTGTCGGGAGATGGGGGAGACGAATCGTTCGGTGGTTATGAACGGTACAAAAAATATCGGACTTATGGACCAATATTTGGTCTCTTAAATCCATATTTCAGAAAAAAAAGTGCAGAGCGAGTATTTCGTAGTAAGAGCATTGCCGCTTCTATAGCAAAAATACGCGGTCTCGATAAATGGCTATCATTAAGTGGGGAAGCGGGGATGCTTCTTTCTTTTCACGCAGCTCATCCAAATCTATTACAATCTCTATTTGGTAAGGATGTACATGTAGAGGCGATTAGGCTTTGGACTGACCGCTTATCAAGGATTGACACGCTGAAAGATCCGCTTGATCGTTTTATGAAAGTTGACCGTGAAACATGGCTTCGTGACGATGCATTTGTGCGATCGGATCGACTGACGATGCGACATGGAATCGAGCTTCGCGTTCCCCTTACGGACGATGCCGTTGTTGATTTTGCAGCTTCCCTACCAAGTCGCTATCACGTTTCTCTTTTTGAGACCAAGAAGCTCTGGCGTGAGACGTTTGCGGATCGGTGTTTGCCGGAAGTTGTGAATGAACAGAAGCGTGGATGGTTTCCGCCAACGTCAAAGTGGTTGCGTTCTGGCTTGAAAGACTGGTCGCGTGAGATTTTGGAAGATGCGATCGCAACACATTCATGGATGAACGGTCCGGCGTTACGGCAGGCGTGGGAAGACCATCAAGCGTCGAGGGCATATCGTTTACAGGAAATTTGGACCGCGATTGCGTATCATCTGTGGTGGCGTGCGAATCGCGCTATCCTTTCGGAAGTATGAAGATTATCTACATCGAAAACGTTCGCATCCCGTCCGAGCGCGCGCATGCGTACCAGATTGTGCAAACCTGCGCGTGGTTTGCGCGTCTTGGGCATGAGGTGACGCTGGTAAATCCGGATCGCGCAGGGGATCGGGATGTGTTTGATGTGTACGAATTGGAAAGGGATCTGTTCCGCCATGTGCGGTTGCCCGTCGTGGATCCATTGTCTTGGAAATGGTTTCCGTTTAAGAAGATTGCATATGCGCTTCAGCGTTTTTCGTTTTCGCTTGCGCTCAAGAAGTGGCAGGTGAATCAAACGGCGGATGTGTGGTACACGCGCGATCCGGCGATGGTGGATATTTTGAAACGATCTGATCGGAAGTTCGCGCTGGAGCTGCACGACAGACCGGATGCAAAACCTGCGCGTTGGAATCGTGTGAAACTGTTCGTGCAGAAATTTATCGTGATTACGAAAGGGTTGAGTGAAACGTTACGACAACTTGATGTGCATCCGGCAAAGATTCGCGTTGCTCCGGACGGATATGATCCGAAAGATTTTTTGTACCCTGCGGACCATGCGGAAGAACGAAGGCGTCTTGAGATTCCGGACGAAGCGTTCGTCGCGATCTACACGGGAAGTTTTTATCCATGGAAAGGTGTTGATCTTGTTGTCGGCGGTTGGAATCGGACGAGCGAACGGGCGCATCTTGTGTTGATAGGTGGACCCGATGCAGATCGACGCCGCTTGGAATCTCTTATCGCTCCTGCAGCGAAGAACCGTGTTCACATCCTTCCGACTGTGGATCACACGCAGGCGATCCGTGCGTTATATGGAGCAGATATCGGATTGCTCACCACGTCAGATGCGGAACCGATCGGACGTCTCTATACGTCGCCGCTCAAGCAGTTCGAATATCTCGCAGCGGGATTGCCGGTGCTCGCGAGCGATGTTCCGTCTTCACATGAAGTGCTGACGAATGACGTCGCGTATTTTTATCCGCTCACGGAAGACGGATTTGTGAATGAGATCAATAAAGTCATTCTGAATGTTGATTGGCGCGTACAAGCTTCGGAGCGGGCGCGTCGTTTGGTCGAACCCTATACCTGGGAGGCGAGATCGCGTACCATCTTGGATCACATCGCCAGCGTATGATCTCCTTCATTTTCCCCGCCTACAACGAAGCCGAAAATCTCAAGCGCATTCCCACGGAAGTTCTTCCGGTGTTCGATGCGCTTGGTGAGCCGTATGAGATTATCGTCATTGATGATGGAAGCAGGAAAGATAATACAGCTGAAGTCGCTGCGAGCTTGGGAGGGCGCGTGCGTCTCGTGAAGCATGAAGTAAATCGAGGATTGGGTGCCGCCGTGCGTACGGGGATCAAGGAAGCGAAAGGTGATCTCGTCATCACGATGGATACAGATCTGACGTTTGCACCGACGCTGGTGAAGGATCTTCTCGATCGATATCGAAAAGGAGATGTGGACGTCGTATCCGGTTCGCCGAAGATGGCGAGCTACGATAAAAGCATTCCGTTTTATCGCGTCGCTGTTTCATACGCCGCATCATTTATCTACGCGACGGTGATGGGGAAGTGGATGCGCGATGTGAGTCCGATTTTCCGTTTGTATAAACGTGAACAGATCGCAAATCTTCCGCTCGAATCGGATCGTTTCGGGATCAACGCGGAGATTTTATTTTTCCTCATTCGCGATAAACGCCGCATCGTAGAGATTCCCGCACCGTTAACACAACGGATTCTTGGTGAGAGTAATCTTGATTATAAGAAGGAGATCGTTCGCCAGCTCAAGCTCGTGGGACGAATGCTCGTGTTGCGTGTGACCGGACATTTCAAAAAGATGACGGTTCGCGATTACGCGTGGTGGGTTGGCGTTCCCGTCGTTATGTTCGTCGTTGCGTGGCTTCCGTTTTGGATTTGGAATATCGCGGCAGGATCACCGCTCGCAAATGAATGGTGGCGCGTGCGAATTGCTCCACAAGGAGTGTTTGATTCGTATATTTATTTTCAGTGGCTCGGATCGTTGTTGCTTGGTTACGAATACGGCAATCGTTTTCAGTGGCTTGGTGGTGTGTTCCGTGCCCTGCAAGCGATCTTGCCGAATGGAACGACGGTTCTTGAGTTCTGGCTGATTACGCGATGGATTTGCGCGACGCTCGCGGTTTGGATCGGAAGTTGGTGCGTGGCGCGATGGTCTGGCCTTGGCGTTTCGTCCTCACGATTCATGATGGTGGGGCTTTGGGTGGGACTTCTTCTGACGTTGAGCTTTAGACCGGGAGTTTTCGGTTGGTACTGGCCGTTCTGCATGCTTGGGCTCACGCTGTGTCTTTTGGTTGCGCAGAAACTTCAAGATCGAAAGTGGCTTGTCGCCGCTGCGCTTTCCGTTGTCGGAATCTTCTTGTCTTCGTTGTATCCGTGGTTCTTTCTGTTCGCAGGAATGTGGCTTGGCGTAATGTGGAGCATCGCGATCATCAAAAAGAATCCACGTTTGTTCACCGGACTCATGGCCGGAGGAATTGCGCTTTTCGCGGCTGCGTCACCAAAACTCGCGTTGTGGTTTCACGATCCTGCGCATCTCGGAAAGATCGAGGCGGAAGTTCGTAATGGCATCGCGTTTTCTCACGTTCCATTTTTGGCGAATACGATTGTCCTCGCGTTCGTGTGGATCTTGTTCGTCGCATACATCGTCTACCAACGATCGCGACTCCAGTTGATCACGAATCGTTTCTTTTTGATTTTGATGTGCTGGGTCACGTTGTTTTTCGTCTGGTTCCATTCCATCTTCACCGGCATCTTCACGCACAACGATCACTTCAGCGCGCCGATTCTCATGGTCGCATGGTTGAGTCTTGCTGCTGTTTGGTCTGCTTCGCGCAACACCGAAATGAAGTGGAATAAAAAGATTGCGTGGATCGTTGCGATCTTCGGCTCCGCATTCTTCTTGTATGTTTTGCAACAACCGCTTCGTGGAAATATTCTCAAGTTCAACACGTACGTCATCCACCTCGTAAATTGGTACACGTTCGCGGCTGCGGGATGGCTTATCGTTACGTCCGGTCGTTGGAGCGTGAAGCGTCAGGCGATTCTTCTTATCGCGCTTCCCGTCACACTCGTCGGAGCAATTGGATGGTGGAGTGTCGTCGCGAAAGATATGCCAACACTCGCGACGATCAAGAATCGTCTTCCGATTGTGAGCTGGATCAACGCGAACGTGAAGGCGCCACAGACGTTGTGTGCGGAACCGGAGAGCGCTGCGTTTTATGGCGCGATCACCGGATATCCTGTTCTGCCTGGCGAAGGGCCAATCGCATATCCAATTCCGACGGAGACGACACTACGACAACTTGAAGTCATTGCTGGCGCGCTCGATGTGAAAGCTGCGGGTCACGAAAAGACGTTCGCATTTTTTACTTCCTACTATCGTGATCGATTGTGTCGTCAGTTTGCGAGACAAGCAGGAGTATTATCGCGTTTTGGTTTCTCGCAAGAAAAAGTAGATGAGATCATCGGTTGTCCACGCGAAGAAGTCTTAGAAATGATTTCGCGTACACAAGTCGCGATTGAAAAACATCAACTGGATGAACAAGCGTTTACCGAGATGTGTCCGTTTGTGATCGTCGAACCGAATCGAAAACAGTTTTGGAATCTTCCGCGAGACTATCGGGAAGTTACATTCTCGGACGGAACAGCGGTGTGGGTTTCATCCCAACCCATGAATCAGTAAGCGTGTCGGTTTGATCGAAGGTGAATCCGTGAGAAGAGAGCTCCGTTCGAAGACTCTCGATATCTTTTGTTTCTGCGACGAAGTATGGCGTGATCGGAACGTTCGTTCGTTCGAGAATCTTTTCGAGATCTTGAAAAAGAATTTCTTTATCCTTGAATCCCATCACGTGCGCGTCGGCAGCGTAGAGGAGTTGTGGGCTCATTGAATATGTTGAGCGGCGAGGATCTTGGGGGTGCGGATAGAAGAGTGTGAGTTTGCCTTCAGGATCGTACAAAAAAACCATCGTCGTTTGATTGTCTACGTGTGGTGCGAGAGATTCTCCAAACGCGACAAGTGATGGTTCGGGTTTGCCGAAGGAATAGATCGGATTCGTCAGAACGCTGTTTATTCCAAGATACGTTTGCCGGACAACGATGAAGCTGATCGGAAGAATCAAGAGAAGCGTTACGATGATCTTATCCTTCTTTGTCGTGAGCGTTGGCCAGGAAGCGAACACATAGACGATCGTTGCGGTGAAGAACGGGATAAATTGTCGTCCTTCGTATCGCATCCATGAGGCGCCGGGGAAGATGAAGCCGAAGGCGCATCCGGCGGCGAGGAGGAGAAGAGGAATGAGGGCTTTTTTATCTTTCTTGCTGCGCCACCAAAGATATCCGAGTCCAAGAATGAGGAACGATGTAACAAAAAAGGTCATCGCGTGAAGCTCGATGATGCGATGTTTGTCCCAGCCGAATCCGATTAAGTAGCGAAGTTCGCGTGAGATCGAGAGAAAGCGGACGAACGGATTTGTTTCGCCGTCTTCGTTGGCAATTGTAGACCATCGTCCGGTCCAATCAAGTACTGTGTCATTCCATCCAAGCGCGATGATGGATTGTCCGAGTTGAATGACGCGAGCAAGAATCGCGGCCATGCCAAAGATGAACCACCGTTTGAGCTTCAACTTCTTTTCATTCAAGAGATCGTATCCGACCAGCCAGATGAAACCGAAGACGATGGATTCGAGTGAAACGAGCGTGAGAAGAAAATACGTGATCCATGCCGCGATGGTGAATCGTTTGCGATTCATCGTCGCTGTTTTTTCTAATACCGTGAGGAGTAAGAAGCCGTTGCGGAAGAAATCGTCGATCGGCATGTTGGCGAGTGAGTGCGCCCAGTCGACGTAGAGTTCGGAAATCGCGAAGCTCATCGTTGCGAGAGCGGACGCGAGTTTCGATTTGAATAGTTTCAATAAAAACGCGTAGAGGAAAACGAGACTGAGTGTCGAGAGTAACAGCGAGGTGAGTTGGAAGAGAAGGCGATGTTCGCTGCCGACAACGATGGAGAGAATCGCTTGCGGTAACAAATAGAATGTTGGGTAGTGATTGTAGTAGACGCGCTTCACCAGTCGATCGCCGACGGAGTATGCGGAGCTCAACGCGTGATCATCGAGATCTGTGCCGTCGAAGATTGAAAGATGTGGCGTGTAGCCTTGTGTGATGAACAGAAAGGCGTGCGGTGTCACATACCCATCGCGAACCCAGTAGCGAAGCGTGAGCATGCTTTGGGCGTCGCCGTTGATCCATGCGCTCCATTGTCCCGTCCGGGCGATATTGGCTCCGAGGATCACGTTCCACGCCAAAAGAGCGATGAGAAACCATCGGTGGGGTTTGAGCCGTTTGAGGAGGGTGAATCGTTGATTTTCTGCGGGTTTCATGCCAGAATGGGCCTCATTGGATGGGCAGAGTGTAGCCGTATGGCCTCGAACAGACAAACACCTCTCTTGTCACGACGCATCGTGTGGTACGGGTTCATTCCCGCCGCGATCGCGCTTTTGTATTGGATCTTCTTGCAGCGCATCGATGTCGACGGCAACCTCTTCCGTCTGACTGCAATCCCGAATCCGATCTTCGATTGGTGGTTTTACATGCAGCTTCTCGCGTCTGATCTCTTCAGCGGAACGAGCACGCTTTTCCATGGACTCGCAATCATTGTTCATCCGTTTTTGTGGCTCGCGAGTCTCTCGCTTCGTGTTTTGACGTTCAGTGAAGTCTACTTTGTCTTTCTCGTTCTCGCGTCAACGTTTTCGATCTGGTCTTTCGCATGGCTACTTCGAGCCGTTGCGCCGCTTTCGATTGAGCAAGCGAGATTTCGATCCATCATCATTTTCTTGATCGTCCAAGTGACACTCGGACTTCGACCCGGCGCGCCGTCTTGGTACATCCCGTTTTTTCTTCTCGCGTTGCTTTGTTTCGTCAAAGGAGTGAAGCAACCACTGTTCTTTCTTCCTGCCGTGATCTTGAGCATGGTCTATCCATGGTTCGCGTTTACGATTCTAACGGCGATCGGATTATTCTTCGTCTTTAAATACGTGACGGTGAAACGCGCGCGTTCTGTTCTTGCGATTGCTGTCGTTCCTGTCGCGATCGTGATCTGGCAGAGCGAATCACTCGCAAGTTTTTTCAGCACGATTCCATTCTTCGATAAAATCTCACGTGGTGGAATTGGATTCGGTCATCTTCCGACAGTGACGAATACGATCGTCGTCCTCGCGTTGTGGTGGATTGCGTGGGTGTTTGCAACGAAGCGATCTGAGAAAGCGTTTCCGGTATTGTTGCTGTGGACATCTGTTGCGCTTCTTTGGTTCCAGAATGTTTTGACGGGAATCGCGATCATTCCGGATCATTTCATTTATCCGGTTTGGATTTTGTCCGCAGTTTCGTGGGCCGTGTGGCCGGAGATCATGCCGTGGCTTGGGAAGAAGGAGAAACGGATTTTGACGGCGTTCGGAATTTTCGCGCTCGCATTTTGGATCTATCTCACCGCGAAAGTTTTTTTCTTGTATCCGCTCTCAAGCGTTGGTGGCGTCATGATCCATTGGGGACTGTGGTCGTTTGCGTGCCTTGGTCTGTTCTTTTCGACACTCCGCATCCGTTATGAATGGCCAGCGCTCGCAGTGGGCATTTTGCTCGCAGGAACGGGACTTGTCGGAAATTATCACTTCGCATTTCAGGAGCGCGCGGTTGTGAAAGGATATTTGCCGCTCATTTCTTGGGTAAGACAAAATCCGGTGCCGCGAGATGTCACATGGTGTAGCGATTGGAACGCAGAACAAAATCTTGCGCCGGTGACGGGCATCAAGGTTTTTCCGACAACGGCTGCGCTTCTCGATCCCGTCTCGACAAAAGAATTACAGAATCGATATGTCGACCTCGCTGCGTTTTTCCATTTCGTTGCATCAAGCGAAGGATGGAGATTTCAGCGACAGTTTTTGCACAGCATCGATTTGCGTTGCGATATCAACCAAGGACCAGCGTCACTCGTTCGTCGTTTTGTGAAAGATCCGAAGATCGCGAATTTTATTATCGGATGTGATAAGGAGTGGGCCGATGGAGAGCGCGAACGGCTGACGCACGAGATGGAAGCCCGATGGAGTGTGCCGTTGCCTGAAACCTCGAATGTGTGCGACCGTTTCATCGTGAGAAGGGATATCCAGGATTTGTGGCGTATTTCGGCCTCGTATCCTCTTATATATAGCGACCCCGTTTTGACCGTCTATGGCCGACGCTAAGCAGAAAAAACTCCTGATGGTGACGCAAGCGGTTGATCCGCAAGATTCAGCGTTGGGTTTTTTCTGTGAATGGATCACAGAGTTCGTGGTTGATCCGCGCGTGGGAACTATTGAAGTGTGGTGTTTGCGCGAAGGAGAATGGAAAGAGAAACCGCAAAACGTGACGATCAAGCTCTTGCCAAAGAGCGGACGAGCGTTCGCATTCCTTTCGCGCGTCATGTCATCGCGATTCGATGCCGTGTTCGTTCACATGTCACCGATCTGGGTTGCGCTCGGAGGATGGTGGTGGCGACTCACCGGCCAACGCGTCGTGTTGTGGTACACGCATGGATCATCGAGCACCGCGCTCAAGATTGCGATGGTGTTTGCGAATCAAATTCTGACAGCGACGAAAGAAGCATTTCCGATTCCATCCAAAAAAGTTTCTGCGATCGGTCACGGCGTCGGCGCTGCATTCACGAACGTGAATCGAGGAGCGCGAACAAGTCATCTCACGTTCCTTGGAAGCGGACGCATCACGCCACGCAAACGTGTTATCGAGACGTTGAATTTGTTTTCCGAGATTGTGAAGCTGCGACCGGATGCGAAGTTGATCTGGGTTGGGGAAGCCGTGACGGAATCGGACAAGAAGTATCTCGAAGAAGTAAAAGGTGAGATCAAGAAATTGAATCTCGAAGATCACATTACATTAAAAGGAAAAATCGCATTTGCCGATTTGCCGAAGGAATACGCGAAAGCGGATTTATTGCTGCATCTCTCCGCAACGGGGAGTTTGGACAAAGTCGTGATTGAAGCGCTTGCAGCAGGATGTCCAGTATTGAGTACGAATCCCGCGACGAAAGAAGCGATTCCGTCAGCGTTTTGGGAAGGTGGATTGGATGAAGAAGCGGTGAAAGAAGCGGTCAAGCGAGCGGAACAGGGGATTGCACCGGAGATGCGGAGACAGATTGGATTTCAATTTTCGTTGAGAGGATTAGCGAAGAGAATTTTGGATGCAAGTTTTTGAATTTAGAAATAATAGCTAAATATTTCTATTGCTTCCAAGAAGTGGTCACATCGAAGCAATACATTTTTTGGCATCTTTGATCCTCTGAAAGAATGTGAATTACGTCGTAGACTTTCCCATCTTGATGAATTAACTCCGCTTGCCTGCTTTCCATGGTTTATCAGACACGGAGGAATGTAGTTTTTGAATGATGGCATGTTCCATGGTGACGATTTCGTTCACGCTCACGGGCATATCTATTATGATGGCATTTTCAAGAGAAGCTCCCTTTGCTCCCAGCTTAAAATAATCCGAAGTAGCTTTCGCGAAAATAGCACTTTTGACAGCGCCTACATTGTCACCTTCATAACCCGTTGCTTTAGCTGCGTTTTCAACTCCCTCAAGTACACGGATTGTTTCTTCACTCTTTTGTCGATCAAAGATATCAAACACAAGTTGATCAACAGGGTCTAATTCTTTTCTAGCGCTATTTTTAAAACTGCCAGTACGCTCTTCGTGTTCAATCATTTCTTCTAAGAGACCCTTTCTGTAGGTATCTTGGCTTCGCGCGATAATCCATTCTGTAAAAGGTTCTTTTTCCATTTTTAAAATTTCTACGTAGCTTGGAAGTTTTACCTCTTTCATCGTATCTGTCATAGCCTAGAAATTATAGTTTTTTCAATATATGTAAGCTTATCAGAACTCTAGTGGAATATAAAACGCTTGTTTTATTGTATAATTTTAGCTAATATTCCCTACATTCATGCCCCACCTCTCCTCACGTTCCAGTCGTCTTCTCTGGTGGCTAGGAGTTCCTCTCCTCACATTCTGTTCCGTCTTCCTTCCATATTGGATTTGGCATCTGACGCACGGGATGACGCCGTTCTGGCGTATTCCCGTCTTTGAAGGTTCTCTCTTCGATGTCAGTTGGTATTTGCCGATGATTGGTGCCGTCATGAGTGGGTACGAGTACGGCGGATATCTGCATTGGTTTGAACATATCATTCGTGTCTTCCACTTGATTCTTCCGGGGGCAAATGCGCAGGAGGTTTGGTTTATTACGAGATGGATTTCGACGACGGTGATGATTTGGGTGGGGGCGTGGTGTTTTCGGAAGTGGATCGGGCTCGAAGTTTGGACGGCGCGAATCTTTTCGTTCGCGTTTTGGATTTCGTTGATTCTCGTGCTCGGCGCGCGTCCGGGAGTGTACTCGTGGTATCTGCCGGTGTGTTTTGCGGGACTTGTCGGCGTCGTGATGGCACAGCGGTCGCTTGAGCAATCGAAGGTGAAGCACGCGATTCTCTGGAGTCTCTTTGCGATTGCGACGAACTGGATTTATTTCTGGTTCTTTACGTTCGCCGTGATCTGGCTCGCGAGTATTTGGGCGATGTGGATTTTGAAGCGATCGCGCAACGCTTTTCTTGGACTCTTTACCGCTGGCGCTGTCATCGCTCCGATCGTCGCTGTCTGCATCGCGAAGTGGTTGCCGACGTCCGGTCTTCTTCCGCGTCTTGAAGTTTACGAGCGTCTCGGATTCGCATTCACGCGAATGCCCTTCATCTCGAACTCGATGTTCGTGATGTTCTGTTGGATCGCGCTTCTTATCGCGTTGCCGCTTTTGTATCGATTACCTGCGGTGCACGTGAAGCGTGTCGTCGAGATGCAGTTGGCGTGGATCGCGCTTGTGCTCACGTGGTTTCTTTCTTCGTTCATGGGAATCTTTTTCCAGAACGATCACTTCCGCACTCCGGTTGTGTTGCTTTCGTTCGTGAGCATTGCGCTCGTGTGGAGTGCGATGAAAGATCGTGAAGCATCGACGAAAGCGAAATGGCCTCTTTCGCTCGCGATCATTCCGACGCTTCTCGCCGTCATCTTCCTCTACCGCATCATCATTCCGGGCTACTACATTTATCACGACGAGCAATTGAACGTGCTGCACGTGACGCATTGGTTTACGGTTGCGGTCGCTGGTGCATGGATGTTGTGGTATCGCTTTAAGGATCGTCCGTTTGCGGCGAAGCACGCGCTTATGGTCGTCGTGGTCTTGTCCGCACTCACGGGCATTACGGCCGCGATCCACGTCCAAAAAGGTGAGCTCAAGAAGATTCCTGGCAAACTACCGCAGCTTCCGCTTGTGGATTGGATTCGAACGAATGTTCCGAAGGATAGTGTCGTGTGTACTGATCCCGTAACAGCAGCATTTCTTGGTATCCACACGGAACGACTTACGCATCCTCTTGCGATGACTCGATATCTCCAGCTTACGAACGAGGCGGACTTGAATATTCTTCTTCAGATTGCAAGCGCGTATGATGTGCTGGCGGCCGGGGAGGGGAAAGGTTTTAGACGATTTGTGCGGCAGGATCGCCATAATGCGTGCGTGCAGTTTGCGAAACAGGTGAAGGTGATGCAATCTTTCGGAATGTCTGAAGAGCGTATCGAGCAGATTCTTGGGTGTCCGCGAGAGATGATCAACGCGGAACTCGCGCAACTCGAAAAAGTGATGTTGGAAAAGAAGTTGAATCCCGAAGAGTTTCAAAAAGTGTGTCCGTATGTCGTCGTTACGGATGAGAAGAAAGCGTTTTGGCAGATTCCGTCGACGTATGGTTCGACTTCATTCCCTGACGGTAGTGCGATGTGGTCCGCCTCACTCACGAAATAATATTTATGATGAAATGGTCCTCTGTGCGTGAATGGGCGAAGAAAGAGCGGGTGATTTTGATGATCTGTCTCGCGGCATTTCTCCTCACGATCGTGTATTCGTTTGGGTACCACATTCAGCCGATCGTTGATGCAAAGGCGTACGACAAGATGGCGGTAAATATCGCCGAAGGTCGTGGCTTCCGTCTCGTTCTTGATGTGCCGATTGATCAGGATGACGTGATTACGTATCAGGGGCCGCTGTTTCAATATTTCCTCGCGGGTATTTACAAGACGGTCGGCCATCACATTCCCGCCGTGTGGATCATGCATGCGCTTCTTCGTGCGCTGACGGTCTATCTCATCTATGCGACGTGCGTTCGATTATTTGGAAAAGAAGAAAAGAAAATTGGTTGGATCGCGGCGGGATTTATTGCCTTCTATCCAGACTTGATTGAGATGAGCGCGATGGTGATGACGGAAACGTTGTTCATCTTTTTTACCGCTCTCGTTCTCTATTTCTTTTCACGCGTCTATCAAAAAGCGACATACGCGGATGTCGCAGCGTTCGCAGCCACTCTTGGATTTGCGACTCTGACGCGATCAACAATTCTCGCGTTCTGGCCATTCTTCATCTTCCTCTTGTTCCGCAAGAAAGCGTGGCCACACATGGTTTTGTTTTTCATCGTGCTCGCTGCTGTGCTCACACCATGGACCGTCCGTAACTATAAGATCTATAACACCTTCCTGCCGACGATGGCGAACTTCGGATATAACCTGATCGTCGGCAATCGCGTCGGTCATGACGGAGAAGGTGGAGCGCCGCCGGAACTTCCACAGCTCACAAAAGATCTCGGCGTGATCGGTGCGAATGTGTATGGCGTGAATTATTTCAAAACATTTTTGCGTGAACATCCGGGTGAGTACGTGCGCCTCGTGTCACTTCGTACGATGAAATATTTCAGTCCCATTCGTCCACTCGGATTCTGGTTTTATCAAACCGGATGGAAGCAACTCGTGTTCGTGTTGAGTTCATCGCTCATGGCGTTCCTCATCTTTGTCGCTGGATGGGCTGGACTCTTCCTTGCCTGGAAAAAGAAAAACGCTGCGCTCGGCTATCTCTTCTGTTTCGCGCTCGTGACCGCCGGCCCCGTCATCGCGATCCTCGTCGAAACCCGCTACCGCATCCCGATCTACCCCTTCATGGCCATCTTCGGCGGCTATTCCATCGCGAATTGGTTGAAGGACCGAAAAGCCGTTCAGCCGTATTTCTACGGGGCATTGGCGTTGGTCCTCTCTATCGGCCTTATCGACCTTTCGTTCGAATATCAAAAAGTGTTGAGGAAGATTAACGGGATCTTTGGACGGTAAAAAGGGTTGACAACACGGCGGTTTTCAAGCACCCTGCAGCCATCATGATCGCTTTTGTTCTCGGCACGCGGCCGGAGATTATCAAGTGCGCACCGGTTATCCACGAAGCACATCGTCGTGGGGTGCCGTTTGCGATCGTTCATACGGGGCAACATTATTCGCCGGGACTCGACGAGATGTTTTTCCGCGAACTCGATTTGCCGCAGCCGACGCACAACATCCATGTTGGATCATTGCCGCCGGCAAAACAGATTGCGGCAATGTTGAACGGATTGCATGACGTGTTTACGGAACTCAAGCCGCGCATCGTCATGGTGCAGGGCGATACGAACACGGTGCTCGGCGGAGCGCTCGCAGCTCATAAGATGGGAATCAAAGTTGCGCATCTCGAAGCGGGTCTTCGAAGCGATGACTGGGACATGCCGGAAGAAGCGAATCGCGTGTTGACGGGAGTCGTTGCCGATTATCATTTTTGTCCGACGGAAGTGCAACGCGAGCGATTGAATCGCGAAACGATCGTTGATGGCGTTCACGTCGTTGGTAACACGATCGTTGATGCGGCGTTGTATTACGCAAAGGTCGCGGCGACGAAGAGCGATATCTTGTCACGTTTGAATATTGAAAATCGTCCGTATGCATTGCTTACAATGCATCGTCCGAACAATGTGGATGATCCAGCGCGTCTTCGTGCGATGCTCGACGCGATCAGCGGTGCGGCAACAGCGCACGGTCTTTCTGTCGTTTTCCCAATCCATCCGCGCACAGCGTCTGTGATGAAAGCCGCAGGGATCACGCTTTCAGATCCGTTCATCACGACGGAACCACTTGGATATCTCGACACACTTCGTTTGCAATCCAAGGCTGCGATTATCCTCACGGACTCCGGTGGAATCCAAGAAGAAGCATGTATTTTGCACGTACCCTCCATCACGCTTCGCCCGAACACCGAACGACCGGAAACGCTTCGTATTGGCGCGAGTGTTTTGTTCCACGAACCGGATGTCGCGGTTCTTACGGATCTCATCAAGAAACAAATGTCCCTTTCCCGCGACTGGGAAAATCCATTCGGCGACGGAAAAACATCCGTGCGCGTTTTGGATATTTTGACGAAGGAGTAATTATTTTTTCTTGACGACAATATACACGCCGCTCGCCGTGATGTTCGCTGCCGACGTTCGTGCATAGTAGAGATCCAACAGTTTGAAAGGCGAAAGAACGATCATGAACGGATAGTTCAAGATTTGTTGGAGCGGGCGATAGCCGAGAGAGAAAATCGTTGCGAGACCAGCAGCCATGACGACAAGCATTCCGGAGACCGGACCGCTGTGAATGCCGCATTCGATTTCTTCGCAGTCTGCAAACAAGGCTTGAAGTCCTTCCGTGGAGAGACGCCAATAATCTTTTGGAGACGGATGATAGGGGAACATGAAGGGGAGCGAGACGTAGATGAGTCCATCTTGTTTCGTCACGCGCTTCATTTCTGCGGCCATCTCTTTGGGATCGCGAACGTGTTCCATGACTTCTTCGCTGAGCGTCACATCAAAACTGTTGCTCGCAAACGGAAGCGCTTCGGCTTCGCACACAGCATGGACGCTGGGGAAGGGGAGCATGTCCACGTTGACGGAGCGCGGATGAATGATCGTGGGACCGGATCCGACGTTCAGGATTTTTTCCTCTCCCTTGAATCGTGATGCAAATTGCTTCGCGGTGAGTCCCGTAAACAAAACAGGCGCGACGATGCGAATGCACCATTGATAAAAATTCGGCCAACGTTTGAAATAGTTTTTGAATGCGTTTTCTTTGTCATTCAGAACTTCTTTCTGTGCGCGTTCGCGAAGATCCTTCAAAACGAAAAAGAGGATGCCGTTTTGCTCCTCGTATGTGGTTTGACAGTGAGGGCAGGATTTGGTATCTGACAGGGGACCTTTGCAGACGGGGCAGACGCATTCAATCGCCATTCCGGCCATCGTTTTCATCATAATCGTCTGTTATCCTAGCATCGCCTGCCTCGGCGGGTCAATCCATCCACCCGCCTCCAATTCTATGAAAGATCTCAAGAAGCTGAGCATTGTCATGCCCTGCTACAACGAAGAAGATAACGTCGAACCGCTCCACGCGCGGATTGCGGCTGTGTCTGCTTCTTTGTCGTGCCAGCTGGAGATCATTTTCGTTGAAAACGGCAGTCGCGACAAAACGCGCGAGCGGTTGATCAAGATCGCGTCGACGGATCCGCGTGTTCGCGTGCTCGTGCTCTCGCGTAATTTTGGATATCAAGGTGCCATTTCTGCCGGACTGTCTCACGCTACGGGTGATGCCGTTGTCGTCATGGACGGCGATCAGCAGGATCCGCCGGAAATGATTCCGAGTTTTATTGAAAAATGGAAAGAAGGATTTTTCGTCGTGTATGGCACGCGTGCAAAGCGTGAAGCGACGTTTGTGAACAAGCTTGGATATAAATGGTTCTACCGCATCATGCGATGGGCGGCGTACATCGAGATTCCGCTCGACGCGAGTGACTTCGTGCTGATGGATCGTCAGGTCGTTGACATCATCGTCAATATGCCGGAACGCGATCGCTTGGTTCGTGGTCTTCGTGCCTATGCCGGATTTCCGCAGACGGGCGTGCCATATGAACGACCGGCGCGTGCGCATGGTGTTTCGAGTTTCCGTTTTATGGATTATGTCCGTTTCGGACTCTGGAGCATCTTCTCGTTTTCCTACAAACCCCTCGAATTTATTTCATATCTCGCGATCGGCGCGGTCGGTCTCACGATTCTTGGGATGATCGTGTTTTTCATCCTCGCACTTTCGGACGCAGATCTTCCACGCGGTTTTTCAAGCATCATTCTGATCATGCTTTTCCTCGGCGGTATTCAGCTCTTCAGCATGGCGATTATCGGCCAATATATCGGCAGAATTTTCGCAGAAATCAAGCAGCGTCCCATGTTCATCAAGCAGGCGGAGATCCATTTTGAAACCCCTTCCCCATCGGTTGACAGCAAGGCCTGAAAAACCTATAGTCTTGCCATGAAAGCCGTGATTTTGTGCGGTGGAAAAGGCACTCGTTTGCGCGAAGAAACCGAGCACAAACCCAAGCCGCTCGTCCCGATCGGTGGGATGCCTATCCTGTGGCACATCATGAAGATCTACTCGCAGTACGGAATCAAGGATTTCGTCCTGTGTCTTGGATACAAAGGTGAGATGATCCGGGATTATTTTTTGAATTTTGAGGAGATGGCGCATGACTTCACGCTTGATCTCCGCGCGACGAACGGATCGCGTCTCATCCACCATAATCAGCAGGGTCTCGAAGATTGGCGCATCACGTTCGTTGATACGGGACAGGAGGCGAACACCGGTGCACGCATCGCGAAGATCGAACCGTATGTTCGTGGCGAAACGTTTTGCCTGACGTACGGTGATGGCGTAGCGAATATCGATATCAATAAACTTGTTGCGTTCCACAAAGAACAGGGAATGCCGCTCACGCTTACGGGCATTCATCCGGAGAGCGTGTACGGAATTATCGAGCACGAAGAAGGGAAAGCGAAATCCTTCAAAGAAAAACCGCGGACGGACACGACGATCAACGGCGGATTCTTTGTGTGCGAGCCGGAAATTTTCAAGTATCTTTCAACAGATGATTCCTGCGTGTTCGAGCAGGATCCGATGCGCGCACTTGCTGCTGAAGGACGACTTGCGGTGTATGACCATAAAGATTTTTGGTATTGCATGGACACGTACAAGCATTACGAGATTTTGAATGAACGCTGGAACAAGGGTCAGGCCGACTGGAAGATGTGGTCGTAAGTATGAAGAATTTTTTTGTTACGGGAGGGACAGGACTTGTCGGTGGCAATCTAATCGAAGAGATTTTGCACGACCATCCGGACGCGAAAATCGTGACGCTCGTACGATCGCTCGATCCGATGAGTTATTTTGTCCGCAACGGGTACGACACGCGCGTGGTTTTGTATTACGGCGACGTCCGCGACGCGAACACGATTCGTGACATTGTGTACAACGAAGAGATCGATACGATCTTTCATCTTGCTGCGCAGCCGATCGTGAACGTCGCGCTCGCAAATCCGCGCGACACATGGGAGACGAACATCAATGGAACCATCAATGTGATGGAAGCTGCGCGTGGGAACGCGAAGATTGAAGCGATCGTGGTTGCGTCGAGTGACAAAGCCTATGGTAAAGCGAACTTCTTGCCGTATACGGAGGATCATCCGCTTCAGGGTCTGCATCCGTACGATGCGTCAAAGTCGTGTACGGATCTGATCGCTCGCACGTACGCGGTTTGCTACGGCGTTCCGGTCGTCGTGTCCCGTTTCGGAAATATCTACGGTCCCGGTGATCTGAACTTCAACCGCTTGATTCCTGGCGCCATGAAAGCGCTTGCGACCGGAGAAACGCTTCCGATCCGTTCAAATGGACAGATGACGCGCGACTTCGTGTATGTGAAAGATGTTGCGCGCGGATATTTGCTTCTTGCCGCAAACGCGAAAGACATTGCCGGCGAAGCGTTCAATGTCACCTCAGGTGTCACGATGTCCGTTGTCGAAATGTTGACCGAGATCGGACGCATCCTTTCGAAACCGGTGCCACACGAAATTCTGAACATCGCGCAGCACGAGATTCCGTTACAAACATTGTCCGATGAAAAAATTCGGACGCGGCTCGGATGGAAGCCAACCCGCACACTCGAACAGGCGATCAATGAAACGTGGACGTGGTATCGCGACCTCCTGAAAAAATCCTAGCGTATGCTTCCTGAATCTCTTCAAGACGCGATCCGCGCACACGCGAAGGAAAAATTTCCTCCGAAATCCTTCGAGCCGGGCGTGACGCCTATTCCGCCAAGCGGCAAGAGTTTTGACGATGCGGAATTTTTGAAGATGATCGAAGCCGTCATGGACGGATGGTGGACGGAAGGTCGATTTACGGAGGAATTCGAAAAGAAATTCGCGGAACGCCTTGGTCGCAACTTCGCGATCACGACGAACTCCGGTTCATCGGCAAACCTTCTCGCACTCACGGCGCTCACGTCGAAGAAGCTCGGCGAACGACGGTTGAAAAAAGGGGATGAAGTCATCACGGTCGCAGCGGGATTCCCGACGACGATTACGCCAATTATTCAGAACGGTTGCGTTCCCGTCTTCGTTGAGATTGATCCGAAGACGTACAATATCGATATCTCACAGCTCGAAGCGGCGTTGTCGCCCAAGACGCGTGCCGTCATGATCGCGCACACGCTCGGCAATCCGTTTCCTGCACGGGAGATCGCGGAGTTTTGTAAGACGCATAAGCTGTGGTTCATCGAAGATACGTGCGATGCCCTCGGAAGTTTTTACGATGGCAAACCGACGGGGACCTTCGGTGATATTTCTACATTCAGTTTTTATCCCGCGCATCACATCACGATGGGAGAGGGTGGCGCGCTCACGACGAACGATGCGATGCTCAAGAAGGCGATTCGCGGATTCCGTGATTGGGGACGCGACTGCTGGTGCGCACCGGGGGCGGATAATACGTGCGGCATTCGTTTTGAATGGAAGCTCGGAACACTCCCGAAAGGATACGATCACAAATATATTTATTCTGAAGTCGGATACAACTTGAAGCTGACGGATATGCAGGCGGCGCTCGGTCTTGTGCAGCTCGATAAGCTGTATGGATTCGGTCTTCTCCGACGTCGTAATCACGCGAAGCTTCGCAGGGGGCTCGAACCGTTCTCACGCTTCCTTCGTCTTCCGGATCCGACGCCGAATTCCGATCCGAGTTGGTTCGGGTTCCTGATCACCGTCAAACCTGAAGCACCGTTTACGCGTGCTGATCTCGTGAAATTTTTGAATGAACGAAAGATCGGAACGCGAAACCTCTTTGCAGGGAATATTACCCGCCAGCCGATTTTTACGGAGTACGACATCCCGCATCGCATCATCGGCGATCTCCGGAAGAGTGACGACATCATGATGAATACGTTTTGGATTGGCTGCCAGCCCGCGTTGTCCGAGGATGCGATCGACTATGTGATCGCCTCGTTCGAGGAATTCATGAAGCCATATCTCGCGCCTCTTTCATGAACTGGAATGGGAAAACGGTTCTCGTAACGGGCGGTACCGGATTCATCGGTGCTGCGCTTGTTCGTCGGCTGAAGGATCTCGAAGCGAATGTCGTGACGTTGTCGCGTCATGCGGAAGGAGCGAATGCGATTCAGGCGGATCTTGGTGACGCATCAAGTCTTTCTGCTGCGCTCGCGGGGAAAACGTTCGACGCAGTGTTTCATCTTGCGGCTGCGGGAGTTGCGCCGAATAAGGAGAAGCAAACATCGCTTCTTCATCTGAACGCCGAAGGAACCGAAAATCTTTTGCGCGTTCTCGAGTCTTCTCCTGCCTGTCCAGTCGTCGTTGCAGGAAGTTGGACCGAGTACGGGCGCGTTTCAACACTTCCCGTTTCCGAAGATCATCCGTGCCAACCCGAATCGCCATACGGGATCGCGAAACTCGCTTCGACGCTGACGGCTCGCGCGTGGGCATTGCGCACGAAGCGGGCTGTTACCATCCTTCGTTTTTTTAATGTCTATGGTGCCGGAGAATCGCCTCATCGTTTGGGTCCGTCCGTGTTCAAGGCATTTTCTGCAGGACGTGCACCCGAACTTTCCAACCCGGATCAAGAACGTGATTTCGTTTTTATCGACGACGTCTTAGAAGCTCTTCTTGGAGCCGTCGATCTGGAAGAGCATGGATTGATCTTGAATGTGGGATCGGGCGTCCGTACAACGCTTGCTGCGTATGTGACGGAGATGCGTGAAGCGATGCAGGTCGATATTCCATCACAATGGGGGAATGCAGAGCCTCGGCCCTGGGATGTTCCTTCGATGCAGGCGGACGTTTCACGGATCAAAGAGAAGCTTGGATGGACACCTCACACAAGCCTCTCGGAGGGCGTCAGGAAGGCGATTCTGGGCTATACTGAAGCCTCCAAAGGCACCCTATGATCCGTACCGTCTTCAAAGTGCTCGCATTGTCTCTCTTCGGGATCGTCTTCTCTCTCGGCCTCTTGGAAATTGGGGTGAGACTGTCCGGATTCAGTGCCAGCGAGATGAAGACGACGGACACAAAAACGGGACTGCGCACGTACGAACCGAACAGCTCTCGGGTGTATCGCACGAGCTGTTACGAAAACGTTATTGAGACAAACAATTTGGGATTTCATGCATATGACTATCCACGCCAAAAGCCGTCGATGTCGGCGAATGGGGAGAGGGTGAAACGCATCGTTGTGATCGGAGACTCGTTTACGGAAGCGGTTCAGGTCACGCGCGAGGAATTGTTTACGACGTTGCTTCAAAAAACATTGAACGCATTGAGCACGGACGGATTTGAATACGAAGTTATTCCGTTCGGCGTGAACGGCAATGGATCGTATGCGAATCTTCAGTATCTCGCGGCGTACGGTCTTTCGTTTGAGCCGGATCTCGTGATCGACATGTTTACGGAAGACAATGATCCGGCGAACGACGCGTATCTCTCCGATCTCGATGCGAAGATTTCGGCAACGGTCGCTTCGTCCGCGTCCATGGGTACGGCGCCAACATTGAGCGCGAAACAGTATCTCAAAGGCTGGACGAAGAAGATCGTGAAAAAATCCGCGCTTGTGATCAAAGTGTATTCTGCGTACCTCGGATGGAAGAGCAAGACGAATATCGAAGAAGCGACGGACGTGAATGCGTTGCCGCTTGAACTCCAGGTCCAGCTCGCAGAAATGTCACCCGTCGTGAAGGATGCCTGGGAGCGCCAGGAAAAATTGCTGAAGGCGATGCGCGATCTATCGACAAAAAATAATGCGAAGTTTCTCGTCGTATCCATTGCATCAGGATCGCGCATTCATGATGATTTGCGCACGGAGTATCTGAAGCAGTTCCCGGACCCGTCGAAGGTCGATATTGCCATGCCGGGGAAAGTCCTTCAGGATATCACTGCCCGCAACGAGATTCCGTATCTTGCGCTATACGAAGGGTTTCGTGAAAAGACCAAGACAGATATGCGGTTAAGTGGGCATTCCTGCGATTTGCACTGGAATCAGGTCGGTCACTCGTGGGCGAACGACATCATCTCATCGCATCTTCTCGCACACCCTGAACTTCTTCCTCTATGATGAGCACGCTGAAAAATATCGGCCGACAGCTTCAAACGCGCGCAGGAATCGTGTCAGGGCTGTTTCGTTTCCTTTGGAAGAATAAAATGTGGTGGATGATGCCGATGATTTTTGTGTTCATCGTTTTTTTCGCCATTATCATCTTTGCCGGCAGCACACCGCTCGGTCCGTTTATCTATGCCATTTTCTGATCTCTGGACGACATTCAAGGCGGGATACAAGCGGTTTGAAAAAATCATGCACGCGTTCGGCAACGTGGTGTCGGCCGTGTTTTTGATGATTTTTTATTATACGGTCTTTGCGTTATTCGCGATTCCGTTCCGGTTGAGCCGCAAGAAGAACGCGATCCCAAGCTCGTTTGAAAAACCACATGCCACGTTCGGAACACCGGAAGCGTTCCGCGAAGAATTCTAAACTATGAAGATTCTCGGACTCTCCTTTTTTTATCACGACGCTGCGGCGTGTCTTGTGATCGACGGCGTGCCGGTTGCGATGTCCGAAGAGGAGCGCTTCTCGCGTATCAAACACGATTCCGAATTTCCGAAACTCGCCGTGAAATTCGTCCTCGAACAAGCGGGGTTGAAACCGGAGGATCTCGATGTGGTCGTCTTTTACGAAAAACCGTTTTTCAAACTGGATCGCATCATGCGCTCTGCGCTCACGACATTCCCGCTTGCGCCGCGCGTGTTCGTCGAGTCGATCAAATCACTGTTCACAAAAAAGATTTGGGTGCGTCAGATCATCAGTGAAGAACTTGGCGTTCCTGCGGAGAAGATTTTCTTTTCAGGCCACCACTATTCGCACATGGCTTCGTCGTTCTTCTGTTCGCCATACGAGAAAGCGGCGATCCTCACGATTGACGGTGTGGGCGAATGGGCGACGACGTCACTCGGAGTAGGTGACGGAACGAAGATTGATGTCTTGAAAGAGATCCGTTATCCGCATTCTCTCGGGTTGCTCTATTCCGCATTTACCGAGTTTCTTGGATTTGAAGTCAACGAAGGAGAATACAAAGTCATGGGGATGGCACCGTACGGAACGCCGAAATATGTCGATCGTGTTCGTAAATTACTGCGTGTGAATCCGGACGCATCCTTTGAGCTGAATCTTGAATATTTTGCGTATCATCTTTCGCACAATCGAAGCTGTTCGAAGAAGTTTTTCGAGCTCTTCGGTCCACCGCGTGATCGCGCCTCGCATTTCTTTACACGGACAAGCGGCTGGCCGTCGTATTTTGGTGAGAAGCCAGGACCGGGAGAATACGAAAAGCTTGCAGAGCAACAGGAATATTACGCGGATGTCGCGGCGTCCGTCCAAGCTGTGCTTGAAGAATGCGTCGTCGGACTTGCGAATCAGCTTCACAAAGAAACGGGTTTGACGCGTTTGTGCTTGGCGGGCGGTGTTGCGCTCAACTCCGTTGCCAACTGGAAGATCGTGGCGCAGACACCGTTCAAAGAAATCTTTGTTCAACCGGCGGCAGGGGATGCGGGTGGAGCACTTGGAGCTGCAATGGCGCTTGAGATGGTGCAACCGAATGCGAAGCGTTCGTATACGATGATGCACGCATCATACGGGAAAGCGTTTACGTCTGCTGAAATCGAAGAAACGTTGAAGGCTGAAGGAATGGCGTTTACGCGTGCATCTTCCGAAACGGATCTTATCGAACAAGTGACGACCGCGCTTGAAGGCGGAAAAGTGATCGGGTGGTTCCATGGGCGATTCGAGTGGGGGCCACGTGCGCTCGGTAATCGATCTATTCTTGCCGATCCGCGTCGTACAGAGATGAAAGATATCGTGAATACGACGATCAAATTCCGTGAGCCATATCGTCCGTTTGCGCCGTCGGTGCTTGCGGAGAATGCGGAGGAATATTTCGAGATGCCGAATGCGATGAATCATCATCCGGCGCGGTTCATGTTGTTCGTCGCGCAGGTCCGTGCGGATAAGCATTCCGTCATTCCGGCGGTGACGCACGTCGACGGGACTGCGCGTCCACAACTTGTCTTTGCGGAAGATACGCCGCGGTACTACAAGCTCATCAAACGTTTTGGTGAAAAAACCGGCGTTCCTGTTTTGCTGGACACCTCCTTTAATTTGAAAGGCGAGCCGATCGTGACGAGCCCGAAAGATGCATTGAATACGTTCATGAAGAGCGGGATGGACTTACTTGTTCTGGAAGATTATCTGGTATGGCATCCGTAGCAGCGTGGTTCCGCCGGCACGTGATCGCGTTGGTCTTTGCCGTGATCGTTGGCGGTCTTTGCGTTGCGCCACATCTGCTCGCGAGCCGTGCATTAGGTGCGGACTACCGGGGAGTTCCGTTCATGTATTTGGATGACGAAGACCTGTATCTCGGACGCATGCAGGAAATTCGTGACGGATATCGCAACGTCAGCTCACCGTCTTTTTACGAGTACAAATCCACACACGCACCGTTGTTGCCGATCGGTGAAACGGTGTACGAGTTTTTTAGTTCTCTTTTTCGCATCGGATTGCCGCAGATGCTCGTTGTCACAAAGTTCGTTTTTCCAGCCGCGCTCTTCTTTCTCGTCTATCTTTTTGCTCGACGTTTGATCCAGGATGAAGAAAAAGAATTGTCCTATCGCGACACGTTCACCGCGATCACCGGCGGACTCTTGGTGACGCTCGCATACGATCTCGTTTCTTGGCGAGAGCTGCTTTCCTGGTTGCAAGGGAACGAGATCGGATTGCATTTACCCGTATGGACGCGTCCGGTGAATCCCATTACGGGAGGACTCCTATTGTTCGGCTGGCTTCTTCTTGTCTGGGAAGTCTTGCGGGGGAAGAAAACATGGTTCGTGATTCCTGCCGGTATCGTGCATGGGGCAATGGTAGGATATTTTTTCAGTTGGGGTATGGCGATGTCCGTTCTCGGCGTTTTGATCGTCATGGAAACGCTCCAACGGAAGTGGATCGTCGTGAAATCCCTGCTCCTCTCACTTGTGATCGGATTTCTGGTGAGCGCGCCGTACTGGATCGGTCTTATCCGCGCGACGGGCGGAGACGAGGGCCGGGTGTTGTCGCTTCGGAACGGAATGTTCCTGACACACGCGCCGATTCTGAATAAGACACTGCTCATTGCGCTCATCTTGTTTGTGGCGTTCACGGTCTACCATTTTCGTTCAAAGCGGATTCGCGACATCATCACGCGGCCGTGGTGGATCATGTGCTCAGCACTCTTGCTTGGCGGACTCTGGGCACTCAACCAACAGATCCTTACGGGTCGTACCGTCTGGCCGTATCATTTTGTTCAATACACAAAACCGTTCGTCTTTATCGTTCTCATCGTCACGATGCATCATGCACTGAGTCAGCGGATGCGGATGGTCTGGAACGTTGTTCTTGGCGCATTGATCGGATTTTCACTCGTGCAGGGGTTCATTCCGGCAACACAATATCGCAGCACGTTGGAAGATTTTCGGCGGCGTCAGGCCGATGCGGACGTCTACGGGTGGTTGAATACGGAAATGCCGAAGGATTGCGTTGTCTTCGTTCATGAGCCGAAAGAACGGCTTGAGCGCTTGATTCCGGCGTTCACGCACTGCAACGTGTACATGACCTCTTACGTTTTTTTCGGCGTTCCCGAAGAACGGTTGCGTCACAATCTGTTCGTGTATCTCGCTTTCAATGACATCCGTCCGGAGGATGCGGAAGAATATCTTTTCGCGCATCATGAAATCGTGCGCACGTTTTTTTATGAAGATTGGAAACAGCTCTTCGCTGCGGAGGCGGATGCCTGGTCCGATGCGAAGGCGGTAGATCTCGCCAAAGAGTATGCTGAATTTGCACGACATCCGTTTGGCGCGGAGCTGCTTCGCTATCGTCTGGATGTCATTGCAAGCGAAGATCCGCTCGCTCCCGCGCTGCTCTCGTCGATTCCGTTTGAGCTCGTCGGTGAACTTGGCGGAACGTGGATCTATCGTCTGAAGAAATGAGTATGAAAAAAATCGCTGTCGTCACGCCCTTTGGCGCAGAAGAACGTCTCGATGTCTTCGCGGAGTTTATTGCTGCGAAAGGATTGGCACAGAAGGGGAATGACGTTCGGTTGTTCACCTATCGCATCCGCACGAATCCGGAGTATGTTGAGACGAAAAAAATCTACAAAGGGATTCCCGTGACACGCTGTTCGCAGCGCTACGGTTTTTCGCCGCGTATCGTCTGGGAGATTTTGACGTGGCGACCGGAGGTTGTGATTCTCTGCCACATCCGCAGTTGGTTGAGTCTTCCCGCGTATCTTGCGGCGCGTCTCGTCGGCGCGAAGATTCTCTTTCAAGTTATCGGTCTTCTTCATGATCCGCATGTCGTGGAAGATCGCGATAATCCGCTTGAGACGATTCGACCGGAAATCACGTTGATCCATACGCTCGGCGGATTCATCCAGAATGCATGGAAGACGCGTCGCGTGTTGGATGCGTGGGAAAATTATGCGTTTCACATGCCGCTGTATCGTTCAGACGAACGGATCGTGATTACGGAGTTTGAGCGATCCATGCTGAAGAAGGTTTCCGGTTTGGACGCTGTTGTGATTCCGTGGGGCGTCCCACCGCGCGATGAAACGATCAAGGAACAGGAGCCGCGAACAAAAGAGGGGAAGGCGATGCCGGAGGATTTCTTATTTTATATCGGCCAGGTGAAAAAGCGAAAAGGATGGGACACGATCATCGAAGCGCTTGGGTTGTTGAAACGACGCGGGATTCGCCGCGAGCTCGTTTTTGTCACGAGTTCGGGTCCTGACGACTTTGCCGAAGCTGCGAAGCTGGTAAAAGAACAGAACGTGGAGGATCTCGTCACGTTCCTCTTCAATATTTCTAATGAAGAAAAAGCATGGTTGTATGCGCGTGCCAAAGCGACGCTCGCTCCAAGCCGATATGAGGGATTTGGTCTGACCGTGTTTGAATCATTCGTCTACGGCGTTCCCGTTCTCGGAACGGATATTCCTGTCTACGATGAATTTTTGATTGATGGAGAAACCGGTCTCGTTTCGAAAAAAGGGGATCCGATCACATTTGCTGACAACGTTCTGCGTTTGGATGACGAGGAGCTCGTGGAGAAGATTATTTTTGGCGGATATAAAAAAGCGCAGGAGTACACTGACGACATGATCGTCGAGCGTTTCGCTGCGCTGGTTTAGGCGGCCGCGGTCAGTTGATCCTGAAGCGGAACCTCGAGGCGGAACGTATCTTTTTCGTATTCCTCTCCACCGCGGAGACCGTCGGCGAACGCGAGAAAGACCGTGTCTTCGTCCGCGATGAGCGTATGCGCTTCGTTCGGACCATGGGTCATCATGTCTCCGGGGCGCAACACGTGCTTCTCGATCGTTGTCTCACCGACGTTCTGCGAGAGCATGGTCAACTGTCCGCTCACGACGTAGGTGTATTGCGTCGAGAGTTTGTGATAGTGGTTGCCGCGCACCGCGCCTTTTTTGGAGACGACGACCGTACAGCTGTCTTTCGGATCGTGTGCGAAGATATCGCGGATAGAGCCGCGGTCATCTTCGAAGTTCACAGAGAGGTGTTCGAATTTCATAGGTCCTTTTTCATTTGGGGAACGAGGAATTCAAGAGGAAGGTGCTTCAATTTTTCTTTGAGGAAGGTACCAATATTCCACGGTAAAATCAAGGCGTGAGTGGCATCCTTGGGAATATCGGCATCGGCAATGATCGGAAGGTGGGAGCCGGGGGTGTATTTGCCAATTTTGAGAGGAGAACTATCGGTCACGTATTCGAGGAGCGTTCCATCGATTCCGCAGTAGTTAAGGAGGGTATTGCCCTTGGTCGCCGCGCCGATCCCGACGATTTTTCCGCCATTTGCCTTGATGTCATAGAGTTGGCGACACAGATTCATCTTGAAATCACGTACGCTGGTCATGAATCGTACGTATGTTTCGGATGCGTAGATACCTGCAGCCTCTTCTTTTTCGATGAGTGCCGTCGCAATGTGTTCGTCTGCCGGTTGCTTGCCAACGTAGACGCGCATTGAGCCGCCCATGTAGTCGTTCAGATCGATACGATGGATGGAGAGACCGAATTGTTTGAAGAAGCGATGCAACGGTTTGATGCCGAAATACGAAACGTGTTCGAGGTAGATCGTGTCGAATGCGAGACGCTCCACGAGTTGGATAAGCGACGGCGCTTCGAAAACGAAGAAGCCATCATCCGTCAGTACGTCGACGATGTTTGTCATGAAGTCACTGAGGTCTGTAATGTGGTTGAAGACATTATTCGCGGTGATCGCTTTGACCTTTCCTTTTTCGAGAATCTTTTTCGTCGCGTCTTTACCAAAGAAATCGTTGATCGTCTCAACGCCACTGTCGTTCGCCATCTTCGCGATATTCGGCGCGGGTTCTACGCCAACAACGCGACAGCCGGATTGATCTCGAAAGGCTTTGAGAAGGGTTCCATCGCTTGATCCGATATCAACGACGAGATCTCCTGCTCCAATCTTTGCTGTTCTGATAATTTCGTTCGCCATTTCACCGAAGTGTTTGATCGCAACGGCTGAGTTTGACGATGTGTAGCTATAATCGACTTTTTGATAGCGCTCTTCCGGCGACACGACGTACTGCAACATCATGTGACCACAATCACGACAGAGCAGTGTGCGGAGCGGATAACGTGTTTCCGGTTCGTTCAACAGCTCGGCAGGAATAAACGTATCCGCCAGCGGATGATGGCCGAGGTCGATCGTGAGCTCGAGATTCGTCGAGTGACACAAGTGGCAATTATGCGTGAGCATGTTGTTTGTCGGTAACAAATGTTTCAAAGCAGCTTTCAAACGATGTCGCACCGTTCCAACCGAGCGCATTCAGTTTTTCGAGACTCGGAATTCGTTTCGGAGCTTCGACACCGAAAAACGCCTCGCCCGTCTTCACATCTGGATTATACTCGGCAGGAAGAAGATTTTTTTCTTTTCCAATCTTCAAGAGTACGTCCTTGAGTTCGATGAGACTATGCGGTTCTTCACCTGCGAGATTGATCGTCTGTTTTGATGTCCGTTCATCTTCGAGATACTGAGCGATGGTGTCGGCGACATCTCCAACCCACGTAAAGCTACGAACTTGTTTTCCATCGCCGAAGATATCGAGAACGGGAACGCGTTCGACAAAGAGTTTGCGATAAAAATCAACGTAGACGTGCGCACCCGGTTTTGAGTGATCCTCGCGCGGCGAAACAATATTGAAGAGGCGCCAGATCGTATAGTCGACGCCGTGTTGTTCGCTAAAGGCTTTGAGCGCACGTTCATTCACGAATTTCGCGAAGCCGTATGGAGATCGGGGAGCGGCAGCGTTGTCTGTGGATTCTTCACGAAACGGAAGTTCTTCAACGGATTCGTAGACGGTTGCGGAAGAAAGATAAATGATCTTCTTCACGTTTGTTTTGCAATTCTCGAGAATGTTGCTGAAGCATTGAACATCGTCGTGAAAGACGCCGTACGGATTCTCTTTATAGACGGTTGCGTTATAGATCGGAGCAGCGGCGTGGATCACGATGTCGATCGGTTTATCAAATAACGTTTTCACGAAGGAAGGATCAAGAAGATCACCGACGCGAACTTCTCCGTTTGTATTCGGCTTGCGAGACACACGTACGATCTCTGCGTTCGGAAAAAGACGGCGTACCGATTCGGTGATATACGCGCCGATGTTCCCTTCACTCCCTGTAATCAGGATTCGTCTCATGCGGTCTTTTCTGGTTTCGGATGCGTCGAGTACCAGTCGTAGGTCAGCTTGAGACCTTCTTCGAGAGAGATTTCGGGTTTCCAGCCGACAAGTTTTTCAATTTTTGAAATATCTGCAAGGCGACGCTTCACGCTTCCCTGAGGTGACGGCTTCACCTCGAGCGATGCAGGATGCCAACCGGTGACGGTGAAGAGACGTTCCGCTAGCTCCGTCATCGTGATTTCTTCGGAAGCGCCGATGTGGACCGTTTCGATGGGCTGATGATCCGTCGCCGTGGATTCCATGAGCATTCGCATCGCGCGGACGACATCTCCGATGTAGCAGAACGTGCGCGTATCGTTCCCGAAAACCGGGAATGGATCTACGCGTTTCATGACACGCTCGCAATATTCTGGAATGACGTGCTCGTATCCGGCACGCGGTCCATAGAAGTTATGCGGACGCACGATAACAGCGCGAAAATCATACTGCTTGGCGTAATGGATGACGAACGGTTCGCCGACGAGTTTTGTCGCATCGTATGACGAACGGGGATTGTAGGGATCAGCGATAACGAGCGGAACATTCTCCGGTGTCGGGATCGGCAATGTTCCAAATGCTTCGAGCGCTCCGGCGTATACTTCGCTCGATGATGTGAACAAAAACTTTCCTTCGCGGTTTTCGCGACGGAACCATTCGAGCATGAAGACGAGGGTCAGCGTGTTGATGCGCAGGACCTCGTGCGGAATTTCATAAAACAATTTTGTCCCGTTCACCGCGGCAAGATGGTACACGTGATCGTATCCGTTTCCGAGCTTCGTATACGCAGCTTGATCCGTGAGATCGGCTTCGATGAATGTGACGCGTGAATCTTCAAGTAGCTTCACCAAATCCTCATTCATTTTTCCGCGAAAAAGATTGTCCGTCAGGACAATGCTCGCGTCTGTCGTTTCGAGAAGATGTTTCGCAAGATGACAGCCGATGAATCCGGCCCCACCGCTGATCAGGACACGCGACATATTAATGCCGCATCCCATCAAAAACGGTGCGTTTGAATTTCTTGTTTTCTTCGACGAGCAGTTCGAAGAGCTTCAGATCAAGTCCGAGTTGTTTTGTGAACGCGGCGAAGGCAGCCGTGTCTTTCGGAAGGCAGACGCCGCCGAAGCCACGGAAGTTTTCGTTACAATCAAGATACGCGTCGTTGATGTTGTCGCGATGGACCATCACGTTCTTGATTTTGGTGTAGTCCGCGCCGACGGCTTTGCACACGTCGTAGAATTCGTTTGCGAAAATAATGTGCAGTGCGTTGTAAACGTTGGAAAAATATTTTGCGAATTCCGCTTCGACGGGCGTAAGCCGAAATACTTTTTTCGGAAGAGGACCGTGCGCTTCCTTGATCAATTCGTAGTGCTCCGGTTCGTAGGCGCCGATAACGCAGACGTCATGGTTTTCGGCGAAGTCGGTGTACGCAGCCCGTTCGCGAAGGAATTCCGGACAAAACGCGATGCGCATGTGAGGATGGAGCTTCGCGATCCGATCCGTTGTTCCAGGAACGACGGTGGATTTGATGACGGCGACGCCTTGATAGTTTTTTTCAGCGAGATCCGCCAAGACCTGTTCGACAATGGAAACATCACACGATCCGTCTTCGCGTTGCGGCGTGGGAACGGAAATAAAACACACTTCCGAATCGAGAACGTCTTCGAGTTTTGTGTGGGGGTGTTTGATGTCGAATCCTCGAACATCGTGGCTGATTTTTTCGAGGCCATGTTTTACTGCGTCACCCACGACGCCGAGGCCGATAATGCCGATTTTCATACGATATTTGTCTGTGCACGTTAGCAAGGATAGAAAGGCTTGTAAATGGTGAAAACAAGGATATCTTGGTAAAGAAAAAACCTCGTCTTTAGGGAAAGACGAGGTCGTAGAGATCGCGGATCTGCGGGCGGATGTTCTCCGCATGGAGCTCTTCACGCGTGAAGCTGCGCAGGCTTCCCAGTCGGTATTCGCTGTGAACCAAGCCGATGCTCACTTGGTTCGCTTCTTTCACAGAGACGGCGGCCGCATACGTGTAGGCGATGGTGTCGGTTCCAGCATTCTGGGGTTCCTGCTGCCTCACGGTCATCATGTGCCGGAGCATCTTAATGTAGCGGAAGCGCGTCGTATCGAGCACCACGGCGGATTCCTGGTCCAGCTTGCGGCGGGCGGCTTCGAGCGGATCTTCCCCGCGGAAAATCCTGCCGCCAATCCACCACCATCCTTTCACTGGATGGACAATGCGATCCGCGAGATAGAATGCGCGTCGCTCCGCATCGATCAAGACGACGTCGGCGCAGACGATGGGAAAGGCGAGGAGCGCGCGTTCGTACTCCTTGTCACTCAGACGAATACGTTCTTCAGGAAAATCTGGATCTTTGTAAGAGAGCAATGCGTACCTCCTTGTTCTGACGCGCCCAACCTAGTCGAAAAACACCTTGTTTGTCAAGGCGTGTGGGGCGTTGATTCGCCGAGTTTTTTTGCCAACAGATCCGCGAGCGGTTTGAGACCGTCTTTCTTTTTTTGCGGATCACTTTCGATTTCCCACAGTTGTGGAAGCGCGACCAGGACGGAATCTTCGAGGATGGCGGTAACCAGCGCTGTGAGTTCTTCGTCGTCGGGACGATGGTTTTCGAGTTTTTCTTTTACGATGAACGGAAGCCGTTCAATCTCTTTGCAGTGCGTCACGAACGAGAGGGAATTATAAAACCAATGTCCGAACGAGATGACGGGTTTTTTGAGGAGCGTCGCTTCCCATCCCACGCTTGAGGTAATCGTGAAAATAAGTTTTGCGTGCGGGGTGATGCCAAAGCTGCTCAATGCGGGACTCAGGAGTTTGACGTTGGGGATTTTTTTGAGAGCCTCGTAATAGCGACGCGGACGATACTCAGCCATGAGCGGATGTTCTTTGACGTAGAGTTTGAAGTGAACAGGAAGCGACCGCGCGATTTGTCGGATGAGCGCGATTTGATCGGTGTAATACGGAGCATGAAGCAAGAGCGATGTTTCCGGTTCGTAGTGAAGAGGGAAGAACGCGAAGTCTTCGTTCGTGTTCACATCGTCGTACAGATCCGCGACTCCGCGAGCATTCCGAAGTTTGCGCATGAACATGTCACGCAGATAATTCCACGGATTGATGGCGTCGTAATCCTCGCGACCGGGTTTCGTGTAATATGCGACGAGACTGCGTGCAAAGGTGATGAGCGAACGCAGCGCATTTTTCGGATTCAAAAACTTCAGCTGTTTTTTTCGTGTCACCGATTGTGCGGCGGGCGTATTGCGTTCGAGATAGGGAATCGGTTTTTCGCGGAAGCGATGGATGTATGTTTCCGCCTCCTGCCAGCGCGGAGAAGATCGCAGCGCGGCACGATCGGTGTGAAGACGTGCATCGACGGTCGTAAACGTTTCATATCGATCGCTCAAGAGATACCGATCCGGCAAACTCGTCATGAGCACCACGAAGATGCGGATGCCCATTTTTTGCGCGATGCGATAGAGAAGATAGCTCCCGACGCCACCGAGAATCGAGACGAAGAGGAAATCGGGTTTTTCTTTTTCCAAAAACGCGATGATCGCACGGGCATGCGCCTGCAAGATGCGTTGCATGTCTTCGTGCGAGTATTGCGGTTGGTCGTACGGATATTCGCGTTGGAGCTGCCCCGACATCATCACGCGATCCACGGCGATGAACGGCCAGAGAGACGGGAGTCCGTATTCTTTTTCAAGATACGCAAGGTAGTCCGGATCACGTTTTTCTTGTTTGTATAATTCGTGGACGTCGGCATCGAGCAAAAGGGATGAATATTCGACGTCTTTCTGCGTGCGCAAAAAATCGTAGCTGGATCGCAGATAGACGTACCCGCAAAATTCGTTCACCCCGTGGTGCTCTTTGAGATTGCGTGCAATGGCGTGTCCCACATGCGCGAATTGGCGCTGGAGGAGGAAGCATCCTTTCATAGGAAGTTGGCGCTACATTAGCGGAGATTGGCTGGCTTGCCAAGGGATCTCGTGTATACTCGGAACGGTTCTATGCCCCAAGGAGTCTACGGAAAAACAGTGCGCGGCGGGGGATGGTTCGCCTTCAGCATCGGCGGTCAAAAGGCGATCGGACTCGTCACGTTTTTTGTTTTGGCGCGTTTGCTCACGCCGGAGGACTACGGGACCATGACGATCGCGCTCATCCTGCTCGGTATCATCAATTCGCTCACAACGATTCCGTTTGGCGACGCGCTCATTCAAAAGAGCGATTCGATCGAACCGTATCTTGATCCATATTGGTCCGTTGATGTTGTCCGTGCATCATTGATCGCGCTTGTTTTGTTTATCGCGGGTCCGTGGCTTGCGGGATTTTTTCATATCGCTACGGCGTCCGTGTGGCTCATTCGATTGAGCGGACTCATCGTCTTGATACAAAGTTTTTCGAACGTGCGGCAAGTATATTTTTTCAAACACCTCGATCTCTCAAACGTTTTTATCCGTGACATGGCGGCGCAGGTCGCGTTTCCCGTCGTGACGATTGCATATGCGATGTTCATCGAACGATCCGCGTGGGCGTTGTTCAGTGGAACACTCGCGCAGAATGTGATCGGCGTGATCATGAGCTACGTGTTGTATCCGTCGCGTCCGCGCTTTGTGATTCGATGGGGAAAACTGCGCGAACTGTTCGGATATACGAAGTGGGTGTTCGGTCAGTACGTATTCGATGTGGTGCTGCAGCAATTCGACAAGCTCGTCGTCGGAAAATTACTGACGACCGCGGATGTCGGTATCTACGCGAAATCGAAAGACCTCGCCGGAACGATGACGGCAAGTCTGACGTCGCTGATCATGAAAATTGGATTACCGGCATTCTCGAAAGTCCAACAGGACATGGGGAAGATGCGACAAGGTCTTCAGCGTAGTATCGACGTATTGCTTATGACGAGCGTTCCGTTCGCGCTCCTCCTCTTATTGGAAGGCGGTACGATCGTGCACCTGTTTCTTGGTGACATCTGGTTGCCGCTTGTGCAGACGCTCAAGATCTTCGCGTTCGGAAATATTTTCCTCGCGCTTATCGCCCTCATGAAGTCTGTCTTTGGCGCGCTCGGCAGACCGGATGTGAATTTCAAAACAACGATGATTCAAACCGCACTCGCGATCCCGCTCATGATCGTCGGAATCTTTCATGACGGTATCCGCGGCCTTTCCATTGCTATCGTCACGACGTGGCTTCTCATGGTGCTGTATCTCATGGTGCGCACGCGCATGGCGCAGCTGCTCGGATTTCGCGGACAGGCGAAGGCGTTTCTTGCCGGCGCATTTGCGAGCATCGGCGTTCTCATTGTTGATATGACATTCCGTCGTGGAGTTCACGCGTTCGATCATCCGCTTATCACAATCGCGTGGTTGGTCGGATTAGGCCTCCTCTATTACGCGCTTCTTTTCTTGATTGGTCGTGGCCACACCGGCGGACCCTACGAGACGTTGCGGTCCATGCTCCGACAGTTCCATCGTCCGTCTCTACAGTCCCATGTAGACGTTCCTTCTGTTGGTGAATAGAACAGCGCGAGACATGTTTTTATCCTAACCCCCGCAGGCTTGAAGGGTTGCCAAGGCTTGGGTATAGTGGATCTCACACGTTTTTATGAAGGAAGAATCAACGAACGCCAAAGAACTGCACGAAAAACGGGCTTTTTCGTATACGCGTGTTCAGGAGTATCACAATCAGTTCATCGATCCGACAACCGGCGCATTTGACCAGAAATACCTTCGTACGCGAGCGTGTCCCGTGTGCGCGGAAACGGCGGATGTTGTGCTCTTCAAGAAGTCGGGAGGCACGTACGTAAAATGCCGCACATGCTCGATGGTCTATACGAATCCCGTGTTTACGGATGAAGCGTTGAAAATCTATTACACGAATCTTGATACGGGGCAGGGAGACATTGTTGCGGATGAAAACGATTTTTATCGGGAGATTTATCAAAAAGGATTGCAGGCGATCAGCGGCATCAAGAGCGGGGGAACATTGTTGGATATTGGATGTTCAACCGGCGCGTTTTTGGATCTTGCAAAAAATGCCGGATGGACGACGAGCGGGATCGAACTCGGAACGGGAGAAGCGGATGTCGCGGCAAAAAAAGGCCATGCCATTTTTACGGAGCCGATCGAGCAGGTCGCGTTTGAGCAGCCATTCGATGTGATGACGTTGTGGGACGTGTTCGAGCATATTCCAGACGGCAACGCATTTTTACGCACGGTGAGATCCAAGCTGCGTGATGACGGAGTGTTGTTCATGCAAATTCCGAACTCAGGTGCGCTTGCCGCGAAGGTGCTTCGGGACGCATGCAGAATGTTTGACGGTCTGGAACATACGAATCTCTACAATCCTTCGACGATCCGTCGCATGGCAGAGGCGTGCGGATTCAAGGTCGTTGATCTGAAGAGTGTTATTTCGGAAGTCGCCGTGTTGAATAATTATTTGAGTTACGAAGATCCGTATTTCGGAGAATCAAGCTACGATAATCGCGCGGGACTCCTGGGTATCATCGATGAGAAATTGCTCCACGAACATTTTTTTGGATACAAACTGCAAGTCGTGTTACAGAAGGTTTAGGATGTGTGTCTCATGAAAAATATTCGCATCATTCCTCGTCTTGATATCAAAGGACCCAATGTCGTGAAGCCCGTGCACACGGAAGCGTTGCGCGTGGTTGGAGATCCGAAGACGTTCGTGAAGCGATATGATGCGGAGGGTGCGGACGAGATCATGTATCTGGATATCGTTGCGAGTTTGTATCAGCGCAATCTTGATTTTGATTTGCTCAAGACGGTCACGGAGAATGTTTTTATTCCGGTGACGGCAGGAGGCGGCATTCGTACGATTCAGGACATTAACTTCGCGCTGCGGTCTGGTGCGGATAAAGTCGCGATTAATACGCATGCGATTCGTCATCCGGAATTTTTGGATGAGGCGGTGCGGGAGTTCGGATCGCAATGCATCGTTCTCTCCGTCGAAGCGAAACGCCGTCCGGACGGAAGCTACGAAGCGTATACCGATGGTGGTCGCGAACCGACGGGTCTTGATGTTCTTACATGGGTTGGACGCGGCATCGAACGCGGCGTCGGCGAACTCCTGATCACATCCATTGACCGTGACGGCACAGAAAAAGGATTCGAGTTGGATCTTTTGACACGCATCGCACAGATCGCGCCGATCCCGGTGATCGTCCATGGCGGCGCGGGATCTCTTGAGAGTATTGAGCAAGCGGTCACGATCGGGAATGCGGATGCGGTTGCGATCTCATCCATCTTCCATTTTGGAACGCACTCGATTCGTGATGTAAAATCGCATCTCGCGGAACACGGCTTTGCCGTTCGAAACGTATGAAGAATCCCACCATCGCAATCGTGGATTATGGCGTCGGTAACTTGTACAACCTGCAACGCGCGCTTCGCGTCTTCACGCCGAACGTCGTCGTGACGGAAGAAGCGGATGTTATCGCTGCGGCGGATGCGATCGTATTGCCCGGCGTCGGAGCGTTCGCATCCGGAATGCGCGGTCTTGAGTTGCGCGGTCTTCTTCCTGTGATCAAAGAAGCGGCGGCAAAAGGAACGCCGATGTTGGGAATTTGTTTAGGCGCGCAGCTGTTTTTATCCGAAGGTCAGGAGTTCGGTGTACACCAGGGGCTCGGATTGATTCCGGGAACGGTCGTGCCGCTCGCGGTACAGAATCCGGGCACGAAGATTCCGCATATCGGTTGGAACGGATTGGTCGCTTCGGGAAAATCTCCGGACGCGTTGCAGAATTCGATCCTGCATTCGATGAAACCGCAGGATCAGGTGTATTTTGTGCATTCGTTCGTCATGGAACCGCGCGACGCTGCGCACTGTTTAACGAACACGGAGTACGGAGGAACCTCGTTTTGTTCGGTTATCCGTTCTGGAAATATCTATGGATGCCAGTTCCATCCTGAAAAGAGCGGAGCCGTGGGACTTGGGATTCTTGGCAATTTTGTCGAAATCGTGGCAGAATCCGCGTAATCTATGCCACCACGCCTTGATCAACAGCTTGCGAATCAGCCGAAAGAGGTGGTGTATTGCACGCGTTGCGTCGTGTCGAATCAGCGTCCACGCCTGACGTTTAACGACGAAGGTGTGTGTAGCGCGTGCCAATATGCGCATCGAAAGCATCACGAGATTGATTGGAACCAGCGCGAGAAGGAGCTCGTGGCATTGCTCGATAAACACCGTTCAACCGATGGAAGCTACGACGTGATCGTTCCTGGGAGTGGCGGCAAGGATAGCGCCTACACCGCGCATATCCTGAAAACGAAGTACGGCATGCATCCGCTCACGGTCACGTGGGCACCGTTCATTTATACGGATATTGGCTGGAAGAATTTTCAGAATTTTGTTGCCGCTGGATTCGATGCGACAAACTTTTTTCAGAACGGTGTACTGCATCGCAAGCTGGCGCGCGTTGCGTTTGAATTGAAAGGGGATGCGTGGGAGCCGTTCGCCTTCGGACAAAAAGCCTACGCGTTTCACATGGCGCTCAAGTATGGTGTCTCGTTGATTTTTTACGGAGAAAATGGCGAGGTCGAATACGGCGGGTCCATGCAGAATGCGGACAAGCCATTCGAGTCGGTGAAAGATTGGGACACGCTTTATTATAAGGGTGCAGGAATCGATACGTTGGCTGCCGCGGGACGTGAGATGGGGATTTTCGCATCGGACGAAATTCTTCCAAAGACGCTGGACTTGTATCGCGCGCCGCCGCTTGAGCAGATTGATGCGTTGGGTGCAGAGATGCACTGGCTTTCGTATTATCTGAAATGGGTTCCGCAGGAAAATTTTTACTACGCACAAAAACACACGGGCTTCACGGTCAACGAAGAGGGTCGGTCTGAAGGAACGTATTCAAAGTACGCAAGCTTGGACGATAAGACGGACGGTTTCCATTTCTATTTAGCGTTTATTAAATTCGGAATCGGTCGGTGTACGTCGGATGCGGCGCATGAAATCCGAGATGGTCATATCACGCGTGAAGAAGGCGTTGCATTGGTTCGACGGTATGACGGAGAATTTCCGAAAAAACATTTTAAAGAATTTCTCGAATATCTCGATATCACCGAAGAGCATTTTTGGGAGATCGCCGATTCGTATCGTCCGCCACATTTGTGGGACAAGGTGAACGGAGAATGGGTTCTGAAGCATCGCGTGAGCTGATCGGCTATGTCCCCAAGGGTTCTCGTCGTTATCCCGGCTCGTGCCGGATCCAAGCGGATTCCCAACAAGAATCTTCGTGATTTTTGCGGCAAGCCGCTTGTTGCGCATGCGGTACAGCAGGCGAAGCAGTTGGATTTTGTCGACCGCGTGATCGTAGATACGGATTCGGAACAGATCGCTGAAATCGCGAGATCGTTCGGAGCGGAGGTTCCATTTTTGCGTCCCACGGAACTTGCGCAGGATACATCCCAGATCATCGATAGCCTGCGACATCTCCTGACGCAATTGAAGGCATCCGAGGGATATGAGCCGACGCATCTTCTTTTATTGCAGACGACGTCGCCGCTTCGCGAGATCGAAGACATCGAGGCATGCTGGACGTTGATGCAGGAAAGCGACGCGACGACCGTCCTCACCGTGTGTCCGACGCATCCGCGCTTGTATCACCTGAACGACGAAAAAGATTTGGTGTTGGGAAACAGCGCCGTTGTTTCGTCGACGAACGTTCAGGATTGGAAGCCGGGGTATGTCCTGAACGGATGTTTCGCGTACGTTGTACAGATTGAAGCGCTCCTCGCAGAGAATTCTGTCATCACACAGAAAACGAAGGCTGTCGTGTGCCCCGCATGGCGTTCGGTTGATCTTGATACACCGGAAGACTGGGTGCTCGCGGAGCTGCTGTTCACGCATCGTCATGAGATCGAGCAGGCGCTGACGAATTGGAAAAAGAACACGGTATGAAGATCGGACTTATCGGATACGGATCCATCGGGGAGCGGCATCATCGCAATCTCACGCTGTTGAAGCATGAGATCGTGGTGCTGACGAAACGTCGCGATGTAAAAGGCGTGGATGCCGAATCAAACTGGCGCGCGTTTGCGGCACGCGGTCCGTACGATGTTCCCGTCGTCGCAAATGAAACCTTCAAACACGTTCCCACGCTCAGCGCGTGTCTCACGCTCAAGCCCCGTGCGGTTTTTGTCGAGAAGCCGTTGTCACAGAGTGCGCAGACGGCTGCTGTCATCGCGCGCGCATACAAGCGTGCCGGTGTGAGTTTATGGGTAGGATATAACCTGCACTTTTTCCTTCCGTTGTTACGGATCAAGAAGATGTTGACATCGAAGAAGTTGGGGAAGATCTATGCGATGCGCGTCTCGGTCGGGCAGGATTTGCGGACATGGCGCGTGCGGGATTATCGAAAAGGATATGCGTCTTCCAAAAAAGCGGGTGGCGGCGTCCTTCTCGACTTGATTCACGATATCAACTATCCGGCGTGGCTGTTGGACGAACCGTTGCACGCAAAAGCTGCCATCGTTAAAAAAATCTCCCGTCTCGAAATTTCCTCAGAAGATTTTGCCGAATCGTTGTTGATCTCGAAGTCCGGCGTGATTGTATCGCTTCACCAGGATTACGTTCGTATTCCCGTTCGGCGCTCGCTGGAGATCATTGCGGAGAAGGGGAGCTTGATGTGGAATTCAGAAACCGATGAACTGACCACGTCGATGGGAGGAGGGAAACAGAAAACCGAACATCTGCCCGTTGATCGCAATCTCATGTATGTCGATGAGATGCGTGCATTTTTTACGCGCGTGCAGTCTAAAAAAATGTTTTCAAACACCGACGAAGCCGTTCGCGATCTCGTTGAGATTGAACGGATTAGACGATGTTCATAGACCCATATGCGCTTTCTTATCATCGGCCTGGGTTCCATGGGCAAACGCCGGATTCGGAATCTGATCGCGAACGACGAAACAGATATCGTTGGGTTTGATGTTTCCGCGGATCGTCGCAAAGATGCAGAAGAAAAATATCAGATTCAAACGGTTGCCGATGTGGAGTCTGTTCCGTCGACGGAATATGACGCGATCATTATTTCGACACCTCCGAATCTTCATGCGTCATATATTCGGTTGGCGTTGAAAGAGAAAAAACATTTTTTTGTTGAAACGACGACATCGGACGAAGCGTACGCAGAAATCATCAATGCACCGGATGACGGGACCGTACGTGCCCCGTCTTCGACCTTCCGTCATTTTGCGCCGATCAAAAAAATCAAAGAGATTTTGGATGCGAAGCGTATCGGCACCGTGCTCGCGTATCAATATCATCTTGGGCAGTATCTTCCAGACTGGCATCCGTGGGAGGATTATCGCCAAGTCTTTTTTTCGAAAAAGGAAACAGGTGCGTGTCGCGAACTCTTTCCGTTCGAACTTGTGTGGCTCAATTGGCTCGTGGGTTCTCCGGTCGAAGAAGTGTGCGGATATGTGACGAAAGTCTCTGATCTCGATATGGATGCGGATGATTTGATGAGCGCCTCCGTGAAACACGAGACGTCTGTCTATGGAAATATCCTGATCGACGTCGTCGCACGTACGCCGTTCCGGACGCTCCGATTGCTGTGTACGAACGGTGTCATCGAATGGAATTGGCTTGCGTCCGAAATTTCCCTGTACGATGTTGCGACAAAGCAAACGGAAGTGATCCAGATCGAAAAAGGAAAAACGGAAGAGGGGTACATCGTGATCGAAGAGATGTATATCGAAGAAATCAAAGCATTTTTGGACGCGATCAAGGGCGTTCGTCCGTATCCGCTTACGGCGCAGGATGTTTTGCGGAACCTGCACACGCTGTATGCTCTTGAAGAATCGGCAAAGACCAAAACCTATGGTCGCGTTGCATCCTGATTTTTATGACCACACAAACATTCCGCATCGGACCGGCAACCGTCGGCTACGGCCATCCCGTTTTTATCATTGCGGAAGCCGGGGTGAATCATAACGGACGTTTGGATCTGGCACTGAAGTTGATTGACGCTGCAGCGGATGCAGGAGCCGATGCTGTAAAGTTTCAGACGTTTCATGCCGAGGATGTGGTGACGTCGCAGGGCGAGATGGCCGCGTATCAAAAAAAGAATATCGGGAAGGTCAAAAGCCAGATAGAGATGTTGCGCGAACTTGAATTGAAGGACAAAGATTATCCGCTGCTCATCGCGCGTGCGAAAAAGCGAAAGATTCTTTTTCTTTCAACGCCGCATGGAGGAAAGAACAGCGTGGATTTTTTGCGCAAGCTCGGTATTCCGGCGTTCAAATTCGGATCCGGGGATCTCACGAATCTTCCCGTCATTGCGTATGCGGCCTCGTTCGGGAAGCCAATGATTTTGGGGACAGGCATGGGAACAATGAAAGAAGTTGAAGACGCCATCGCGGTGATACAGAAGGCGGGGAATCGGAAGATCGCGATGTTGCACTGCACCTCAAATTATCCGTGTCCGCCGGAAGAAACGAATTTACGCGCGATGACGACGATGATGGAAAACCTTCCGGTGCTCGTTGGGTATTCCGATCACACCGCCGGAATTCAGATTCCCATCATGGTGACTGCAATGGGCGCATGCGTGATTGAGAAACATTTTACGCTCGATAAGAACATGGCAGGACCGGATCACAAAGCGTCATTGGAACCGGACGAGTTACGCTCGATGGTAGAGGCCGTACGTCTCGCAACGACGGTTCTGGGTTCATCGAAGAAGGCTCCGAATCCGAGTGAAAAGATCATCGCTCCGTTGGTTCGCAAGAGCCTCGTGACACTCAAACCCATTGACAAGGGCGAGAAATTCACGCACAACAATATCGGAATAAAGCGTCCCGGAACGGGGATCCAGCCACGCGAGTATTCGCGCATCTTGGGGAAAACGGCACGGCGTATGATCCCGGCCGACACGCTTCTCCGACCTCATGACATCCGGCCCTAATCGAAAGAACATTGCGTACGTCTCTGGAACCAGAGCCGATTTTGGGTTGATGATTCCCGTGCTGCGAGAGATCGCAAAGAGCGAATTCCTGTCATTGAAAATATATGCGACGGGGATGCACCTCATGCCTGAGTTCGGTGAAACGGTCCATGAGGTTGAAAAAGAATTTCCGGATGTGACCCGTCTTCCCGCAGTGTTCGAGTCCGATGCGCGTTCGGCGCAGGCGGTGTTTTCTGGAGCGCTCCTGCCGCTTCTTGTTTCCGCATTGCAGACGGACCGACCGGATTTCGTTCTCCTTCTCGGTGATCGTCCGGAGATGCTGTGTACGGCGCTTGCGTGTGTGTATCTTGGAATTCCCACGGGTCATCTTCATGGTGGCGATGAGTCTGGAACGGTGGACGATGTGACACGTCACGCGATCACGAAACTTGCGCATGTTCATTTTCCCGCGACGCAGGAAGCGGCAGGCCGTATCGTAAAGATGGGAGAGGATCCCGAGCGCATCCATGTGGTTGGCGCACCGGCATTGGATACGATTTTGAATCAACCGCTTCCGACACGCGAAGAGTTGTTCCGTCGTTTGGAATTGGATCCGAATCAACAGATCCTCTTGATCACGCAACATCCCGTCACGGAAACCGCGAACGAGGCGGCACGACAGATGGAGGAGACGCTTGCCGCAGCAAACTCTTTTGAAATGCCGATCGTCATTAGCTATCCAAATGCGGATCCCGGGGGACGAGAAATGATCGACGTGATCGAACGGGAACGCAGTAATCCACGCGTGCGTATTTTTCAGAATCTCCCGCATACCGATTTTTTGGCGCTCGAGCGCGAAGCCGCCGTCTGGATCGGAAACAGCAGCGGCGCTATGATTGAGTCTGCATCTTTCCAGACACCGGTTGTGAATATCGGCACCCGCCAGGTCGGACGACAGCGTGGAGACAACGTGATCGATGCCTCACATGATCGTGCTGATATTACCGTGGCGATCACGCGGGCGCTGTCCGATCCCGAATTCCGCGCGCGGCTTTCCACGGTGACGAATCCGTGGGGCGATGGAAATGCCGCGTTGCGCGTGGTGCGTTTTCTGGAAACGCTTGACGATACTTCCTCGCTTCTCATGAAACGATTCAATTATGAATGATACAGATAACCGCTTTGCAGACTGGACACCTCCGGTTGTCGAAGATGGAAAATTGACGGCGTGGAATTGGATCGTGCGTCACACGAAGAATTTTTCATTAGGAAAAAAGACGGATATCGGAGCGTTTACCTATATCAATGCATTGCACGGCGTCACCATCGAAGACGATGTACAGATCGGTTCGCATTGTTCTATCTATAGTGTTTCCACGATTGATAACAAAGAGGGGATGGTGACGCTCAAGAAAAATTGCAAGATCGGATCGCACTCCGTCGTTATGCCCGGCGTCACGATCGGAGAAAATTCCGTCATCGGCGCATTCAGCTTCGTGAATAAGGATATTCCTCCCAACGTTATCGCATTTGGCGTTCCGGCCAAGGTGTATAAATCGCTATGAAGAAATATCCTGTCGCGAAACCATATATCACGTCCGAAGAAATCAACGCCGTGACGCGCGTGTTGCGCAGCGGGATGTTGAGCCTGGGCCCTGTCCATGTCGAATTTGAAAAAGCGTTCGCAAAAAAGATGGGTTCGAAGTATGCGGTGAGCGTGAGCAGCGGGACGGCGGGGTTGCATCTCGCGATGATCGCGGCGGGTGTCGGTCCTGGTGACGAAGTTATTACGGCTCCGTTTTCATTCGTCGCATCAGGGAACTGCGTTATGTATGTCGGCGCGAAACCGGTGTTCGTCGACATCGATCCATTGACGTACAACATGGATCCGAAGCTGATTGAGAAAAAGATTACGAAGAAGACGAAGGCGATTCTTGTCGTACACATTTTTGGCCAGTCAGCGGATATGGCTCCGATCATGAAGATCGCAAAGAAGCATCGGTTGAAGGTGATCGAAGATGCCTGCGAGTCGGTGTGTGCGACATATAAAAAGAAACCTGTTGGAACGTTCGGCGAATCTGCCGTATTTGCGTTTTATCCCAACAAGCAAATGACGACGGGAGAAGGCGGAATGCTCGTCACAGATTCAGAACGTGTCTACAAGATTGCGAAGAGTTTGGCGAACCAGGGCCGCGGTGATGACATGCAGTGGCTCGATCACAAGTATCTCGGCTACAACTACCGTATGGACGAGATGAGTGCCGCACTCGGGCTGGCGCAGCTTCATAAGATTGATTTTTTGATCGGTGAACGGCGACGGATTGCGGCCCTGTACGACGCCGAGCTTGGATCGCATCCGGATCTCGTCCTGACGCCACAGGTCGCTCCGGGAAATCGTCATACGTATTTCGTGTATGTGATCCAGATCGCGAATAAGAAGATTCCTCGCGATGAAGTCATTCGCGCCTTGAAAGAAAAAGGGATCCAGACGAAGCCGTATTTACCGTCGATGCATCTGTTCGATTTTTATAAAAAACAATTCGGGTATCGAAAAGGTGATTACCCCGTGTCCGAGTCGGTCAGCGATTCTTCTCTCGCCCTTCCGATCTTTGTTGGATTGACGAAACGGGACATCGGGTATATAGCTGGTACCCTACGAGCAGTTTTGCAATCCTATGCTAAATGAGTTCAAGGGCAAAAATATCTTGGTCACCGGTGGAACAGGTTCCATCGGCTTTCATATTGTCCGCACACTTCTCGCACTGGAACCGAAACAGATCCGCGTGTTCAGTCGTGATGACAGCAAGCAGTTCCAGGCGCGCATGCGTTTGAACAACGATATCCGTTTGCGTTTTTTGCTCGGGGACGTCCGTGATAAGGACCGTCTCAACATGGCGATGGAAGGCGTGGATATTGTGTTTCACGCCGCAGCGCTCAAGCATGTGTCGGGTTGTGAGAACGATCCATTTGAAGCGGTGAAGACGAACGTGCTCGGTACGCAGAACGTGATTGAATGTGCGCTCAAGAATAACGTCGAAAAAGTCGTCGGTATCTCGACGGACAAAGCGGCGGACCCTACGAGCGTTCTCGGGTGCACGAAACTGCTTTCCGAAAAATTGATGTCGGCCGTGTATCACTACAAGGGAACGAAGAAAACGAAATTCTGTTTTGTCCGTTTCGGAAACGTGATCGGTACGCGCGGCTCCGTCGTTCCGTTATTTTGTTGGCAGATCAAGAACGGTGGTCCGGTCACGGTGACGGATCCGCTCATGCGACGATTCTTCATGTCGATTGATGATGCCGTGCAATTGATTTTCAAGGCCACGAATCTGATGCGGGATCGCGAGATTTTTATTTTGAAAATGCCCATCATGCGCATCACGGACCTCGCAGAAGCGCTCGTTGAGTTATATGCGCCGAAATTTGGCAAAGAGGTTTCTTCGATCAAGATCGATCAGATCGGCCGGTTGTTCGGCGAACGCATGCACGAAAAGTTGGTGGGTCGTGACGAATGCGAGAACGCCTTGGAGACGCCGGACATGTTCATCCTGAAGCCGTTTGTGGCGACGGACGACGAACCGGTTTCCGATTCGGATTATCCGGACGCGCATCGCGTGAGCGCCAAAGAATACAGCACGGACTCTCCGGAACTCCAGGATCGGATCATGAATAAGGAGCAGATCAAGCGAATCATTCAAGCGAGTGAAAGCTACATCGAGGATTCGATGATGTAAGTCCATGAAACTGATCGAGGTCGACGCCAAGAAGCTGCTGACCCAGGCGGGCATCCGCGTCCCCACCGGGACGTTTTTGTCTTTTAACGACGCATCGTCCGTCGGCGTCACTTTTCCGTTGTTTGCGAAAGCGCAGGTGGTATCCGGACGACGCGGAAAGAGAGGACTTGTGAAACGGGTTTCAGAGTCCGCAGCGTTTCCGTCTGTCCTTCAGGAAATCCGAACAGCCGTTGCGGACGAACCGTGCGCCGGCGTTTTGCTGGAAACGGAAGCCACGTTCAAAGAACTATGGTTGGTGTCGATCGATCTCGATCGTTCTGCCGGAGCGATTCGTGCGACGGTGTCACCATCCGGCGGGATGGATGTTTCCGTTGCACGATCCGTCTTTGTTTATTCGGACGCGGATCTCGGATCGCTCGATGCGCCAAAGCCCGTTCAGGATTTGTTAAAAGTCTTGCTCGAAGCATTTCGAAAAAATGATGCGCTCTCGATGGAGATTAATCCGTTGGCGATTCTTGAGGATGGATCTGTCATGGCGCTCGATGCCAAAGTGGAATTGGATGATTCGGCCGCATTTCGTCATCCGGAATGGAGTGAGCTCACGACGCTTCCGGGGACGCATCGTCCTCTTTCTGAACGCGAGCGAGCGTATGCACATCTTCTCGAAGCGGCGGGTCATCGAGGAACGCTCGGAAAATATGTGGAACTCGATGGAGATATCGCGCTCATTTTATCCGGTGGTGGCGCGAGCTTGGTGGCGTTGGATGCGCTCGCGGCTGCGGGAGGACGTGCGGCGAATTATGTGGAAATGAGTGGGAATCCGGATGTGGAATCCGTTCGTGCGGCGTCGAGGGTTGTGTTGGCGAAGCCGGGCATCCGTGCCGTGTGGATCGCGGGATCGTTTGCGAATTTTACCGATATCCAGGCAACAGTGGGCGCCGTGCGTTCGACGATCGAAGAGCTGGGTCTTCGTGTGCCGATTGTGATTCGTCGTGACGGGCCGAACACGAAGGCCGCGCAGGAAGAAACGTTGCGATGGGGAAGTGAGCACGGAGTGACGGTTCGTTTTGATCGCGCAGATGTTGACCTGCACGAATCCGCACTGGCGGTCGTCGCCGCAGCGAAGAATGTATGAACATGAAATTGTTTTCACCGGATGCATTGGTTGCGATCCAGGGCATTACGGGCAAAGAAGGAGCGCGCATGACCGAGTGGCTGCTCGGCAGCGGTGTTCAGGTTGTCGGCGGAGTGACACCGGGGAAGGGAGGGCAGACTGTTTTGGAAAAACCGGTGTTCAATTCTGTCGCGGAATTGCGTGCGATGTTTCCAGCCGTGGAAGCGAGCTGTGTCGTTGTGCCGCCGCAACGCGTTTTGGGAGCCGTCATCGAGGCCATCGAAGCGGGGATTCGTTTCGTTCATATCCTGAGCGAGAATGTTCCGGTTCACGATGCATTAATGATTCGGGATCTTGCGAAAAAGAGCGGTGCGATGGTTTTGGGCCCGAGTTCGGTTGGATATCTTCAATTCCCTCCGTTCCGTTTGGGATATTTAGGAGGTGAACGTCCATTCGATATTCTTCACGAGGGCGATATTGCTGTGATTTCAACATCGGGCGGAATGGCGAATGAACTCATGATGGCGCTGGGAAACGCGGGGATCGGCATTCGTGTCGCGATGGCGATTGGCGGAGATCGTATTTCCGGAACAGCGCTTGAAGAGGCGATTCGCTGGTGTGAATCATTGCCAGAAGTTCGCAGACTCGCATTGTTCGTTGAACCGGGACAACCGTGGGTGCTGCAGCTCGCGTCCGGCGAAACAACGCTTCAAAAACCTGCGAGTATTCTGCTTGCCGGTGATGCATTGGACAATCTTCCGCGTGGTTTGCCCTACGGTCATACCGGAACGATTTTAGGTGAGGACGATGTGAGCGTGCGCGACCTGCGTAGCCTTTTGGAGGCGAGGGGAATCCGGGTGACTGGATCTGTTCGGGATTTTGTGTTGAGCTGTACAGAAGTATGAATGCGACGTCCATCGGCGCCATGCAAAACGGCGAATACGAACTCCGCGGAAAACGCCTGAGCGATCTCATGGCGACCTCGGATGTCGTTTCGGTTGCGTGGCTTGCGTGGACCGGACGTGAACCATCCCAGGCGGAACATGAGGTGTTGCGTGCGATGTTCGTCGCATGCGTGGATCATGGGACCGAACCGCCTTCCGCGTCCGTTACGCGTACGGTCGCATCCTGCGGAAAACCGCTTGCGGATTCTGTCGCGGCCGGATTGCTGACGCTCGGACCGCGTCACGGAAATGCCTGCGGACTCGCGTCGCTCTGGATGCGTGAAGCCGTGGAAGGAAAACAAGCTGCAGAATCTGTCGTGGACGCGGCACTCGCAGAGAAGCGTCGTCTTCCGGGGCTTGGTCATCCGGAATATGACGTGGATCCTCGAACGATGGCGTTGAAAGAGATCGCGAAAAAACAATTGCCTGCGACACCGCATCTGGATTTTGCATTCGAAGTCGCACGGATTTTTTCAGACAAAAAAGGCAAACCGTTGCCGCTCAATATTGATGGTGCGCTCGGTGCTCTCATCGCCGACATGAACGCACCTGCCGAAGTTGCGGATGCGATCTTCCTCGTTGCACGTTCAATTGGTCTTTCTGCCCACGCGCTTGAAGAAGCGGAACAGTCGTCCTCATACCGTCGGGGCGTGTAGCTGCTGATTGACGGTCGGGCCGTTTTTATATAGGGTTGCGAAGTTCGTAACCTTCAACAGACAGGAGTTCTTTTCATGAGTGATAGGACGCGCATCGACGGGCAGAAGCTCGATATGCATCCCCGACGTGTCGCGGATTGGCAGGACGCGCGAAACGATTGGGAGAAGGCGAAAGAGGTCTATCCCATCTACGTGGAGTTCTCGCCGTACGGCGTGTGCAACCACGAATGCACGTTCTGCTCCGTCGACTACATTCTCGACCGCAAGGATCATCCGATGATCTCGTACGATGTCTTCGCGCGCACGCTCGAAGACATGGCGAAGCGAGGCATCTTGAGTGTCATGTTTGCCGGTGCCGGCGAGCCGACGCTCTATCACGACAAAGCCGCGAAGAAAGATCTCGCCGACATCATCGTGCTCTGCGATGAGCTCGGGATCGATACCGCGATCACCACGAACGCGACAGGCCTCGACGAGGACTTCAGCGAGCGTGCCTTCAAGGCGAAGGGTCTCAAGTGGGTGCGAGCGTCGTTCAACGCCGGCACTCCCGAGTCGTACGCGATGATCCATCGCACCAAAGAGAGCGACTTCCACAAGGTCGTGAAGAATCTCACCGACGCCGTGCGGATCCGCAACCGGATCGGCGCGGGCGTGCAGATTCTCGGTCAGATCGTCGCGGTTCCTGCGGCGCAGGGTGTGAAGAATCGTCGCACGCTTCAGATCTATCAGGAGTATCCGACGAACATCGACACGATCGTGCCGCTCGCAAAGCTGCTTCGTGATCTCGGTGCGGATAACCTCGCGGTGAAGCCGTATAAACAACACACGGTCGAGCTCCACGAGGAAGCCGACGCAAAACTCGGCGTCACGCGTTCCGACATGTACCATGGGACGAGTTACTCGAACGATGCGTGGCTGAATCTCTTCGATGAGCTTCAGCGCGAAGAAACCAAGACGTTCGAGATTACGATTCGTCGCGGCGCGATGACCCAGCAGGATGCGGAGTGGCGCGGGTACAACACCTGCTACTCGACGCCGTACTTCTGGGCCTACGTCGAAGCCGACGGGGAGGTGTGGGGCTGCTCCGCGCATCTCGGTCGCATCGAGAACGGCAAGGAGATCGGTGACCATCGTTTCCGTTTCGGCAATGTGAACGAGCAATCGTTCACCGAGATCTGGCACGGAGATCGTCGTCAGGCGTGCTGGGAATACACCCGCAAGCCACCGTCGGAAGGCGGACTCGACGTCTCGAAGTGCATGAAGGGCTGCCAGATGGATATGCCCAACGTGTATCTCTGGAATCTTCAGAATCCCGAACCCACTCGCAACTTCGTCAAATGACGAACACGCTCTCGCACCCCCAGGGGTGCTTTTTTTATCTGTTTGTGCTACACCGTTCCCATGTTCTTTCCCATCACAGTCGATGTTCTGATCATCGGCGGGGGAATCGCGGGGCTGTGGCTTCTCGACGACCTCCGTCGCAAGGGCTACTCGGCCCTGCTCGTTGAATCAAAGGCGCTTGGCAGCGGTCAGACGATCGCTGCACAAGGAATCCTCCACGGCGGCGTGAAGCATCTCCTCGTGGGACGCTCCGCCTCCTTCGTTGATGCACTTCAAAGCATGCCGTCCGTGTGGCGCGATTGCCTCGATGGTGTTCGTGAACCGGATCTTCGCGACGTCCGTCTGCGGAGCGGTCACTGCGTCTGCTGGAGAACGTCGTCGCTCCTATCCTTCCTCGGACTGATGGGCGCCCGATTTGTCATGCAGTCGGGCGTACGCGTCATTGCTGAATCCGAACGTCCACTTCCGCTCCGGGAATGTACGGGTGATGTGTATCGCGTGAACGAACAGGTGATCGATCCGTCGAGTCTGCTCAGCGTTTTCGCGAAACGGAATCAGACGTATCTGCTCAAGAGCAAGGGTCTCCGTTTTTACTACGAGATTCCCGCCAACATCGCGTGCGTTGATGTGTTTTCTCCGGACGGTGAAAGCTGGTGCGAGGTCACGGCGACAACCATCGTTCTGACCGCGGGCGAAGGGAATGCCGCGCTGCGCACGTCGTGCGGACTCTCATCGCAGCTCATGCGACGTCTACCTCTTCCGATTCTCGTCATGAGCGGAGACCTGCCTGATCTGAACGGGTTTTGTCTCGAAGGTCATCGGGCCAAGGTCATCATCACGACGCATCGCATCAGCAAACGATTCGCTGTTTGGCAGATTGCTTCCGAGCAGCTTGTCGAAAACGGAGAAACGTTTGAATCGCTCGTAACACGCGAATTGCGGGAAGCAATGCCCGGATTTTCCTGGGGCGATGTCACCGTGGATTCGTATGAAGTCAATCGCGCGGAAGGCATCACGGGCAGTTCGATGCGTTCCAATGACGCACACGTCGTCAAAGAAGGAAACGTGATCACGGCGTGGCCGACAAAGCTCGTGTTGGCGCCGCGACTTTCGGAACGGGTGATGGAACTTCTTCCGAGTCCGTCGTTCACGGATGATGCGGCGTCACGCGGAGTTTCCGTCTGGCCGCGTCCGCACGTCGCCGCTTTTCCGTGGGACTCAAAATGATCTCGCCCCGATTCACTCTCGGGGCTTTTTTATACCTTGACAATTCGGCCTTTTTTGTTACCGTGCCCGCTGGAGGAATCATGGAGAAGAATGCACTTTTTTTGGGTGGAACGAAGGGTCTCGGTCTCGAGATGGCGAAGCTCGCCGTCGCAGAAGAAATGGAGGTCATGATTGCAGGGCGAACGGCAAAAGAGTGCTCCCTCGTAAATGAGGGAAAAGCGCTCGGTGCGCGGATCGATCTGACGGATGGGCGCAATGGCATTGAGCCGTTGCTGTACTTCCATCGTGCCTTCGACGTGATGGTCTGGTCCGCCGGTATCCATCAGCAGGGGTCCTTCACGGATCTCGGAGTGGAGGATGTCGCGCGCTACACTCGTACGCATTTCGAGGGGCCCGTTGCGATCCTCGCAAACTTCTTGAAGGCGAATAAGACGGCGATGAAACCGTGCCACCTCGTCGTGATCGGTTCGTCGAGCGCGTACAAGGCGCGTGCCGACCAATCCGTCTATTGCGCCCTCAAAGCCGCGAAGGCCCAACTTGCTCGCGCGCTTGGAAAGGAGCTGCCGGGGGAGAAGAGCATCCCTGGTTCGAAAGTTCTCCTCGCACATCCGGGCGGCATGAATACGCCGTTTTGGAAGGGGCGCGAGGACCAGGCCGTCGGTTTCATGGATCCGGCTGCGGTTGCCGCGATCATCTGGGAATACATGAAACAACAGACGGAACCGTTCTGCGAGATCCACATCGACCGCCAATCCGACGGCAGCGCCAAGCTCGACGTCGGCACGCGGATGCCCGAGTAGCCTCACATGCTGTGAGGCTTTTTTCTTTCTCACGAGGATTGACAAAACACTGAAATTTGCCTAAGGTCCCGACGTCCTTTCAATATTCAGACAAGCGGCGAATACGCCAGAAAGAGGCAAGAATGATTCCGAATTCGGACAAACTGCTTGCGTTGTACCGTTCGATGTTTCGCATCCGCGTGGTCGAAGAGACGATCGCGGAGCGCTACGATGAAGATCAGATGAAGTGTCCTACGCACCTGTCCATCGGGCAGGAGGCGTGCGCCGTCGGCGTCTGCGAACAGCTCGGCGATGAAGACATTATCTACTCGACACATCGTAATCATGCGCACTACCTCGCGAAGGGCGGGGATCTGAAGCGCATGATTGCGGAGATGTACGGCAAGGAAACGGGATGCGCCAAGGGGCGCGGCGGTTCCATGCACCTCATCGACGTCGAGCGCGGCGTTCCCGGGTCATCGGCGATCGTCGGCGGCTCCATGCCGCTTCCGATCGGCGCGGCGTGGGCCTTCAAACTCCGCAACGAACCGCACATCGGTGTCACGTTTTTCGGGGACGCGGGTGTCGAACCCGGCGTTTTCCACGAGTGCATGAACTTTGCGGCGCTTCACAAGCTCCCCGTGCTGTTCGTGTGCGAGGACAATCAGTACTCGACGATGACTCCCGTTCACGAGCGGCAATGCGTTCCGATCGCGGAACGCGCTCAAGGTTACGGCATCCCGGGTATCCGTATCGACGGAAACGATGTCCTGAAGGTCTACGACACTGCGGCGACGGCAATCGCGCGCGCACGCTCGGGTGGCGGTCCGACGTTTCTCGAGCTCACGACGTATCGGTGGCGCGAGCACGTCGAACACAACAAGGGCATCATGATGCGTCCGCCCGAGGAGCTGAAGTACTGGCAGGCGCGGTGTCCGCTCAAGCGGTTCAAAGAAGAACTGCTGTCATACGACATCGAGCCGTTTGCTCTCGGAGACATTGAGCACGACGTCGAGGTGGAGGTGGAAGAGGCATTCCGCTTTGCTGAAGCGAGTCCGCACCCCAAGGTTTCCGAGCTCATGAACTACGTGGGCGACGAACCAGAGGCTCTGGAAGAACCGGAGGGATCGCATGGCGATCGGAAGCTGACATGCGCTGCGGCCATTGCCGAAGCGACTGTCCAAGCGATGGAAGCTGACGAGAACGTGATTCTCTTCGGACTTCACGTCACCGACAGCAACGGCATCTTCGGCACGACGAAGGCCGCATACGCAGCCTTCCCGGAGCGTGTCTTCGAAATTCCGATCATGGAAGCGGGGATGACCGGCATTGCGACCGGTCTCGCGCTCCACGGTAAGCGTCCGCTCTTCGTTCACGCGCGCGTCGACTTCATGCTTCTGACGATGAGTCAGATCGCGAATGAGATGAGCAAGTGGTCGTACATGAGCGGCGGGCAGTGCAAGGTCCCAGTCGTGATCCGTGCCATCGTGGGGCGGTCTCGCGGCCAGGGATGTCAGCACTCGCAGAGCCTGCAGTCGCTCTTTGCGCATTTCCCCGGCCTCAATGTCGCGGCGCCTTCAAACGCGTACGACGCAAAGGGCCTACTCATGACGGCGCTCACTGCGAACATGCCGATCATCTATCTCGAACATCGGCTGTGCCATCCTCTGGAGACGGAAGTTCCCACGGAGAGCTATCGCATTCCCATCGGGAAGGCGCGCGTCGTTCGCTCGGGAACGGACGTGACGATCGTGTCCGTCCTGCAGATGGTCTACGAAGCCCAGCGCGCGGCTGACATCCTTGCCCACCACGGCGTGAGCGCGGAGGTCATCGATCTCCGTTCGATCCGTCCGTGGGACAAGGAAGCGGTCTGTGCGTCCGTCAAAAAGACGGGACGCCTCATCGTCGCCGACACGGGATGGACCGAGTTCGGGATCTCGGCCGAAATCATGGCCACGGTCACCGAACGCGCGTTCAGCTCGCTCAAGGCGCCGCCTTCGCGCATTGGTCTCCCGGCGTGTCCTACGCCCTGTGCAGAGGTTCTCGAAACGGCGCTGTATCCCGGTTCGCGGGACATCGTCCTCCATGCCTTCGCGGCGATGGGGAAGAATCCGCCCGAGGATCTGCCCTCCGGCTTCGCGTCCGCTGCCATCACTACCGGCTCCTTCTGACATGCGTCAGGAGGGGCCTTTTTCTTTATCAATACGGTTGACATTTAGGGTGTTTGTTGTTTTAATAATGTCGATTTTCCTCCTATCCTTCATGTCTCTTGATGCCGTTTTTCTGGATCGAGAAGGGGTCATTACCCCCAAGCTCGCACCCGGAGAATATCTGCTTCAGATGGACCAGGTCGCGCTCGCGACCGGAGTCCCCGAAGCCCTCACGAAGCTCCTCTCACAAGGAGTGAAGTTGTTTATTGTGAGCAACCAAAGCTGTGTTGGCCGCGGAATGATTTCGATGGAAGAAGCACAGGCGATTCATGATGAGGTTTTGAAACGATTGAACGAACAAGGTGTTACGATCATGGATTCGCGATTGTGTCCGCACGTAGATGAAGATCACTGCGCATGTCGAAAGCCAAAGGCCGGAATGATTCTGGATCTGTGTGCACAATACGGAATTCGTCCGGAGCGTGCCGCGATGATCGGAGATTCTCGCACCGACATCCAAGCAGGTGAAGTCGCAGGATGCGCGACAAGTATTTTATTGTCCGAAAATGGTCCGTCATCGCTGGACGAAGCGGTTGATGGAATCATGGAATGTGTAAACGTATGAGTGCCGACCATCGCAAAAAAATTATTTCTTCCACGGAGATCGTTGCGATCCTCAGTCCGTTTCGTGAACAAGGAAAAAAAATCGTGTTGAGTCACGGCTGTTTTGATCTTGTGCATCCGGGACATTTGCAAAGTTTTGAAATGGCAAAGGCGGAAGGGGATATTCTTGTCGTCACGCTCATGACAGACCGCTTTGTGAATAAGGGGCCGGGTCGTCCGGTGTTTTCGCATCCGATCCGCGCCGGATTTTTGGCAGCGATGGAACCAATCGATTATGTCGTGATCATCGATCAACCGCTTGCGACAGAAGCAATCGATCTGATTCGACCCGATGTATACGTCAAAGGATCTGAAGATGGGCAGAAAGATAGCGAAGCTGCTCTCGAGCGTGAAGCCATTGAAGCGATTGGCGGACGATTGCATTTTACGCAAGGCGAAACGTACAGCTCAAGCACGCTCTTGAATCGTCACTTTGATTTGTATCCTGCGGAGATGCAGTTGTTTTTGAATGAGTTTCGTCAAAAGTACACCGTGGAAGATGTGATGAAAGCACTTGAGAGTATTCGTGGTCTTAAAGTGTTAATCATCGGTGATGCAGTCGTCGACGAATATCACTACGTTCGTCCGATGGGGAAGACGTCCAAATCGAATATCATCGCGACGCGATACTTGAACGGCGAAGCGTTTAGCGGTGGCGTGTTTGCCTGTGCGAATCATCTCGCGGGTTTTTGCGACAATGTCCATCTTCTGACAGTCCTTGGAACGCAGGATACGAAAGAGGAGTTGATCCGTTCGCAGTTGAAGAAAAATGTCACGCCACATTTCTTTTATCGTGAAGATGGACCGACAACGGTGAAGCGCCGGTATCTTGACGCGAACTTCCTCGGCAAATTGTTCGAAGTGTATTTCTTCGAAGATCGTCCAATGGCGGATGATGTCGAAGCGGCGATACACAAACATCTTGAAGAGACGCTGTCTGAGTACGATGTTGTCATTTCCCTCGACTATCTCCACGGCCTCATCAGTCAGAAAACGGTTGCGTTGCTTTCAGAGCGTGCGAAATTTCTTGCGGTGAACACGCAGACGAATGCAGCAAACATCGGATACAATTCTATCCTTCGTTATCCGAAAATGGATTTCGCGTGCATTGATGAACCGGAACTTCGTCTTGCGACGCGTGATCGTTTTGGCGCCATTGAGCCGCTCTTACGCGACGTTGCCGATGCCGTGCACGCAAAACGAGCCATTGTGACGCGAGGGCACAAGGGATGCCTCGTTTTGGACGAAAATAGAGAAGAAAAGCAGATTCCTGTTCTTTCTGGTAAGGTGGTCGATGCGGTCGGGGCCGGGGATGCATTCCTTGCAATTGCCGCTCCGTGTGCCGCAACCGGTATGCCCATGGAACTCGTGGGATTCATCGGAAATTCCGTCGGTGCGCAAGCGGTTACGATTGTCGGAAACCGTGAAGCGGTTGAACCGGCGCCTCTCACCAAAGCAATTAAAACCATGTTAGCATAACGCTTCTTATGCAATTCCGAGATTTTTTCCAACAGTACACAACAGGTATTCTGTTTACGTTGGCCGGCGCAAAAGCGACGAACGCGCAGAATGAACCGCTCGATTTTTTTAACGCGTGCGGGGATTTTGCGACGCGATGTAAAGCGATTACGGAAGCGGGTGCAAAAATTATGATCGTGGGCAACGGCGGAAGTGCAGCGATTGCGAGTCATCAGTCGTTTGATTGGTGGAAGAACGGAAAACTTCGTACGATGGCGTTCAACGATTCATCGCTTCTCACGGGCGGTGCGAATGACTTCGGATATCCGGATGTGTTTTCGCAGCCGATTCAGATGTTTGGAAAAAAAGAAGATATCGTGATTGCCATTTCAAGTTCGGGTCAGTCTGCGAACATCGTGAATGCCGCAAAGAAGGCACGCGAAATGGGATGCTTCACGATGACGCTCTCCGCATTCAAGCCGGACAATCCGTTGCGCAGTGCAGGCGATCTCAACATCTATTTGGAAACGATGGAGTACGGTCATGCGGAACTCGGTCACGAAACCATTCTCCATACGATTCTTGATTGGCATATCGGTCGCCGTGACGGAAAGATTTTGTAATCATGCGCGACATGCGTTCGAAAATCGTCACGGCCGATCAACTCGTGGAGATCGTGAAGCGTGCGAAAGATGAAGGAAAAAACGTCGTGCACTGTCATGGAGTTTTTGATCTCGTTCATCCGGGGCACATCAACTATTTCGAACAAGCGAAAAAGATTGGCGATATTGTCTACGTTGGAATCGTTGCAGATCGCTTTGTGAAGAAGGGGCCGGGTCGCCCGCGTTTTTCGGAAGACGTTCGTCTCGCCTGGGTCGCTGCGCTCGAGTGTGTGGATTATGTCGTATTGAACGAAGAAGAAGGACCGTGGTCACTCATCCGAACAGTTCGTCCGAATTTTTATACAAAAGGGGAGAGTGATCGTCCGAAACTTGATGATCCGAACAGCGGGTTGTCACAGGATAAGCGCGTGCTTGAAGAAGTCGGTGCGAAATTGCGCTTTACGCCTGAGGTAGAGATCCATTCGACGGATCTGTTCCAGGCGATGGGCGTCGAAGAAGCACGAGTCAAGAAGGATTGACAACCTCTCCATTTTTCGCTAGGGTTTTCCGTACAAGCAGTTCCTTGTTCGGTTGGAGGTGTCCCATGTCCGAGGTATCGCATCGAGAATTGATGGTCGGTTTCAAGCCCCTCGTGGTGGTCGACGATGGAAAAACGCTTCACATGAACGGGAAGGGAACCGTCCGGTTCTCCATGGTGAGCACGGAAGTCACGATCAAAACCGAGAAGGGCGAGCGCACGTACAAGAGCGCGCGCGGCGTGATCGAGGCCCCGCATGGTGCAAAGGTTCTCCCGTATTTCAAGCGTGATGACGCGTGGTATGTGGTGATGGTCGAGCAGTTCCGCATCGCGCTTCCGGGCAAGACCGTCGAGCCCGCCGGCGGCGAGGTCGACGAAGCGAATCCGCGCCTCTCGATGGCGCGCGAGCTCGAAGAGGAAGCGCACGTCACGGTCAGTCCCGAAGATGTCGAATTCGTCTTCAGCGCCTACATCCAGCCCTCCATGATGAGGGCGAAGGCCTTCGGCGGGATCGTCGAGATCAAGGAGTCCCAGCTTCCAACCGAACTTATCGGAGGTGAGCACCAGTTCGGCGAGTACACGGTCGTGAGCATCCAACCGTTGCTTCCGCTGCTGCGGAGTCGCGACGATGGGTCTTGGACTTCGGATCTCGAGACGTACATTCTTCTCGATGCCGTCGCGAAAGCTGTCGGTTTGATCGAGAAACGGTTTTAATTTCTATTCGTCATCTCTCGGTGACGTTTTTTTTATTTCAATATTAGTGATATTGACTTTTTCGGAGAAAGCCCGTAATACCTGATATTAGGAGGTGTACATGAATACGTTTCAGAGCAATATACGGGATCTCGGTCCCGCCTCTTTTCCGCCTTTTTCCGGCATCCGGATCATGATGATGCCCTTCCGGATCGAAGATCCGGTCGGGACGATCCCAGAGGAATACGCGGTATGGCGCAAACCGATCGAGGGGCTTTGCGCGTTCGCTCCGCGTCTTCCCGGTGTTGCCTATCTCACGATCGACGAAGCCGAAGTCGAAGCGGGCGAAACGCATCGCAGACCAGGTCTGCATGTCGACGGCATCGGTCCTGACGGTCGAGCCGGAGGCTGGGGAGGCGGTTGGGGAGCGAAGGGGATGATCATCGCTTCGAGCCACCTGGGCTGCCGGGCCTATTCACAGGAGTTTCGCGGATGGCCCAAGCCGAACGGAGACTGCGCCCATCTCGCAGAACAATGTGATCCGGGCTGTGAAGTACCGATGGTCGGAGGCCACGCATACTGGCTGGAACCGTTAACGGTCCACGAACCCTTGCTTCTCGAGTCCACGACGCGTCGTCAATTCGTTCGTATCTCGATGCCAAGCGATGCACCTTGGTACGAGGGTTATACGATAAATTCCCTTGGCATCAAGCCGACGGGACCGATTCATCCCGCTCGTTCTGAATTCATGGCCCATCGGACGTGAAAGACGGACGCTGTTCATTCTTCTCTCGACGGCACTCGCCGTCTTTTTTATTATTCGTATCGGAATTCTATATCTGTCGGACGATCAGGGAGATGATAATGCGATCGAATGTACTCTGCGACCTGGGGAGCCGGTTGGAACGTCGTATCTATTTCCAAATGATCGCCGATAAACTCAATCCGTGAATCTATTATTTTATCTTTCAACGCCCATGTGAGGACTTCAACCGTTTGGCATTTTGCCGGAAATGCTTTTCTCGATGGATCCTCGACGCGTTTGCTTTGTTCACTGAATGAGCAGTAGAGCCGTACGAAGAATGCGTTTGCGTTCAGTTCTTTCGCTTTTTCAATCACGCTGTTGATAAAATCCACGTGTTGAGGATTTTCAAAACAGAACGTAAAGATGAGATCCTTGTCGTGACGCATCGCTTCTTCAAACACGGACATTCTGATTGTTTTTATAAGGCGATCAACGACGGGGGATGCGTGTCCAAAGATGGGATACACCATATCTTGCGTATGGTGATTATGAAAAAGTTTATAGCCGGTTTGTTTTGCGAGTTCTTTTGCCGTAGTCAATTTCCCCACGGCCGGCGGCCCATAGAGCAAGATCAGGTTCATTTTTTAACTATATCTGACGGACCGCTCTTTTCAAGAGCACATGATATGGATTGACATTTCCATCTGTCGAGACTAAGATCGCCACATCGTTCTTTGCTTTAGGTTCTTTTCAATTCAACCCAGATTGGAGGTGCTTTCTCATGCCCAAAGTGTTGTTTGCCATGCGTGACGACGGCGACATGACCGAACCCATGAATATCATGTTGCTTTCGGCGCTTGCCAAGCGACATGGATGGACGACGGACCTCGTGGTCCTCGAGCGCGATGACATCGTCGATGTCGTGCGCCGAAAGGGACCCGATGTTGTGGCGTTCAGCGCCATCACGGGTTCGCATCAGGAATTGCTCAAGGCGAACACCGCGATCAAAAATGCGGTGCCCAGCATCAAGACGGTGATCGGAGGTCCATTCGCGACCTTCAGCCCGCAGACGATTCGGACGCATCCGTTCGACGCCGTCGGTGTCGGAGAGTGCGATGATGCATGGCCGGAGCTGCTCCGTGGATGGGAAAACAACCGCTCGGTCGACAACATCCACAACATCGTCACAAAGGAGAACGCTGAACGCGTGCTCAAGAAGACGTTGGATAAGCAGTGGCTGATCAAGCCCGAGCATCTCCGCGCCCGAAAGGTGGCGCTCGACGATCTGCCGTTCATGGATCGCGATCTCATCTACGAGAACACGGGCTTCGCCAAGCGCTTCAAGCGCACGATGATGGCAAGCCGCGGATGTCCGAAGCGGTGCACGTACTGCTTCGAGCATGCGTGGAACGGGATGTACGTGGGGAAGGGACCGATCCTGACCCGTCACAGCGTCGAGCGTCTTTGCGCCGAGCTCCGTGAGCTCAAGGAACGCTGGGACACGCGGTTCATCAAGTTCTACGACGACGTCTTCCCGGTGTTCCCAAACACCGACGACGAATGGCTCGAGGAATTCGCCGAGGTCTATCCTCGCGAAGTGGGACTTCCGTTCCACTGCCTCGTCCGCGCCGAGCTCGTCAACGAACCGGATGGGCGCAAGCTCAAGCTGCTCAAGAAGGCAGGCATTGCCTCGCTCACCATGTCGATCGAGTCGGGAAACGCGTTCGCGCGTGACTTCGTGCTCATCCGCGACATGACGAATGAGGATATGCGGAACTCCTTCAAGATCGCCCGCGAGCTCAAGATTCACACGTTCGCAAACACGATCCTGGCGATCCCGTCTCCGACGCTGCCCGACATCCATGCCTCGCAAGAGGAATACGATGCACAGCTCGGAAAGATCATCTCGGTCGCGTCCGAAGTGGATCCGCACCGCAAGATGAAGGTGAAAAAACTTTCAGAACGCGTGCAGGAAGCCAAAACTCTGACGGATGACGAGGCGCAACGGCGCATCGATATCCAAGGGATCCTGCTCGACGCAGGCGTCCGCGCGGAGCCGATCGACTACGATAAGGAGTCGATCTGGTATAACGTCGATCTCAATGTGAGCTTCGGTGAATTTCCCATCCTCTTTCCGTACGCGGGAACGCAGCTTGGGGAGTACGCCGTGCGACACAATTACTTCGACGGTAACTATGACAAGCTCCACGCGAGCTACCAGACGGTCTCGCCGCTCGACTGCTTCACTGAAAAGGAGAAGCTCCAGCAGCAGAATCTGGCGCTCCTGGGCACGATCGTCCTCTTCTTCGCAGGGAGTTTTCATCCCGTGCTGAACAAGCTGGCGAAGCCTGTGACCCGGTTCGCGGTCGATGTCCTCGCGGACCTCCCGCTTACCTCGGTCTATGTGCGCGTGTATTCCGTCGCGAAGAACTACATGCATTCGAGCCGGATGTATCCCATGAAGTACAGTCTGCGCGAGCGGGCACATTACCTCTGGGAGAATCTGGTGCTCGATACCTTCAAGCAACTGAAGAAGCCGACGTCTCACGAACCTGCGTGGCGGAAGATCTTCAAAAATCGCAACGATCGACCTGGTCAGACTCTCGGTGGTCCGCCGTCGATCTAGCAACGCTCAGCGCTGACACCCGTCAGCGCTTTTTCTTTTCCATCAATATTCAGGGCGTGATAGACTTCTCTTCATGTTGGGTATCGCGTTGATGGCGGCGGGGACGTCTTTGGAAGAGGTTTCCACATCCATCGGCAAAGCACAGATGAAGAAGCGGATCGAAACGCCGTACACGTATGGAGTTCTTACCGCGTCCGTTGCATTTTTGATGTTTTCGGTTTCCGGACTGATTCGTTTTTCATCACAACACTTTGATGCCGCGAGTCTTCCAACGCTTGTGCTACGCATCGTTTTGGAAATCGTTCAAGCAACGGTCACGATCCATGCCATCAAGTTCGCAGACCGTTCCACCTACGGGTTTTTGCGCACGCTGACGATTCCGGGATTGCTCCTCGTAGATCTTTCACTTGCGTATCGCATTGATGCGATGCAGTTTGTGGGCATCTGTTTTATTGTTCTCGCATTGCTACTTCTCTTTTTGAATCACGGATTTTCGAAACACGGAACGTGGCTTGTCGTCATTTCCGCATTGAACGCTGTACTCACGACGAGCCTCTATAAATACAACATCACGCATTTCAACTCACCGGAAGTCGAACAACTGATCGTGTTGCCAATTCTTGCCCTTTTCTTTATTACGATGGCGATTTTTAAGGACAAGCGGAACCCATTTTTATTGTTTCGTCATCCGCTCTGTTTGGTCCAAGCCGGATTCATGGGAGCCGGTTCGATTCTCGATGCGTTGAGTTTGCTTTTCGGTGTGCCTTCAGTTCTCGTCGCCGTAAAACGAACGACCGGTGTATTTATGTCTGTCCTGCTCGGACATGCTGTGTTCGCCGAAAAACATCTCATTCTCAAAATCACGGCATTCGTCTTATGCGGAACGGGGATTCTTCTGTTGGCACTCTAGCCCTTGCTTAGAAAAGCGCTTTTCTGTAGGATTGCCAACAAATGCCCGCCTCGCTCACCATTATCATGCCGGCACTGAATGAAGCTCTGAATATCGAGGGCGCAATTCATGGCGCGCGGACGGCGCTGGCGGAAGCGGGGATTGAGGATTATGAGATTCTCGTGATGACATGTCTCGATCGTGATTTGAAACACGACGGGACCGTGGATATTGCGCGACGACTTGCAGAGACGGAACCACGAATCAAGCCCGTGCATTTTGACGGGTATCAACGCCTCGGAGAAAAATTCCGCAGCGCCGCGCTTCTCGCGTCGAAGGAATACGTGATGATGATTCCGGGAGATAACGAAAATGACAGCGCATCGTTCCCGGAGATTTTCCGGCAGATCGGAAAGGCGGACATGGTCGTGTCGTACACGTCCAATCCAGAAGTGCGTTCATTGTATCGCCAACTGTTGTCGCGGACGTACACGCTCGCGCTCAACATTTTGTTTTGGCATGGCATGCCGTACTACAACGGGATCAACGTGTATCGCAGTTCAGATTTACGTGAGGCGTTGCCGAAGACGGAAGGGTTTGCGTACGCGGCTGAAATTTTGATTACGCTCCTTCGCAAAAAGCGTTCCTATATTGTTGTTCCGATTCGTATTCAACCAAGACCGGGTGCGTCCAAAGCGCTTGGATGGCGTTCATTCAAGAGCGTCATTAGCGCGATCTTCAATTTGCGCACCCGTCTCGCGTTACGTTCCCTGTCGTCGAAGGACGATGCCGACCGTCTTTAAGAGAATCGCGAGATCGAGCAAGAGCGAGCGATGTTTGATGTAGTACAGATCGAATTGTAATTTTTTGAGGTTGTCTTCGAGCGTTCCGGCATAGGGGAATTTGACCTGTGCCCAACCGGTGAGACCGGGGCGTGTGAGATGGCGGAGCGCGTAGTACGGCATTTGACGCGTCAGCTCTTCGACGAATTCCGGACGCTCCGGACGCGGACCGATGAGCGACATATCACCGCGGACAACGTTCCAGATTTGCGGAAGCTCATCCAATCGCGAGGCGCGCAGAAATTTCCCCACGCTCGTAATCCGCGGATCTCCTTTTGATGCGAATTGCGGTTTGCCTTCGACTTCCGCATCCTGTCGCATGGTGCGGAATTTCCAGATCGTAAATAATTTCCCCATTTTACCGACGCGTATCTGCGAGTAGAGAACCGGACCTTTTGACGACAGCTTGATTGCGAGGGCGACGAACGGGAAAAAGAAAAGAGTCACGAGACCAATGGGAATCGAAAGAATGATATCGATGAGACGTTTCATTCCTTCGTACCAGGTTTTTTCATGTTCGCGGAGATGTTCCAAAAACCACGTTTGCGAAACGTATTCGAGTGGCACGCGTCCCGTCGTTGTTTCTTCGAGCGCCGTTCGATCCAAGAGCGTTACCGGATGGAAGAGCGTACGGTACAGCGCGTCGCGCAGACCCGGGACCGTGTCCGGTTCCTGACCGAGCAAGATTGTATTGATGCGTTGTTCCCGAAGGGCTTCTTCGAGACGGTCGAGAGATCCGTACCACGTGATGCGATCATCTTTGAAGCGTTCGGTTGGGGATGTTTCTGTCACGGCGACAAGTTCAAAACCAAATCCGGATTTGTCGACGAGATTTTTGATCTTGACCGCATCCTGCGCCGTGCCGATAAAAAGGAGGCGATTTTTGAAGAGCGCGGTGACGAGCGTGTGATTGTAGATGAGGCGCCAGCCGTATCCGAGCAGTAACACGATGGCGAAGTACAAAAAGAGGTTCGTACGCGGCGTTACTCCGAAGATCGTCACGAGATAGAAGAACGCGAACGCGATCGCGAGGTTTGCCATCATCCCTTCGAGATAGAGCCGGAAGAATCTCACGCCGTTTTTCATCTGATGCAGGTCGTACAATCCGGCGACATAGGAACCGATGATCCAGAGCCCGCTCACAATCGCAAACGGAGGGGCATGGAGTTCCCAGTCGCGCGCACTGACACTGCCGTAGCGAAGCCACAGCATGAGGACGAGGGCCAACTGGTAGATGGCGACGTCTCCGGCCACCAAGAGGAACCGTTTAAAATGGATTCCGAATCGGTACATAGAATTGAGGCTATCCTGTCATATCTTGGGTCTTTTGTGTAGTCCCGACCGATGGGATAGAATCTGATCTTATGAACAAGATCGCGGCTTTCATACAGCAGGAGTGGAAGATGATTTTTCGGTTCCTTCTTGTTGGGAGTTCTTCCTTTTTGGTGAAAGCCGGTGTCTATGCGCTGTTGTCCCGTCTCCTTTGGATGGATGGTCCGCGTTCATTGCAAAATGCCGCCGCGCTTTCGATTTCGATGATGTATAACTACACGCTTCATCGCCTGTGGACGTTTACGCACCAGGCACCGAGCCGGGGATCTGCGCAGCGGTATGTTGGTGTGGTCGCCGTCGCAAGCTTGCTCGACGTCGTTTTCTTTTACTTCGCGCACGACGTCTTTGGACTGTACGACTTTCTCGTGTTGGTCTTGGGTGCCATGCTGGGCGCCTTTTTTACCTTTACGGCGCACCGATTGTTCACGTTCCACAACAATCCATACAAGCGAAAGGCTGACGTGGTACAATCGCCATAATCTATGGCCGAACAGTTGTTTGAACGGAGGACCGTTCTCGTCACCGGCGGCGCCGGTTTTATGGGATCGCATCTGTGCGACCGGTTGGTAAAAGAAGCGAACGTCATTTGTCTCGATAACTTCATTACGAGCACGGTGGCGAACATCGATCATTTGTTGCGCGATCCGCATTTTGAATTTATCAATCACGACATCACGCAACCGTTCGACCCGCTCGCGTTTCCGGAGCTTGAGCGTTTTAAGATTCGGTTTCAGGGAATCCAGGAGATTTATCATCTTGCGTGTCCGATTTCAAAACGACACTTCGATGATTTTAAGATCGCAACGGTTCTGACGAATTCCATCGGCGTGAAGAACGTTCTCGATCTCGCCGTATCGAATCATGCGAAGGTGCTCTATGCGTCTTCGTCCGTGTTATATGGAGGACGTCGGGAAGATCGTGAGTTCGTGAAAGAAACGGATGAGTGCCGATTGGATCACCTGACGACGCGCGGAGCGTACGACGAAGGAAAGCGATTTTCCGAAGCGATCATGCAGACGTACGCCGATGTATACGGTCTTGATATCAAGATCGCGCGCATTTTCCGCACCTATGGACCGCGCATGAAGATTTTTGATGGCAACATGATTCCGGACATCGTGTTGTCCGCTCTGGAACACAAGGATATCGTGCTCACGGGAAACGAGGATACGCATATTTCGTTGTCGTATGTGAGCGATATCATCGATGGAATGATGCGTCTCATGGCAACGCCTGTTGATGTGACACTCGTGAACCTTGGATCGGACGTAAATGTTCGCCTCGTGAATGTCGCGCAAAAAGTGTTGCAGATTACGAATTCCGATTCCCGTATCCGTTTTGAGCCTGTCGTATCCGGGTTGGAGGCAGGACTTCCGGATGTTACGCTCGCGCGTGAGATCCTTGGATGGGTCCCGCTCGTCCGCTTGGAGGACGGGTTGAAAAAAATGATCGATTACGCCAATTCACACCGTCAATTACTGACCTTCTAGCCTATGCCTGCCGTCCCCATTTTCGACAAAAAGAACATCCTCGTCACCGGCGGAGCGGGATTCCTCGGATCGCATTTGTGCGAGAAGTTGCTTGCGAACGCGCGCGTCATTTGTGTCGATAACTTTTTGACGTCACAGGAATCAAATATCGATGCGCTGCTGAAAAATCCAGATTTCGAATTCATCCGACAGGATATCAATGCGCCGTTTGACCTCGAAGCGTTTCCGGAATTGGCGCGGTTCAAGTTGAAGTTCCAGGGCATTCAGGAAATCTATCATCTCGCGTGTCCAACGAGCCCGAAGAAATTTGAACAGCATCGCATGCAGACGCTGTATGCGAATTCGATCGGCATGAAGAACGTGTTGGATATTGCACTGAAATATAAAGCGAAGGTTTTGCATTCATCGACATCCGTTGTCTATGGGCCACGTCCGGCGGACGGGCATTCCTTCCGCGAAGATGAATTTGGTGCCGTCGATATGTTGTCGCCGCGCGCGTGTTATGACGAAGGAAAGCGGTTTGCGGAAACCTATTGCTCAACCTACAAACAGGTTCACGGTCTCGATATTCGCATTGCCCGTGTATTCCGTACGTATGGGCCGCGCATGCCGTTGTACGATGGGCAGATGATTCCGGATTTTATCACCAACGCACTTGAGAATAAGGACCTTGTGATTTTTGGCGATGAAACGTTTAAGACGTCGCTCGCATACGTGAATGATATCGTCGACGGCATGATGAAGCTTATGCACGCAAGCGAAGATATCGGACCGACGAACATCGGGAGCGATTTGGATCTTCCGATTATCGACGTCGCACAGCGTATTATCGAAATGACCGGATCGACGTCGCGAATTACGTTCCAGCCGCCGCTCATGTTTATGACGTCGCTTGGACTTCCTGATATCACGAAAGCCAAAGATAAATTGGGATGGCTGCCGCTTGTGGGGTTGGATGATGGTTTGAAAAAGACGATTGATTATACGATTGCGCATAAGGGATTGTTGGGTTTCAAGATGGGGTAGCGGAAGCTGCGGGGGAAATCTAATTCTCCTGCTGCGGAACTCGCTCAACGCTTCGTCGCGTCGAACGCGACTTCGCTAGATCGCTCTAGCAGTCCTCGCTGGAGAATGAGATTTCCCCCGCAGCCTCCTAGGGAGGACAAACGGCAGGGAGGGGAGGGCTACAAAAAATCCGTAGATTCGCGTAAGGTACGGGGATGAAGATTGTGGCGGTTTTGCCTGCATTTCGCGAAGAAACCCGGATTGGGGATGCCATTCGGGGTGTTTTGCCGCTTGTGGATGCGATTGTCGTTGTGGATGATGGATCGGGGGATGGGACAGCCGAGCGGGCAGAAGAGGCGGGTGCCGTCGTGTTACGGCATCGGTTGAATCGGGGGCAGGGGGCGGCGTTACGAACGGGGACCGAGGCGGCATTACGGTTGGGAGCGGATATCGTATTGCACGTGGATGCGGACGGGCAGCACGATCCAGCTTCGATTCCGGTCGTTCTCGAACCGCTCCGATCAGGTACGGCAGACGTCGTGTTCGGTTCTCGTTTTCTCGGTCAGGAAGCGACAAACATGCCGACCAGCCGGCGCATTCTCCTCGCGGCCGCTCGTACCTTTAATGCGTTTGCCGTCGGCGTTCCGCGTCGCGTGACCGATCCGCAATCCGGATTTCGTGCACTTACCGCGCAGGCTGCGCGAACAGTCGATTTTCGTCAGGATCGTTTTGCACACTGCTCGGAGATTTTGCGTCTTGTGACACGCTCGAATCTCCGATGGATGGAAGTTCCTGTCACGATTCGGTATTCGGAAGAATCATTGCGTAAAGGACAGAAGCCGTGGGACGCCGCACACATCGCGTGGCAACTCTTGCTCGGCATGTTCGTCCGTTAATCTATGTTGATCCAAATCATTCTTGTTTCCATCATGGCGCTCGCGTTTATCATGACGTGGCGTCGTTTTCGTCAGCGCGTGATTCCGCTCAGCGAAGCGCTCTTGTGGTCGCTGCTTTGGATCGTTGCGACCGGAATCGTCATCGCTCCTCAGATTTCGACGCGCATCGCGCATTTCGTGGGCGTTGGTCGTGGCGCGGACTTGGTTGTGTACGCCGCCGTTCCGATGTTATTTTTTCTTGTATTCAAATTGTTCATCAAGCACGAAGAGCTTGAACGGAAACTGACGGAGATCGTTCGTCACGATGCCCTTCGCGATCTCGATAAAAACTGACATGCAACCGTTTGTTGACGTCATCGTCGTGCTCTGGAAAAGCGCTCCCTTCATGGAAGCGTTGTTTCAGGGTCTCGCGACACTCGAGTATCCACATGAGCGAATGACCGTTCATATTGTCGACAATTCTCCCGGCGATGGATCGCTCGACGAAGTGAAGCGTCAGATGGAGAAACACGGCTCAGTATTACCGCCGATCGAGTTGCATGAACCGGGAATGAACACCGGATTCAGCGGTGGAAACAATTTGGCGATGAAGCTCTCAATGGAGCGCGGCCACGAATATTCGTATTTGTTGAACCACGATGCAGCGTTTGAGCCGGGTGCGTTGCGTGAAATCGTCACGGCGGCGGAAGCAGATCCAATGATTGGATCCGCGCAATCGCTTTTAGTTCTCCAGCAGAATCCGGACGAGGTGAACTCGACGGGAAACGCCATTCATTTTCTCGGATTCGGATATTGCGCGGGGTATCATGAGAAGCGGAGCGATGTGTCACAGGAGATCCGTCCGATCGGGTATGCATCCGGAGCAGGCGTGTTGTATCCGAATCGCGTGTTGAAAGACGTCGGTCTTCTCGATGAGACGTTGTTTGCCTATCACGAAGATTTGGATCTCGGATGGCGCATCATGCTCGCGGGATACAAGAACGTGCTCGTTCCAAAAAGCGTGAGCCGTCATCGGTATGAATTTTCGCGTTCGATCGCAAAATGGTTTTGGATGGAGCGCAATCGCGCGGCGGTGTTACTCAAGAATTATCACTGGGCCACGATCCTCCTTCTCCTCCCGCAATTGATCGCGATCGATATCTTTTTGCTCGCCTTCGCGATTTCCGGCGGATGGTGGCGCGAGAAGCTACGCGCGACAGCCTGGTTCTTCAAAGCGTCGACGTGGCGGTACATTTGGAACGGACGCAAAGAAATCGCGCGGACCCGCAAGGTTCCGGATTCCGTCATTCTGAAAACGTTTACGCCCGTGATCGCGTATCAGGAATTCGAAAGTCCGTTTGTCCGCACCGTTGCAAATCCGTTGTTCCGTTTAAGCTATCGCATCCTTTCTTTGTTGGTTCGTTGGTAATATGCGCGTGCTTCATCTTTCGTGTATCGCGCCGCCGGAGATCGGCGGGATCGGTCGCGCGGCGTCGATGGAAGTCGCCCTGCTTCGGGAACGTGGCATTGATGCGCATCTCGCATCATTGAGCACGCATCTTTCGTATCGGATCGGAAACGCGGGACGTATCGTTGCACTTGATCATCTTGTTCGCGAAACCGATATCGTCCATCTGCATTATCCATTTTTTGGAACGGCCGAAGTTGCGGCGAGTCTCCGTCGCAAAAGCCAGATCAAAAAACTGGTCATCACGCTCCACATGGATGCGACGTCTGGCGGCGCAAAGGGATGGATGTTTAACGCGTATCGTTCACGTGAGCAAAAAAAGATTCTCGATGTCGCGGATGCGTTGATTGCATCGTCGAAAGATTACGTAGAACATTCTTCGTTCAAACCGTACGCGGATCGCATGATCGAATTACCATTTGGCGTCGATGAAAAACTGTTCCATCCTGGAGCTTCAGATCGCGCACGTTTTGGTATTTCCGAAGATGTGCCGCTTATTCTCTTCGTCGGTGGAATGGACAAGGCACATTCGTTTAAGGGCGTGCCAGAACTTCTTGAAGCATTGGTTGGTATTCCGTTGGCGCATCTCTTATTGATCGGTGACGGCGATTTGAGAGCTGGTTACGAAGCGAAAGCGAAAGAGCTTGGCGTCGCTGACCGATGTCATTTTATTGGCAAACGCGGGGAAGAAGATCTCATTGCGGCGTATCAATCTGCCGATGTGCTCGCGTTTCCATCCACCTCGTCCGCCGAGGCATTCGGTCTTGTCGCGGTTGAAGCGCAGGCGTGTGGCACTCCCGTTGTCGCATCGGATCTTCCGGGTGTGCGGACCGTCGTTGCAAATGGAGAAACGGGGCTTCTTGTCCCGCCTGGAGATGCGATCGGTCTTCGCAGCGCGCTCACAGAATTATTGAACGATCCGTCGCGAAGAAAGACGATGGGTCTCGCAGCGCGTGAACGTGTGTTGTCCCGCTACACGTTGAGTAAACATGTCGATGGATTGTTGGCGGTGTACCATCGCATCGTATGAAGATTGCCGTTTTGACGAATGATTACCCGCCAGCAACACACGGCGGAGCCGGTATCATCGCTGAAATCTACGTTCAGGGATTAGAGCGTCTTGGGCATGAGGTGAAGGTGTTTCATCATGCGTCGATGTTTTTGTCCTCGTCGGTTTTTTTGCGCTTGTTCCATCACCTGAAAGATCTTCGCCCACGCGTGAAGCTCGTGGAGCAGATCTTGGAATGGAAGCCGGATGTTTTGCTTTCGCACAATCTTACCGGTTGCGGGTTTGGGACGCCCCGTCGCGTGAAACGTGAGGGAGTGAGATGGGTTCATGTTCTTCATGATGTGCAACTGGTCGATCCGTCAGGTCGGATCATGATGAACGGACGATTCGAGTGGGTTCATCTTCCCTGGCGATGGTTTTGGTCTTTTACGCGTCGCGTCGCGTTGGGTTCTCCGAACGTCGTGATTTCACCGACCCGTTGGCTCCTATTATTTCATCGCGCTCACGGATTTTTTCGATCATCCGCCACGGACGTTCTTCCAAACCCGCTCGCGCTGGATTCGATGGAAGAAACCACGGAGCGGGAGCGTGCCATTTTATATGTCGGCCGTGTGGATCGCGACAAAGGGATCGACGTGTTACTCAGCGCGTGGCAGGCGATGGGGGAAGATCGACCGCGACTCCATGTGGTTGGCGAAGGTGAACGGAAATTCGGACTCTCGGCCCTCGGTGACGGACGACTCACGATTCACGGACATCTGTCGCGTGAACGTATCCGCACGCTGATGGCGCGTGTTCGTGTCCTCGCGGTCCCCTCATTGTTAATAGAAAATCAACCAACATCCGCGCTTGAAGGTCTTGCCCTTGGGTGTCACGTTGTCGGTTCGGACGTCGGAGGTATTCCGGAAACGCTGAATGGCGCAGGTTGGATTGTACCCGTCGGAAAGATCGACGCGTTGACAGGTGCGTTGCAGGAAGCGATCGATGCCGGGCCTGATGCGACGCGTGAAGCGAAACGTCGAGAAACACTTGAGCTTCACCGACCGACCGCGGTGGTTGAAGCGTTGGCTTCATTGCTGACATCAAAGCGATAGACCCGGACGGTTCCTGTTTCAATATCCCATTGTTTGTCCGCGATGGCACGGATGGATTCTGCAACCTGCGGAGCCCGCCACCAGTAATTGTTTAAAACGATATAGACGAGATCGGTTTTTCCGAGACGCGCGGCATCTTTTACCGTATCGCGTGACGGTTCGTTGTAGGTCATTTTTAAATACAGTTCGTAGAGCGGACCTCCTGTCGGAATGGGATAAAAGAACACATCGTCGGCATAGCGTTTGAATCCGAGTGTTGCGACCGCAGCCGCGGAGACGCTTTGATTTGCAAGAACCGTATAGTCGCGTCCGTTTGCATCACTGTCGATCAGACGGACGGCCTCGATATCCGCACGGCTCGTGGTCCATCCGCGTCCGGTCACGAGTGCATCGTGACGCGGCAGGCTGTCATAGGCGATGCCGGTTGCAAACGTAATGAAGAAGATCGAGAGCGCAACCAAAATCGGACGAGGAGTTTGGCGAAGGCGTTCATGGGCTTGTTGGAATGCGGTCACGGCAGCGGGAAACAAACACAAGAGCGCCAACGTGTTCAGACGATCCGCATAATTCCCTCGTTCGTAATCAATAAGGAATGTGAAATCTCCTGTCGCTTTCAGTGCCGTTCCCGAGAGCCACAGCATTAACGCGGAGAGGAGGAGCGGACGATTCGATTTTCCACCGATGAATGCAAGAACGACTAGGATGAGCGGAAGCATGTGCGAGGCGAGAGACGCCCAGGCAGGCCAGAGAACGAAATGATTCCCGATGGTCGGAACAAATCCTGTGAGCCACGTACGCCATGGTTCAATCGAGAAAATCGTATCCGGATTCCATGCAATCGTCGTGCCGCCTTTGAGTCCAAGAACGACAAACATGAGCGGAATCGAAATGCCTGCGAGGATAGAGAAAAGGGGAGAGAGGATCTTGTATCGCGTCGCTGTTCGTTCGTATGTGAGAAGTGCGAGCGCGACAAAGAGGAATGGAATGCCTGCAAGTGGATGCGTTGCGACAGCCCAGGATGCTAGGATCAACGAGACGGAGGGATGGATGTGCGTCTCGCGTGTGTTTCGAGCAAGGAGAATGGCACAGAGTCCGAGGAGATATGCAAATCCCTGTGGCGTCGAAGCGACGAATGCTCCGAGTGGCAAGACGCCAAACGCGAGAAAGGGAGTGACGGCTGATTTTTTTGGAAGGGTTATGAGAACAGCGAGCGGGAGAAACATCGCAGCTGCAACCGGAAGCAGCCAGCGGTCGACGTCTGCGATGCTGAAATGCGAGAGACGGGCAAACCAGGTCGTAAACACATATTGCCCGATGTAATAGAGCGGCTTTGGATGAAGCGTTCCGGTTGCGAGAAGGATTTTTTCGCTTGCGATGTGAAGAAAGCCATCGAAGCCGTATCCAATCCGATAGAGGAGCGGAGCGATCCAGAGCGTGGCGGACGTCGCAAGTGCGGCATGCAAGGTTGTTGTCAGACGTGAACGCACAAACGCGACCGAGGCGATCAGCATCGTCCACGTGAGTGCGATCAACCAGAGTGTTCGCTCCGGAAGAAGCGGCCAGGGCGTTCGGATCGAATCCGTCGTGCCGGCCAGGAGTGCAGAACGATGGATAAGGATGGTCGCGAGCAACGCAATGATCAGAAGAGCGGCGCCGAGAATGTGTCGAGGAGAAAAGGCGAAGGAAAAAGGCGCTGTGGGTGTGGGCGAAGAGGAGGGCTGTGTCGTGAATCGGATCAGCGCATGACAGACGGCGGCAGCCAGGGCAAGCGAAACGATGTCGCTGATCCAACCAAGAGGATAGCCCGAGTAGTACCACCCCGTTTGAATCAAGCTCTGAAGGGCAATCATAAGAACGATGCCCGGGAGAAGCGAAATGCCCCACCAGATGGTCGGGAACAGACGACGTCCAAGGAGATGCCCATGAAAGAGGATTGTCACCAGAACCACGAAGAGCCAGAGGGTTTCCATCATAGATCAAACGCATGGTAGCATAGAGGTGAAAACGGGCATGTTGATGTCAAACGAAAACGTACAGCTGTATCCACATGATAAAATCATGAATGTGATTGCGGTACGTTATTTGCCGCGGTGGATTACGCCGAATCAGCTGACGATCTTACGCTTCTCCTTGATTCCGATCGTCGTATGGTTGATTTCGGAACAGAATTGGGACGTGGGTATCCCGCTCTTTTTATTCGCGGCATTTACAGACTTGCTTGACGGTTCCCTCGCTCGTATCCGCAAACAGATCACCATCTGGGGCACGCTTGCAGATCCCGCGGCGGATAAGCTGCTTATTGGTTCGGTCGCGCTGCTCACGGTCGTGCAGCAACTTGGATGGAGCATGGCGTGGCTTATCATCGGCGTTGAGCTTCTCATTGTCGGTTCCGGTCTCGTGCGGCGAAAACAGAATTGGGTTCTGAGCGCGAACTGGGCAGGGAAGATCAAGATGCTTTTACAGGTGATTGGTGTGACGCTTTTGTTGATCTCTGCCTCGCTTGGATTGCCGGCGCTCCTCCCGATCGCTGCATTCGTTTTGTGGGCCGCCATCATCATTGCGATCATTAGCCTCTTCACATATAGCCTTTAATAGGGTAAGAGTTTGCCATGTTGCATCGTCTTAAGGCATTGATCCCGGCCCCCTGGTTGCTCCCGTATCACCGTATCTTGTCGTCGTTTGCGGCGGCTCTGTACGGACATCCATCTGAAAAGCTCATCGTTGTCGGTGTGACCGGAACGAACGGGAAAACAACGACGGCATATCTCATTGCGAAGGCGCTCGAAGCGTCCGGTTTTGCGACAGGCTGTACCACGACGGCGCTCTTCAAGGTTGGTGATCGTGAATGGTTGAATGATACGAAGATGACAATGCTTGGGCGTTTTCAATTGCAAAAGTTACTGCGCGAGATGGTGAATGCAGGTTGTCGCTATGCCGTCGTTGAAACGTCATCACAAGGAATCGCGCAATATCGTCATGCGGGCGTGAACTATGACGTTGCAGTGTTTACGAATCTCACGCCGGAGCATATCGAAGCGCACGGAGGATTCGAAAACTATAAACGCGCGAAGATTGATTTGTTCCGTCATGTCGCGGCATCCAAGCGGAAGATGATTGATGGACGTCAGATCGAAAAAGTCGCGGTCTTGAACGCGCGTGATGCGCATGCGAAAGATTTTGCCGTGAGTGGCTTTGATCGCACGGTGTGGTTTGTAGCGGAACCGAAGCGAATTCCTGGTGAATTGATTCAGGCGGACTACGTCACGTTGAGTGCCGATCAAATTGCGTTTGAAACGTTGGGCGAACACTTTCATCTTCACCTTCCTGGTCTCGTGAATGTGGAGAACGCACTCGCAGCGATCGCCGTGTGTCGCGCGTTTGGTCTTGATCTCGAAAAGGTTCGCGAAAAACTTGCATCCGTCGATGGAATGCCGGGACGGTTTGAACGGATCAACGCGGGTCAACCGTTTACGGTCATTGTTGATTACGCGCCCGAGCCAGAATCGGTTGCGCGACTCTACGAAACGATTTCATCGATCAAGCGTGCACGGACGATCCACGTGCTGGGTTCTGCGGGTGGAGGGCGCGATGTCGCGCGTCGTCCGATCCTTGGTCGCATGGCGGCGGAACATGTCGATGTCGTCATCGTGACGAACGAAGATCCGTATGACGATGATCCGCGTCAAATCATGGAAGACGTGGCGAACGGTGCGCGCAGTGTGGGGAAGAAAGACGGAGAGGGACTCTTTCTCATCGAAGATCGTCGTGAAGCAATTGCGGAAGCAATGAAACAGGCTGATCCGGAGGATTTGGTTCTCATTACGGGCAAAGGAAGCGAGCAGGCGATGTGTGTTGCGGGTGGAAAAAAGATTCCGTGGGACGATCGAACAGTCGCCCGTGAGGCGATCAGGGCTCTCCCGAAGCGCTTGTAATCATCCTCATTTTTCGCTAATCTATGGCCATGTTTCATCTCGAAGACGTACTCCAATTGAAGGATGAAGAGGACGTAAAGCTGATCGTGCGTCGGCATCCTATTACGTTATTGGGTGGTCTTGGGATCGCATTTTTGTGTATCGTGTTGCCGTTTTTCTTTATTTTTCCTCTCTTTTCGTGGGGTGTGGCCGGCATCGCACTCTTCGGGATCTTGTTGATCGCAGGTATCGTTACGGCAATGCGGACGATCCTGCTTTGGGATGCGGACGTGCTCGTCGTCACGACATTGCGCTTGGTCGATGTTGATCAAAAGGGAATTTTTTCGCGGTTCGTGAAAGAAGCGCCGCTGTCATCCATTCAGGATGTGGGGTGGCATCGCAAAGGACTGATCGATACGGTGTTTCATGTCGGAACGCTCGACGTGACGATTACGGGGACATCAAATTTGGTTGTGACGCGTGTTTCGCATCCAAGCCGCATCAACGAGCTGATCAACGATTTGCGTCACGCGACGACACCGAAGCGTATGGATATCGCTCCGGATCGTCGCGAGCGTCTCAAGAAAATCTCTTCGCGTCTCGAAGGGCTCTCAGAAGAAGCGTTGGATCGTATCGAAGCGGTCGTCAAAGGTGAAGATCGTGACGGCGCGGTAGCCGGATTCCTGCAGAAGGAGGTCGGCGACGAATCGACTCAGGCGTGATATCCTAGCGGCCATGCGGCGGCAACAGGGAGCAACACCCCAGCGATCTTGGCGCACGGTTGTGCGCTTGCCGGCATTTTTGATCATCAACCTTGCCTTGCTTTTCGTGATCGGAATCTCGACGGTTCGGGAATCCTATCGCGGATGGACGGTCGATCATGAGATCACCGCTCTCGAAGCGCAGGTTGATTCACTCGAAGGTCGCAAGCTTCAGCTCGACAGTCTGACGAAAGAACTCGCGTCGTCCGATCGTATAGAGTATGAAGCCCGTGCCCGTCTGGGTCGAAAGAAACCCGGCGAGCGGGTGATCGTTCTCGAAGGATATTCTGCAACCGCGACATGGTCCGGTGACGCGGGAGAGTCCGCCCTTGATACTCCGACCACGCCGGTTCGTCCGCGTGGAAATCCGCAACGTTGGTGGTCCTATTTTTTCAACTCATAACGTATGACATCCCGCCAAAAACTCATCGCCACGATCGCCAGCGTTTCCGTCGTTCTCGTTCTTCTTGGATCTACCGCCCTCGTAGGCTGGCAGATGTTTATGAAGCGGTCAGATAGCGGGATCGCCCGTGCTGCTGCCAATGCTCTACCGATTCCGGCCGCAAAGCTTGCCTCACGACCCGTGTTGTATCGTGATTTCGTGAAGTCACGCGACACGTTGAAAAAGTTTTTGGCGTCACCGGCCGCACAGGAGCAGGGGATGAACGTTCCATTCAACGCCGAACTCGAAAAGAACGCGTTGGAAAAATTGTTGGTCCAAAAAGCACTTGAGGAACTGGCAGAACAACGCAACGTTACGGTCACCGAAGAAGAATTGCGTCAGTATTACTCGGAGGTGTTGTCCGCTACCTCGAGCACGACGCCGGATGTCGGTACCTATCTTCTCGATACGTTTGGATGGAACGAAGAAGATTTTCGTCAAAACGTCTTGAAGCCCGCACTGCTTGAACAGCGCCTGTCCCTCATCTTGAGCCAAGAGCAGAGTGGTGATCCTGAAGCATTGAATCGATATATCGACGAACGATTGAAACAGCCTGACGTGGTGCGATACGTGCGGTTTTAGACACACGCTGCCTACAACCAAGCAATTCAAAAACCGAGATCTTTCGACCTCGGTTTTTGTATGGAGCCAGCTCCGGGGATTGAACCCGGGACCTCTGCTTTACGAAAGCATTGCTCTACCGCTGAGCTAAGCTGGCTTGGAGCGGGTAAGGGGAATCGAACCCCTCTCTAGTGCTTGGGAAGCACTCATAATAGCCACTATACGATACCCGCACGGGCCCCGCTTGATATGAAAACAGCGTCGGGATTGTAACGCAGGGCGTTGAATTGATCAAGGGCGGTTTAGGGATCGTTTTTTGACGGAAGGGATGCTACGATACGGTCATGGTTTGGAAAGGTATCCACAAGCTTCTTCTCGTTGGATTCGTCGCTGTCGTTAGCTTGTTTTTTGCGAATACGACACAGGCGGCGGAGTTGGTTGAGCGGAAGATTTTTTATCTTGATTGGGGATTCGTGGGTCGGCCGGTTTCACTTGATGTTAACGGCGGAAAAACGACGGTGAGTTGGGAGGCTGGAGACTTGACCGCGCCGACGGTTTTGATGATTGAAATCGAAAAAGATACGGATGAGATCGCGCCATCGAACGTGACGTTCGGGCAGGAAGTCGTTCATCTGACATGGGCAGATCCGTATCATCTTTCTGCGCGCGGTGTGAAAGTCGTGAATCAAGACGGATGCAATCCGGGCGACTGGACCGTGTGCTCGCTATATCGCGAAATTCCGGGAGACGGCTGGACGGAAGCTTTGGGTGGGCGCGCGTATGGTCACGTGCGCGTACGTATGGGGACGAAGCTTGGTGATTACATGCATGCCGGTTCCGCATCCTGGTACAAGTACAAGGGGTGCCGTTGTGCGGCTTCGCCGGATTTCCCGAAAGGAACACGATTGCGCGTACGGAGCGTTGCGAATCCGCAGAAGTATACGGTGGTTCGTGTGAATGACTTTGGTCCGGAACGTGATAAATTTCCGGAGCGTGTCATTGATCTCGATATCGTTGCGTTCCAAGAGTTGGCACCGAAAGGCGCAGGTGTGATCAAGGTGACGGTTGAACCCGTTGCGATAACGGATGCGGATTATAAGATTGCAGACGCGTTGCCTGCGAGTATCCCAACGCCGATCAAGACTCCCGTTGCCGTCGTTCCCGCACCGGCGATCACACCCGTCGCAACTGCGCCAACCTGGTCCTACTGACAACCATGATCAAGCTTCAAAACGTTTCTAAAGTCTATCCTCCGGATGTGCATGGCCTGCGCAATATTTCGCTCACGATCGAAGCGGGTGAATTTGTGTCCATTGTCGGACAGAGTGGAGCGGGGAAGACAACGCTTGCCCGACTGTTGATTGCCGAAGAACGACCGACCCGCGGAAAGATCGAGATTGGCGGATGGGATGTATCAGGAATCCGTTCGGGCGATATTCCGGATCTGCGCCGACAGATCGGAGTGGTCTTTCAGGATTTTAAATTACTCAAAAAGAAAACAGTGTGGGAGAACGTGTCGTTTGCGCTCGAAGTTGCAGGAACGCCGACGAAGCGTATCGATGACATTGTTCCGCAAGTGCTCAAGATCGTTGGGCTCGAAGAAAAGACGCATCGATTTCCGTATCAGCTTTCGGGCGGAGAACAGCAGCGCGTCGTCATCGCACGCGCTCTCGTGCATCGTCCCAAGATTCTGATGGCGGACGAGCCGACGGGGAACCTCGATACGATCAACACGCGCGACATCATCGACCTCCTCCTCAAGATCAACGCGTTCGGAACCACCATCGTGCTTGTGACGCACAATCGCGAAGTCGTGAATGGGCTTCGCAAACGCGTGATCACGCTCGCGAACGGTCAGGTCGCCTCGGATCATAAAGAAGGGAAATACCTGCTGCCTTCATGATATGGCGATTCGTGTAACGACCTGGCGCATCATTTCGTATGCGTGGAAGAATTTCTTCCGAAACGCATGGATCGGCCTCGCGACCGTATTCGTATTGGTGCTTTCGCTATTGTCCGTGAACGTCGTTGTCGGCGTCGGTGCGATGCTTGATCGTGCTGTCACGACGCTGGAAGATAAAGTGGATATCACCGTGTTCTTCAAAGATAAGACGCCTGATGCGGTGTTGCAGCAGGCGCAATTTTTCATGGCCGATTTGCCACAGGTCCGATCCGTTGTGCTTCAGACGCCCGAGCAGGCGCTCGAAGCATTCAAATTACGGCATGAAAGCGATCCGAAGATTCTTGAAGCCCTTGAGGAACTCGACGGCAATCCGCTCGGAGCATCGCTCATCATCAAAGCGCGGAAGACGGACGATTATCCATTCTTACTCGAAGCACTGAAGAATCCGCAGTTCGGTTTTGCGATCGAATCCAAAACGTATGACGATCACGCGGCTGCGATCCAAAAAGTGCAGGAGATCGGTGCATCCGTTCGTGTCTTTGGACTCGGTCTCATCATTATTTTTGGAATCTTTTCGGTCTTGATCGTGTACAATGCGATTCGTGTCGCGATTTATACCCAGCGTGAAGAAATTGGCATTATGCGGTTGGTTGGCGCGTCCGGTTCGTTCGTTCGCATGCCGTTCGTCCTCGAAGGTATTTTTCTGGCGCTGATGGCACTCTTCTTCGCGTCGATGCTTGTGATGGGTGCCGTTGCATTTGTCGAACCGCGTCTTGTTCCGTTGTTCGATGGGATGGATCCGGGTCTACGCCTCTACTTTTTGGGAAACGCGTTGGAATTGATTCTCGTTGAAGGCGGCGTGTTGCTTGTTCTTGTCTCGTTGTCATCCTGGGCGGCGGTCGGAAAATATTTGAAACGCTGATATGGGAGAAAAGATTCCATCCCAGCCGCCCGCAGCTCTTGAGAAAAAAGAAGAGGCGAAATTTGGACGTATTGAGAACGGCGAGAAGATCGGTGTGACGCAGGAGGCGTACGAGAAATATGCGAAGCGGATCATGAAGGTGAATCCGGGCGCGAAGCCGGTTGAAACCGTCATCGGAGAATGGAAGCCGCCGCAGGGAAAGATCCCTCATGACAACACGATGTACGTCGCTTCTGTTTCTGGAGAACGTGGCAAAACGTTGCTGATCACCGCGATGCACCCTGATGAGATCGACGAAGAGCGTATTCGTTGGATTTTTGGGCAGGTCTTGCCGAATGCGATGGGGGCTGCGATCGGTCCGAACACCTCGAAACGAGGGATCGAGCGTGCGAATGAGATGTGGAGCGGCCTTGCAGAATTTACAAGAGAATGGCGCGCGCAGCAGATTCGACCGATTATCGAGCAGGGGATAGCGGATCCTGGATTGCGAGAGTTGTGTGAAAAATATTTTACGGCCTTTCCACGCATTGAGATTTTTTTGTCGGAGGATGTCGAGGATCACGGACCAGCTGAAGCGGCGTTGAACGTTCTCGAAGCGATGCATGATCTCCTCGCAATACCGGAATTTCATATGATACATGCGCTCAAGCAAGCGGTTGCGGATTGTGAGAAGGCGTGGAGAACGTTGAGTGAGGACGAGCGCATGAAGGCGCGCAAAGCACTCTCAAAAGCCGTTGTGTTTCCATAATAATATGCATCGCGTTTCACTTTTGTTCGGACGATCATACGCCTTTATGGGCGAGGTTATGACACGTGACGGCGGTCTTGACCGGGTGTTGTTGAACGCCGAAGGGGATCGCAAGCTCGGGCCGTATCTTTCGGAATGGCAGATGCGCGGCGTTCCGATTGTGCGCGAAGTGGCGCAACGTGCGGATGAGCAGGTGTTTTTTCAAGAACGCGTTCCCGTTCGTTCACATGAATTCGAAACGGCTCTCGACCGTTGGGGTTCAACGCATGACATGATGGTATTGAGCATTCCCGACGAATGTCTCAAGACCTGGGAAAAAATGCTGCGTTTGCCGTTTGCCGACACCGAGCGGTTTTCCATGTTCGTGACGATGCGCGTCGCCTCTGAATCCGATCACGCCGCCTGGCACGACGCCGTTGAAGCGGCGATGAACGCGGTGGAGACCAATGATCCATCAGCCAAGAAAAAAATTCTTGATCTGCGCAAAAAAACGGCAGGGGATTTGATGAAGAAGTTGCAGACGGCATGACGAAGCAGAGCAAGAAAAAGAAAAGAGATTCAGCAACCGTGTTGCGCGTTGCCGGATTGATTTTTTTCGTCGTATTTCTTATCGGCGGGCTCGTGATACAAGACCGCGGTCAAGTGTCGCGTTTTCCGGTTACGACTGCACGAAACTGCCAAGACGCCGCCGCTCGATACGTGGACCAGACGGTTCCTGTCGAAGAACGAATCAGCGATCTGATCGCTCGGATGACGATCGAAGAAAAAATCGGTCAGATGGCATTGATCGAGAAAAATAATCTTCACGATCCGCAGGACATTTCGACATATCACCTGGGCGTACTCTTGAGCGGCGGAGGAAGTAAACCGAAGGACAATACGCCAGAGGGTTGGCGGGCGATGATACGAGAGTTTGATACGATTGCGCGGAGCGATTGTTTGCGTGTTCCATTGCTCTTCGGAGTAGACGCAAATCACGGCCACGGAAATATTCCGGGAGCGACGATTTTTCCTCACTCCATCGGATTGGGTGCCACGAAAGATGCTGATCTTGTAACACGTGTTGCGCAAGCCACGAGAGAAGAGCTTCTCGCGACGGGCGTTCGTTGGAGTTTTAGTCCGGATACGGATATCGCTCGAGACATGCGCTGGGGCAGAGTCTACGAAACGTTCGGTAGCGATGTGGAAACGGTATCAACATTGGGACGTGCGTACGTGGAAGGACTACAGAATCCATTTGGTTCGGTGTCGATGATTGCGGGAACGGCGAAACATTTTCTCGGTTCGGGGGCGGCGACATGGGGCACATCCGTGAATAAAGAGTATTTCCTTGATCAAGGTGTCACGAATATTTCCGAAACGGAACTTCGTCGAACGCACCTCCCGCCATTTCAAGAGGCGGTTAAAGCAGGCGTGATGAGCGTTATGGCGGGTCTCAATCGTTGGCAAGGAGCGGTGATCGCCGCGAATCGCTACCTCCTCACCGACGTCTTGAAAAACGAACTTGGTTTTCGTGGGTTTGTCGTATCTGATTGGTATGGCGTGTACGAAATTGCTCCCAGCAAGTACGAGTCAACGGTTACGGCGATCAACGCGGGTGTGGACATGGTGATGCTTCCATTTGATTACGAGATATTTACGAGAGATATGCGAGAGGCGATTCGAAATGGGGACATCACCGAAGCGCGGTTGGACGATGCGGTGCGCAGAATCCTACGAGCGAAGTTTTCGCTGGGATTATTTGATGAAGCGGAGCTCAAGGTTGATGCGTCCACATTCGGTTCAACGGCGCATCGTGAACTTGCAAGAGAAGCCGTGCGAAAATCTTTGGTCGAACTCAAAAATATCGGTCAGACGCTCCCGTTACGAAAAGACTTTTCACGGATCATCGTCGCTGGATCGGCTGCGGATAACCTCGGTCAACAGATGGGAGCATGGACCGTCGAGTGGCAGGGAATTGATGGGAATTGGATACCGGGGACGACAATTCTGGCTGGCGTGAAGCGAACTGTCTCACCGGAGACGATCGTGGAATATCGTCGCGAAGGAAATTTTTTATCAACGAAGACGCTCGCGGATGTCGGTATCGCCGTCGTCGGTGAAAAACCATACGCCGAGGGTGTGGGGGATGAGGCGCATCCGCGTTTGAGCGATGAAGACCTGGCCACGATCAAACGCGTGAGAGCCGCGAGCAAGAAACTTGTCGTCATTATCGTCTCCGGTCGTCCGTTGGATCTTTCTGCCGTGAGCACACGATGGGATGCGGTTGTCGCCGCGTGGCTTCCGGGGAGCGAGGGAGCGGGCGTTGCGGATGTATTGTTTGGAGATTACGAATTTGTGGGGAAATTGCCGGTGGAGTGGAGCGTGAAATAAAATATCTCCCGCGTGGGAGATATTTTATGTGGCTCGGGGACTTGGGCTCGAACCAAGATTCACGGCTTCAAAGGCCGCTGTCCTACCATTAGACGATCCCCGAATGGGTACGAAAAGCAGGGCGAGTATGTCTTAGAAATCGGTATTCGTCAATCCGAATAAAGATCCTTTACGTCCGAGGAGCTGGACGTTATTTTTTTATGCTGTCTTTCGCTCTTCTCTCCACTTCACAATCATGACGGCCAGGATCGCGAGGTGTGCACCGAGAGCTTGGAGCGGAATCGGGACGAATGCGAGCCAGGAATCGTAACGAGTGGTGCAGGAGACTCCGAGGATGCACGGTGCGAGTTTTTCGGGAATGATTCCGTAGTAGAGGAGGTTTTGGTAGATCGAGATCAGCGTGCCGAATGCGATCAGCGCGAGTATGTAGCGATACGCCTTTTTATCTTCAAACCACAATGCCATGGCGGAGATCAGAACGATCGGATAGAGGCTGATGCGTTGGTACCAACACAAGAGGCATGGGGTGAGGCCCAGGATCTCGCTGTAATACAAACTCCCGACCATTCCGAAGGCGGAGATGATGAATACGATGACGTAGGCTTGTTTTGAGATCCAGGAAAGAAGTTTCTGCATATCTAAGGTGAGTTTGCATGATTACGGCCGTTTCGACAAGGCGGCGTAGGTGACGGCGCCTGCTTCGTCAGGTCGCGTTGATCCGCGCCAGCCTTCGACGATTTCGTGCGAGGAAACGATTTTTTCGACAGCATGTCGCAACGCATCCGTTCCGCGTCCATGGATAATCCGAACGGCGGATTCACGTCGCATGAAGGATTGCTGGAGAAATTCATCCAGCGCGTGGCGGGCAGTTTGAACGTCCATTCCGTGCAAATCCACGGTCGGTGCTTCACCAAGCTCTGCGGCAAATAAGGCGGCTTCGAAAGATTCTCGCATATCCGGACGTATGCTAGCATAGGGCCACGCATGAACAAGCGTCTTCTGGGTTTCGTCTTTACGTTATTTCTCTCCGCCGTTTTCGGGGTTGGCTTGCTGCTGTCGAACGAAGCGGAACAGCCGACGCTGACCGATCCGATGCCGGATCCCAACGCGTCCGCGAATCTCTGCGAAGTGAACGGATTCTGCGCGCCGCGAACCACGTCCACCATCGAAACGAATGCGATCGTTGTTCGCGTCGTAGATGGTGATACGCTTTCGGCGAAGATGGACGGCGAGTCTGAAGAACAGAAGATTCGTCTTCTCGGGATCAATACACCGGAAACCGTTGATCCGCGTCGTCCCGTTGAGTGTTTCGGAAAACAGGCATCCGCACGTCTCAAGGAGTTGGTCGAAGGAAAACGCGTTCGTTTTGAGGCAGACCCGGAAGCGGACGAGCGTGACAAGTACGATCGTTTGCTCCGCAATGTCTTTCTCGCAGACGGGACGGATGTGAATGCGCTCATGGTTCACGACGGATTTGCGTACGCGTATCTTTCATTCCCGTTGAATCGCGAACGACGCGCCGAGCTGCGAACGCTCGAAGAACTTGCGAAAGCATCATCGAGCGGTCTCTGGTCACCTGAAACCTGCAAACAACCTTCCTAAAAAAATATGCCTCTCTCAACGCAACAAAAATATCTCATTGGTGGAATCGCCGCGCTTGTCGTGATCATCGGCGCATTTTTTCTTTTCAAACCGAAGACGCCGAACGACGTCGCGACTCCTTCCGCATCAACCCCGACGCTTCCCGTCACAACGACGACCGCGGAGCTTGTCGTTTCGTGGGCGCCGCTTGAGGGACCGTTTGCCGCGAAAGTGACGATCGTCGAATTTTTGGATTTTCAGTGTCCAGGATGCGGAGGATATCATCCGGTCCTCAAACAGATGCGTGAGGAGTTTAAGGGACGGATCAAATTCGTGGCGCGTCATTTTCCACTCGTCGAGATCCATGAAAATGCGCTAGGTGCGGCAATCGCCTCCGTCTGCGCGCAGCGGCAGAACAAATTTTTCGAGTACGCAGATGTGTTGTTCGCGAATCAGGATTATCTGCGTCGCAACGATCTGGAAAAATACGCAGAAGAACTGGGACTCGACACGGGAGCGTTCAACACCTGTCTCGATGATAAGACCGCGCAAGAACAGGTCGCGCGTGATCGCCAGGCCGGTGAGGCGATCGGTGTGAAGTTTACACCGTCGATTTTTATCAACGGAACATTGATGGAAGAACTGGTTCCGCCGGAGGAGCTGCGCAATATCATCAACCGGGAATTGAGGAAGTAGGATTTGCCATCTACGGTGTGGTTTCGTAAGCTCGATGGTATATGACGATCGAGGTTTTTCAGGGTGATATTCTCGCCAAAACGACGGATCTATTGGTGTTCGGGGTTTTTCAAGGGACAAAACGCCTTTCGGGTGCAGCACTGTTGGCCGATAAAGCCATGAATGGGGCGCTTGATGCGCTTATTGCGTCCGGTTCATTTGAAGGTCGGGAAGGGGAACGTGTGACGTTTACCCCGATGGGGACGCTCAAAGCACGACGAATCGTGTTCGTTGGGCTGGGTTCGAAGCAAGGATTTTCTGAAGATGCGTATCGCCGTTTCGGCGGAATGCTTGTGCGCATTGGTCGTGAGGCAAAAGCGACTTCGTGCACCGTGTCGTTTCCAACCCACGCGGATGTTGACGTGCGCGAGGCGGGGCAGGCGATCGGAGAAGGTGTGGAGCTCGGAAGTTATCGGTTCCATACGTTCAAGGGAACGCAGCATAAAAAAGAGAAAGTCGTGCGTGAGCTCAAACGCGTGACGTTTATCGACGCGGAAGCGAAGACGGTGAAGTTGCTTGCGGAAGGCATTGAACGCGGACGCGCATTCGCAGAAGCGACGATGTTTGCTCGTGACTTGGTCAATACGCCATCGTCCGATATGACCCCGCTTCAGATGGCTGAAGCCGCACGTTCGGTTGCGACACGCGGTTCCGGTGTGAGCTGTAAGATGTTGGATCAAAAAACGATGGAACGATTGGGAATGCGTGCGGCACTCGCGGTCGCGCGTGGTTCAATGCATCCACCCGTCGGCGTTCATTTGATCTATCGTCCTGCGAAGACAAAAAAACGTATTGCGATCGTGGGGAAAGCTGTGACATTCGATTCCGGCGGTCTTTCGATCAAGCCTGCGGATGGAATGATGACGATGAAGATTGATATGGCGGGCGCGGCGGCCGTCATCGGACTTTTCAAACTGTTGCCGATGCTGAAGCCGAACGTCGAAGTGCATGGAATCTTTCTTGCCGTTGAAAATATGCCTAGCGGGACGGCGTATCGTCCGGGTGATGTCGTCACGGCAATGGATGGAACGACGATTGAGGTGTTGAACACGGATGCGGAAGGACGCGTCACACTCGCGGACGCATTGTCGTATGCGGTGAAGCAAGAGCCTGACATGATCGTAGACCTCGCAACACTGACGGGAGCATGCGTGGTCGCGCTCGGCGAAGAAGTGGCGGCTGTTCTCGGTACGAATGAACCCCTCATCCAAAAATTGTTGACAGCCTCCAAAGATGCAGGCGAACCACTTTGGGAATTACCGCTGCATGGACCGTATGCGCAACATATCAAATCCAAGATCGCGGATATCAAGAACATCGGAGGCGGTCATGGTGGAGGCGTGATCACGGCCGCGCATTTTCTCCGCACATTTGTGGGCGACACGCCGTGGGCGCATCTTGATGTTGCCGGACCGACGTACACCGAACGGGAAACACGACCCGATCAACCGTATGGCGCAAGCGGATATGGCGTGAGATTGCTCGCGCGATTCCTCGCGAAGCTCTAATCGGAAGCGGAGTGTGCTATACTGCACGCAGTCGTCCACGTTGTGGACAAACATGCTCCTATGAACATCAAAGTCTACTCGACGAAAACGTGCCCCTATTGCAAACTCACCAAAGAGTTTTTAAACGAACAGAAGATTCCCTTTACCGATATCGATGTTGCCGATGATCCGGCTGCAGCGAATGAGATGGTAAAGAAATCGGGACAGATGGGCGTGCCCGTCACCGATATCGAAGGAACGATCATCGTCGGGTGGAACAAGAGTGCGCTTGAAGAAGCGATCTCCAAGATGAAGGCCGCGGCTTGACCGCGGTCTTTTTTTAGGGTGAGATCCTCCCACGTACATTAAGGAGGATGCATGAAGATTGGAACAAAAGGAGCTGTTTTTTCCGATGGTGACGGAACGCTTCATCGGAGTCACCTCGTGGTGCACTGGATGCGCGAGGCTGTTGAGACGAAGCAGCTTCTTCCGGAGACTCTCCGCGACGTTGATATCGCTGAAGATGCGCTTGATCGACGGGAGGGGACGTTCCACGACTTCGGACGTCACGTCATCGATATTCAGACGAAGGGCAGGCTCGAGGGAATGTCGGCGTTTCACAGCGAAGCCATCGGGAGAGCCGTTGTCGAGCGCTACGGCAATCACGTCAACACGTTTCCACGCGAGCTGTGTCGCGCCGCGAATGATTCGGGACTCGATACGTTTCTGATCTCGGGTTCACCGATGCATGTGGTGAGACCGTTCGGCGACGTGCACGGAATTCGCGATGTGCTCGCCACGACCTTTCACGTGGAGGACGGATTGTTTACGGGGACCATCGAGCTTGACTGGATCCGCGACGAGGGAAAGAAGAGAGCCGTGCATCTCCTCGCGGAGAAATACGATCTCGATCTCAAACAGTCCGTGGCGATCGGCGACACGGAAGGCGATATCTCGATGCTCACAGAGGTCGGATATCCCATTTGCTACAACCCTTCCCGAGGTCTCCGTGCCGAGGCGGAGAAAAGGCATTGGCCGATCGTCGCTGAGCGAAAAGACAGTTGCTACATCCTTGTGTGGTCCGGTTGGTCTCAGCGCTATCAGCTGCAAGAGACGCCAAAGCCGATCATCCCGGACGAGCTTCAAACTGCGTTCAACGCGCGCTATCACGCCGCATATCCGACACCCTGACCCGTTCGACTGAACGGGTTTTTTATACCAAAAATCCCCCGAAGGGGATTTTGATTTACGCTTTGCCGAGGGTTTTTTCTCCCGGCTTCCATTCCATCGGACAGAGTTCGCCCGATTGAAGAGCTTCGAGCACGCGGATCGTTTCGGAGACCGAGCGACCGACCGAGCCGGCGCTGACGAGGAGATACTTCACGACGCCTTCGGGATCGATCAGGAAGAGGCCGCGTTGCGCTTCGCCGGATTCTTCATCGAGCACTTGATAGTCGCGAGAGACGCGGAGGCTTGTGTCTGCAAGCACGGGATACGTGACGTCTGCGAGATCGCGCTCGAACCATGCCTTGTGGCACCATGTCGAGTCCGTCGATGCCGCGAGGATTTCGCAATTCATCTTGCGGAACGTTTCGATGGCGTTGTTGAATCCCTTCAATTCCGTGGGACAGATGAAGGTGAAGTCACGCGGGTAAAAGAAGAGGAGAAGCCACTTGCCTTTGTAATCCGCGAGGCTGATTTTGGGATCCGTCTTTTCTTTTTGATATGCGGCGACGCCGGAGAATTCCGGAGCTTTGTGGTTGATGAGAATCATAGGATTATTTTTTTGAGGCTGCGAATAATTCGTTCGCCTTGGCCCAGTTGAAGTTTTTCCAGAAGTCGGCGATGTAGGCTTTGCGATCTGATCCGTAATCGATGAAGTACGCGTGTTCGTAGACGTCCATCACGATGATCGGCATGCAGCCCCAGATGCCGCCCTGGTTGTGGGAGTCAGCTTGGTAGACGCAGAGTTTTTGTTCCTTTGTGTCCCAGCAGAGAACGACCCAGCCACGCGCGGCGAGACCACACGCGGAAAAGTACGCAATGAAGTTTTCGATCGATCCGTACTGGGCTGCGAGGGCTTCGACAAGCGGACCTTCCGCGTTGCCATTGCCGCCGAGAACGTCAAAGTACCATTCGTGCAGGTAGACGCCGTTTACCGCGAACGTTTCGCCGTCCATGAGACCGCGCAGTTCGGAGTACGATTGGTTGGCGCTCGCAAAATCACCTTTCTTGATGAGCTCGTCGAGCTTGCCTTGGATCTCGTTTTTCTTCGTCACGTAGCCCGCGTAGAGCTTGTCGTGATGGATCGCGAGGGTTTTGTCGCTGATGCCGGTGAGCGGCGTTGAAAACGGAAGAGGTTTTGGTTCAGTCATAATCTAGGATAGTGCTTTAAGAATGTCGGCATCTTTGGGCATACCGCGTTTCAAGAACGCGATCTTGCCGTCTTTGCCGACGACGACCACGCTGCGTTTGATGACGACGGCTTTGAAAAACTTTTTCAAGGCGCCGTATTTTTGGCTCACCTTTTTATCCTTGTCGATGAGGATCGGGAAAGGGAAGCCGTACTTTTTGATGAACGTCGTATGACTTTCGGCGTCGCCGTGATTCACGCCGAGAACGGTCGCATCGAGTTTTGTGAATTTCGACCAGTCATCCCGGATGGCGCACAACTGCATGGTACACCCCGGCGTCATGTCTCCCGGATAGAAGACAAGAACGACGTTCTTTTTTCCCTGAAGGTCGGAAAGGGTAACGGTTTTCCCGGTTTGATCCTTGAGGGTGAAGTCAGGGGCTTTGTCGCCCACGGACAGTTCTTTGATTGTTGCAGGCATAGGTCGTGGATCCAGTCTACGCCGCTTGGCCATAGGCGGCAACCCTGTATTTGTCCCTTTTTGCGCTTCGCGGTACCCTTTTGAACATGCCGAATGAACCCTCTGCGACGGTTGTGACCGGAATCGATGCACGCGCCGGACGACCTTGGTGGAAGCTCTGTTGCGGCGGGTGTTGTCTCTTCCTTCTTCTGGTGTTGGTCGGGGGCGTGTTCTTTTGGAGGGGGATCGGCGGTGGCCGAGGTCCTCAGATCCTGACCCAGTTGCCGTCCAATTTTCCGCCCGTTGTCACGTTGTATCGTGTAGAGCAGGCGACATCGATCGAGTACTTTCCCGGAAGCGAAAAGACGCGTACGTTTTCGGCTCTGCTTTCGCCCCTTCGCTTCTTTGGCAGCGTTATGATGACGAATGGGTTCATGGATGCGAACGTCTCGCGTCTTCAACAGGTCGATACGGTGACGATCCGTTGGAAGAGTCTGGACGCAACAGGTCCGGACGTTCGTACGTATTATCGCGAGCACTTTCAGCGCAATGGATTCACGCTTGATGAGCGTCGCGATGAACCGTCGGCAAGCGATATTCTGATCGCACGCCGCGCCGATGTCGGAGTCCAGATCCTCATTCAAGATCTTCCCGATATCGCAGGCGTCGATATGGTGACGGTGGCGGTCGACTATCTTAATCAATCAAACTAACTTCCTATGACACTTCTTTCCCGCGCGTTCGTGGCTGCCGGTCTTTCGCTCGCACTCGTCGGTGCCGGATGTTCCGCGCCGACGCTTCCCGGTCAAACGCCATCCGGTCCGAAACTCTCGACGTTTGAAAATGTTTCACCAAAGGATGCAGCTCTTCGTATCAACTTTGTACCCGGTAGCGTCATTGAAACACGTTCGACGTTCCTTGGGTTTGGCGCGAAGCTCGCTGCAGCCATGGCCGGACAAAACAAAGAAGGAACGCGCGTGATCGTGATCACTCGTTTTGCACCGAACGAAACAGCGAACGTCGAATGGAAGCTCTCGTCGAAAGTTGAAGGGGCAACATCGATCAAGGCGCGCGAACAAGCCCGCAAAGAGAAGAAAACCGAACCGGAGCCTGTGATGGTGGATCAAACGGCACTCGGACAGGTGAACGGTATCAATTTAAAAGACGCGCATTCGATGATGCTTCCGGCGTATTGGCCGGAAACAACAACAGGAACAGCGTTTGGCACGAGCGGTATCTGGCTTTCGAAGGATGTTTTTGAAGGATACTCTCGTAGCCGTGTGGCAACACTGGATTTTGGGATTCTCGATCCGTCTATCCAGGGGGCCGTTGCGAAGGCTTCGGAATTCCGAGACGCGCTCACGAAACTTCAGGGACAGGTGACGAAGATCGAAGAACGGACGGACGTATTCCTGCTGAAGGGCGAAGAACAGCCGTCAGAATGGACGCTGAAGGTGAACGGTCAGGATGTGAAGGTTGAAGTCTTGAAAGGTCGCACGTGGTTCGGGGAGATCGTCGTGCTGAACAATCCGCAGAACCCACTCGTGCTCAAAGTAACGTTGAATCCGGCGACGTCAGGTGTGACGGATCTCATAACGAACTTCAGCGCGTTGAAAGCGTTGTTCGGGTACGAAGTGACGGAACTCAAGGACGTACAGCCATAAAAAAACTCCGACGAGGTCGGAGAGGCTACGATGTGAGGACGGTCCATGGGCCGTCCTTTCCGTTTACGCGTGCGAGTGGAATCGCGCGCGGAAGCAGGAGAAGAGGGCGTTTGATGTGGTGTTTGATCGCGAGCACATTTCCCATCACCGTCAGGTTCAGGTAGCAGTGCAGAATCATTTCGACGGATTCCCTCGCTTTTTCCCAGGCGTTTTTCGAAACGGCAGAATGCGTTCCGTACGTTACTTCAACGCGGGCGGCGACATGATTCGTGAATACCTGTTGGATAATGAGCGGGAGCGAAGGGCTGAATTGATGAAGGCTCTTCAGGTACATCCCCATCATCCCGTGATGCGCACCGAAGACGGTTGTCGTGACCGCAGCTCCAAAGCCAGGACCGACATTCGGCGTGCGCAGGAATCCTTCTTCGGCGGTGGAACGTCGAAGGATGCTGATCCGTTTTGGATACACGGTCGTTTCCTTCACACCGTCTCGGATCGCGTCGCGAATCTCTTCATTCGTGACGGGTTTATATTGTTCGAATCTGAACCCGCCATCAATCGCGACGAAGAGCGGTTCTGCCAATTGCATGGCCGGGTCTATGTTTGTCTTGTCTCTGGCGCTCGCACGGAGCGCTTCACGAATCTCGTCACGGTTTATGGTCATGACTCCTCCAAAAAGAACACCCTCTCTCTATCGTTTTTGTGCGATGTCGTCAAGCCGCGTGACCCTTCTTCGGATCGTAGACGAGGCGCCGTTCTGTCGTGAAGAGTTTTTGTGCAAACTCCGGATGCACGCGACGCAAATAGAGGCGATCGCGGATGGGTCGAAGGCGTTCAATCTCATTCGCCAGCGTTTCTTTCACGTGAGCTTCGTGTGCAATGTGCCAGCGGTGAAGCAATGCGTTGTAACGTGATTCGATGACCGCAACCGTTTCTTCAATCGTTTCACCGACGTCACCGCTCTGCAGGACCTGTTCGATACGCTGCCACTCTTCGTTCCGCAATCGCATTTCGGTTGGGAATGCAGAAAGGATTTCTTCGTTCGAACGGCGATCCGGAGGAAAATTGGAAAGTGCACGGATCAGCCCGCGAAGCTTGTCGCGTTCTTCGGGATCGGTTGCACGCTGGAGATCTTCGATCAGAACCGGCTCAACATCCCATTTTTTGCAGTCGAATATGGTTTTACACAGCTCGGCGCGTCCGGTCTGTTCGAGATAGGGATACACATCCGTTGAAACGAAAACGTCTTTCTTGCGACCACGCTCCGGTTCACGGAACGGATTCCGAGCGATCTGTTCCATATCAGGCAAATCGCTCCTGCCATTTCGGATCCACTTTCACGCTCATTTCGAGGAACACGCGCGTCTGCAACACATCTTCCAATTCTTTCCGCGCCTTCATGCCGATCTCCTTGATTTTCTGTCCTTTCGCACCGACGATCATTCCTTTATATCGATCTTCCGTTGTCCAGATATTCGCTTTGATGAATTTTGATCCGTCCGGACGATCTTCGATTTCTTCGACCGCGACTTTGGTGGAGTAGGGAAGTTCCTGTTCGAGCGCGAGGAATACTTTTTCTCGGATCAGCTCTTCGATCCAATCCTTGTGACGCATGTCGCTGATCTGGAGGTCCGGGTAAAACGCCTCACCTTCGCCGATGAGTTCGAAGAGCGCGTCGACCAGCGTGTTGAGATTCTTATGCGTCTTTGCCGAGACTTCGAGGGTTGCCGTTTGTCCGACATTCGCATGCATGGATTCATCGCGCGCGCCGCGTTCCGCGATCGGGACATCGGCTTTGTTTACCACAGCGATAATCGGAATCGTGGAAGCGCGGAGCATCTTTCGAATCAATTCTTCCTCGGCGCCAAATGGACGAGTCGGGTCCATCACATAGACAATCACGTCCACGCCTTCAAGCGTTTCTTTCACGAAGTCATTCAATCTGCGAGAGACGTTGTCTTTTTTTCCGAGAAACACGCCTGGCGTATCCACGAACACGATTTGACCGCGTTCGTCATGCAAAATACCGCGCACAGGATGGCGCGTTGTTTGTGGCTTGGGCGTCACGATCGCAACTTTTGACCCGATGAGCGCGTTCAATAACGTGGATTTCCCCACGTTCGACCGCCCAGCCAACATGACGAAACCGGATTTCTTCGGCATTAGGCTCAGTCTAGCAATTTTTCGTGCATTATAGAAGGGTAAGCTTGGTTACGACCTCAACGTGCGGTGTTTGAGGAAAGAGGTCGAGCGCTGCTATCGATTCGACGCGGTACTTGGATTTGAATTCTTTCAATTCATCCACGAGGCGATGAAAGTTACACGAAACATAGACGATCGTCTTCGGAGCTTTTTCGAGAACGGTTTTGACGACGCGAGGATGCAAACCGGAGCGCGGGGGATCGAGAATGATGGTGTCGACATCGAGTTCTTTCCAGGAGAGATCTTCGGCAGGACCGGAGCCGAACGTGCAACGATCTGCGACGCCGTTTGTTTCTGCGTTTTGCGACGCAAGAGAAATAGCTTCTGCATCCAGTTCGAATCCGTGGACAGAAAGGGATGGATATTTTTTCGCGGCGGCGATGCCAAAGAAACCAAGTCCGCAGTACAAATCCAAAAGCGTTTTTGAATCCGTGATGTGATCCAACACGATATTCTGCAACTTCGCGGCCATGTGCGTGTTCGTCTGGAAAAAAGAATTCGGTGCGATCGTGTATCGCACTCCGTTCACTTCTTCGTGGAAGAATGATTCGCCTTTGAGTGCGACGGATGATTTCACGTACGACACGTCCGTGATCGCCGGTTGTTCGCCGATCAGGAGTGACGTCGCAAACGGTCCGAGACGATCGAGAATCACTGCGCGGACGTTGTCGTCAATGCGTTTCGTATCCGAAACCACGAGCATGACCATGCGTTCCTTTGTATTCTTTCCGTCACGAATCACGACGTAGCGCATCAGACCTTGATGCGAGACCGCATCCCACGGTTCGAGATCGAATTCTTTGATGAGTGCGCGGACAATGTCGAGAATCTTTGGAACGTCTTCATTCAAGAGTAAACACGCCGTGAGATCGAGATAGCGATTCCAACTTCCGTATTCTTTTAGTCCAAGCTGTCCCAACCACCCGACAACATAATCCATGCGGTTGCGGTAGTAGAAACGATCGTCGCTCGGCATCACATCCGTCACGCGTTCTTCGTGTCCGGCTTTTTCAAACGCGCGGTTGATCATTTCTTTTTTCAACCGAAGCTGCGCATCGTAATCCAAATGCTGCCATAAACATCCGCCACATACGCCCGCATGCGGACACGGAGGTTTTATGCGATCCGGTCCCGGCGTCTTTATCGTTTCGATCTTCGCGATTTTCACGCCGCTGTCGCGTTTCAAAAACGTCGCATCGAGTTCATCGCCAACAGCCGAGAATGGAACGGCAACGCGGCCTTTGCCGAGCTGATAGCCTTCTTTCTTTTCTCCATCCAAATCAAAAATGCCGCGACCCTTGTCGTCATAGGCTTCAACCTTTCCCTGGATGCGGTGTCCGAATTTCATGTCCGGAGGGTAGCCAATTTCCCCGTTTTTGGGTAGGGTGCTTGCCGAATGCCTGATCTGCACGTCATTGCCAACGACATCCGCTCACGAGAGAATGTGGGTGGTCTTTTCCGAACCTACGATTTTTTGGGGGTTTCGAAGCTTTGGTTGACCGGATATACGTCCGCTCCGCCGGACCCGCGATTAGAAAAGGTGGCCTTGGGCGCTCACAAGACGGTCACATGGGAAGCGGTGACGGATGTGCGCAGTGCCATTGAACGCCTCAAACAAGACGGATATCGCATCGTCGGACTCGAGTTGGATGAGGGGGCAACGCTTCTTTCAGCGTATGATGCTCCGGAGCGCGTGGCGCTGTTGCTCGGAAATGAAGTTACGGGCATTCCACCTTCACTGTTGAATCTTTGCGACGACATCGTCATGATCTCACGTCACGGCCAGAAAGAATCGTTGAATGTTGCCATCGCAGCAGGAATTGCGATGTGGTCGATTCTGAATTGATATGAAAAAACTTTCGATCGTGATCCCGTCGAAAAATGAAGAAGCGGAACTTCCAAAACTGTTGAACTCCATCAAGGCGCAGACGTTTTCGGATTACGAAGTCATCGTCGCGGATGCGCATTCTACAGACCGCACGAGGGAGATCGCCGAATCGTTCGGCGCGAAGGTCGTCGAAGGTGCTATGCCGGGTCCCGGGCGCAATCGCGGAGCACTGCACGCGGAGGGAGAGATTATCGCGTTCTTCGATGCGGATGTGCAATTGCCTTCGACGAAGTTTCTTCAGGAATGTGTTGAAGAGATGGATCGGAAGAAATTGGATGTCGCGACGTGCAGAGTAAAGCCGCTCAGTCGCAAGCCGATCGATCGTGCGATGCATGAAGTTTATAACGCGTTCGTCATCGCAACAGAAAAAATCAGACCGCATGCGCCGGGATTTTGTATCTTTGTACGTCGAAGTACACACGATGGCATCAAAGGATTCGACGAAGAGGTTGTGTTCGCGGAAGATCACGATTACGTGCAGCGCGCGGATAAGATGGGAAGCAAATTCGGCGTCCTCCGTTCGCATCCGATTGCCGTATCCGTCCGCCGTCTCGAAAAAGACGGACGTCTTGCGATCGCATTGAAGTACGTGTTTGGGGAATTGCACATGCTGACAAAAGGGACATTCAAGGAGATGCCGTTTGAATACGTGATGGGTGGAGCAGAGGAAAAGAAAGAAGAAAAAAAGAATGCCGATTAAACGGAAGTTACCGGTCTGCAGCGTTGGAGAAATCGCGGAGGGATCTGCGAAGACGTTTCGGTTCGGTTTTCGGGACGGGATCGCGTATAATGATCACGGAACGCTCAAGGCGTACATCAATTTTTGTACGCACATGGGCGGTCCGCTTGAGCTCGTTTCCGCGACGCGGTTCCGATGTCGATGGCACGAGGCGGAATTTGATCCGGTGAACGGGGAGCGTCTGTGCGGAGAGGCGCCTGAAGGAACGAAACTGACGCCGATCACCCTCATTACCGAAGGGGACAAGATTTTTGCGATGCTCGAATTGAAAGATGAATTCGAATGATCAAGACGCTTTTCAATAAATTGTGGAACGGAGAAACGAACGGGCTTACGGCCGCGGCTCTTATCGTTGGTGGCGCGTCACTCGCATCGCGCATCGTCGGAGTCTTTCGTGACCGCGTACTCGCATCGACGTTCGGGGCGGGCGAATCACTCGATGCCTACTATGCGGCGTTCCGCCTCCCGGATCTTTTGTACTCTCTCGTGATTCTTGGTGCGCTTTCAGCGGGATTCATTCCTGTTTTCGCGGAATATCTTGAAACGAAGAGTAAAGATGAAGCATGGCGACTCGCGGAGCGCGTGTTGTCCGTCGTGGGTGCGACGATGATGTTCATCTGTGGTGCATTGATCGTGTTTGCTCCGATCCTTGTTCCGATCACCGTTCCGGGCTTCCAGGGCGACAAGCTCGACATCACGATCCAGCTCACGCGTATCATGGCACTCTCGCCATTCTTTTTGGGTCTATCTGCCGTGATGGGCGGGATCTTGCAGGCAACGCGTCGGTTCTTCGCCTTTGCGCTTGCGCCCGTTCTCTACAATGTCGGTATTATTTTTGGCGCTCTCGTTCTTGCGCCGGTGATGGGACTCGAAGGTGTCGCGTGGGGCGTCGTGCTCGGAGCGTTCCTTCATTTTTTGACACAAGCTTCCGTCGCGCTTCGTCTCGGACTTCGTCGCATTCCGCCACCGTCATTCCGAACGGAAGGCGTTCGTCGCATCATCCGCCTCATGGCACCGCGCACGGCCGGACTGGCGGTCTCACAAGTCAACATGGTGATCCTGCTTTCGCTTGCGTCGACGCTTCCTGTCGGTTCGATCGCCGTTTTCAATCTTGCGAACAACCTCCAGTCATTTCCTGTCAGTATCTTCGGTATCTCCTTTGCGATTGCCGCGTTTCCGAATTTGTCTCGCGCCGTCGCTCGGAAAGATCATGAGGATTTTATTCATACGATCAGTTCGGCGGCACGGAAGATCGCGTTCTTGATTGTTCCTGCCACCGTTCTTTTCATCCTGTTGCGTGCGCAGATCGTTCGTCTTGCGCTTGGCGCCGGTGAATTCGATTGGACCGATACCATCCGCACGGCCGACGTTCTCGGTCTCTTCGTTATCTCGATGCTGTTTCAGGCGCTTGTCCCGTTGCTCGCCCGCGCCTTTTACGCGATTCAGGATACGTGGACGCCGCTTCTCGCAAGCTTGGTGGCCGAAGCGTTCAATCTTGTTCTCGCACTCGTCTTGCGCGAATCGTTTGGGATCATGGGTCTCGCCGTTTCATTCAGCGTTGCATCGGCGTTGAACCTTCTGCTGTTGTGGTGGCTGTTGTATTACAAAAAAGGATCGCTTGGCGAAGGAGATTTTACGCGATCTCTCCTCCGAACATTCGCTGCGAGCTTGGCCTTGCTCGGATTCGGGTGGGTCGCACGTCAGGGACTCGGTATGGTGTTTCCGCTTCGTACGTTTTGGCAGGTTGCATTGCAGGCGGCAGGAACGTTTATCGTTGGGGGCATGGGCTTTGTGATCGTTGCTATTTTGCTTAAATCCGAAGAGTTTCATGAGTTCCGTATTGCTGCCGTTCGCCGGTTCCTGAAGAAGGGTGAAGTATTGGCCGGTGCGGAAGAGGTGCACGATATTGCGAGTTAATGCTACGATCATCTCTACTATGAACCGTTTTTCTTTTTTGCTCGTTCCGTTGCTGATGATTGGATTGCTCGGGAGCGGATGCGCACAGATTACGCCACGTCTGGTTCAGACACCGTCGAATGAACAGGCGGTCGGATCGATGGGTGTTTTGGCTCTCAACGGCGGAGCGGCAACGGTTACGCGCGGAGACAAGACGTTGAATGCGCCGACGGAAGTCGAGCTTCTTCCGGGTGACACCGTGCGCGTTACAGAAGGAACGGTGACGATTGCGTATCCTGGCGCCGGAGCTTCGTATCTCGGAGAGGGAACAGAGATTACGCTGCTGCCGGATGGTGAAGGGCAGGGGAGCGTGTTTGCACAGATCGAACTTGCCGCGGGAAGCATTTGGACGCGCTTTGAACGGTTGCTTGGACCTGATGAAAAGTTTTCGGTAAGCGGGAACGGCGTTGTCGCCACGGTTCGTGGCACGGCGTTTGCGATGGAGATCGTGGACGGACAAGCGGACGTACAAGTTGCGGAAAGTGAAGTCGAAGTCGGTGTGCTCGCCGCACGGAAGGATGCAGCGCTCGCGAAGAAAGCGCTCCTGCTCAAGAGCGGAGAAGGATTCACGGTTGGCGTGCAAGCGATGATGCGTCTCGAAAGTGCTGGAATGAAACGCTTGGTGCGCAAGCTGAACGAAAAAGAAAAGACGCGCAAGGAATATAAGAAGATGTCGACGACGGTTCCGGATGATCTTATGAAGATGAAAGCGAAAACGAAAATGGAAGGGAAAGCCGTCATTCCAGAAAGATTCCGCGATCGCGTGGATGCCGCAATGATGGAGCGTTTCATAGAGGCAGGTATCATAGAATTCGGTGCGCCGACGTATGCACCGACGAAAGCGAATATCGCACCAACAACGACGAGCCGGTAGGGTTGCCAATAACACGTTTTTCAGGCAGAATCCGCGTTGATGGATCAATCCCGCATCCGCAATTTTTGCATCATTGCGCACATCGACCATGGCAAGTCGACCCTTTCGGATCGGCTGCTTGAAGTTACGGGGACGGTCGAAAGTCGAAAGATGAAGGATCAGATGCTCGACACGATGGATCTGGAACGCGAGCGCGGCATCACGATCAAGCTTCAGCCGGCACGTATGAAGTACGTTCAGGGAGGCGAAGAGTATGAACTGAACTTGATCGATACGCCGGGCCACGTGGATTTCGGCTACGAGGTTTCGCGTTCACTCGCGGCGGTTGAAGGCGCGCTCTTGCTCGTCGACTCGACGCAAGGTGTGCAGGCACAGACGATTGCGAATTTGTATCTCGCGATCGAACAGGATCTGACAATTATTCCTGTCTTAAATAAGATTGATTTGCCGAACGCGGAAGTTGAACGTCGCGCGGAAGAAATTATCCGTCTGATCGGATGTACGCGCGAAGACATTATCCTCGCATCAGGAAAAACAGGCGTGGGCGTGCCGGAGATTTTGGAGCGCATCGTGAAAGATGTTCCGTCGCCACGTGGCAGTCGCGAAAAACCGTTTCGCGCGTTGATCTTCGATTCGAAGTACGATGAATATAAAGGTGTCGTTGCGTATGTTCGCGCCGTTGACGGAGTGCTTAAGAAGAATCAGAAGATTCATTTTCTTGCGACGCAGGCTGATGGCGATACGCTTGAAGTCGGATATTTGAAACCGCAGTACACGACGAACGAATTGATGGAGGCCGGTGAAATCGGATATATCGTGACGGGACTCAAAGATATCGGCGCGGTTCGCGTGGGTGACACGATTGTTCTCAAGCAGGATGTGACGCCCGAGTCGAAGCCGGAACAGCTTCCTGGTTACAAAGAAGTGAAGCCGATGGTGTACGCCGGTATTTTTCCGCGTGAAGGAAATGAATATGAGCGACTGCGCGACGCGCTCATGAAGTTGCGTCTCTCCGACGCCGCGTTATCCGCTGAGCCGGAGCATTCCAAAGCGCTTGGATTCGGATTCCGTTGCGGCATGCTCGGCATGTTGCATCTTGAGATCGTTCAAGAGCGATTACGTCGCGAGCACAATATGGAAGTCGTCGTGACGACGCCGTCGGTTGCATACGAAGTCACGAAGACGGATGGCACGGAAGAAGTGATCAAGTCACCACTCGCATTTCCGGACGCAAACCATCTCGCATCGTCACGCGAACCGTGGGTGACGACGGATATCGTGTGTCCGACCGAATATATCGGCAACGTAATGCAGCTCGTGCAAGATCGTCGCGGTGTGTTCAAGACAACGGATTATTACGATCCGACGCGCGCTGTGTTGCATTACGATATGCCGCTTTCATCCGTCATCGTGGATTTTCATGACAAGCTCAAGAGTGTGAGCGCGGGGTATGCATCGTTGAGCTACGAGTTTATCGGCTATCGCACAGCGCCGATTGTGCGCATGGATATTATGGTTGCCGAAGAACCCGTTGCTGCGTTTGCGACGTTGATTCACGAAGATGAAGCGTATCGTCGAGGTAAGGAGATCGTTGAGACATTGAAAGACACGCTGCCGCGCGCGCAATTCGTGATTAAACTTCAAGCGACGGTTGGCGCGAAGATCATCGCATCAGAACGGATCGCGGCGTTCCGCAAGGATGTGACGGGATATTTGTACGGTGGTGACGTCACGCGTAAAATGAAGCTGCTCGAAAAGCAAAAGAAGGGAAAGAAGCGTATGATGTCGATGGGTGTGGGCTCGGTAGAAATCCCGCCAGATACGTTTATCAAAGTTTTGCGAAGAAATACGAAATAGTATGAAAGAACGAACGAAAAAAGGATTGTGGAAAGGGCTCGTGGTGTTCATCATGGGACTCATGATTCTTTCGATGCTTCTTCCATTTTCGACGTTGTAAGACGATGTGCTAGGATCGCTCCATGCAAAAACGCTGGAGGATCCTGGAAGGAACGAATGCTCTTCCTGCGGAGGCGTTTCCGGAGATGCATCCGGTGGTGACGCGGTTATTGGCGAATCGCGGGATCACGGATGCTTTCCAAGCCGAATCTTTTTTGAATCCTGATTTTGAAACGGGGATTCATGATCCATTCCGTTTCGCACGAATGACGGATGCGGTGGCGCGTGTGTTTACGGCGCTGGAAGGAAAAGAAAAGATTACCGTTCACGGCGATTACGATGCGGATGGAGTCACAGGATCGACGACGGTTATCACAGTATTGCGAGAACTTGAACGGCGCATCGATCCGACGCGGACCGAGTCAAAAATTGATTACTACATTCCGCATCGTGATAAAGAAGGATACGGTTTACATCTTGCGACGGTTGGTATTTTGAAAGAACGAGGAACATCTTTGATCATCACTGTTGATTGTGGCATCGCATGTGTTGCGGAGATCGCGCTTGCGAAAGAACAGGGAATCGAAACGATCGTTCTGGATCATCACCAATTCGGGGAGACATTGCCCGATGGATATTTGATTCATCCTCGGTTGCCGGGTGAATCGTATCCGTTTGAACATCTTGCGGCCGTTGGTGTGGCATGGAAATTTTCTTGTGCGCTCATCACAGAAGCGCGAACGCGTGGTTTTGAGATTCCCCCGGGTTGGGAAAAGTGGTTGCTGGACCTCGTCTCGATCGCGACGGTGACGGACATGGTGCCGCTCGTCGGAGAGAATCGCGTGTTGCTCACGTATGGGTTGAAAGTTTTGAATAAGACGCGGCGTCTTGGTCTCAAAATGTTGGTTGATGGCGCGCGGATGAAAGGGGATTTGGACAGCGAGTCGATCGGATTCTCGATCGGACCACGCATCAACGCGGCGGGGCGGATGGATCATGCAGAGCTCGCACTTCGGCTTCTTCTTTCTGAAAATAACGATGATGCGTCACGACTCGCGTTTGAGCTTGAGCAATGCAATCGTGATCGGCAGAAAGCGGTTGCGGCAATGATGGAAGAAGCGGAAGAGATGTTAGATCGTCAGCGCGATGCGTCGGCGTTGGTCTTTTGGAAATCGGAATGGTCGCCGGCGCTTGTCGGTCTCGTTGCCGGACGATATCTCGAACGGACGGGAAAACCTGTTATCGCGTTCGGGAAACACGGCTCGCATTGGATCGGATCTGGCCGTTCGCCTTCTGTGTACGATATTACGGCTGCGATGAAGCGTATTGGAGAAGGGATCCTGACGCGCTCCGGCGGTCACGTTCAAGCTTGCGGCTTCTCATTTGTTGAAGATGAACATGCGGGAATGCTCGCGGAACGATTGCAGGCGGATGCGGGCGGTCTCTTGTCTGCAGAAGATATGATTCCGGAGTTACTCATCGATGCGGAAGTGCTTCTCGACGACGTTGATTGGCGACTGGTCTCGACCGTCGAACGATTAGCGCCGTACGGAATGGGAAATACGAAGCCACTGTTTGTGTCGCGTCATCTTGAAATCGTTGATGTGGGTCTCGTTGGTTCGACGGGAACGCATCTTCGTTTTACGGCTCGGTCCGATGGTGGTCGCGCGCAGAAATTTATCGGTTTCAAATTCGGCTCCCGCCTTGAGGAACTCAAACCAGGCGTGCATGTGGATGTGGTGTATGATGTGGGCGTCAACGAATGGAACGGAAGACGGGATATTCAATGTAAGATTGTCGATTTTAAAACAGCATGAAACTTATCATTCACACGGACGGTGGAGCGCGCGGGAATCCGGGACCGGCAGGCGGCGGCATTTCCATAGTCGATGCGGATACGAAACAGGAGATTGAAGCCCACGCGGAATATTTTGGCGTCACCACAAATAATCAAGCAGAGTACCGTGCAGTCATCGTTGGACTTGAGCGAGCTGTTGCATTAGGCGCAACGGACGTTGAAATCGTCACGGATAGCGAATTGGTCGTCAAACAGGCGAACGGAGAATACAAAGTGAAGAATCCGGACCTTGGAAAGCGGTATTTGGAGATGAAAAACTTATGCACACGTCTCGGAAGAGTGAAATTTCGTCATGTGAGACGGGAGTACAACAAGCGGGCGGATGAATTGTCGAACGTGGCGATGGATAAGGCGGGGAAGGCTCGATAAAGCTGTTTTGTCGGCTGCGGATTCACGTTCAGGATATGTTCAACGGTCCTCGCTCGACAAAACAGCTTTATCGAGCCTAGGGAGGAAGACGGAAGAAAGACGGAAGGCGCATGGTTACGCGGTCTTTGTGGTATAATCTAGGAAGATGAAACGGAGGAATGGCCCCTCGTATTCTTTTACGTCAAAGAGACGTCAGCGTTTTCAAATACATCAATTATTAGCGGCATTTGTTGCGCTTGTTGGAATGGGGATGGCGTTGGCTGCGGCGTTTTTTACATTGCCTCGTTCGGCGCCCGTTATTGCGGCGGCATCCGATAACGTTTTGGGATGGGCGTGGACAGATCCGATCGGGTGGATTTCTTTGAATGATTTGAATGCAGGATCCGGAGGAGGAACGTATGGAGTGAATGTGGATCTTTCGACGGGAGCGATGAACGGTTTTGCGTGGTCAGAAAATGCAGGCTGGGTCTGTTTCGGATCTTCGTGTTCGCATCCGGATTGTTCGGGCGTCGTGCCGACATCTATTCCGGCGTACAACTCGATGACGGCGCAGGTGACACCGGCTCCGTATTCGCCGGGTGGATCAATCCGCAATGCGCATGGGTGGGCGAAAGTGTGCAATGAAGGGTCGCTCGGTTGGATCTCGTTGAATTGCAATGATCTTTCACCGTCGGCATGCGCGAGCTATCCCTATCGCGCACCGTTCTCGATGTCGACGCATTATTTTGAAGATACGACCGGCGGTGGATCGCCGACCAACGGAACGTCGTTTGGATGGAACGGAAATACGGACGGAACGGGATTCGGATATGTCGATTTTCATTTGGCGCGTGTGGTGGTGCCGGCCGAGAATACAGATCCAACATGCAGCGACGGACTTGATAACGATCTTGATGGATCGGTTGATTGCGTTGATTCCAGCTGTTCCGTCGCGCCGATTTGTGTCCCCATTCCTCCACTCACCGAAGACCAGTGTCCGCTTGGAACGGCAGATTTGTGCTGTAGCGACGGCAACGATAACGAAGGTGACACGGTGTATGACTGTGATGACACGGACTGTCAGGGCACGGCGAGCATGTGTACGATTTCGTGGTTGAAGACACGATTTGGAAACGTCTACTCGCAAAAAGGCATCGCCGCCATCGCAGCTCCGGCCTCGCAGTTCAATGCAAGTTACTGTCTTTCGTCGAGTAATGGAGCCATCACGGGTTTTGCCAGTCAGGCTGGATGCATCACGACGAGTACGAAGTTGAGTTTACCAACGACGGATACGGGATATAAGGGTTCGCTTGGTTCAATTGACGTGCTCGGTATTGAGCGCGGACGCTACGGTCCCGTGCAGATTATTGCCGATGGAACCGCGCTGCCTGCGTTTTTGAATGGAAAAGTGTACATCTATTCCGGTGGTGGGACCTTGAGCCTGCCCGCAAAGATGTTTGAGAACGGGATCGGTTCGACCGGACGCGGTAACGGTCTCCTCTTTGTCAAAGGTGGAGACCTTCTTATCAAGGGAAACCTCACGTACGCCTCGGCGTCCGTTCAGAATTATCTTCGCAATCTGGCTTCATTCGGTGTCATCGTGACGAAAGATCCAGGAACCGGCACGGGTGGAAACATTTATATTGATACGGGCGTGACGGAAATCGTCGGCGCGTATTTTGCAGAAAGTTCGATCTCAACCGGCGCGGCGAATAGTATTCTTACCGTGTACGGGTTGCTGGCCTCACGCCAGCTCGGCTTCGAACGAACGGGCGGGACATCTTCCACGGCGGCTGAAACGGTGATCTTCGACGGGCGCGCTGTGGCCAATCCGCCGCCGGGGATGCAAGATATAGGGAAGTCTCTGCCGACAACGAAGGACGCTTTTTGATCATCTGACCTTTATGCCTCTCTTTTCACACGCTCCACAAAAACAAAGTTACCTCGGCATCGATCTTGGGCTCTCCGGGATCAAGCTCGTGGAACTGATGAATGAGAAGGGACGTGCCCGGCTCGTGACGTACGCGTTCGTCGATTTTCCATCGCTCGCACAAAGCGGAACGCCGCTTACCGAGGATGTCGATCGAACGGCGGCATTGATTAAGAAGATGGTGGCAAAATCAAAATGCACCACCAAGAAGGCTGTGTCCGCATTGCCGATCGCGAGCGTCTTCTCGTCCATCATCAGCGTGCCTGCATCAAATGAAAAAGAATTGAAAGAGGCGATTCAGTGGCAGGCAAAAAAATTGATTCCTGTTCCGCTCGAAGAAATTACGCTTGATTCCAAAACGATCGACTCGATAGATGGCGAAGGCGGAAAAAAAGTCACGCGCGTGCTGATGACGGGTGCGCCGAAGCCGCTTGTGAATCGGTATGTCGATATTTTTAAGAAAGCCGGACTCGAACTCATTTCACTCGAGACCGAAGCCTTCGCGATGATTCGTTCGCTGATCGGCAAGGATCGATCCAGCATCATGGTGATCGATATCGGCTCGCAACGCACGAATATTTCGGTGATCGAGCGCGGCATTCCGTTTTTGAACCGTTCGATCGCGACGGGTGGGCGTGCGATTACCGAAACGATTTCGAAAACGCTCGGTATTCCGTTTGAGCAGGCGGATTCGATGAAGCGTGACATCCGTTCGATGCAATCATTTGCGCCACAGGGAGATATTTCACCGATTCTGAATACGTTGCTCAAGCCGATCATCGATGAGATCAAATATTCTTTCAATTTGTATCAAGGGCAAACCGAAGGCGGGCAAGGAAAGCGGATCGATAAGATCATTCTGACGGGCGGATCCGCGCTCTTGCCGCGCTTGCCAGAATTTCTGACACAGCTCATGAATGTGAATGCGTATCTCGGTGATCCGTGGGCGCGTGTCATTTATCCGCAAGACCTACGTCCCGTGCTGGATGAAATCGGATCACGTTTCACCATTGCTCTCGGCTGCGCGATGCGCGATATCGAATAAACAATGTCTGACGGAATCTCCCTCCTCCCCGAAGAACTTCGGAAAAAGGAAGAGGAATTGAAGAAGAGCCCGCGACCGCCGTCAGAGGAGGATAAGTTGAAGATGTACATTCCAAAAGCGGAAGAGGAAGACATCGAGATTATCGAAGTGGATGAAGGCGAGATCGGAGAGGTTCTTGAGGGGGAGCCGCTTGTTGCGCGTATCCTGTTCAAGACACAATCGTTTTTTGAAGAGGTGAAGTCCAAGCTGTTCGAATCGCGTGTCTCCGAGGCGCCGCCGAAACTGCCGCCGCAATTTTTCAAACCACCGACCAAGAAGGCCGGCGTAACCGGTTTGGTCCCGACAGCAGGAGGTGCTGCACAGATACAGCCAGGGAAGGCGCGCATCATGCCGTCGGCGCAAGCACCGCGACGCGTGCGCGTTATCCGTCGGGTGCGCAAACCGGTACAGGTGAGTTTTATCGACGAGAATGCTTCGAGGATTCGCGTCGACATTTCGCGTCGTCGGTTTACGTTGATTTTTATGGCGATGCTTTTTCTCGCCCTTATCGGTGGCGGATATGGATTGCTCTACTGGCAAGGCGATCGGGCAAGCGCGAATCTCACAGAGGCAATGTCGCGATTATCGTCAACGCAAGGGATGTCGCAAGAGCGATTGTCGAATTGGGAATCATTCCGAGATCTGGAGCCGCGTTTGAAAGCCCTCACGCAGGTTTTGGATCGTCATCTTTCGCCAAGCCGACTCTTTGACGCGCTCGAAGAGAACACGGTTCCGGATGTGTTTTATTCGACATTCACATTGTCACCGGACGGCCGCTTGATTTTGGGAACGACGGCACCGTCATTTGCATCGGCTGCGCGTCAGATTGTTGCGTTTGAAACGTCCGGGATCGCGCAATCGGTGCAAGCGATGGGATATCAGGCTCACTATAATGACGCGGGTAATCTCGAAGCCGTCATGTTTCAAATCGGACTCGCATTGAATCCGGATATTCTTCGAACGATCGAACCGATCCCGCAACCCGTTGCGTCTCGCTAATATGGACATCAAGAAAACCGCACCAAAACCGCCTTCCCGATTGCTGACCGATTATTACGGCGCGGTGTTCTTTTTCATGGTGTTGATCTTTTTGCTTGCAGCCACAGTCGTTCTCAAACCCATGCTTGATGACGTAAAGGCGACGAATGCCCAGGTCGTGTCCACGCTTGCCGCGCTCGACAACGAGACGGCGTACGTAAACAGTTTGGATCAATCCATTTCTGCCGCGCAAACGATTCCTCCGAACATTTTGGAGAAAGTGGATCAAGCGATGCCACGAAAGCAGGAGATTCCGGAATTGCTCGTGTTGTTCGGAACAACGGCGGATCGGGACGGTGTGAAGATTGCGAACGTATCATTTGCAGATGCGGCCGGACGCGTCACGACGTCATCCGTCGGTGAGTTGACGATCAATATGACGGTGATGGCGGAAAATTATCCGCAGATCAAGAAGTTCATCCGCGACCTAGAAGCGAGTCTCCGCATTCTTGATATTGATGGGATCAATGTTTCGACCCAGGGCACGGAAGGCGCCGAATCGGCATATGCCCTGCAGATGAAGACCTATATGTATTCGCCCCGACCAACGGGTGCAACTCCAATCCAACGCTAACATGCCTCAAAACGTTTCCGCTCCCATTTTTTCCCGCATCGTGATGCTTTTGCTTGCGATTGCGTGTTTGGGCGCTGCGTTTTGGTTTGGTTCGCAAGCGCTTGAGCCCGTTCCAATTCCGCCACCGCCACCCGCCAAATCAAAAATCAATTTCAATCCGAATGCGGACGTTTCCCGGCATCCGGTATTTCAGCGTCTCGAACCGCTCGGACCTGCGCACGTTGAAAAAGGGGAGTTGGGACGCGTGAATCCGTTCGTGCCATTGCCGCCGCCTGCGTCCGCAACGTCTTCTGAAGATATCGTGATTGAACCGATCATCGAGGAACCGTTGATTGAGGAGCCTTTGATTGAAGAGTTGCCTCCGCCGCCAACGCCCTAAATATGGATGAACAGATGTTGCAACTGTTAAAGACGAAGGGTCTCGTGGACGAAAAAACGTTCAAGCTTATTCAGGATCTCGTCGCACGCGGAAAGACGCTCGAACAGGCTGCGGTCGGCGGGCGATACGTTCAGGATCTTGATTTTGCAAAAGTGAAAGCCGAAGCCGCCGCATTGCCGTTTGTGGATCTGACGAATGTTCAGACGCCGAAAGAGGTTATCGAGTTGATTCCGAAAGAAACGATCAATGCCTATCGTGTTGTCCCGATCGGGTTTGACGGCAAGACCCTGCAGGTCGCAATGCAGGATCCGAAAGATTTTCGCGCGGTCGAAGCGATGCAGTTTTTAACCAACGAAAAAGGATGGACGCTCCAGATCGTCGTGATCACCGCAGGTCAGATCAATGCGCTGCTTCGACAGGCAGGGAGCGAAGGCGGGGAAGGGGAGGTCGAATCCGCATTGGCCGAAGCAAAAGGGAAATTCTCGAAAACGAAACAGACAAAGGAAGAGATTACGAATCTCGAAGAGGTGATCAAGGGTGCGCCTGTTTCACGCATGGTTTCGGTGATCATGCGGCAAGCGGTGGAAGGCGGAGCGTCTGATATCCATATCGAACCTGCGAACGGAGAGTCTCGCGTTCGGTATCGCATCGACGGCGTATTGCGGACATCGCTCACGCTGCCGATCTACGTGCATCCTGCACTTGTATCGCGTATCAAAGTGCTTGCAAACTTGAAGATTGATGAAACGCGCATTCCACAGGACGGACGCATTACCGAAGAGATCAATGGCAAGAAGATCGACTTCCGTATTTCGACGCTTCCGGTCGTGGATTACGAGAAAGTCGTGATGCGTATTCTTGATACTTCTGTCGGCGCGCCGACGTTTGAGGCGCTTGGATATCGCAAGGAGTATATCGATATCATCAAGAAGGAAATTTTGAAGCCGTTTGGTCTGTTTCTCATCACGGGTCCGACCGGATCGGGTAAATCTACTACGTTGTTTGCCGGACTGAATCTGTTGAATAACGAAGGTCGGAATATCTCGACGCTTGAAGATCCGGTCGAATATTACATCGGTGGCGTCAACCAGTCGCAGATCCGTCCGGAGATCGGATATACGTTTGCGACAGGACTTCGTTCACTTCTCCGTCAAGATCCGAACGTGATCATGGTCGGTGAAATCCGCGATCGTGAAACCGCCGAGCTTGCGATTCATGCATCGCTCACGGGTCACCTGATTTTTTCGACGCTCCACACGAATGATGTGTTCGGTCTCGTGCCGCGTCTCGTGGACATGCACGTTGAACCGTTTTTGCTGGCCGCGACGCTGAACCTCGGCATTTCGCAGCGTCTTGCCCGAAAAATTTGTACGCATTGCAAAGAGCCGCAGGAGATCGCGCCGGAAACGGTTGAGAAGTTACGCAAGGAAATTTTGGGAATCCCGAAAAAATATTACACAGCAGGATTTGATCCGAATGGCACGCTCGTGTTTTATCACGGCAAAGGATGTGCGCGCTGCGGAGACACCGGCTATAGCGGCCGTACGGCGTGTGCGGAGTTGTTTCAATTCACGCAGCAGGCGAAGCGTCTCGTTGAAAAAGGATTTCCGATCGACGAAGTTCGTGCGGAAGCGAAGAGCCAGGAGATGCTCATGTTGCGTCAGGATATTTTGCTCAAAGCGCTTGAAGGTCTCACAACCGTGGAGGAGGTGCTACGCTTGGGCCAGGAAACATCCGAAGACAAATAATCTATGCCCAAACAACATATCCTCCTGGTGGAAGACGACGGATTTCTTGCAAGTATCTACGCTCAAAAATTGGAGCTCGAAGGATTCGATGTCTCGCTCGCGACGAATGGTGAGGACGGGTTGCGTTTGGCGGGCAAAGATACACCTGCATTGATTTTGCTTGATCTCATCATGCCAAGACTTGATGGATTTCAGGTTCTTGAGAAGTTGAAACAGGATGCGGCAACCAAAGCGATTCCTGTCCTTATTTTGAGCAATCTTGGTCAGCGCGAAGATGTTGAACGATGCATGGCGCTCGGTGCGGCAGGATATGTGATCAAGGCACACTCGTTGCCACACGAAACCGTCGCGAAGATCAAGGAAATTCTTGGCGCCTCTTAACCCGCATGCCGAATTTTAAATACCGCGTTGCTGCGCCGGACGGATCCGTCCAGGCCGGAGTGGTGCAGGCGGCGAATCGTGAAAATGCTTCAGATGCGCTGACGGAGCGCGGATACAGCATTGTGCTGCTCGAAGAGCAGAAAGAGAGCGGAAGCGGCGGCGGACGGGGGATTTTGAATCGCATCAGCGAGAAGGACCTCGTTGTTGTTTCGCGGACACTTTCTGTGATGGTTTCGGCATCCGTTCCGATCGTGGATGCGATTCGGAACATCGCGCGACAGACGGATAACACGCGGTTGCGCGGCGTCATGAATGATATTGGCAACGAAATCGAAGGCGGTTCGCGATTTTCGGATGCGCTGGATCGGCACGGCGAGGTCTTCGGAGATTTTTATGTGAACATGGTTCGATCCGGTGAAACGTCCGGTCAGCTGACGGAGGTGCTGGAATATCTCGCGGATCAGCTTGAAAAGGATTACGACTTGAATGCCAAGATCAAGGGCGCGATGATTTATCCCGCATTTATTTTGACGGGCTTACTCACCGTCGCGTTTATCATGATGACGTTCGTGGTGCCGAAACTCACCGCGATTCTGCAAGAATCCAACATCCCATTGCCGTTTTCGACCCGTGCATTGATTTTCGTGTCCGGCATTTTTGCGAATTATTGGTGGCTCGTCATTATCGTCACCGTGTTATTGGTTTTTGCATTCCGAGCCTGGATCCGGACGCTTCGAGGTCGGTATACGTGGGATGGACTCAAGATGAAGATTCCGATTTTTGGAAAACTGTTTCAACGCATTTACGTGGTTCGTTTTGCGCGTTCGCTGTCCACGTTGTCCAAGGGAGGCGTCGACATGGTGACGGCACTTGAAATTGTTTCCGGCGTGATGGCGAATGCGCGTTGGAAAGAGCTTGTGTTTGAAACCATTCGCGAAGTGAACGACGGTAATTCGATTGTGACAGCGATGCAACGCGAAAAGTTTGTGCCGGTGATGATGACACAAATGCTTGGCGTGGGAGAAGAAACGGGAAAGATCCAGGAAGTGCTTCAGCGTCTCTCCGCATTTTTCTCACGTGAAATTGATAACCTCGTCGCAAACATGGTTTCGCTTATCGAACCGGCCGTGATGGTGTTGCTCGGCGTCGGCGTCGGTGTGATGGTTTCTGCGATTCTCTTGCCGCTCTACAGCCTGTCTTCCGCAGTCTAGGCGGAGATGTGCTATACTGGGGATATCTTATTCTTTAGCTTGTCCTCCGATGTCATGTCGGAGTAAGAATCTTGTCCGTATGAAGCGAAAAGGTTTTACGCTCATCGAATTGCTGGTCGTGATCGCCATCATTGGTCTCTTGGCCACGTTGGCCGTCGTCGCGTTTGGAAATGCCCGTCAAAAGGCAAATGACGCGAAGCGCGTCGCCGATATCCGCGCCGTGGTGTCCGCTCTCGCGGCTTCCGCGCAGGATGGAGCCGTTCTCTGTAACGCTGCCGGTACTGCAGCCTGTGCTGCGGCTTCCAAGATCAGCACCTGTACGATTTATCGCACAACGTGTGATGGTGTCGCCGTGAACAACGTGACGGCCACCTACATTAACCTGAGCAACGTCAAAGATCCGCAGTGGAGCGCGAACGCCGCTTGTCCCGCTGCGAACTGTGAATACTCGTTCCAGGCTGTGACCGACATCTCGACGTACACGCTCGGATTCGCCACGCAGGGAACGGCGGTTCAGGGTCTTTCCGCTGGTACGGCGCACACGGCCAACCAGAACGGAATCGTAAACTAGTTCGTCTCCGGATACAGAAACGCCTCGATGTCGCATCGGGGCGTTTTTTGCTATACTCACGAGTGATATGCGTTCTCGTCTGAAAAGCGGTTTTTCGATCCTGGAGCTTTTGCTCGTCCTTGCCATCATCGGCATTCTCGGGGCAGTTGCTATCTACGCGCTCAGCGTTTCCCGAGCGACAACGCGTGACGCCAAGCGCGTTTCTGATATCAGTGTGATGCACAGCGGACTCACGCAATACTGGCTTCAGAAGGCGAGCTATCCTGTCAGCGATCCAATTGATCTGGGGAAAACGGGATCGAACGCCGTTGGACTCACGACGAATGGGTTTACGGGCGCGGATGGCGGTGGCGTTGTGATCTTGCAGCGCATTCCCGTCGGTCCGCGTGCGAATGAGTTTTATCGGTATAAAGGAACAGCGAACGGATACTCTCTGAGATTTACGACAGAACGCGAAACGGCATTTGGACCCGGAGGAACGTATTACGCGCATGCAAGCGGCGTGGATCAACAGGACGTAGAAAAGTGATTACTTCATGGCTGACGCAATCCTACGCATCGCCTTCGCCGCCGTTCTTGGAGGATGCTTTGGTTCGTTTGCGAACGTGCTTGCGATCCGTCTGCACACATCGTCGAGCTTGACCGGGCGTTCGCATTGCCCCGCCTGTGAAAAACCGATCCGTCCCCGGCATCTCGTGCCGGTCTTTTCATGGCTGGCACTACGAGGGAAGTGCGCGGATTGCAATGCAGAGATTCACATCCAATATCCGATCGTTGAACTTATCGCGATGCTTCTTGCGGTGATCGCGGCGCTTCGATTTGATCCGTTTAGCGATCCTCGTTTTTATGCCGAGATGCTTCTTGGCATCGGGCTTCTTGTTCTTGTTGTTATGGATGTGCGCTGGAAAGAATTGTCGTTGGAGCTCATGGCGGTTATTGGTATCGCCGGACTGATCATTCGTTTGAGTGGGGCCGTCTATCAAGATCGGTTGATTGAGGAAGTTATTTTTATTTCTGTTGCGTTGGCCGTTGCGGTCGGGTTTTTCGGCGTGCAATGGATTGTTTCAAAGGGTCGCTGGCTTGGGAGTGGTGACGTTTGGTTCGGCGCAATGATCGCGCTTTTGGTCGGATGGCCTGGGACGGCAACGGCGATCTATCTCGCCTATCTCGTTGGCGGCCTTTCGGTTGCATGTCTTGTCATCGTTGGTGTTGTGAAGCGGGGGATGCGTGTTCCATTTGGACCGGCGCTCGCGATCGGTGTGCTCCTTTCACTCTGGTTTGGTCAGCGGGTTGAAGCCTGGTTTGCATATGCGTTCACATCGTAACGGTTTCACGCTTGTCGAACTGATGATTAGTATCGTGATTTTGTCGTTGATTTCGACGGCGACGGTTTTTTCGCTCCGTACAACGCGTGAGAATGATGAATTGAACACCGCCGCTCGGCTCCTCGCGGGAGATATTCGTAACGTGCAGGCTCGGGCTCTCGCTGCTCGAAATGTGAGGATGTGTACGATTGGTGGAGGTTCTCAGCGGGTGTGCGAGGATGAAAATACGTCTGTGATTGCGTGTACCGGCTCCTGCACTCCGTTGCCTCCACCGCGCTTTGGAATGCGTCTCGAGGACGGTCGTGAGGGGTATCTGCTGTTTGCCGATGTGAACGTTGAAGATTGGCGTTGGACGAACACCGAAGAGACTTTGCTTGCTCGAAGCTTGAATCCGCTTGGCGGCGGGAAGGTTCAAATCGACGAACTCCTGACGGATGTTGGGACGCTTGCCGTTGCGGACGTCGGGGTTGGTCGCCAGAACGGGACGATGCGCATCGAAGCGTGTGGAGAGACGGGGCTTCCGTCGTGTTCGCCTAGCGAGCCGCGAACGCTTCTGATCACACTGCGTCATGGGACATCTGGTAAAACGATCACGGTCGATATGAATGCCGTCACGGGACGCGTATCGATTCAATAATATGCTCCGCACGCATCGTCTTCCGGGGCAGACATTGATCGAACTGTTGATCGCTTCCGCCGTCATCGTCACAGGATTGTTTGCGGCGTCATCACTTGTTTTTTCGAACCTGCAACTTTCGGATCGCGATGCGGATGAAGTTGTTGCCGTGAATCTCGCACGCGAAGGCGTTGAGCTTGCCAAGCAGGTACGTGATTCGAACTGGCTGGGAGGGCTTTCGTTTGATCAAGGACTTCGGACCGGGACGGATTATTCCGCGACGCCCCGTTGGAACGGGAGTGCGGCGGTTCAGTCCGTTGTATTCGATTTCACGGCGAACGATATCAATGCAACGCAGGCGATCGTGCGGCGTTCGACGGATCTCGCGACGCCGGATTTTTACACGCAATCGGATCCAACAGCCCCTGTCACGCCGTGGCGACGCCTCGTGATCTTTCATCCGATTTGCGATACGGCGGGAGGGCTGACGTATCTGAATGACGGGTTAGATTGCGGAGCGGATCCAACCGTAGGCATCCGTGTCGAGTCGCGCATTGAGTGGCTCCGCAAGGGACGAACCTCCGTACGAACCATTTATGAAGATCTCTTTGATTGGCGGTAAACGGCCGAAGACGGCGCCCGGATTCTCGTTGATGGAAATGCTCATCGTCGTGACGTTGTTTTCGTTATCCATGCTCATCGTCGCGCAGACCTTCACCTCGTTCAACCAGCTTCATCGCAAGATCGCGAATCGCGCGATTGTGAGCCAGGACCTTCGGTTTGCGATGGAGCTCCTTGTCCGCGCAGCGCGGAATCGTCCGATTTCGTATGCGACGACTCCTGCGCCGAGAAGTTCCGTGTTGTATCTCATGCAAGCGAGCGGTGTTGAGATGCAGTTCAAGCGATCCGTCGTGGGAGAGGCGCTGTGTGCAGATCTTCCGACGGTCGCATGTCTTCTTCTTTCGACGGACGGGGGCACAACGTGGGTACCGATCACGGGCAAGCGGATCAACGTCGAACAGTTCGACGTATATGTGCGTCCTGATGTATCGCCGTTCGAGCTGTCTGGCGGAGCCTATCCGAATGATACGCAGCCGTTTGTGACGTTCAATATTCGTATGCGGTACATGGCGGAACGCGTCAAAGAACAGGAAACGTTGCAATCACAGACGACGGTGTCGTCTCGCGTCTATTTCCGCTGATATGAAACGACCCGGAAACATTTTGCCGTTGACGCTTCTCATCACCTTCACCATGTTGCTGGCAGGTATTGGTATTGGGACCGTGGTGCTCGAAGGATCGCAGCGCGCGAGAGACACGGACGAAAGCGTCTCCGCGTATTACATGGCGGATTCGGGAATTGAACGACAGCTGTTTGAAATCCGTAAGCGGAATCAGACGCTGGCCTATGTCGGATCCGTATCGAGTTCGTATCCGAACGCAGGCGCGTGGGTGTCGACGGCTGCGCTTGAACAGGCGACGCAAAAAATCATTCCAACCGTTTCGGAAACAAATTTTTCCGTCATTGATCTGTTTGAACCCGACAATTTGAGCGCGGCAGCGGGAATTGATGAGGTTCGCATTACGTGGACAGGAGGCGCACAGCTTGAACTCGGGTATGCGCAGTGGACGTCCGGTGCAAGCGTGATGTGGCCGTCCGATGAGTCATTCGTCATCCAAACGGGATTCGCGCCGACAATGAGTCTGACAGGCCTTGATGTCGCGCGCGCGTACCGCATCCGATTGCGCGCCGCAAACGGGGATGCGACGAACGTGACGATTCAGGTCTATAGAGGAGGGACGCTCATGCCGTTCCCGGGAGACATTACGCTTGGCGCGGAAGGAACATACGGGCGCGCCACGCAAAAGATCACCGTAAACATGCCAAAACAGGACGTCCTTTCTGGTCTCTATTCATACGTGGTCTTCTCGGAGTGCGAGCTTCTGAAGGGGGTTGGCGGGGTGCCGGTCTGCCCGTAGAATACCCCCATGACCAAGGCTGATGCGGCAAAACGGATCGAGAAGCTCCGGCACGAGATTAACCGGTATCGGTACCAATATCATGTCCTGAATGACCTCGAAATCTCTGAGGGTGCTTTGGATGCCTTGAAACACGAGCTATATACGCTGGAGCAGGAGTTTCCGGATCTGATCACATCCGATTCGCCGACGCAGCGTGTGGCAGGAACGGTCGCGAAAGGGTTCGTAAAGGTGCAGCATGCTGCACCGATGTTGTCGCTCGAAGATGTGTTCAATCGCGAAGAAGCGGATGCGTGGTTTGCGCGGATCAAGAAGTTGCGTCCGAGCGCGATGTTTGAGTTTTATGCGGAGGTAAAGATGGACGGTCTCGCGGTATCAATCGTCTACGAAGATGGGAAGCTCGTTCGCGGCGTTACGCGTGGTGACGGACGCGTTGGCGAAGACGTGACGCAGAACGTGCGTACGATCGAATCGTTGCCGCTCGCGCTTCGCACGCCGAGTGATGCGGAGATTCAGAAGTTTTTGAAAAAGCATCACGGTACAATCAACGCGGGGACGGTAACGCGGGTGCTGACGAAACATCCAGGACGAATCGAAGTTCGTGGAGAGATTTACATGTTGCGTGCACAGTTCGACGCGCTGAATAAGAAGTTGAAAGCAAAAGGCGAACCGTTGCTCGCGAATCCACGCAATGCATCGGCTGGCGGGATTCGTCAGGTGGACCCGAAGCTCGCGGCGGAACGCGGGTTGTCTTTTCTGGGCTGGTCATTGCGAGGAGAAACGGGAACGACGACGCACGAGCAGGCGCACGAGATGCTCGCGCTCTTCGGTATTCCGAAAAATCATCTCAATCGTTTGTGTGTGGATCTTGATGAGGTCGAGACATTCCAGGTCGAGGTCGGAAAGAAGCGAGATAAACTTCCGTATCAAATTGATGGCATTGTGGTAAATGTGAATGACGATCGTCTCTTCGAATCGCTCGGAGTCGTCGGCAAAACGCCACGAGGTTCTGTCGCATGGAAGTACGCGGCAGAGCAGGGAACGACAATTGTGCGTGAGATTCAGGTTTCGGTTGGACGTACGGGTGCGCTCACTCCGGTTGCGGTGATGGATCCGGTTCAGCTTGCGGGGACAACGGTGACGCATGCGTCATTGCATAATGAGGATGAAATAAAGAGACTGGGTCTTAAAATCGGAGATACGGTCATCGTTGAGAAAGCGGGAGATATTATTCCGAAAATTATTCAGGTGCTGCCACGATTGCGGACCGGAAAAGAAAAAGCGTTTCGCATGCCTTCGAAATGTCCGATGTGCGGATCAACGGTATCGAGACGAGACGGGGAAGTGGCGACGGTGTGCACGAATCCGCGTTGCTTTGCGCAGGAAGTTGCAAAGCTGCTCCACTTTGTCGGCCGCGCAGGATTCGATATTCGCGGCGTAGGAGACAAGATTGCGGAACAATTGCTGCAACAGGGTCTCGTTCATGATCCCTCAGATTTGTTTTCACTCACGCCGGGGGATGTTCTTGGTCTCGAAGGATTTGCAGACGTGTCTGCAAACAAACTCGTGAAAGAAATCCAGGCGCATCGTGAGATCGGATTGGATCGATTCATCAACGCGCTTGGGATCCGTCATGTCGGCGAGGAGACAGCGCGAGATTTGGCGCGCGCCTTCGGATCTATCGAAGATCTACGAAAAGCGACAAAGGAAGATCTGACGAACGTCGAAGGAATCGGAGAGGTTGTTGCAGAATCTCTCGCGACGTTTTTTCATGACAAGACGGAAGCGGCGCGTCTCGATCGTTTATTGAAACAGGTCACCGTCGAAAAAGCAGAACGACCGAAGCGCGGACCGCTCACGGGAACGAGTTGGGTGCTGACAGGTTCACTCGATTCGATGTCACGCGACGAAGCGAAAGCAAAAATTCGTGCTCTCGGAGGCGATGTGTCCGAGTCCGTATCAAAAATGACGAAGTATGTTGTGGTCGGAGCAGATCCTGGATCGAAAGCCGATAAGGCGAAGAAATTGGGAGTGGAGATTTTGGATGAGAAGGAGTTTTTGAAGAAAGTGAGCTAATCCTGTACCCTCATTCGGTATGTCACTGACGCGTGAAGATGTGAAACGTTTGGCGGATCTGGCTCGATTGAATATGCCAGAAGAGGAATTGGCGCGCGCGGAGAAAGAACTCGACGCCGTGCTTGGATATGTTGATCGGCTCCAGAAGGTGCAAACGGAAAATGTAGAGCCGCACACGATGCCCGCAAGAGCAGAAGGATGGCGAACGGATGCGGATCTTTCGTGTGATGACCTGACGCGTGAACTCATCTTGTCGAATTTTCCGTCACGTAAAGGAGACCTGCTTTCTGTGCCGCCGGTGTTTGATAAACCCAAGGGGTAATCGCGATATGTCTTCAAATGCTTTGCTGCGGAACTCGCTCAGCGCTTCGCTAGATCGCTCTAGCAGTCCTCGTCAAGCATTTGAAGACATATCGCTCATGTGTGCAGAATATGAAAGAACTGAATGAACTGTCGATCGCGCATGCGCGTGGGTTGCTGGCGAACGGGGAGACCTCGTCCGTTGATTTGACGAAGGCGTGTTTGGATGCGATTCGAGCGAAGGACGGGGCGATTCATGCGTTTTTGGATGTGTATGAGGAAGATGCGATGGATGCTGCGAAGCGTTCGGATAGCCGTCGTGCCGATGGCGCTGCGCTCGGACCGCTTGATGGGATTCCGGTGGCGTTGAAGGATAATATTCTGTATCAAGGGAAGCGCGCGACAGCGGGATGCAAGATGCTGACGAATCACATTGCGGCGTCGAATGCGACGGTAACGGAAGCATTGCTCACGCAGGGAGCTGTTATTTTGGGAAAAACGAACCTCGATGAATTTGCGATGGGATCGTCAACCGAACATTCGGCATTCGGTCCGACGCATCATCCTCGTGATCCTGAACGGGTGCCAGGTGGTTCTTCGGGCGGAAGCGCGGCGGCTGTTGCGGCAGATATGTGTATCGCGGCGTTGGGATCGGATACAGGCGGTTCGATCCGGCAACCGGCATCGTTTTGTGGCATCGTTGGTCTCAAGCCAACATATGGCCGCGTATCACGTTCAGGATTAATCGCGATGGCATCGTCATTGGATCAAATTGGACCGATGACGAAATCTGTCGAAGATGCGGCGTTGCTTGCGTCCGCAATTTCATTTCAAGATCCGCTCGACCAAACGACGATCAACGCTCCGCCGATCGAAGCGTCATGGTCGGAGAACCTGCACGGTGTTCGGATCGGCCTTCCGCGACAGGCGTGGGAGACGAAGGGGATGAGCGACGGCGTGCGGGAAAAAGTGAGTGAAGCAGTGAAGGTATTATCGTCGCTAGGCGCGGATGTTCGCGAGATTGATTTGCCGTATGCGGATGAAGCGCTCGCTGTCTACTACGTCCTGATGCCTTGTGAAGTATCTGCGAACCTGTCTCGTTTCGACGGAATCCGTTACGGAACACGTAAAGAGAATGTGCCGCTATTTGAAACATACGCCGCTTCACGTGCTGAGGGTTTGGGCGCGGAGGTTCGTCGTCGCATCTTGCTTGGCACGTACGCGCTCTCACGAGGTTATTACGATGCGTATTATCTCCAAGCGAAGAAAGTACAAACGTTGATCCGTCGCGCCTATCAAGAGGCGTTTGAGCACGTTGACGTTATCCTGACGCCGACAGCTCCGACGACCGCCTGGAAGATCGGGGAAAAGAGTAACGATCCGCTCGCGATGTATCTCGAAGATATTTTTACCGTTGGTGCGAACGTGGCGGGACTTCCGGCGATGTCCGTTCCGTGCGGGGATTCTGTCGGAATGCCGGTGGGAATGCATTTGATGGCACCGTGGTTTGAGGAGCAACGGCTCTTCGCTGTCGCGGGCGCCTACGAAGATGCGATGCGCGGCTAACTATGGAAGACGTTATCGTTGAGTCATCAATGTCCTGGACGCCCATCCTTATCTGGATTGCGGTGATTCTTGTTGCGATGATTTTGGCGATTGTCGCGATCAAACGAGTGCTGCGTCTTTTTACGCGGCCAGAAATGTATGGCTTGTCGCGCGAGCAGGTGATTGAGCGATGGAAGATGATCCGTCAGACAGCTGCGCAAGGCCAGATGGGCGCGAAGCTCGCCGTGATGGAGGCGGACACACTCCTGGATTCCGCGCTCAAGTCGATGAATATGCCCGGAATGACGCTTGGGGAACGGCTCCGTATGGCCGGTCACAAATATCCGAAATTGAAAGACGTATGGTGGGCGCATAAAATCCGCAATCAACTTGTCCACGAAGCGACGTACCAGCTTTCTTCACGTGTTGCGAAGCAGGCGCTGGATGAGTATGAGAAGGCGTTTAAGATTTTGAATTTGTTGTGATCCCTTGGATTGAATCCCACGCCATTCATCTCGGACCGCTTCCTCTCCAAACGTGGGGAACGTTTGTTGCGTTCGGATTTTTGATTGCGGTTCTTGTTGCGGCGCATCGCGCGAAGGCGAAAGGTCTCAATCCAAAAATGGTGTGGGACATGGCGCTGTGGATTTTTCTCGCGGCATTCGTCGGCGCGCGTCTCTTTCATGTTTTCTTTTATGATTTCGGATACTATCTCGCGCACCCGTTTGCCGCGATTGATCCGCGTGAACCGGGATACGCCATCATGGGCGGGTTTTTGGGTGGTGCGTCAGCTGCGTTTCTGTTCATGCGTCGCAAGGGATTGGATTTTCTCAAATATGCGGATGTCATGGTGTGGGGAATTCCGTGGGGATGCGGGGTGGGGCGGATCGGATGTTTTTTGATTCATGATCACCCCGGCACATTGAGCTCGTTCGCGCTCGCGGTGCAATATCCTGACGGAAAAATCCGACATGATCTCGGTTTGTATCTTTCCATCGTCGGTTTCGTGATCGGCATTCTGTTTTTGATCGTTGATCATACGAAGGTTCGGACGCGCACGGGATTCTGGCTCGGTCTGTTTCTTATCTTCGATGGAACGCTCCGATTCTGGCTCGACTTTTTACGCGTCGTTGACCGGCGTATATGGGTTCTCACGCCAACGCAGTGGCTTTTGATCCTGACGACGGCAATCGGCATTGTTCTCGTGGCGCGAAGCAGAAAAAATTGATATCCTAGCGGAATGTACGACGTGGTCATTCTTGGTGGTGGGCCGGCGGGGCTTGCGGCAGCGGTGTACTTCGCCCGACAAAAATTGAAATTCGCGTTGCTGACGAAAGATATCGGGGGATACGCGTTGCTCTCGGATGATGTCGAGAATTATCTTGGATTTCATTTATTAAATGGAATGGAGCTCGTCAAGAAATTTCAGGAACATCTCAAGGATTACGAGGGACAATTTGAATTGAAAGAAGGGGAGCCGGCGTCGAAGGTGGAAAAGATGAAAGGTGGATTTCTCGTTACGACGGAGAAAGGCGCGTATGAAACGCGAACGATTCTGATTGCGACGGGGACGACGCATCGTAAATTGAATGTTCCGGGAGAAGATCTGCTCTATGGCAAGGGCGTGACGTATTGCGCGAATTGCGACGCACCTCTTTTTAAAGACAAAAAAGTCTTTGTCGTCGGCGGAGGGAACAGCGCGATGGATGCGGCGTTATTTTTGGAAAAATATACGACCGGAATCGTTATCGTGACGGTGAATGCCAATCTCGGAGGCGATGCGCTTATCAAAGAGAAGATTTTATCCAGCAAGAATATTTCGGTGTTGACGGGAACGAAGACCGCGCAGATCGTGGGGTCGACGCGCGTCACGGGTATCAGCCTCGTGGGGCCGGACGGGAAGGAACGGCTTGAATCGGCCGAAGGCGTCTTCATCGAAATCGGATTGCAGCCGATCACAGACTTCATTCAGATCGTTGAGAAGGACAAGGCGGGGCAAATCGTCATCGATAAACACAATCAGACGTCCGTCGAAGGTATCTATGGGGCGGGAGACGTGACAGACGTGACGGAGAAGCAGATTGCTGTGGCCGTCGGCGAGGGAAGCAAGGCGGCGCTGCAGATCATTGCGTGGTTACAGAAGAATGCGTAAGCTGCGTGAAAGGAATTCTTATTCAGAGCGTATTACGCGGTATAACTCTTTTATGTCTTCACCCGATACACTTCGTAAAACCTTTCTTCTTGGTTCCATTATCCTCGGGGTTCTGATCGTGTTCGGCCTGGTGTGGGCCGTCAGCTCGGGTCCCAGTGCAGCCGTCGCGCGCTCTTTCAATGATCAGAATGATCCTGCAAAAGGCGCCGAGTCAGATAAGATCGTACGTATCTTCGGAGATATTCAGTGCCCTGCCTGTCGGTCTGCCGAAGCCGGGGTTAAATACGCCATGCAAAAATATGGCGACAAGGTTCGTTTCATCTGGAACGACTTTCCGCTCCAGAGCATCCATCCGAACGCGCTCCCTGCTGCCAACGCTGCTCGTTGCGCAGAAGCCCAGGGCAAGTTCTGGGAGATGCATGACAAGCTGTATGAGGAGCAACCGACATGGGAAGCTCTTCCGAATCCGTCACAGAAGTTTGCGGATTTCGCAAACGCTGTCGGACTCAACGTCGATACGTTCAAGACGTGTATCGACAAGCGTGAGCACCAGTCGCTGATCATGGATGATTTGCGCGAAGGGGAGCGGAACGGCGTGAATGGCACCCCGACCTTCTTTTTCGGTGATCTCCTTGTGTCCGGTATTCTCACAAACGCCGAATGGGACCAGCGCATTCAAGTGATGCTCGCCACCCCAGCCGCTACCCCGTCCACACCTTGACAGTTGACCTCGACATCGCATCGTTCGACCCTTATCCTACGCGTGCAATAAACTCCATTTGATCTTAACGTTATGACGTCCATGCTCGACAATCCCTCTCACGGTCACGGCGGAATGCTGAACGGAAATCCCAAGTCCATGTTCCTCTTGGGCCTCTTCGTGGGTATTTCTTCGGTCACGACCCTCTGCCTCGCCCTTCTCGTCGGTATGCTTTTGTCAGGCAAGAGCATCGGTGGATCAGCAGCTCTCGCAGCGAATAATCCGTCCGTCGTTCAGCCGACAACCATCCCGTCGGCCGATCCGAATACGCCTCCTGCCGGTCCGGTGAAGGCCGTCGATGAAAAGACCGATCATATCCGCGGCAACAAGAGCGCGAAAGTGACGCTCATCGAATACTCTGACTTCGAATGTCCGTTCTGCGTTCGTCACGTTGCGAGTCTCGAACAAGCGCTGAAGGATTATCCGAACGACGTCCGTCTCGTCTACCGCCATTTCCCGCTCTCATTCCACCCGGAAGCTCAGAAGGCTGCCGAAGCCTCGGAATGTGCCGGTCAGCAGGGCAAGTTCTGGGAGATGCATGACGAAATTTTCAAAGCGAACACTGCGGGCTTGATGTCCGTTGCCAAGTGGAAGGAAATCGCAAAGACGCTCAAGCTTGACTCCGGAAAGTTCGACAAGTGTCTCGACTCCGGTGAAACAGCCGCTACCATCGCGCAGCAGCTCCAGGAAGGCTCCACCGCTGGTGTCGGAGGTACGCCTGGCACGTTCGTGAACGGCCAGCTCGTCGAAGGTGCCGTCCCGTACGCCACCCTCAAGTCGATCATCGATCAAGCGTTGAACTCGTAATCGCGAGATAAGAAAAAACACCCGCTCCGGCGGGTGTTTTTTGAAAAGCTCTAAAAGAGACAGGCTTTCGTTTTTTCTTACTGTTCCCTTTGAAATGAATGATCGTATGTGTCAGAGTAAGAAAGTAAATTGCATAAATCAAATGTATGAAAAATACACCAACTCTAAATAAAGTATCTTTATTCGTGGGACTATTCTTGTGCGCTATTAGTGCCGTGTTTCTTGTTCTGCTCTACGGAGAGCTACAGTATAGGGACTATAGGGATTCGAAAGCTCTTGCTTTGATGATTGGTATGAGCGCGATGGTCGGGATTGCTACGCTTTATATTTCTTTGAAGAAAACAGCTCGCTAGCCTAACAGATCATTCATCACCTTTCCTGTATGAACTACGAAACTCTCGCAACCCCAGAATCAATTCAGAAGGCGACCGCGGCGCTCACGGAGCATGGATTTGAGGTTATGACCGTCAATACGAAAGAAGAGGCGCTTGAGAAGGTGAAATCCCTCATTCCACCGGGCGGATCCGTCACGACGGGATCATCGCGCACGCTCGAAGAGATCGGATTCGTCGATTATCTCAAAGCGGGACAGCATGGTTGGAATAATCTGAAAGAAGCGATCGTCAACGAAAAAGATCCTGCGAAGCAAGCGGAGTTGCGTAACCAATCGGTTCACGCGGAGTATTTTCTTGTGAGCGCACACGCTGTCACGGAAACGGGGCAGATCATCCAAGCGTCAAATTCCGGAAGTCAGATTCCGTCCGTCGCGTTTACGTCGAAGAACGTGATTTTTATCGTGGGAGCACATAAGATTGTGCCGACGCTTGAAGAAGGTCTGAAACGCGTACGTGAATATGTTTTTCCTCTCGAAGATCAACGAATGAAGAGCACCGGTGCACCGGGGAGCGCGATTTCGAAAATCCTTATCTCCGAACGCGAAGCCGCGTTTATGCAACGCAAGGTGAGGGTGATCTTCGTGAATGAGAAGTTGGGATTCTAAGGATTTAGCTACACTATCTACTACCAACACTGATTTCGATCTTACCTTCGGGGGTTTTATCTATATCTACGTCGAAAATAGGTGTCCGGAAAACTTTTGCAGCCATCTCTTCAGTTTTCCAGCCTTCAGATTCTAGGAAAAGTTTTATCTCATTAGCAAGAGGATAAGTATCTGCGCCTTGGAAGGCATAGCGGATACTTATCAGAGCGCTTTTATCAGGAGAAAGTTCTTTTAGTATGTTTACCATTTCTTTTTTAGTTGCAGCATCTAAAACTCGTTGTATGGGTGCGTTTATTATAGTAATTTTTCCTGCTGTAATTCCTCCTTGTTGTTGGTAAGAAGTCGCAGAATTTTCTTCAAATGTCCCTGCGGTAACTCCTCCCTGTTGTTCATAAGAAGTTGTTGGGTTCAGTTGAGGTGATTTTATGGGTGTTGAGTGGGGCCAAAAGAAAATAAAGGCATTCACTGCAACCTTAGTAATACTCAAAGCAATAGAGGTATTTCTAAAAAACTTGAGTACTCGAGGATGTTTTATCCATTTTTTGATATTAGGCATTTTCATATTTTTGAAATTAAATTATCAGTACCTTATCATCATCGTATCTAACAATACAAAACCGCCTGACAGGCGGTTTTATGAATGAAGAATGAGAGATTTAACGGGTAATCGAGATGACGATTCCCAGAAGGACTGCTGTAATTCCTCCGAAGACTGCGAGAGTGTGGAGGAAAAACGTCACGGCCTTTTTCTTTTCTCCCGCGAGATAGAGCTGAATCGGTTGGGCAAGAAACAGATATCCCATCACGCCCGCGGAAAGAGTGAAGAGCGAGATCATGGCCATCGGCACGACGAGGCTGTTTTCGCCCGGCTTATCTACAAACGAACTAATGAGAAGCACGAGGAGGATAATATACGCTGCCGCAGCACCGGCATTCAAAAAAGGGTTTTTGAGCATATTTATATAACAATAATAATATATTGACATACGATAAACCATGGAGTACGGTTTGTAAAGACGAATAAAAATAATGAAGCCGTATTTATGAAAAATGGGTCAACATATCTCTTGAGATTTGCGCTTTTTCTTCTCGCGCTCGGTGTACTCGCGCTATGCGTTTTTGCCTTGCCTGCGATGTGGAAAGGGGGTTCAGAAGAGTTTCCCATGGCGAGTCAGGCTGTCTTTCTGATTATGATCGGGATCTATATTACGGCGCTGCCTTTCTTTTTTGCCGTGTGGCAAACATTCAATCTGTTACGCTATATCGACCAGAACAAGGCGTTTTCGATGTTGTCCGTGAAGGCGTTGCGGAATATAAAATACAACGCGATCGTCATTGCTGTTTTCTATACTGCATTCGTGCCTCTTTTGTTTCCGATTGCGGATGCGGATGATGCTCCGGGTCTTATCGTCATTGGCATGGCCATTGCGTGTGCTCCGATGGTTGTCGCGGTTTTTGCTGCTGTTCTTCAGAAGTTGGTGCAGAACGCCATAGAGATTAAATCGGAAAACGATCTAACCGTTTAGAACGCTATGGCAATCATCATTAACATCGACGTCATGTTGGCGAAGCGAAAAATGAGTGTTACCGAGCTTGCGGAGAGCGTTGGCATTACGATGGCCAATATTTCCATCCTGAAAAACGGAAAAGCGAAAGCGATTCGGTTATCAACGTTGGAAGCGATTTGCAAGACGTTGGAGTGCCAACCTGGCGATATTTTAGAGTATAAAGAGTAAGAACGGGTGATCTTGATTTAATAGGGTTTATTGGTTACCATGCGGCCACAAATTGAAAAGCGGGGAGAGGTCGCATAGTGGCCTAGTGCACGCGCTTGGAAAGCGCGCATACCGCAAGGTATCGAGAGTTCGAATCTCTCCCTCTCCGCCATCAACAAAACCGCCCGAAAGGGCGGTTTTGTTTTAGTAATCCACCTCCGGTCCCGTTTGTTTCTTCAAATGCACGTCTTTCACGAGCAAGAATCCATCCTTTTTGATATGTGGAAAATTCAATCGCACCGTCTTGTATCCTTCGTGTTTCACGAGGACGTAATACGCGCCGGTGCGAACGATGAAGGCGTAGCGGCCTTTGGGGGAAGTAATTTGGGTTTCGAGGACTTTGTTTGATTTGGCATCGAAGACGCGGACGATGGCGTTTGCGACGGGCTTTTTTGTCTCTGCGTCGAAGATCGTACCGAATGGCGGGTCGGCGGGTTTGAAGGAGAAGAGGCGTTTGAAGAGAACGACCATGAATAGCGCGAAGATGATCCACGTCCAGATGGACATTCTCCACATCGCAAAGGCGAGAGCGACGATGGGTCCGAGACCTGCGAGAGCGTATTGTGTCCGTTTGCCGAGCGTGAAGTGGGGGATGAGAGAGGCGCGGCGTTTTCCGGATGCGGGATCGATCGGAATGTTTTTTGTGATCATTCCGTAATCATTTATGATAATCCGACCGGTCGAAAGGATGTTGTCGTATACGAAGGTGTGATGAGGATCTCCGAGATATTTTGAGGGATAGGTAAAATCCGCCTTGCGGACGTCGATGGTGAAGTCTCCTTTGGGCGCGAGCAGGCGATAGCGTCCGTGTTTATCCGTGACCGTCGTGCGCACGACGCGACCTGAAAGATCGTGCAACGAAACACTCGCGAGCGCTTCCGGAATCTCCGTGACGCTGTTGAAGACGGTGCCATAAGCGCTTCGGCGTTTGCGGAACGCGAGATAGGCGGGACGTGTGACGCGTAAGAGCGTGGCGAGCACGATGGCGTAACCGATCTCTGGTGTCAGGAGGAGGCGCAGATAGTCCATTCGATACGTATCATAGCAAAAAACCCCTTGCGGGGCTTTTTGGTTAGGCGCTCGGTTGAGCTTCTTCCGGCTTCGGTTCTTCGGTCGTCGGTTCCGTTGCGGGTTCCGTGGCCGGTTCCACCGGGGTCGGCATCGTTGTGTCGTCCATAGCAATAGTGTTAGGAGTGAGAGGTTGTATCTTAACGACTTGATTCGATACCGTCAAGGCTTTCCCTTCTATCGAAGCTGAATAGCGTTGGCAGTCACGCTGCCATCTTGGTTTGCGCTGCCCATCACGGTCACGTTTGAACCCTGTGCGATATCGGTCATCGAAGCCGTTTCCATTTTTGCGACGGTGGTCGAGGCGGAAAAGAAAACGATTTTTGAACCGCCATCGCGAAGTTTGACGGTGAGGCTCGTGTCGTCTTTTGAGACAACTTCGCCGGCCGTCGCGCCGCCCAGTTGCATCCGAAATTGTCCGTTTTGTCCCGCGGCACCGGTCGGACGCGCGCCGCCTTGGAAGTTCGCGAACGCCGCGTTTCCCGTTGGCATGGTTTTCTTTGCGTAGACCGTTCCGCCGTAAAAGGCACCGCCACCGACAACGAGCGCACAGACGATCAGGGGAGCAATAAGCTTTTTCATAGAAAAGAGATAAAGAATAGGTTTAATACGTAGGGTTATTCGTAGCGCAGCGCCTCGATCGGATTCAGATGGGCGGCGCGTCTGGCGGGGTAATAGCCGAAGACAAGCCCGATCACGGCAGAAACACCGAAGGCGAGCGCAATCGACGTCCAGGCTACGATCGTCGGTGTGGACGTGAAAGAGCT